>NZ_RWJX01000050.1 GCF_004123805.1 Cellulomonas endophytica | reverse complement strand
GGGGGGCGGCCGCCCGCGTCACGGCCTCGACCCCGGCGGCGAGGTCGGCCGTGGCCTCCGCGATGGTGCGGCTCTTGCCCGACGACAGCTCCACGGTGTTGAGCAGGAGCTCCGGCGTGAGGCGCCAGCGGTCGCCCTCGCCCGGGGCGACGGTCGCGAAGATCGCCTCGGCGGCCTGCCGCAGGTCGCCCGAGTCGACGTCGACGAGGGCGAGCTCCCACTCCAGCCCCACCGTCGAGCGCTCGGAGGCGGCGAAGTCGATGCGGGCCGGCGACGCCATCAGAGGGGCTCCACCACGAGCACGTGCTGGCGGCCCGCGACGCGGGTGAGCACGATCGTCGCCTCCGCCTCGCCGTGCAGGTCGAGCTGGCGCCGCAGCTGCTCGGGCACGACCGCCGTGCCGCGCTTCTTGATGGTGAGCCGGCCGACCCCGCGGGTGCGCAGGTAGGCCCGCAGCGGCTTGAGGCCGAAGGGCAGCGTGTCGAGGACGCGGTACGCCGTCGCCGCCGGGGTGGTGGTCGGTGCGTCGGTGGTCACGTAGGCGATCGTCGGGTCGACGAGCCGTCCGTGCACCTCCTCGGCGACCCGGGCGACGAGCCCCGCGCGCACCACGGCCCCGTCGGGCTCGTGGAGGTAGGCGCCGACGGGCCCCACCTCCGGCGGTGCCAGGCGCGCCGGGTCCGTCGTGGCGACGAGGTACGACCCCGCCCGCTCGCCCGTCCGCAGGAGCAGCGCGCTGCGGCCGGGCCCGTCCGGGGCCAGCGGCCCGCACCAGACGCCGACCTCGACGACGTCCCCGTCCACGGAGACCCACTGCGCCTCCGCGTCGGCGGGCAGGGCGCCGTGCGGCACGCCGGGGCCGAGCTTGACGCCCAGCGCCGGCACCCGCGCGCGCAGGGCCAGGACGGCGTCGAGCGGCGGCGTCCACGCGCCGGGGTCGAACACGCGGCTGCCGGCGCCGGTGCGGCGGGCGGGGTCGGCGTACACCCCGTCGACGCCCTCCGCCGCGAGGTCGACCGCCAGGCCGTCCCCGTGGCGGACGACCGCCTCGGGGAAGTGGCGCAGGTTCACGGTCGCCAGCGCCGCGGTCGTCTCGTCCTGCTCGACCGCCAGCACGCGCAGCCCCACGCCCGCCAGGGCGAGGCTGTCGGCCCCGATGCCGCAGGTGAGGTCCGCGACGTGCATGAGGCCGGCGTCGCGGTAGCGCCCCGCGTGCCGGGCGGCGACGACGAGCCGCGTCGCCTGCTCCAGGCCGGCCGGCGTCAGGAGCATCCCGTCGGCGAACTCCCCGAACTTCGCCCGGGCCCGCTGGCGCAGGCGCGACTGCGTGAGCGCGGCGGCAACGAGGGCGGGGTCCGCGCCGTCGGCCCGCAGGCGCTCGGAGAGGGCCATCGCCCGCGCGTCGTCGTACGGGGGCAGGGCCTGCAGCAGCGCCCACCCCTGCGGGGAGAGCAGCTGGGCCAGGCCGTCGGCGTCCACGGGCGCGATCCTCCCACGGCGGGCCGCCCCCGTCCGGCGGCACCGCTCCTGGCCCTCGCCTTGACCGAGTGCTAACGCCTTCCTACAGTGAACCCGTGGCACCCGCCCTGCGGGTGCCGACCGTGCGAGAGGTCCCGGCACCCGCGACGACGGCGGCCCGACGTGCGGCACCGACATCCGCCAGCAGTTCCTCACACGTGAGAAGGGGAGGTCCGTCATGACGGTCTCCACGGAGTCCAAGGTCGGCATCCGGCCGCTCGAGGACCGCATCCTGGTCCAGACGCTCGAGGCCGAGCAGACCACGTCCTTCGGCCTGGTCATCCCGGACAGCGCCAAGGAGAAGCCGCAGGAGGGCACGGTCCTCGCCGTCGGCCCCGGGCGCATCGACGACAACGGCAACCGCGTCCCGCTCGACGTGGCGGTGGGCGACGTCGTCGTCTACTCCAAGTACGGCGGCACCGAGGTCAAGTACAACGGCGAGGAGTACCTCATCCTCTCCGCGCGCGACATCCTGGCGGTCGTCACCAAGTGACCCGCCGCGGGGCCCCGCCCCGCAGCCGGAACGGCAGGAGCCCCCGTCCCTGTGGACGGGGGCTCCTGCCGTTCCCGGGCCGACGTCCGCGGAGGAACGCGAGGAGCCCCCGTCCGTGCGGACGGGGGCTCCTGCCGTTCTCGGGACGTACAGCCGGCGGTCAGACGACCGCGCGACGCCCCGACTGCTGCGCGAGGATCTCCGAGCGCTCGTCCTCGGAGAGGCCGCCCCACACGCCGTAGGGCTCGCGGACGGAGAGGGACTGCTTGCGGCACTGCTCGATGACGGGGCAGGTGGCGCACACGGCCTTGGCCGCCTCGGCGCGGCGGCGGCGGGCGGCACCGCGCTCGCCCTCGGGGTGGAAGAACAGGGTGGGGTCCGCCTCGCGGCAGGCGCCCTCGAACTGCCACTCCCACAGGTCCATGACCGGCCCGGGCAGGCGCGAGATCTCCGCCATGTCGTCCTCCTCGTTGCTCCGCGTGCTGCTGCCCCGTGCGCGCCTCGGGTTCGAGCGCGACCCCCAGGGCCTGACCGGAACGCTACAACCGCGCCAGAGGTTGTTCAAGACCCTGTTCACGACCAACTGCAGGACCGGGTGAACCGTTGCACGTCCCCGGGCCGCCGCGGCGGGCGGCTGGCATGATCGAGCGGTGCCCAGGACCGACGACGTCGCCCCTCCCGAGGGGCGCGAGACGCTCGCGCCGGGGCTCGCCGTCGCCGCGGTCGCGCAGCGCCTCGGGGTGGCGCCGGCGACGCTGCGCACCTGGGACCGCCGCTACGGGCTGGGGCCCTCGGACCACACCGCCGGCGCGCACCGCCGCTACTCCCCGCAGGACGTGGAGCGCCTCCTCGTCATGCGCCGCCTCACCCTGGACGGTGTGGCCCCCGCCGACGCCGCGCGCGCCGCCCGGGAGGCCGAGCTCGTCGAGGTGGACCCCGGTGGGGCGGCCGCGCCGGAGCTCGACGGGGTCGCCGCGCTCCTCGCGGCCGGCGGTGGTGCGGCGGCCGACGGGGCTCCCGCGGCCCCGGCCGCACCCGGCGCCGCGGGGGAGCCCGTCGCCGGTGCGGCGGTCGCCCACCACTGGGCCACCGCGCCCCGCGTGCCCGCAGCCCGTGGCACCGCGACTCCCCAGGCCGTCGTGGACGCCGCCGTGGTCGGCGACGAGGCGCGGTGCGCGGCCCTGCTCGACCTCGGCCGCCAGGGGGACGTGGAGCGGTGGTGGACGGCACTCGTCGAGCCGGCCGCCGCGGCGCTGGCCCGGCGCACGGAGGTCGACCGGCCCGGCGTCGAGGCCGCGACGGTCCTGCGGTGCGCCGCCCTCGGGGTCCTGCGCGCCCGGGTGGTCGGGCTGCCCGCGCCCGGCGCACCCGTCGTGCTGCTGCTCGTGCCCGCCGGCGAGGAGCGGCCGCTGCTCGTCCACGCGCTCGCCGCCGCCCTGGCCTCCCGGGGACGCGACGCCCGCGTGGTGTCCGGCCCGGTGCGCCCGCACCAGGTCACCGAGCTCGCCGTCATGACCCGTCCCAGCGCGGTCGTCGTCGTCAGCCGGCGTCCCGACCTCCCCGCGGACGTCGTGGAGCGGCTCGCCGACGAGCACCCCGACGTCCCCCAGTTCCTCCTCGTGCCGGACGGCGCCGCGGAGCGCATGCCCTGGGGACGGGCGGTGCACCGCACCCGGTCCTTCAGCGGGGCGCTGCACGAGGTGCTGGCGGTACCACCGGTGCCCGGGACCCCGGCCGGCGTCGCGGACGGCTGATCTCACCCTCCCTCTGACGGGTGAACGCCGCCCCCACCGCTTGCGCCGGGACGGGGTCGGCTCCGCACCATGCCAGGGCTGTCACCCGTCTGCCGCACCGTGGGGGAGGAGGACCGGCTCAGAGGTGCGTCGCGGCCGCCGATGAGGACGGCACAGGTGCCCGGAGACGCCGGGCCGCACCCAGGGGAGGTCATGATGGCGGGAGTGGTGATCTGCCACAGCTCGGCGCTCATCCGCGAACGCCTCGTCGTGACATCGGTCGGCGTCCCGGCGCTCACGCCGGTGCGCGCGGCGGGGACGGTCGACGAGCTGGTGGCTCTGGTCCGGCGCACGCCGCCGACCGTCGTGCTGCTCGACGCGCACATCGGGGCGCCGGGCGCGGTGGACGCGGTCCGCGCGCTGCGGGCGCTGTCGCCGACGACGGCGGTCGTCCTGCTCGCGATGCCCGACGACTCGGAGAGCCTGGACAAGGCGCTGGCGCTCGGCGCCCGCGGCTTCCTGGCCCCCGAGGTGGGGCGGGCCGAGCTCGCCGCCGTCGCGGCCCACGTGATGGCCTCGCCGTCCGCCATGGGCGCGGCCAACGGGCACGGCCACGCGCCGCGGCCCCTGCCGTCCGGCGCCGCGCCCGTGCTGCACCCCGGGGCGGGCGTCCCGACGCCGCGGCCCGTGGGCCCGGCGGAGCAGGGCCCGGCGGCGACGCAGGGCGCCAGCGCCGTCTCCAGCGACGGCCAGGTGGTCGTCCTCACGAAGCGCGAGGTCGAGGTGCTCGTCGGCATGAGCAACGGCCAGTCCAACTCGCAGATCGGGCAGAGCCTGTTCCTGTCCGAGGACACGATCAAGACGCACGCGCGTCGCCTGTTCCGCAAGCTGGGGGCGGCCGACCGCGCCCAGGCGGTCGCCATCGGGCTGCGCCGGGGGCTCATCCGCTGACCGGTCCGCCGCACGCCCGCACCGTGGGCCGCACCCCGTCCGGGGTGCGGCCCACGGGCGTCCGGGCCCGGCGGGCGCACGTATCCTCGTGCCATGACGGAGCCCGGCGCCCCCTGGACCGCACCGCCCGCTGACCCGTTCGCCCGCACGGGCCTCACGTACGACGACGTCCTGCTGCTGCCCGGCGAGACGGACGTCATCCCGAGCGAGGTCGACACGACCGCGCGGCTCACGCGGGAGATCTCCGTCCGGGTGCCGCTGCTGTCCGCCGCCATGGACACGGTGACCGAGGCGCGCATGGCCATCGCCATGGCGCGCCAGGGCGGGATCGGCATCCTGCACCGCAACCTGTCCATCGCGGACCAGGCCCACCAGGTCGACCGCGTCAAGCGCTCCGAGTCCGGCATGATCACCGACCCCGTGACCGTGGGCCCCGACGCGACGCTCACCGAGCTCGACCGCCTCTGCGGCACCTACCGCGTCTCGGGCCTGCCCGTCGTCGACGACGCGAACCGCCTCCTGGGCATCATCACGAACCGCGACCTGCGCTTCGTCCCGGCGGACCGCTGGGACGCCCTGCGCGTGCGGGACGTCATGACGGCGATGCCGCTGGTGACCGCGCCCGTCGGCATCGCGCGCGAGGACGCCGCCGCGCTGCTCGCCAAGCACAAGGTGGAGAAGCTGCCGCTCGTCGACGGCGCGGGCGCGCTCGCGGGCCTCATCACCGTCAAGGACTTCGTGAAGTCCGAGCAGTACCCCACGGCGACGAAGGACGACGAGGGCCGGCTCCGGGTCGGTGCCGCCATCGGGTTCTTCGGCGACGCCTGGGAGCGGGCGACCGCGCTCGTGGAGGCCGGCGTGGACGTGCTCGTCGTCGACACCGCCAACGGGCACGCCCGGCTCATGCTCGACATGGTCCGCCGCCTCAAGGCCGACCCCGGCATGACGCACGTCCAGGTCATCGGCGGCAACGTCGCCACGACCGCCGGCGCGGCCGCCCTCGTCGAGGCCGGGGCCGACGCCGTGAAGGTGGGCGTCGGGCCCGGGTCCATCTGCACCACGCGCGTCGTCGCCGGCGTCGGCGTGCCCCAGGTGACCGCCATCCACGACGCCGCGCAGGCGTGCCGTCCGGCGGGCGTGCCCGTCATCGGCGACGGCGGCCTGCAGTACTCCGGCGACATCGCCAAGGCGCTCGTGGCGGGCGCCGACACCGTCATGCTCGGCTCGCTGCTGGCCGGCTGCGACGAGTCGCCCGGCGACCTCGTCTTCGTCAACGGCAAGCAGTACAAGCACTACCGGGGCATGGGCTCGCTGGGCGCCATGGCCTCCCGCGGCCGCGTCTCCTACTCCAAGGACCGCTACTTCCAGGCGGACGTCGCCTCCGACGAGAAGATCGTCCCCGAGGGCATCGAGGGCCAGGTGCCCTACCGGGGCCCGCTGGCCGCGGTGGCGCACCAGCTCGTCGGCGGCCTGCAGCAGTCCATGTTCTACGTGGGCGCGCACACCCTGCCCGAGCTGCAGCAGCGCGGCCGCTTCATCCGGATCACGCCGGCGGGGCTCAAGGAGTCCCACCCGCACGACATCCAGATGACGGTCGAGGCGCCGAACTACACCGGCCGCTGACCCGGGGCGGGACGGCCCGCGTCCACGGCGAGGGGCCACTGCCGGGCCGCGCGTGCTGCGGCCGGGTCGGGCGCGGGCGCACCCCGCTCGGCGAGCCACGCCTCCCGGCGGTCGACGGACGCCCGGTGCGAGCGCTCCTGGAGCGCGTGCAGGGCCGCGGGGTCCAGCCGCGCGAGCCGCGGGAAGCGCCGGGCGATGCGGGCGAGGACGTCGAGGGTCGCGACCACGTCGACGTCCGCGGTGTGCAGGGCGCCGTCCTCCACCACGCGGTAGTGCCGGCACAGGTCCACCAGGCGCCGCTTGCCCCGGCGGTAGCGGTCCACGGCCCGGTCGAGGACGAAGGGGTCCAGCACCGGCCCGACGGGCCGGCCGAGGCGCTCGTGCAGCGTCGCCAGCCCGTGCCGGCGCAGCTCCGCGTCGAGCAGCGACAGGTCGAACAGGGCGTTGTACGCCACGACGGGCACGCCGCGCCGCAGCGCCGCGGCGAGGCCGGCGGCGATCTCCTCGAGCGCCTCGGGGGCGGGGCGTCCCTGCGCGCGGGCGGTCTCCGTGGTGATGCCGTGGATGCCCGCGGCCGCCGCCGGGATGGGCACGCCCGGGTCGAGGAGCCAGGTGCGGGTGCGGGTCCCCGACGCGTCCCGCTCGACGAGCGCGGCCGAGACGATGCGGTCCCGGGCCACGTCGACGCCCGTCGTCTCCGTGTCGAACCCCAGGAGCGGCCCGCGCAGCCACGACCGCCGCGGCACCCGGTGCAGGACGACCCGCAGGACCGCCCGGGACACCGCGGTCCACGCCCGCCGCCGCAGCCGCCGCAGCCGCCGTGCCGCCGCTGTGCGCGCCGCGCCGGCACCCGTGCCCGTCGTCGTGCCCGTCGTCGTGCCCGTCGTCGTGCCCGTCGTCGTGCCCGTCGTGGTGCCGGTCGTGGTGCCGGTCGTGGTGCCCGCCGTGCTGCTCACGTCGTCCTCCTGTCGCCGCGACCGAGCCTCGCACCGACCACCCACACGCCGCCGCCCCCGCCGCGCCGCGGGAGCGCCGTCGCCCGTCGGCCGCCGCCGGGGGCCCCTGGCGGCGTGCGGACCGGCGGAGGCGCGCCGGTAGCCTGGGCGCCGTGAGCAACGAGATCGAGATCGGCCGCGGGAAGCGGGGCCGCCGGGCCTTCTCCTTCGACGACGTCGCCGTCGTCCCCTCCCGCCGCACGCGCGACCCCGAGGAGGTCTCCGTCGGCTGGCAGATCGACGCCTACCACTTCGGCCTGCCGATCCTCGCCGCCCCCATGGACTCCGTCGTCAGCCCCGCCACCGCGGTCGCGCTCGGCAACGCCGGCGGCCTCGGCGTCCTCGACCTCGAGGGCCTGTGGACCCGGTACGAGGACCCCGAGCCGCACCTGGCGGAGATCACCACGCTCGAGCCGTCCGTCGCCACCGCGCGGATGCAGGAGCTGTACGCGGCGCCGATCCGGCCGGAGCTCATCACGGAGCGCATCCGGCAGGTGCGTGCGGCGGGCGTCGTCGTCGCGGGGGCCCTGTCGCCGCAGCGGACCCAGGAGCACTGGCGGACCGTCGTCGACGCGGGCGTCGACCTCTTCGTCATCCGCGGCACGACCGTCTCGGCCGAGCACGTGTCGGCACGCGCGGAGCCGCTGAACCTCAAGCGCTTCATCTACGAGCTCGACGTGCCGGTCATCGTCGGCGGCGCGTCCACCTACACCGCCGCGCTGCACCTCATGCGCACGGGCGCGGCCGGAGTGCTCGTGGGCTTCGGCGGCGGCGCGGCCCACACCACGCGCACCACGCTCGGCATCCACGCCCCCATGGCCTCGGCCGTCGCCGACGTGGCCGCCGCGCGCCGCGACTACCTCGACGAGTCCGGCGGCCGCTACGTCCACGTCATCGCCGACGGCGGGGTGGGCCGCTCGGGCGACCTCGTGAAGGCCATCGCGTGCGGCGCCGACGCCGCGATGCTCGGCGCCGCCCTCGCCCGCGCCTCGGAGGCCCCCGGCGACGGCTGGCACTGGGGCCCGGAGGCGCACCACCCGCAGCTGCCGCGCGGGGAGCGGGTCCACGTCGGCACGGTGGGGACGCTCGAGCAGGTCCTCTTCGGCCCCGGCAGCACCGCCGACGGCACCCTCAACCTCGTCGGCGCCCTGCGCCGCGCGATGGCGACCACGGGCTACTCCGACCTCAAGGAGTTCCAGCGCGTCGAGGTCGTCGTCTCCCCGTACCAGCCGCGCTGAGCGGCGCGAACCGCACCGGAGGGCCCTCCATGAGCCAGCAGACCCCGCAGACGTCCGAGCCCGGGTACCGGGTCGAGCACGACACGATGGGGGAGGTGCGGGTGCCGGTCGCGGCGCGCTACCGCGCGCAGACCCAGCGGGCCGTGGAGAACTTCGCGATCTCGGGCCA
Source organism: Cellulomonas endophytica (assembly GCF_004123805.1). GTDB lineage: Bacteria > Actinomycetota > Actinomycetes > Actinomycetales > Cellulomonadaceae > Cellulomonas > Cellulomonas endophytica. The sequence continues at coordinate 16,130 of NZ_RWJX01000050.1, read as the reverse complement.
GGGGCTGCCGCGGCACCACGTCGCGGCCCTGGCCGAGGTGAAGCGGGCCGCCGCGCTCGCCAACGCCGAGCGCGGCATCCTGGCGCAGGACATGGCCGAGGCGATCGTCGCCGCCGCCGACGAGGTCGTCGCCGGGCGCTGGGCCGACCAGTTCCCCGTGGACGTCTTCCAGACCGGGTCGGGCACGAGCTCGAACATGAACACGAACGAGGTCCTGGCGACGCTGGCCTCGGAGGCCCTCGGCGCCCCGGTGCACCCCAACGACCACGTCAACGCCTCCCAGTCCTCGAACGACGTGTTCCCGGCCTCCATCCACATCGCCGCCTACGGCGCGGTCGAGCACGAGCTGCTCCCCGCCCTGGCCCACCTGGCGGAGGCGCTCGAGGCGAAGGCGGCGGAGTTCGCCGACGTCGTGAAGTCGGGGCGCACGCACCTCATGGACGCCACCCCCGTCACCCTCGGCCAGGAGTTCGGCGGGTACGCCGCGCAGGTGCGCCTGGGCATCGACCGGGTGCGCGGGGTGCTGCCGCGCCTCGCCGAGCTCCCGCTGGGCGGCACCGCGGTCGGCACGGGCATCAACACCCCGCCCGGCTTCCCGCAGCGCGTCATCGCGCTCGTCGCGGAGCACACGGGCCTGCCGTTCGTCGAGGCCGCCAACCACTTCGAGGCGCAGAGCGCGCAGGACTCCTTCGTCGAGACCTCCGGCGCGCTGCGGACCGTCGCCGTCTCCCTCACGAAGGTCTGCAACGACCTGCGCTGGATGGGGTCCGGCCCGCGCGCCGGCCTCGGCGAGATCGCCCTGCCGGACCTGCAGCCGGGCTCCTCGATCATGCCGGGCAAGGTCAACCCGGTCATCCCCGAGGCGGTGCTGCAGGTGGCGGCCCAGGTCGTCGGGAACGACGCGGCCATCGTCTTCGCGGGGTCCTCGGGCTCCTTCGAGCTCAACGTCATGCTGCCCGTCTCCGCCCGCAACCTCCTGGAGTCGATCACGCTCCTCGCGCGGGCCTCGGAGCACCTGGCCGACAAGTGCGTCGTCGGGATCACGGCGAACGTGGAGCGCTGCCGCGCGCTCGCCGAGTCCTCGCCCTCCATCGTCACCCCGCTCAACCGGATCGTCGGCTACGAGGCCGCCGCGAAGATCGCCAAGCACGCGGTGACGTCCGGCCTGACGATCCGCCAGGCCGTGCTCGACCTCGGCCACGTGGAGCGCGGCGACCTCACCGAGGAGCAGCTGGACACGGCGCTCGACGTGCTCGCCATGACGGCGCCGCCCGCCGCGCGCTGACCGCGCCCGGGGCCCGGCCGCGGCGGGACCTCCGTCCGGGGTCCGGGCCGCGGCCCGTGGCTAGGGTCGAGGGCATGCACCGACCGCTCAAGGACGTCTCCCGCCGGTTCGGCGCCGTCGCCGAGGCGGTGCGCGACGCCACCCTCGCCGCGTCCGTCCACAACAGCCAGCCCTGGCGGTTCGTCGTGGGGCCGAGCACGGTCGAGGTGCACCTCGACGACGCGCCGCGGCCCGCGGTGGTCGACCCCGACGGGCGGTGGGCGCTCGCCTCGCTCGGCGCCGCCACGGCCAACCTCGAGATCGGCCTGCGCCGCCGGCTGGGGCGCGACGTCGAGGTCGTCGTCCACCTGCGCGCGGGGCGGACGGTCGCGGAACCCGGGGGCGGCGCCGTCGCCGAGGTGCGGTGCGGCGCCGACCGGCCCGCCCGCGTCGCGCCCCCCGGCCTCGTGGCCCTGCACGACGCGATCCCGCACCGGCGCACCTCGCGCGCCCCGCTGCCCGGGCCGCTGCCCGAGGGGGCGCTGGACGACCTGCGGGCGGCGGCCCGGCTGGCCCCGGGCGTCGTCCCCGTCGCCGTGCACGCCCTGGCCGACGAGGCCGCGGCGCGCCTGCTCGACCTCACGGCCGCGGTCGACGCCCGGTGGCGCGACGACCCGGCCTACCTCGCGGAGCTCGACCGGTGGGCGCACGTGACGGACGGGCGGGGCGTCCCGCCGGCGGCGTTCGGGCCGCGCGACTCCTCGGGGCGCGTGCCGGGCCGCGACTTCTCGCGCAGCGTCGACGTCGACCGGACGCCGCCCGGCGCGGTCGCGTTCGAGGCCGCCCCGCAGCTGCTCGTGCTCACCACGGCGCAGGACGACGCGCCCGCCTGGTTCGCGACGGGCATGGCGCTCCAGCGGGTCGCGCTCGCCGCGACCGTGCGGGGCCTCGCCGTCGGCGTGCTCGGCCAGGTCGTCGAGGACCCGGCGGCGCGGGTGGCGGCCTCGGCCCTCTTCGGGGGGGACGCGTCCGTCGGGCAGGTGCTGCGCGTCGGGGTCCCCGCGGCCGGGGACGGCGCCGCGGGGGCCGGGGCGACGTCCGCCCCGCGCGCCGCCCGGACCCCCCGGCGCCCGCTCGCGGACGTCGTCGCACGGGGGGAGTAGCGGCGTCCCGGCCGCCCGGGCCGGCCCCGGCGTCGTCCGCCCCGTCGTGCCCGACCGGGGTGGCGCGCGCCCGGTCGGGCACGGACGGAGCGCTCCCACGCCTGAACCGGGGCGATCCGGACGAACCGAAGCGGGACGAACGGGACAGGATGTGGTTTCAGACCCGATTGTGCCCGTTCTGCATTGACATCGACCGTCCCGGAGGGGAGAGTGCTCCCGAAGGCGCCGCGGGAGGCGCCCCGAGACGACGGAGTCGATGTGTACGCACCGGAGCGCCACCAGCAGATCCTGGTGTGGGCCCGTCAGCGCGGCCGCGTGGACGTGACCAGCCTCGCCGCCGAGCTCGACGTCACCGCGGAGACCGTCCGCCGGGACCTCACCGCGCTCGAGCGCCACGGCCTCGTGCGTCGGGTCCACGGCGGGGCGATCCCCGTCGAGCGGCTCGGCATCGAGCCGGGCATCGCCGACCGCGAGCGGGTCCTCTCGGGCGAGAAGGAGCGCATCGCCAAGACGGCGCTCGAGGAGCTGCCCGACGGCGGCGCGGTCATCCTCGACGCGGGCACCACCACGGTGCGCCTGGCCGAGCTCCTGCCCACCGACCGCGAGCTCACGGTCGTCACGCACGCCCTGCCGGTGGCCACCGTCCTGGCCACCCGCCCCAACCTCACCCTGCACCTCGTCGGCGGGACCGTCCGCGGCCGCACGCTGGCCGCCGTCGGCTCCTGGGCCGAGCGGGCCCTGCAGGACATCCACGCGGACGTGGCCTTCCTCGGCACGAACGGGCTGACGGTCGAGCGGGGCCTGACGACGCCGGACCTGGCGGAGGCCGCGGTCAAGCGCGCCCTCGTCGGCGCCGCCCGCCGCACGGTGGTCCTGGCCGACCACACGAAGATCGGCCGCACGGAGTTCGCCCGCGTGGCCACGCTCGCGGAGATCGACACGGTCATCACCGACGACGCGGTCGACGCCGACCTCGTCGACGAGATCGAGGCCGCCGGCCCCCGGGTGGTGCGCGCGTGATCGTCACCCTGACCCCGAACCCTTCCCTGGACCGGGCGCTCGACGTCGAGACGCTCGAGCTCGGCGAGGTCAACCGGGCCGTCGCCGCGCACGTGGACCCGGGCGGCAAGGGCATCAACGTCTCCCGCGCCCTCGTCGCGCAGGGGGTCGCCTCCACCGCGGTGCTGCCCACGGGCGGCGCCGACGGGGCGCACCTCGTCGCCCTGCTCGCGGAGGTCGGCGTGCCCGTCGTCGCGGTGCCGGTCACCGGCGCCACGCGGTCGAACTTCACGCTGGTGGAGCGCGGCCGGGGCACGACGAAGGTCAACGCCCCCGGCGCCCCGCTCGCGCCCGCCGAGGTCGACGCCCTGCTCGCCGCGGTGGAGGGCCAGCTCGCCCTCGGTCCGCGGGCCCTCGTCGGTGCGGGCAGCCTGCCCGCCGGCGCCGGCGCCGACCTCTTCGCCCGGGTCGCCGCCCTGGCCGGGCGCCACGGCGTCCCGCTCGTGCTCGACACCTCGGGCCCGGCCCTGGCCGCCGCGGTGCGCGCGGGCGGCCTCGACCTCGTCAAGCCGAACGACGAGGAGCTCGCCGAGCTCGTCGGGCGTGACCTCGTCACGGTGGGCGACGTCGTCGACGCCGCGCGCGAGGTCATCGCCCGCGGCACCGCGTCGGTGCTCGTCTCCCTCGGCGCGCACGGCGCCCTCCTCGTCCGCGGCGAGGGCTCCTGGTGGGCGGGCGGCCCGCCGCTCGTGCCCGCCTCCACCGTCGGCGCGGGGGACACCACCCTCGCCGGCTACCTGGCCGACGAGCGGCCCGACGCCGCCCCCGCCGACCGCCTGCGGACCGCCGTGGCCTGGGGCCGCGCCGCGGTCCTGCTGCCCGGCACCGCCACCCCGACCCCGGCCGACGTCCACCTCGACGAGGTGCGCGTGCTGCCGGAGCCCGACCGCCGTCTCGCCCTCAAGGAGCTGTCGTGAGCACCCCTCTCATCACCGCCGACCTGGTCGCCGTCGACCTCGTGGCCGCCGACCGCGACGAGGCCACGCGCCTCCTCGTGGACAAGCTCGCGGCCGCCGGCCGCGTGACCGACGCCGCCGGCTTCCTCGCCGACGTCCGGGCCCGGGAGGCGCAGATGCCGACCGGGATGCCCGGCGGCGTGGGCCTGCCGCACGCGCGCTCGGAGCACGTGACCGTGCCCAGCCTCGCCGTGGGCAAGCTGTCCCGGGGCGTCGACTGGGGGGCGCCCGACGGCCCCGCGCAGCTCGTCTTCCTCATCGCCGCACCCGCCGCGGGCGACGAGGCGCACCTGAAGATCCTGGCCGCCCTGGCCCGCCGCCTGGTGCACGCGTCCTTCCGGACCTCGCTGCTCGAGGCCCCCGACGCCGCCACCGTCGCCGACATCGTCACCCGAGAGGTCGTCGTCCCGTGAAGTTCGTCGCCGTCTCCTCGTGCCCCACGGGGATCGCCCACACCTACATGGCCGCCGAGGCCCTGGAGCAGGCCGGCAGGGCCGCCGGCCACGACGTCCAGGTCGAGACCCAGGGGTCCGCCGGCACCGTCCCGCTCGACCCGGCGGTCGTCGCCGCCGCGGACGGGGTCATCTACGCCGCCGACCTCGAGGTCCGCGACAAGGGCCGGTTCGCCGGCAAGCCGTTCGTCGACGTCGGCGTGAAGAAGGCCGTGCACGACGCCCCCGGCGTGCTCGCCCAGGCCGTCGCCGCCGTCGAGGCCGCCCAGGCCTCGGGCGCCCCCGCCGCCGGTGCCACCCCGGCGCCCGTCGCCGCCGCCCCCGCGCGGCAGGTCGGGGTCGGCTCGCGCATCCGCCAGTACCTCATGACCGGCGTCTCGTACATGATCCCGTTCGTCGCCGCGGGCGGGATCCTCATCGCCCTGGGCTTCATGCTCGCCTCCGTGGCGTGGGACGAGAACGGCGCGATCGAGGTGACGGCGGTCGACCGGACCGTGCTGTGGACGGCCTTCGAGTGGGGCAACCTCCAGCACTGGGCGGTCCTGCTCTTCCAGATCGGCGCGACGGCCTTCGGGTTCCTCGTCCCCGCGCTGTCGGCCTACATCGCCTACGCCATCGCCGACCGGCCCGGCCTCGTGCCCGGCTTCGTCGGCGGCACCCTGGCGGGCCTCGTCGGCGCCGGCTTCCTCGGCGGCATCGTCACGGGCTTCCTCGCCGGCTTCCTCGCGCTGTGGCTGGCCACCCGCAAGGTCCCCAAGGGCGTCCGCGGCGTCATGCCGGTGGTCGTCATCCCGCTCGTGGCCACGCTCGTCACCGGCGCGCTGACGATCCTCGTCGTCGGCCCGCCCATGAAGGCGATCAACGACGGCCTGTCCTCGTGGCTCGGCGGCCTGGGCACCACCGCGCTCGTCCCGCTGGGGATCGTCCTCGGGCTCATGATGTGCTTCGACCTCGGCGGCCCCCTCAACAAGGTGGCCTACGTCTTCGCGACGACGGGCCTGGCGAACGCGACCTCCTCCGCGAGCACCGAGGCCCGGATCATGGCGGCCGTCATGGCGGCCGGCATGGTCCCCCCGCTGGCCGTCGCCCTGGCGACGACGCTGCGGCCGAAGCTGTGGACGGAGTCCGAGCGCGAGTCCGGGAAGTCGGCCTACCTCCTGGGGCTGTCCTTCATCTCCGAGGGCGCCATCCCCTTCGCCGCGGCCGACCCCCTGCGCCTCATCCCGTCCTTCATGGTCGGCGGCGCCGTCACCGGCGGCCTCACCATGGCGTTCGGCTCCGGCGTGCTGGCCCCCCACGGCGGGTTCTGGGTGACGCCGCTCATCAGCTCGCCGCTGCTGTTCCTGCTCGCGCTGCTCGTCGGCACGGCGGTCAGCACGGTGGCGATCGTCGTCGTCAAGAGCCTGGGGCACGGCAAGGACCCCGAGGCCGCGGACGTCGGGGCCGAGCCCCTCGTCGCGGCGCGCTGACCCCCGCCCGCCCGGGCGGTCCTCCCCGCAGACCCTGCGCAGGACCCCGCGGCGCCGGCGACCCCCGCCGGCGCCGCCGCACCCCTACAGTCGAGCAGCACCCACCGAGCACCGCCGCTCCCGGGCGGCAGGAGGACAGGAACCTCATGGCCGAGCGCACCGTCGTCGTCGCGTCCCGGGTCGGGCTGCACGCCCGCCCCGCCATGCTCTTCACCCAGGCCGCGGCCGCCACGGGCCTGCCCGTGACCATCGCGAAGGCCGGGGGGGACCCCGTGGACGCGACGAGCATCCTCTACGTCATGTCGCTGGGCGTGCCGGGCGGCGAGGAGGTCACTCTGCGAGCCGACGGCGACGGGGCCGACGCCGCCCTCGAGGGTCTCGTCGAGCTCCTCAGCCGCGACCTCGACGCCGAGGACGGGGCGGGGGCGTGACCACGCCCACGCCGGTGGCCCCCACCGAGGGGCACCCCGGCGCCGGGCACCACGTCCTGCGGGGCGTGGGGGTCGGCCGGCGCGCCGTCGTCGGACCGGTCGCGCAGGTGCGGGCCGCCCCGGCGGTGCCCGCCGACGCCGCGGTCCTCGTCGACGGCGTGCCGGCCGACGCGGCCGCGACCCGGGCCGCGCTCGAGGCGGCGTTCGCCTCCGTCGCGGCGGGGCTGCGGGAGCAGGCGTCCCGCGCCACCGGCACCGTGCAGGAGGTGCTCGCGGCCACCGCGCAGATGGCCGCGGACAACGCGCTGCGCAGCCAGGTGCTCGCGAAGGTCGACGCGGGCCAGCCGCCCGTCGCGGCGGTCGACGCGGTCGTGGCGCAGTTCGCGGCGATGTTCGAGGCGGCCGGCGGCTACCTCGCCGAGCGCGTCACCGACCTGCGCTCCGTGCGCGACCGCGTCGTCGCGGCGGCCCTGGGCCTGCCGGCGCCCGGCGTCCCCGAGCTGCACGAGCCCTCCGTCGTCGTCGCGGAGGACCTGGCGCCCGCCGACACCGCCGCGCTCGACCTGGCCAAGGTCCTGGCGATCGTCACCGAGCTCGGCGGCCCCACGGGGCACACGGCGATCATCGCCGGGCAGCTCGGGCTCCCGTGCCTCGTGCGCGTGACGGGCGCCACCGACGTCCCCGAGGGCGCCCTCGCGGCGGTCGACGCCGCCGCCGGGACCCTCACGGTGGAGCCCGACGACGCCCTGCGCGCCGACGTGGAGCGCCGCGCCGCCCGCGACGCCGCGCTCGCGGAGGACACCGCCCCCGGCGCCACCGCCGACGGCCACGCCGTCGCCCTCCTGGCGAACATCGGCACCGCCGAGGACGCCGAGCGTGTCGCCGGTCCCGGCGTCGAGGGCGTCGGGCTGTTCCGCACGGAGGTGCTCTTCCTCGAGCGGACCGCCGCGCCGACGCAGGCCGACCAGGCCGCCGCGTACGGCCGGGTGCTGCGCGCGATGGCCGGGCACAAGGTCGTCGTGCGCACGCTCGACGCGGGCGCCGACAAGCCCCTGGCGTTCGCCACGCAGCCCGACGAGGAGAACCCCGCGCTCGGCGTCCGCGGCTACCGGCTCGTCCGGACGCACCCGGAGCTGCTCGACACCCAGCTCGCGGCCCTGGGGCAGGCCCGGGCCGAGACGGGCGCCGAGCCCTGGGTCATGGCGCCCATGATCGCCACGGCCGCGGAGGCCCGGGACTTCGCCGCCCGGGCCCGGGCCGCCGGCGTGCGGACCGTCGGCGTGATGGTCGAGGTGCCCGCGGCCGCCCTGCGCGCCCGGGAGGTGCTCGCCGAGGTCGACTTCGTCAGCCTGGGCACGAACGACCTCGCGCAGTACGCCATGGCGACGGACCGCCTGCGCGGCGAGCTGGCCGACCTGCTCGACGTCTGGCAGCCGGCGGTGCTCGACCTCGTCGCCGCGACCGCCCGGGCGGGTGCCGAGGTGGGCAAGCCCGTCGGCGTCTGCGGGGAGTCCGCGGGCGACCCGCTCATGGCGCTCGTGCTCGTCGGCCTCGGCGTCACCAGCCTGTCCATGTCGGCCGGGGCGATCGGCGCCGTCCGGTACGCCGTGCGGCACCACACCCTCGAGCGGTGCCGCGAGCTCGCCGCGGCCGCGCTCGCGGCGGGCTCCGCGCCGGACGCCCGGGCCGCGGTGCTCGCGCTCGTCGCCGACGAGGTGCGCGGGACGCTGGGCCTCTAGCCCGGTCCCGCACCCCTCGCGACGGGGTCGTGCGCCTATCGTCAGCGCATGGCGCACGACCCCCACCTCGAGCTCCACGACCCCGACCTCGACCCGCTCGCGGCGTACGTGCTCGAGCCCGACGACCTGCGGCCGCTGCTGGACCGGGTGGTCGCGGCGCCCGGCGCCGCCGCCCACGCGGCGCTCACCCCCCTGACCGGCGCCCCGCTCGTGCCCGTCCCGCAGACGGTGCCGGACGACCTGCCCGCCGCCGCCCGCCGCGCGCGGGCCGCGGGCCGGCGCTGGGCGGCCACGCCGCTGCGGACCCGGACGGCGGTCCTGCGCCGGCTGCACGACCTGCTCCTCGAGCGGCAGAGCGACGGCCTCGACCTCCTCCAGCTCGAGACGGGCAAGGCCCGCGCGCACGCGGCGGAGGAGCTCGCGGACGTGGCCAACGTCGCCCGGCACTACGCCGTGCGGGCCCGGGCGTACCTGCGGCCCCGCCGCGAGGCGGCGCTCGTGCCGCTGCTCACGCAGGTGCGCGTCCACCGGGACGCCGCGGGCGTCGTCGGGGTGCTCGCGCCGTGGAACTACCCGCTGAGCCTCTCCCTCGGCGACGCGCTGCCGGCCCTCGTCGCCGGCGACGCGGTCCTGCTGCGCGTCGACCCCCAGACGGCGCTCACCGCGCTGTGGGCCGCCGAGCTCGCCGAGGACGCGGGGCTGCCCGCCGGCGTGCTCCAGGTCCTCGTCGGCGGGCCGGACCTGGCGCGGGCCGTCGTCGACCACGTGGACCGCCTCGTCTTCACCGGCTCGACGGCCGCCGGCCGGGACGTCGCGGCCCGGGCGGGGGAGCGCCTCGTGCCGGCGACGCTCGAGCTGGGCGGCAAGAACGCCCTCTACGTCGCCGAGGACGTCGACGTGGAGGCCACCGCGGCCGGCGTCGTGCGGGCGTGCTTCACCGCCGCCGGCCAGCTGTGCCTGGCCCCCGAGCGCCTCTACGTCCACCGCGACGTGCTCGAGCCCTTCACGGCCGCGCTCGTGGCCCGGACCCGGGCGCTGCGGCTGGGGGTGGGCCTGGACTACCGCGCCGACGTGGGGTCCCTGACGTCGCCGGCCCAGCTGGCGCGCGTCGTCGAGCACGTGGAGGACGCCGTCGGCCACGGCGCGCGCGTGCTCGTGGGGGGCGAGCAGCGCACCGACGTCGGGCCGCTCGTCTACGCCCCGACGGTCCTGGCCGACGTGCCGCCGGAGGCGCGGCTGGCCCGCGAGGAGACCTTCGGGCCCGTCGTCGCGCTGCACGCCGTGGCCTCCGACGACGAGGCCGTGGCCGCCGTGAACGACACGCCCTTCGGCCTCACGGCGTCCGTGTGGACGCGGGACGTGCGCCGCGGGCGGGCGCTCGCGCGGCGGGTGCGGGCCGGCAGCGTCGGGGTGAACGAGGCGTGGGCGGTGGCGTGGTCGGCCGTGGGCGCGCCGCAGGGCGGCTGGGGCGACTCGGGCGTCGGGCACCGGCACGGGCGGGAGGCCGTCGAGGCGGTCACGCGGGTGCAGACGGTCGCCGTGCAGCGGGGGGTGCACGGGGTGGCGGGCCGGCGCGGCCCGGGTGCCGACCGGTCGGCCGCGGGGGCGGACGCCGAGGCCTGGGCGCGGGCGCTCACCCGGGTCCTGCGGGTGCGGGCGGCGCTGCGCCGGCCCTGAGGGGTGCGGCCGGCTCAGGCCCGCCCGAGGTGGGTCACGGCCGGGCCGACGGCCGCGGTCTGCGCGCCGTCCGGCCAGCGCAGGCGGACGCCGGGCACGTCGTCGAGCCGCCCGACCTCGGCCGTCGTGGCCCCCGGGGCGCGCACGCGGCCCGCGCCCGGGGCGTCGGCCGTGAGCATCGCGAAGCCCGGGAAGCACGCGAGCCAGTCGGCCAGCCCCGCAGCCGCGGGGCGGGGGACCGCGGCCACGTCGAGGACGGCGCCGGTGCCCGAGGCCTCGGCGAGCATGCCGAGCGTCCCGACGAGGCCGGCCATGCTCACGTCCTTCGCGGCGCGCGGCCGGGCGGCGGCGACGGCGCCGTGCTGGCCGCGCAGCTCCTCCGCGCGCCGGCCCGAGGTGGAGTCCCACTGCTGCCCGACGAACCCCGGCCGCCACCCGCCCCGCAAGTCGGCGGTGAGGCTCACCGCGTCGCCCGGGCGGCCGCCGCCGGCGGGGACCGGGTGCGCCGTGCGGCCCAGGGCCGTGACGGCCAGCGCGGCCGGCACGCCGAGCTGCGTGTGGCCGCCGAGCACCGGGACGCCCCACGCGGCGGCGGCGTCGCGCAGGCCGGACAGGACGCGGGCGGCGAAGGACGCGTCCCGCGCGCCGACGGCGTCGAGCAGCCCGACCGCTCCCGCCCCCATGGCGGCGAGGTCGTTCATGTTGACGAGGACGGAGCACCAGCCCGCCCACTCGGGGTGCCGCTCGACGACGGACGGCACGATCGCGTCGCAGACCGCCACGAGGTCGCAGCCGGGGACGGGCGCGCCGTCGTCGCCGACCCAGCCCGCCCCGCCCAGGCCGGCCGGCGCGCCGGGTCCCGTGAGCCCGGCCAGCAGCCCGCCGAGGGCGGCCTTCGCGCCGCGCGCCTGGCGGTCGAGGCGGTCGACGGGCCACCGGACCCGCTCGTGCGGGGCGCCCGCGACCCGGCACGGGCCGAGCCGCTCCCACCCCAGGCGGTCGAACAGCGGTGCCACCCGGGCCTGGACGGTGGCCTCGAAGCGCAGGACCCCGCGGCTCTCCGCCTCGGCGCACGCGGCCCGCACGAGCGCCGCGCCGAGGCCGCCCGCGCCCTGATCACCCCGCACGCCCCGCGCGTCGTGGCGCACCACCAGTCGGCTCCCCGTCCACCAGCCGAGGTCGACGCCGTCCGTGGCCGGTGCCAGCCGCACCCCGCCGAGCACGGCGCCGTCGGGCACGCGCGCGACGAGGACGACGGCGCGCGGGTCGTCGTCGAGGTCGTCGTGGTCGCTCCCGGTGAACAGGCCCTGCTCCGCGACGAAGACCTCCCGCCGCAGGGCCCGGTAGGCGGCCAGGTCGGCGCCGTCGGCGGGCCCGACGGTGACGGCCGCCCGCGCGGACGTCGCCGCCGGCACGCCCTCGAGGATGCTCAGCACGCTCAGGCCCCGGCGCTCTTCAGCAGGCCGCACGCCCCGCAGGCGGCGCAGCCGGCGCGCTGGCCGTCGCTCGTCATGCCCGCGGCCACGAGGAGCGCCGCGACCTCCCGGCTCACCCGCTCGACGACCTCGGCGGCCGGCGCGCCGACCCCGTCCACGTCCACCGCGAGCGTGCCGGGCAGGGGGCGGAACGGGACCACGAAGGGGTAGACGCCCATCGCGACGAGCTCCGCCGCGTCGGCGACGAGGCGGTCCGGGTCCTCGCCGAGGCCGACGAGCAGGTAGGTCGAGACCTGGTTGCGCCCGAACACCCGGACGGCCTCGCGCCAGGCGGCGCGGTACTCCTCGAGCGGGACCCGGGACTTGCCGGGGGTCCAGCGGCGGCGCACCTCGTCGTCCATGGACTCCACGTGGATGCCGATCGACACCGCGCCGGCGTCCCGCAGGTCCGTCAGCACGGAGAGGTCGGCGGGCGGCTCGCACTGCACCTGGACGGGCAGGCCGGGCACCGCGGCGACGACGGCGCGGACGCACCGGGCGAGGTGCCGGGCACCGCGGTCGGCGCCCCGGGAGGTGCCCGTCGTCATCACCATCTGCTGCACGCCGTCGAGACGCACCGCGGCCTCGGCGACCTCGGCGAGCTGCGCCGGGGTCTTCACGGCCACCGTCGAGCCGGCCGCCAGGGAGGCCTCGATGGCGCAGAACCGGCAGCGCTCGGCCGGGTCGTAGCGCATGCAGGTCTGCACCACCGTCGTCGCCAGCACGTCGCGGCCGTGCAGCCGGGCGATCTGTTCGTAGGCGACCCCGTCGGCGGTGGTGAGGTCGTAGAACATCGGCCGGCTCACCGGCCGGACCTCCAGGCCGAGGTCGGCGCCGTCGAGCAGGACCCGCTCGTCGCGGACGACGTAGGGGCTCGTCGGGTCCAGCGGCAGCGCGGCGTTCAGCCCGCCGATGACCACGTGCCCGTCGTCGCTCGGGCCGGCGCCGCAGCCCCGGCTCACGGGGGCGTCCATGCGGACGCCCCGCACGGCGAGGTCGGTGCGCAGGCGCAGCTCGGGGAGCAGGACGGGCGACGCGTCGGGCACGGGGCCTCCTCGGGACGGGCGAGGACCGGTCCGCGCCCCGGGCCGCCGCGGGGGCGGGGCGCCGGGGGGCCGGTCGTGCCCGCCAGCAGACCACGCGCCGCGTTTCCGACGGGTGTCGTCGGGAATGCGCGGCGGTTAATTCGCGGCGGCGCGGCGCCGCGGTCGGGCGAAACGCAACATTGTTCTCGCCGAAACCAGCGGGAAACGCGGCGCCCCTTCGATGGGACCACGGCACCCCCGTCGCCCCGCCCCTTCCCGCACCCTTCCCGCACCCCCACGAGAGGCCCGCCATGACGATCACCGAGACGAGCCCGGCGTCCCTGCAGGAGATCGAGGACCAGATCACCGCGAACATCGAGACGTCCCGCGGCGAGATCGCCCACCCCTCGCTCGCGAAGGGGACCAGCCTCTACGGCTCGACGAAGGTCTTCCCGGACTACCAGGCCGAGCCCGGCCAGTCCTACCTCACCCTCGTGCACGGCATCGCGCACGAGTCGTCCGTGAGCTTCGTCGCGATCCTGCAGGCGACCCGGGCGGCGCGGAAGGGCTTCGAGTCCGCCGTGTACTTCTACGGCCCGGGCACGATCAACGCGATGGCGACCCGCGGCTTCCCCACCGTGGGCGACTCGGGATTCCCCGGCGAGCAGAACATCAACAACGCGCTCGAGACGTTCATCGCCGAGGGCAACCGCGTCTTCGTGTGCCGTTTCGGCATGGCCCTGCACGGCCTGCGCGAGGAGGACCTCGTCGCCGGCGCGATCCCCTGCCACCCGCTCGACGTGCAGGACGCGCTCATCCACTACGCCCGCAAGGGCGCCATCATCAACTCGACCTACAACCTCTAGGCCGGGCGCCGTGACCCGCGTCGCAGCGGTCTCCGCGAACTTCACGCGGGACCTGGACCAGAACTACGCGCTCGTCGCCACGCTGCTCGAGGAGGCCCGGGCGCGGGACGTCCGGCTGCTCGTCCTGCCGGAGGCGGCGATCGGCGGGTACCTGTCCTCGCTGGGCAACCACGGCGACACCGTCGCGACGACCCGGCGCTCCCTGCCGCCCGCGATCCGCCTCGACGGCCCCGAGCTCGCCACCGTGCGCGCCCTGGCCGGCGACGTGGTCGTCGCCGTCGGCTTCTGCGAGCTGGGGGAGGACGGCGCGACCCGCTACAACGCCGCGGCGCTGCTGGACGGCGGCGGCGTGCTCGGCAGCTACCGCAAGGTGCACCAGCCCCTGGGCGAGCACCTGTCCTACGCGGCGGGGTCCTCCTACGGCGTCGTCGACACCCCCGTCGGGCGCGTCGGCCTGCAGATCTGCTACGACAAGGCGTTCCCCGAGGCGGCGCGGTCCATGGCGCTCGACGGCGCCGAGATCATCGCGAGCCTGTCGGCGTGGCCGGCGGCCCGCACCGCCACCGCGGAGGACCTCCAGCAGGACCGCTGGACCCACCGCTTCAACCTCTTCGACCAGGCCCGGGCGCTGGACAACCAGGTCTTCTGGGTGGCGTCGAACCAGTCGGGCACCTTCGGGTCCCTGCGCTACGTCGGCAACGCCAAGGTCGTCGACCCCGGCGGGAACGTCCTGGCGACGACCGGGCTGGGCGCGGGTATGGCAGTGGCGGACATCGACGTGGCGGGGACCTTCGCGGCGATGCGCGGCGGCATGTTCCACCTGCGCGACCGCCGCCCGGACGCCTACGACGTGGACCGGGAGTGGGCGGGGGTGCTCGCCGGTGCCTGAGATGACGTTCGCCGTGCGCTGGCCGGACGGCGCGGAGGAGCGGCTCTACTCGCCGAGCCTCGTCGTGCACGACCACCTCGCCGTCGGCGGCCGGTACACCGTGGACGACTTCGTGGCGCGGAGCACCCGCGCCCTGCGCCTGGCGTCCGACCGGGTGGCCGAGCGCTTCGGGATGCGGTGCACCTCGGCGGAGGCGCAGGCCGACGAGATCCGCGCGACGGCGGCCCGGTTCGACCCCGCGGCCGGCCCCGTCGAGGTGCTGGCCATGGAGCCGCCGCTGCCCGGGGCTGCAGCCGTGCCGGCCGCGGCGCCCCGTCCCGGGGTCCTCCGGTGACGGGGCTCGACGGGCGCCACGTCGAGGTCGCCGTCGTCGGCGGCGGGCAGGCGGGCCTCGCGCTCAGCTGGTACCTCGTGCGCGACGGCGTCGACCACGTCGTCCTCGAGCGGGACACGGTCGCCCACGACTGGGCCGACCGCCGCTGGGACGCGTTCACCCTCGTCACGCCGAACTGGCAGTGCCGCCTGCCCGGGTACCCCTACGAGGGCCCGGACCCGGACGGGTTCATGACGCGCGACGAGGTGCACGCCTGGCTCCGCGGCTACGCGGCGTCGTTCGGCCCGCCCGTGCACGAGGGCACCACCGTGACCGGTGTCCGCGAGCGTCCGCTCGGCGGGTTCACGGTGACGACGAGCGCCGGCACCCTCACCGCCGACCAGGTCGTCGTCGCGACGGGCGGGTACCACGTGCCCGTGCTGCCGGCGGTGTCCGCGCGCCTGCCCGCCGACGTGGTGCAGCTGCACTCGGCCGCCTACCGCTCGCCCGACGCGCTGCCCGAGGGGGCGGTGCTCGTCGTGGGCTCGGGGCAGTCCGGGGCGCAGATCGCCGAGGACCTGCACCTGGCGGGGCGCCGGGTGCACCTCGCGCTCGGCCGCGCCCCTCGGTGCGCGCGGCGCTACCGCGGCCGGGACTGCATCGCCTGGCTGTCGGACATGGGCGTGTACGACGTGCCCGTCGCGGCCCAGGCGGGCGGTCTGGCCAAGCGGGAGTCGACGAACCACTACATGACGGGACGCGGCGGCGGCCGGGACATCGACCTGCGCGCCTTCGCCCGTGAGGGGATGGCGCTGCACGGCCGGCTCACCGGCGCCGAGGGCGGCGTGCTCACCTTCGCCCCCACGGCGGAGGCCTCGCTCGACCACGCGGACGCCGTCATGGAGTCCATCAAGGACGACATCGACCGCTGGATCGCGGCCCAGGGGCTCGACGTCCCCCCCGAGCCCCGCTACACGCCCGTGTGGCGGCCCGACGCGGAGCGCACGGAGCTCGACCTCGTCGCGGCCGGGGTCACGAGCGTCGTGTGGGCGGTCGGCTTCCGCACGGACTACCGCTGGGTCGGCGTCGGAGTCTTCGACGGCACCGGGCACCCCACCCACCACCGCGGTGTCACGCACGTGCCCGGCCTGCTCTTCCTCGGGCTGCCGTGGCTGCACACCTGGGGCTCGGGCCGGTTCGAGGCCGTCGCCCGCGACGCGGAGCACCTGGCGGCGCACCTCCGGCGCCGGGCCGCCGGGGTGCCGGTCGCGGACCCGTTCGTCGGCCTGGCCGGCTAGGTGTACTCGGCCAGCACGTTGGTGACGGCGTGCGGTCGTTGACGTGAGGAGAAC
>NZ_RWJX01000005.1 GCF_004123805.1 Cellulomonas endophytica | reverse complement strand
CCCCGGCGGGGTGGGCGTCCCCCCGGGCCCGGGTGCGGCGGAGCGGCCGGGCGCCGTCGTCGCCGCCGGGCCGCGCGGCGGGACGGGGGCGGTGACGGCAGGACCGGGCGCGTCGGCCTCGTCCGGATCGTCGAACAGCGTCGCGACGCGTGCCGCCACGGGCTCGGCCGACGGGGCGGGCGGCGTGACGTCGAGCGGGCCCGGCGGCGACGCGGCGATCGCCGCCGACGTGCAGCGCGCGCTCGTCCGCAGCACCGCCCGGGCCAGCGCGAGGTCGTGGCAGCGCTCGACCCGGACCCCCGCGGCGAGCAGCGGCGGGTAGCGCAGCGTCGTCCGGTCCCAGACCCACCGCGGGGAGTCCCGGGCCTCGGTCGCCGCCACCTCCGCGGCGAGGGCCGCCGCGGGCACGTGCCGCCTGTCGAGGAGCGCGCCGGCGTCGTCCAGGCGCACGAGCGTCCAGCCGCCCGCCGGCCCGCCGGGAGCGCCGGGACCGCCGACGGGGGCGGCCGGAGCGCCGTCGGCACCCGGTGCGGTGCCGGTGCCGGCCGCGCCGCCGCCGGGTGCCGTGCCGGCACGGGGGGCCGGTACGGGGGCGAGGACGACGAGCACGGGCGCGCTCAGACCGTCAGGTCGCGCGCGTACGCGGCCGGGGTGGTGCCGAGGTGGGCGCGGAAGTCGCGGACGAGGTGGGCCTGGTCGGCGTAGCCCAGCTCCGCGGCCAGGTCCGACCAGACGACGTCCTCCCCGCGGGCCGCGCGGTCCGCGGCCTCGACGATGCGCCAGCGCCGCACGACCCACGCGGGACCGACCCCCAGGTGCGCGACGAAGAACCGCTGCAGCGTGCGCACCCCGACGCCGGCCGCTCGCGCCAGGTCCTCGACCCGGACCACGGACCGGTCGCGCTCGGCCAGCCCGACGACCGCCGTCACCTCCCGCGCCTGCGCGACGGCCTCCGCCGGCCGGTCCGCCAGCACCCGCTCGAGCAGGCCCCGCAGCACGGCGACGCGCGCCGGCTCGTCGGCCCCCTCCGCCACGGCCGCCGCGACGTCCCCGCCGCCGGGCACGGGCCCGAGCAGGGGCCCGAGAGGCCTCTCGGCGTCCGTGAGGGTCCGGGCGGGGAGCCCCGTGAGCACCCCGAGGCCGCCGGAGGCCTTGGCCGCGACCGTCCACCCCGTGCCGACGAGGCGCCGCTCGTCGAGCCGGCTGCGGACCCCGTACACGCGGGCGCCGGCGGGGTCGAGCACCCGGCCGTCGCCGCCGAGGGTCCCGACGGAGAGGTGCCCGGCCGGGTGCGTGAGGACGCGCTGCACGTGCACCGCACCGGGCGGCAGCCGCCACCCGACCGCCCAGAACCAGTCGACGACGCCCTCCAGCGCGGCACCGGCCGGGTAGCGCTCGAGCGTCGCGACCGCGCGCATCCCGCCCGGGTCGACGATGCCGCGCGTGTCGTCGGGCCCAGGCACGGCGTCCGGGACGGGCGGCAGGGGGGTCACGTCCCCCACGCTAGGCGCGCCGACCCACACCCACGGCCACCCACCGGCGTCCCGCCACCGGCCGGCCGACCCACCCCTCGTCGGGACCGGTGCCCCGCGCTCCGGCGGTGCCCGCGGCGGACCGGTCCCGCGCGCGCGGCCCCGGTGCCGGGAACGGGCGGGGCCCGTGTCGCGGATCTTCTACCGCCGGGGCCCGGGCGCTCCTAGCGTCGGGGGCATGAGCCACGACACCGACGACATCCCGTACTTCCCGGCGACCGCCCCCGCCGCCCTCGCCGACGCCGCCACCGCCCGCGGCCTGATCCGGCCGGTGCTCGACGACCTCGCGCTCCTCGTCGCCGCGGTCGGGCCGGAGGACCTGGGCCGGCCCACCCCGTGCCACGACTGGGACGTCGCGACCCTGCACGACCACGTCCTGGGCTGGGTCGACTTCTTCGGCGCGGCCTTCGCGGACCCGGCCCGGCGGGGTGAGCGGCCGGACCCCGTCGCGTTCCGGGCGGCGCAGGACCCTCGGGACCCGGCCGACGTCGTCCGTGCCGCGGCCGACCGGCTCGACGCGGCGCTCGAGGGCGGGGTGCTCGACGGGCAGGTCGTCGTGTCGCAGTCCCGCATGGACGGCCCGGCGGCGTTCGGCATGGTGCTCGGCGAGTACGTCGTGCACGGCTGGGACCTGGCCACGGCGCTCGGACGCCCGTGGGCGCCGCCGCCCGCGTCGGCGGAGCAGGCGCACGCGTTCTTCGGCGGCATGATCGCGCCGGAGTACCGCGGGGGCCCGGACGGCTTCTTCGGTGCCGAGGTCCCCGTCCCCGACGACGCCTCGGCCCTGGACCGGCTCCTCGGCTTCGCGGGCCGCGACCCCCACTGGTCGGCGGCCCCCCGCGACGCCGTCGTCTGACGTCCCCGGGGGGCGTCCGAGCGGCAGGACGGCGGCGTCGGGGCGAGCCGCGCGCCGGCCGGACCGTCGGCGAGGACGTCCTCCGGCGGCTCGACGGGACGCCCGGACCACCGGAGGGCGGTCTCGTCGTGGTGCGACGACGCCCGCCGGCCCCGGGGCGGGGACGGCGGGCGTCGGTGGCGGGTCAGGACTCGCGCAGGACCCGGACGGCGCCGGCGGGCACGACGAGGCCGTCGCCGGCCGGCGTGCCCGTCACGAGCTCGTGGCCCGTGACGGGCAGGCGCACCCCGTCGCCGGTGTGGTTGAGCACGACGAGCCACGAGCGCCCGTCCGCGCCGTGGCGGCGGACCACCTCGACGCCCGGCGCGGCCGGCACGTCGGCCCTGACGCCGGCCTCCGCCAGCACCGCGTCGGTGACGGCCTGCAGGCCGTCGGCGTCGACCCGGGTCGCCAGGTACCAGGCGGCGCCGTCGCGGCCCCCGCCCGCAGCCGCCGGGACCGTGCGCCGCGTGAGGGCCGGGCCGCCGGCGAGGTCGCCGTCGGCGAAGGTCCGCACCGCCTCCGTGCCCTCGGCCAGGTGCACCTTCTCCGTCCACAGGTCGGCGGACGTGCCGTCGTCGAGGGTGACCGTCTGCCCCTCGCCCAGGGCCCAGAACTCCTCCGTGCGCACGCCGAGCAGGTCGCGGAAGGCGCCGGGGTAGCCGCCGAGCCGGACGTGGTCGTGCTCGTCGGCGATGCCGGAGAAGTACGTGACCAGCACGGACGCGCCGCGCGCCGCGGCCGCGGCGACGTTGGCGGCCTCGTCGTCGGACAGGAGGTAGAGCGTCGGGGCGACGACGACGTCGTAGCCCGACAGGTCCGCCGACGGCTCGACGACGTCCACCGTGACGCCGCGCCGCCACAGGGCGCGGTAGTGGGCGAGCACCGTCGCGGGGTACGACAGCACGTTCGTCGGGTGGGAGTCGAGCTCCGCGCCCCACCACGCCGGGTAGCTGAACAGCAGCGCCACCCGCGCCCGGACCGTCGAGCCGCGCAGCTCCGCCACGGCCTTAAGGGTCCGCCCCAGCTCGACGGTGTTCCGCCACACGTCGGTGTCCGTGCCGCCGTGCGGCAGCATCGCCGAGTGGAACTTCTCCGCGCCCGCGGCGGACTGCCGCCACTGGAAGAACATGACGGCGTCGGCGCCGCGGGCGACGTGCTGGAAGGAGTTCCGCAGCATCTCGCCGGGCCGCTTCGTGCGGTTGCGCGGCTGCCAGTTCACCGCGGACGTGGAGTGCTCCATGAGGATCCACGGCCGCCCCGCGGCGATCCCGCGGGTGAGGTCGGCGCTGAACGCGAGCTCGACGTGGTCCTCGGGGTCGGCCGCGTCGAGGTAGTGGTCGTTGGCGATGATGTCGAGGTCGCCGGCCCAGGAGAAGTAGTCGAGCCACTTCGTGCGGGTCGAGGCCATGAGGTTCGTCGTCGTCGGGACGCCCGGCGTCACCTCGCGCAGCACGTCGCGCAGCGCGCGGTAGTGCTCGAGCCACGCGTCGGAGGAGTAGCGCGCGAAGTCGAGCTGCTGCGTGGGGTTCGCGAAGGTCGGCGCCGAGCGGGGAGGCAGCACCTCGTCGAAGGAGTCGTAGCGCTGCGACCAGAACGCCGTGCCCCACGCGGCGTTGAGCGCCTCGACGTCGCCGTAGCGGGCCTCGAGCCAGCGGCGGAAGGCGGCGGCGGCGTCGTCGGAGTGGTCGTGGGGGACGTGGCAGCCGAGCTCGTTGTCCACGTGCCACAGCGCCAGCGCGGGGTGGTCCCTGTACCGCTCGGCGACGAGGCGCGTCAGCCGCAGCGCGTGCTCCCGGTACACCGGCGAGGCGACGCGGTAGTGCTGGCGGCCCCCGGGCCACAGGACCGTGCCGTCGGCGAGCACCGGCAGGATCTCCGGGTGCTGGTGCGCCAGCCACGGCGGCGGGCTGGCGGTCGCCGTCGCCAGGGCCACCTGGACGCCGCCGGCGTGGAGGCGGTCGAGCGTCTCGTCGAGCCAGCCCCACTCGAGCGTGCCGGGGCGGGGCTCGATCTGCGCCCAGGAGAAGATCGCGACGGAGACGAGGCTGACGCCCGCCTCCTGCATGAGCGCGACGTCCTCGACCCGCACGCTCTGCGGCCACTGCTCCGGGTTGTAGTCCCCGCCGTAGGCGAGGCCCTCGACCCCGAGGGGCCAGGGGCGGTCGGTGGGCTGCGCGGTCATGCGGGTCCTCTCGGCGACGGTGACGACGGGCGTGCGGATCGTACGGGCGCGGTCCGGGCCGGCGCGGACGGGTCCGGCGCCCGCGGGTCGGGCACGGGCGGCGCCGGAGGGTCCTGGTCCGGTCAGGCCGGGGCGGCGGCGGGGCGCAGGTCCTCGACGCCGTCGAGGAAGCCGTCGCGCAGCGACGACCCCGGCGCGAGGTCGGCCTTCGTCACGGGCCGGCCCAGCGCCGCGGAGGCGTAGATCGCGGTGACGAGCTCGAGGGACCGGTAGGGCTCGGCGGCGACGGGCGGCAGCGGGGCCCCGGTGCGCAAGGCCTCGTAGACGGCCCGCAGGAGGGGGACGTGGCCGCTGGGCTCGTCGGCCTCCGGCAGCGCCCAGGCGGCGGGGGCGTCGGGGTGCGGCGCCCCCGTGCGGTCGGGCGCGGCGGTCAGGCGCCACGACGAGGCGTCGTGGCCGTAGAGGTGCTCCACCTCGACGGTGGCGCGCGTCGTGTCGACGCGGACGTAGCTGGTCTGCCGCGGGGACAGCGAGGTCGTCACGACGGACACGACGGCGCCGTTCGCGAAGCGCACCGTGGCCACGGAGGTGTCCTCGGTCTCGACGTCGCGGTCGAGGCGGAAGGCACGGGCGTCGACCTCGGCCCAGTCCCCGAGCAGGAACCCGAGCAGGTCGAGCTGGTGGATGCCCAGGCCGAGGAGTGGACCGCCGCCCTCGGTCGCCCAGCGGCCGCGCCACGGCACGGCGTAGTAGTCCTCCTGCCGGCGGTACCAGAGGGTGTGGCAGATCCCGACGAGTGGCCGGCCGAGCTCGCCGTCGGCCAGCAGGCGCTGGACGTGCGCGACCGCGGTGCCGGTGCGCTGCTGGAAGACCACGGCGTACTCGCGCCCCGCCGCGCGGGCGGCCTCGAGGACGGCGTCGAGGTCGGCGAGGGAGAGCACCGGGGGCTTCTCGCACACGACGTGCGCGCCGGCGCGCAGCGCCTCCACGGCCTGGTCGCGGTGCAGGCCCGGGGGCGTGCAGAGGTGGACGACGTCGACGGGCGGGGCGTCGGGCCCGGCGGCGTGCGCCCGCTCGCCGGCCAGCAGCGCCGTGAGGTCGTCGTAGGTGCGCGCGACGCCGTACTCGGCCGCGTAGGCGTCCCGCGCGGCCGGGACGGGGTCGGCGGCCGCCACGAGATCCGCGCCCGGGTCGAGGGCGAGGGCCTTCGCGTGGGCGTGCGCGATGGCGCCGGTCCCGACGATCGCCACGCGCAGCGGGCGGTCCGCGGCGAGGCCCGCCCCCGGCGGCGTGGAGGTGCTGGTGGGCTGGCTGTCCTGGCTCACGGCCGCTCCCTCGCGGTGGTGCTCCCGGTCGGTCCGGGTCGGTGCACCACCCTACTGGTAAGCGCTTGCCTGTCCAGGGCCCGGCGGTCTTGACCGGTGCCGCGGCGCCGTGCGAGCGTCCGGCCATGCCCCGCGTGTGCTTCCTCTCCCGCGTCCGCCCCGACCGCCTCGAGGAGTACCGGGCCCGCCACGCGGCGGTCTGGCCCGAGATGCTCGAGGCGCTGCGCGACACGGGCTGGCGCGACTACTCCTTGCACCTGTCGCCGGACGGGCTCCTCGTCGGGCACCTGGAGACGGACGACTACGCCGCGGCGCAGGAGGCCATGGCGCGGACCGCCGTGAACCCGCGGTGGCAGGCGGAGATGAGCGAGTTCTTCGTCGACCCCGGCAACCCCGACGAGGGGTTCCAGGTCCTCGACGAGGTCTTCCACCTCGAGGACCAGCTGCGCGCCGCGGGCCTGCCGACGACCCCGCAGGCCCCGACCGCCTGACCCGCCCCGCCGCCCGGCGGCCCGGCGACGACCCCTGCGCCGGGCCCTGTGCCGGGCCCTGTGCCGGGCCCTGTGCCGGGCCCTGTGCCGGGCCCTGTGCCGCGCGCCCGGGAGCCGTGCGCCGCGAGCAGGGCCCGCGCGCGGCGTACCGGTCTCGCCACCGGGCGGGCCCGGGACCCACCCACCCGACGACCGGGGCCGCCCGGAGGCCGCCCTCCGGCCCGGGCGTCAGCCCCGGGCGAGGGGGAGCAGGTCCGCCACGGCCGCGCGGACGGCGCCGCGGAAGCGGTCGTCGGCGGGCAGGTCCGTGCCGAACACGGGCGCCAGGGCCAGGACCCGGTCCGCCAGACCGGCCTCGTCGCCCGTGACGGCGTCGGCGATGGCGGGCGCCAGCGGGTCGTCGAGGGTCACCGGTCGCCCGGCGACGACGAGCCCGCCCCCCGCCGCCGCCCGCGCGTAGAGCGCCCACGCCGCCACCGCCGCGGCGGCCGCGGTGGGGGTCGCGCCGGCCGCCAGCCGG
This sequence comes from Cellulomonas endophytica, assembly GCF_004123805.1. Taxonomy (GTDB): domain Bacteria; phylum Actinomycetota; class Actinomycetes; order Actinomycetales; family Cellulomonadaceae; genus Cellulomonas; species Cellulomonas endophytica. Next base: position 106,523 of record NZ_RWJX01000005.1, on the reverse strand, counting down.
TCGCGCACGGTCCCGAGCAGCCGCTGCGGCAGCTTCTGGGAGCCGTCCATGGCCACCTGCACGGTCGTGTGCCCGGTCGCGGGGTTGGCGAAGCGGTGCAGCACCTCGTCGCGGTAGGCGCCCAGGTCCGTCCCGTCGGGGGCGACGAGCGTGGGCAGCACGTCCTCGTCGAGCAGCGCGCGCACCCGCCCCGCGAGCTCGGGGTCGGTGACGGCCTCGGCGATCGTCGCGTGCCCGCGCAGCGCGCCGGCGTAGGCCAGCAGGGAGTGCGAGGCGTTGAGGATGCGCAGCTTGGCGCGCTCGTACGGGGCGACGTCGCGCGTGAGGGTGGCGCCGGCGCGCTCCCAGGCGGGGCGCGGGCCGGCGAAGTCGTCCTCCACGACCCACTGCAGGAACGGCTCGGCGACGACGAGCCCCTCGTCGCGCAGCCCGAGCATCGCGGTGGCGCGGGCGCGGTGCGCGTCGGCGGTGGCGGGGGCGATCCGGTCGACCATCGTGGCCGGGAAGCGGACGTGCGCCTCGACGAACGCGCGCAGCTCCGCGGCCCCGGGCCGGCCCGCCACCGCGGGGGCCTCGAGCGCGCCGCGGACGAGGCGGGCGAGGACGGGGCCGTTGTCCGTGAGGTTGTCGCAGCAGACGACCGTGAGCGGCCCGGACCCGGCGCGGCGGCGGGCGGCGAGGCCGCGCAGCAGCAGGCCGACGGGGGTGCGGGCCGGGCGCGGCTCGGCGGGCGCGGCCGTGGGCGCGTCGAGCTCCTCCGCGAGGGCGGCGACGTCGGCGGCGAGGTCGGCGTCGGCGAGGTCGGGGCCGCCGTCGGGCCCGCGGCGGTAGCCCTTCTCCGTCACCGTGAGCGTGACGACGTGCGTGTCGGGCCCCGCGAGCGCCGCGAGCACCGCCGCGGTGTCCCGGCCCGGGAAGGACGCCGCCCGCAGCGACCCGACGAGGCGCAGGGCCGCCGTCTCCGCGCCGGCCGCGCTCTGTCCCAGCTCGAGGACGCCGTAGAGCCCGTCCTGCGGGGCGAGCTGCTCGGCGACGCGGGCGCTGCGCTGCGTGACGCCGTGGATGCCCCAGCGGTCGTCGCCGGTGGCGGCCGCGGCGTCCTCCGTGCAGACGGCCTGGTGGGCGCGGTGGAACGCGCCGAGACCGAGGTGCACGATCCCCGTGCGCAGCGCGGCGGGGTCGACGGCCGGGCCGCGCACGCCGTCGGGCAGGCCGCCACGCCGAGCGACGAGGGCCGCCAGGGTCGCGGCGGACAGGCGGGGGTCCTCGGGCGTGGCGGTGGTGCTCATGCGGGTTCCCTCCGGGGGGCGGGGCGGGCGTCCGGGCCGGACGCGGGGTCGAGCAGGCGGTCGGACGTGCGGTCGGGCGTGCGGTCGGGCCCGCGGTCGCGCGTGGGGTCGGACGTCCGGTCGGACGGGGGTCCGGGCGCGGCGTCCGGCGTCCGTCGGGACGGCGCGTGGTGCCCGTCGCCCGGCCGGGGCGCGGGTGCGGGTGCAGGTGCGGGCGCGGGCGCGGTGGAGTCGCGCACGACGAGCTCGACGGGCAGCCGCGTGCGGGGCGGGTCGGCGCCGCCCCCTGCCGCGCCACCCGCCGCGTCGAGCAGCAGGTCGACGGCGGCGGCCCCGAGCCGGCGCAGGGGTGCGGCGACCGTGGTGAGCGCGGGGGAGACGAGGGTGGCGGCGGGCACGTCGTCGAAGCCCACGACGGACACGTCCTGCGGCACGCGCACGCCGTGGTGGCGGAGGCGGTCGACCACGCCGAGGGCGACCAGGTCGTTGAACGCCAGCACCGCGGTGACGCCCGCGGCCACGGCGAGGTCGCCCGCCCCGGACCCGCCGGCGACGACCGGCCGCACGTGGCCCAGGTCGACGACCGTCAGGTCGGGCACCTCGGCGACGAGGTCCGCCAGCACCTCCCGGCGACGGGCGTCCGACCAGGACGTCGAGGGCCCGCCGACGTACCCCAGCCGCCGGTGGCCGAGCCGCACGAGGTAGTGGACCGCCTGCCGGACGCCGTCGGCGTGGTCGACCCCCACGGACGCCAGTCCCGGGGCCTCGCGGTTGACGAGCACCACCCGCCCGCCCGCCGCGCGTGCGGCGAGCGCCTCGGGGTCCATCCGCGGCGAGCACAGCACCACGCCGTCGACGCCCGCCTGCAGCCCGGCGACGACCTCGGCCTCGAGCTCGGGGTCCTCCTCCGCGTCGGCGACGAGGACCGCGTGCCCGCGGGCCCGGGCGCGGGCCTGCATGCCCTTGGCGACCGCGGCGAAGAAGGGGTTCTCCAGGTCGGGCACGACGAGCCCGAGCTGCCCGGTGCGTCCCGTGACGAGCTCGCGCGCCGCCCGGTGCGGGTGGTAGCCGAGGTCCCGGGCGGCGCGCAGGACGCGCTCGCGACGGGCGGTCGTGACGCCGTCGGGGCTGGCCAGGGCGCGGGAGGCGGTGGCGGGGGAGACCCCGGCGGCCCGCGCGACGTCGCGCAGCGTGATGGGCACCGGTCGCCTCCTCGTGCCTGCGGTGGTGCTGCGGTGGTCCTCGGTGGTCCTGCGGTGGCCCTGCCGTGGTCGCTGCGAGGTCGTCCCCCGTGGCGGCCGGTGGTGCACGACCTCCGGTCGGGGTCTTGGCCGGTGCGGTGCCGTGCGGCTAGGGTGAAAGCGATTGCAGCACGGCCATGGGCTGCGCGGCAAGCACCGGCGGCGCCGCAGGGCGACGTCTGCGATCGGAGCGTCGGGGCAGTGGTGCCCCGGCGTCCCGGGACCAGTGAATGCGTTTGCAGGCCGACGGGGGCCGGACGCTCGACGGAGGGCGACGACGTGACAGCGCTGCAGGGGACGACCACGGCCGCGGCGGAGGGCGACGGGGGGCGGTGGACGCTGCACCCCGAGCGCGGGCTGCCCGCCGACCCGGTGCTGCGCCCGCTGGCGCGCCGGGTCTACGAGCACGTCCGCGGGCTGCCGGTCGTGTCGATGCACGGGCACGTGGACGTGGGCCTCCTCGAGCGCGACGAGGCCTTCCCCGACCCGGCGACGCTCCTCGTCGTGCCCGACCACTACCTCGTCCGCATGCTCGTGTCGCAGGGCGTCCCGCACGACGCGCTGGGCGTCCCCCGTCGGGACGGCGGCGCCGTGGAGACCGACCCCCGCGAGGTCTGGCGCACCTTCGCCTCCCACTGGCACCTCTTCCGCGGCACGCCGACGCGGTTCTGGATGGAGCACGTGCTCGTCGAGGTCCTCGGCGTGACGCAGCGCCTCTCGTCGGCGACGGCGGACCGGGCCTACGACGAGATCGCCGCGCGGCTGGCCGCCCCCGGCTTCCGCCCCCTGGCGCTGCTCGACCGCCTCGGCATCGAGGTCCTCGCGACGACCGACCCCGCCGACGCGGACCTCGCCGCGCACGCGGCGCTCGCGGCCCGCGGCTGGGGCGAGCGCGTCGTCCCGACCTTCCGGCCCGACGCCGTGCTGCACGCCGACCGGCCGACGTGGCGCGCGGACGTGGCGCGGCTGGGCGAGCGCGCCGGCATCGAGGTGACCGGCCTGCGCAGCCTCGTCGCGGCGCTCGAGGAGCGGCGGCGGGCCTTCGTCGCCGCCGGCGCCCGCGCCACCGACCACGGGCACCTCACCGCCGACACGACCCCGATGGACCCCGCCGAGGCCGACCGCGTCGTCGTGTCCGCCCTGCGCGGGGAGGTGACGGCCGGGGCCGCGCACGCCCTGTCCGCGCACCTGCTGCTCGAGATGGCGCGGATGTCCACGGAGGACGGGCTCGTCATGCAGCTGCACCCCGGCGTGCTGCGCGACCACGACGCGGGCGTCTTCGGCGTGCGCGGACCCGACGTCGGCTACGACATCCCCGTCGCCACGGAGTACACCCGCGCCCTGCGCCCCCTCCTCGAGCGCTTCGGGCACCACCCGAACCTCTCGCTCGTGCTCTTCACCGTCGACGAGGACGCCTTCTCCCGCGAGCTCGCCCCGCTGGCCGGCGTCTACCCGTCCGTGCGGCTGGGCGCGCCGTGGTGGTTCCTCGACACGATGGAGGGGATGCGCCGCTTCCGCGAGGCCGTCACCGACACCGCAGGCTTCTACAACACGACGGGCTTCGTCGACGACACCCGGGCGTTCCTGTCCATCCCGGCCCGCCACGACATGTCCCGCCGCGTCGACGCCGGCCACCTGGCGCGTCTCGTCGCGGAGCACCGTCTCGACCTCGACGAGGCGCTCGAGGTCGCGACGGACCTCACCTACCGCCTCCCCCGCGCGGCCTACCCGCCCCTGCGCTGAGACCCCGCCCGGCCCGCCGGGCCCCCGCCCCCACGACGAGATGCCGGTTCCGGTCGCTCCGCTGCGCAGCCGAGCGGCCGGAACCGGCATCTCGTCGTGCACGAAGGGCCCCTGCCGTCACCTCGCGCTCCGTCGTGCACGACGAGCCATGCCGTCCCCTCGCCCTCCGACGAGATGCCGGTCCGGGTCGCTCCGCTGCGCGGGTGAGCGGCCGGGACCGGCTCTTCGTCGTGCACGAGTGGCCCCGGACCGGCACCTCGCCCTGCGACGAGGTGCCGGTCCGGGTCGCTCCGCTGCGCGGGTGAGCGGCCGGGACCGGCGTCTCGTCGTGCGGACGAGAGAGGGCGCCGGAGGCCCGGAGAGGGCGGGGCGAGCGGGGCCGCTCCCTGCGTCAGGTGACGGCGCCGAGCTGCCAGGGGACGAACTCGTCGGCGCCGAGGTCGAGCTCCTCGGACACGGTGGTCTCGCCCGAGGCGACGGCGAGGATGCGCTCGAAGAGCTCCTCGCCGACGGACTCGACGGTGGCGGTGCCCGTGACGATGCGGCCGGCGTCGAGGTCCATGTCCTCGCGCATCCGCTCGTAGGTCTCCGTGTTCGTGGCGACCTTGATGGACGGCGCCGGCTTGCACCCGAGCACGGACCCGCGACCGGTCGTGAAGACGACGACCGTCGAGCCGCCCGCGACGATCCCCGTCACCGACACGGGGTCGTAGCCCGGCGTGTCCATGAACGTCAGGCCCTTCTCGACGACGGGCTCGGCGTACTCGTGCACGGCGACGAGCTCGGCCGTGCCCGCCTTGGCGACCGCGCCGAGGGACTTCTCGAGGATCGTCGTGAGGCCGCCCGCCTTGTTGCCGGGGGAGGGGTTGTTGTCCATCGTGCCGCCGCCGGCCGCGGTGTACCCCTTCCACCAGTCGAGGCGGTCGAGCAGCCGCTGGCCGACCTCGCGGGAGACCGCCCGCCGCAGCAGCAGGTGCTCGGCGCCGAAGACCTCCGGGGTCTCCGCGAGGACGCTCGTGCCGCCCTGCGCGACGAGCAGGTCGGACGCGTGGCCCAGGGCCGGGTTGGCGGTGATGCCGGACAGGCCGTCGGAGCCTCCGCAGTTGAGGCCGAGCACGAGCGCGGACGCCGGTGCCTCCTCGCGGCGCAGCGCCTCGATGCCCGGGAGCATCTCCTGGATCGCGGCGACGCCGGCGCGGACCGTCGCGCGGATGCCGCCCGTCTCCTGGATGACGAGGCGCTGCACGGGGATGCCGAGGTCGTCGATCCCGTCGAGCAGGCCCTCGACCGGCAGCATCTCGCAGCCCAGCCCCACGACGAGGAGCCCGGCCATGTTCGGGTGGGTGGCGTAGCCCCGCAAGGTGCGGCGCGTGACCTGGGCGCCCTCGCTCGTCGGCACGAGGCCGCAGCCCGTGTCGTGCGTGAGCGCGACGACGCCGTCGACGTGCGGGTACGCCTCGAGCACGGGCCCGCGGAACTGGTCCGCGATGAGGCGTGCCGTCGAGGCCGAGCAGTTCACCGAGGTGACGATGCCGACGTAGTTGCGGGTGCCCCAGCGGCCGTCGGCGCGGCGGTAGCCCTGCCACGTGCGCGGCACCGCGGCCGGCGGCAGCTGCACGCGCGCCGTGCCGAACTCGTACGCGCGGTCGGAGTCGTCCATGCCGAGGTTGTGCGAGTGCACGTGCTGGCCGGGGACGATGTCGGCCGTCGCGCGCCCGATCGACTGGCCGTACTTGAGCACGGGGTCGCCGGCGGCGGCGGCGCGCACGGCGAGCTTGTGCCCCCGCGGCACGGTCGACCGCACGACGACCTCGGTGTCCGCGCCGCCGTCGGGATCGGCGACGAGGAGCCGCGTGCCGGTCCGCACGTCCTGCGTCGCGACCGCCACGGTGTCGCCCGGCCGCAGCCTCAGCGCCACGGCCGCGAGCGGGACGGGGCCGGCGAGCGCGGCGTCGGCCCCGGCGACGGGTGCCGCGGGACGGGTGCCCAGGGCGACGGCGACGGGCGTGCCGGGGGTGGGCTCGGCAGGGGCGGTCGGCATCGGTCGCGTCCTCGGCAGTGGCGTCCCGGTCGCGGCGGACCGGCCCGGCGCGGGGTGCGCCGGGTCCAAGATAGCGTTTTCTCAGCGCTCCTGACCAGGCCCCCGCCGGGCCTCGACGACGGTCCAGCGGTCCTCGGCCCGGCCCCGGCCGGCCACCGGTCCCAGCGCGACGCGCTCGCCGGCCCGCCAGGTGCCCCCGGCACCGGGGTCCCGGCGGACGGCCCGCCGCGACCCGTCCGCCGCCTCGAGCTCCCGGCCGTCCACGGCCACGCGGGCGGGGGCGAGCCGGCGCCCGGTGCGGACCTCGCACAGCACCACGGTGTCGCCCCCGCGCACCACGCGGCGTGGGTCGGCCGGCTCGCGGGTGAGCACCGGGGGCGGGGTGGCGTGGTGCGGGTGGACGAAGAGGCCGCGCCACCGGGCGCCGTTCGTCGCGGCCCAGCCCGTCGCCGCGTCGTCGTGGACGAGGCGCACCGTCCGGCCGGGGGAGTTCGGGTCGTGCACGAGGACGGTGGTCGTCGGGCCCCGCCGCTCCCACCCGAACGCGACCACCTGGTGGTTGTCGCCGGCACGGGGGAGCGCCCGGGCCACGACGAGCCCGAGGACCGCCGGGCGGCCGGCGTCCAGGAGCGCGACGAGGCGCGGCACCTCGTCGGCGACCGTCCGGCGCTCGACCCCCGCCAGCGGGCCGAGGTCGCCGTCCGGGAGCAGCGACCAGGCGAGGAAGCGCAGCGCGGAGGGGTGCGCGAAGGACCGCAGCTGGCGGCGCAGGACCGCGCGGGCGAGGACGTGCTCGTCGGGCGGTACGCGGGAGGGCGCCCACAGGTCGGCGGGGAGCCGGGGCGCGGGCACCCCGGCCACGAAGTGGTCGAGCGCGAGCGCCGCCATGCCGCCGCACCGCCCGGCCGTCGCCAGGCGGCGGCCGCCCGGCAGGCGCACGAGGACGTTGACGAAGGCGTTGGGGAAGGGTAGGCCGTGGACCGCGGGGTCGAACGCCGTGGTGCCGGCGCCGTCGGGCAGGGGGACGCGCACGTCAGGCTCCTCCGGGGTGGCCGAGCGCGCCCCACGCCGCGTAGGTGGCGACGGCCGCCGCGTTCGACAGGTTCATGGACCGGCGCCCGGGCAGCATCGGGATGCGGACGGCCGCCGTGATGCGCGGGTGGGCGAGGACCTCGGGCGGCAGGCCCGTCGGTTCCGGCCCGAACAGGAGCGCGTCGCCGTCGCGCCAGTCGACGGCGGTGTGCCACGTGGTCGCGGCGGTCGTGAACGCGTGCACCCGGGCCTCCGGCAGCCGCGCCAGGAGCGCCTCGAACGAGGGGTGCACCTCCACGTGGGCCAGGTCGTGGTAGTCCAGGCCCGCGCGGCGCAGGCGTGCCTCGTCGAGCGTGAAGCCCAGCGGCTCGACGAGGTGCAGGGCCGCGCCGGCCCCCGCGCACATCCGGATCGCGTTCCCGGTGTTGCCCGGGATCCGCGGCTCGTGGAGCACGACGTGGAGCACCCCCCGATCCTCCCACCGGTCGGCGCCCGCCGGCGGGCCCGCACCGCCCGGGGCCCGGGCCCTAGGGTCGTGGCGTCCGCGGCCCGTGGGCCGCCCCCTCGTGCGAAGGTGCCCGATGCCCGACCTGTACCGCCCCGACCCCGCCCGCTACGGCGCCATGACCTACCGGCGCACCGGCCGCAGCGGGCTCGACCTGCCCGCCGTGAGCCTCGGCCTGTGGCACAACTTCGGCGACGTGGACCCGTTCGAGCGCCAGCGGGCCACCCTGCGCGCGGCGTTCGACCTCGGCGTCACGCACCTGGACCTGGCCAACAACTACGGGCCGCCCTACGGCTCGGCGGAGGAGAACTTCGGGCGGCACCTCGCGCTGGACCTGCGGCCGTTCCGCGACGAGCTCGTCATCTCGACGAAGGCCGGCTACGACATGTGGCCCGGCCCCTACGGCGACCACGGCTCGCGCAAGTACCTGCTGTCCTCGCTCGACCAGTCCCTGACCCGCATGGGCCTCGACTACGTCGACGTCTTCTACCACCACCGCCCGGACCCCCGGACGCCGCTGGAGGAGACCATGGGCGCCCTCGCCCAGGCCGTCCGCTCGGGCAAGGCGCTGTACGTCGGCGTCTCGAACTACTCGCCGTCGCAGACCCGCGCCGCGCACCGGGTGCTCGCCGACCTGGGCGTCCCGCTCCTCATCCACCAGCCGAGCTACTCCATGTTCAACCGGCACGTGGAGCTGCCCGAGGACGGGACCGGCGAGTCCCTCCTCGACGTCGTCGGCGACCTCGGCGTCGGCACCATCGTCTTCTCGCCGCTCGCCCAGGGGCTGCTCACGGACCGGTACCTGTCCGGCGAGGTCCCGGCGGACTCCCGCGCGGCGACGAGCCGCTTCCTGTCGGCGGAGAAGATCTCGCAGACGTACCTCGGCCGCGCCCGGGCGCTGGCGGAGGTGGCCTCCGGCCGCGGGCAGACGCTCGCGCAGCTCGCGATCAGCTGGGTGCTGCGCGACGAGCGGGTCACCTCGGCGCTCGTCGGGGCGCGCTCCCCGGAGCAGCTGCGGGACACGGTCGCGGCGCTCGCGGCGGGCCGTCTGACCGACGAGGAGATCGCCGCGATCGAGCCGCACGCGGTCGACGGCACCGCGCGCTGACGCGGGGTCCGGGGTCGCCGCCCCGTCGGCGGCGACCCCGGCGCCCGTCGGCGCCGGGCCGGCGCTCAGGCCGGCGAGAGCTCCGCGTCGTCCGTGGCCGCGAGCGCCGCGAGGACCCCGTCGGCGTACCGGTCGAGCTTGGCGGCGCCGACGCCGCTGATCGTGCCGAGGGCGGCCCGGTCCGCCGGCCGCCGCTCGGCGATCTCGCGGAGCGTCGCGTCGTGGAAGACGACGTAGGCCGGGACGCCCGCCTCCTTCGAGGTGGCCGCGCGCCAGGCCCGCAGCGCCTCGAACCGCGTGCCCGCGGCCCCGTCGAGCCCCTCCGCCGCGCGCGGCGCACCGCCGGCGCCGCCGCGCCGCCCGCCGGAGGACCGGCGCCGGGCCTCCTCGCGGCGCAGCGGCACGGTCGTCCCCCCGCGCAGCACGTCGCCGCTGCCCTCCGTCAGCCGGAGCGTGCCGTAGCCCTCGCTGTCGACGCCGAGCAGCTCGCGCGCGAGCAGCTGCCGCACGACGCCCCGCCACTCCGTGTCGGACAGGTCCTCGCCGATGCCGAAGGTGCTCAGGGACGCGTGCCCCAGCTGGGTCACCCGAGGCGTGATCTTGCCGCGCAGCACGTCGACCACGTGGCCGACGCCGTAGCGCTGGCCCCGCTGCTCGAGACGGACCACCGTCGACAGGAGCTTCTGCGCCGCGACGGTGCCGTCCCACGTCTGCGGCGGGCTCAGGCACACGTCGCAGTTGCCGCAGTCCTGCGACTCCTCGCCGAAGTACGCGAGCAGCTGCCGCCGCCGGCAGGTGACCGCCTCGCACAGGCCGAGCATGGCGTCGAGGTGCTGGGTGAGCCGCCGCCGGTGGGCCGCGTCCCCGTCGGAGGTGTCGATGAGGCGCCGCTGCTGCACGACGTCCGCGAGCCCGTACGCGAGCCACGCGGTCGACGGCAGCCCGTCGCGCCCCGCGCGGCCGGTCTCCTGGTAGTAGCCCTCGAGCGACTTGGGCAGGTCCAGGTGCGCGACGAAGCGCACGTCCGGCTTGTCGATGCCCATGCCGAACGCGATCGTCGCGACCATGACCAGGCCGTCCTCGCGCAGGAACCGCGCCTGGTTCTCCTGCCGCACGCGGCGGTCGAGCCCCGCGTGGTACGGCAGCGCCGGGATGCCCTCGGCGGCGAGAGACGCGGCGGTCTGCTCCACCGAGTTCCGCGACAGGCAGTAGACGATCCCGCAGTCGCCGGCGTGCTCCGTGCGCAGGAGCTGCAGGAGCTGGGCCCGCGGGTTGTCCTTCGGCTCGATCCGGTAGCGGATGTTGGGCCGGTCGAAGCTCGCGACGACCTGCCGGGCGTCCTCGAGGCGCAGGCGCTGGGCGATCTCCGCGCGCGTGGCCGGGGTCGCCGTGGCGGTGAGGGCGACCCGCGGCACGTCGGGCCACCGCTCGTGCAGCACGGCGAGCTGGAGGTACTCCGGCCGGAAGTCGTGCCCCCACTGGGACACGCAGTGCGCCTCGTCGATGGCGAACAGCGCCACCGTGCCCGCGTCGAGCAGCGCCATCGTGTCCCGGGCCATGAGGCGCTCGGGCGCGAGGTAGAGCAGGTCGAGCTCGCCCGCCACGTAGGCGTCCTCCACCTCCCGCCGGGCCGCCGGGTCCTGGGAGGAGTTGAGGAAGCCGGCGCGGACCCCGAGCGCGGCCAGCGCGTCGACCTGGTCCTGCATGAGGGCGATGAGCGGCGACACCACGACGCCCGTCCCGGGCCGCAGCAGCGACGGGAGCTGGTAGCACAGGGACTTGCCGCCGCCGGTCGGCATGAGCACGAGCGCGTCCCCGCCCTCGACGACCGTGCGCACCACCTCGGCCTGCTCGCCGCGGAAGCTCTCGTACCCCCACACCTCGCGGAGCACGTCCACGGCGTCGCGCCCGACGTGACCGGAGGCCGCCGCGCGCGGTGCGCCGGCCTCCGGGGCCGGACGGGCGGGACGGGAGGGCCGTGCCGGGTCGGCGGTGACGGACGAGGGGGGCCGTCGGCCGGCGGCGGCGGGGGTGTCGTCGGCCGGGGGCGCCGACGCCTCGTCCGCCCAGGGGTCGCCCGGCGGCTCGTCGACCAGGAACGGCAGGTCGGCGTAGGGGTCGCTCGTCACCGCACCAGCGTAGGCGGCGCCACCGACGCGCCGGCCCTGCCGCCCACAGGCGCGACGACCGCCCGGGGCCGTGCCCCCGGTGGACGGGCGCGATGAGTCCGCGCCGCCGCCGCGGTCTGCACCCGCATGAGCATCGTGAGCGGGATCCAGAGCGTGTCCGTCGAGGTGCAGGACCAGGACGGGGCCCTCGCCTTCTACCGCGACGTCCTCGGGTTCGAGGTCCGCGCCGACGTGGAGGTGTGGCCGGGGGCCCGCTGGCTCGAGGTCGCGCCGCCGGGCTCGCCGATCGGCGTCGCGCTCCTCACCCGGGCGAGCGGGCTGCCGATCGGCGTGCGCTACCGCACCGAGGACGCCGCCGCGGCGCACGCGACCCTCACCGACGCCGGCGCCGCGCCCGACGAGTACCTCGTCACGGACTTCGCCCCGCCGATGTTCACCCTCGCGGACCCCGCCGGCAGCACGCTCGTCCTCGTCGAGGACACCCCCTCCTGACGGCGGCCCCGGCCGGTCGTCCAGGACTCGACCGCCCGGCCCGACGGTCCCCGCCCGCGGACCCATCCGCGCGGCCGCTGGCCCCCAACCCTGACGAGATGCCGGTCCGGACCGCTCCCCAGCACCGCACGCCGTTCGCAACCGGCATCTCGCCGCACAGCAGGAGCGCGGGGCGACGAGGAGCAGGGCCCGGCAGCGCTCGGCCAGCGCGGCGAGCGGGTCCGGCGCGCTCGCGGCGGCGGCGCGGGTCCCGCGGACGGGCGCCGTCAGGTCCGACCGCCGCAGGCGCGCAGCGGGGACACCGGCGCTGACCGCGTCGGCGCTGCGGAAGGGTCCGGGCAGGAGATCGGCGGGAAGGGGCGCAGGTCGTCGCACGCACCGATGGGACCTCGGTGCGGCCCGCACCGTGCGGTCGCCGACACGTCCGCACGAGGCGCGGACGACCCCGCGGGTCTGTGGTCGCCCCGACGTCGCGACCCCCGACGAGGTCCTCGTGGTCGCCCCGACGTCGCGACCCCCCGACGAGGTGCCGCTTCGCGTCGGGTACGGCGGTCTACGAGCAGCCGGAACAGGCATCTCGTCGGGAGGGAGGGGCGGGGCGGCGGGCGTCGGGCCGGGCGGGTACCGGTCCGTGGCCGGACGGCCCTGACCCGACGAGGTGCGTCCTCGCGTGGGATACGACCGGGGGCGAGCGGCCGTGACCGGCATCTCGTCGGGGAGGGAGACGTCGGCTCCGCGGGGGACGACGACGGCCCCGGCACGGTGTGCCGGGGCCGTCGTCACGCGCGGGGCGTCACTGCACGTCGTCGTCGACCCAGTCGAGGGTCTTCTGGACGGCCTTCTTCCACAGGCGGTACTGGCGGTCGCGGTCCGTCGGGTCGATGTCCGGCGTCCAGCGCTTGTCCTCCGCCCAGTTGTCGCGGACGTCCTGCTCGCCGCCCCAGAAGCCCACGGCGATGCCCGCGGCGTACGCGGCGCCCAGGGCGGTCGTCTCGGCCACCTTCGGACGCACCACCGGCACGTCGAGGATGTCCGCCTGGAACTGCATGAGCAGGTTGTTGGCGGTCATGCCGCCGTCGACCTTGAGCTCCTTCAGCGCCACGCCGGAGTCGGCGTTCATGGCGTCGAGGACCTCGCGGGTCTGGAACGCGGTCGCCTCGAGGGCGGCACGGGCCAGGTGGTTGCGGTTGACGTACCGCGTGAGGCCGACGATCGCGCCGCGGGCGTCGGAGCGCCAGTACGGGGCGAACAGGCCCGAGAACGCCGGGACGATGTACGCGCCGCCGTTGTCCTCGACCTTCGAGGCCAGGTACTCGACGTCCTGGGCCTCCATGAAGAAGCCGAGGTTGTCGCGCAGCCACTGCACGAGCGAGCCCGTCACGGCGATGGAGCCCTCGAGCGCGTACACCTGCGGGGCGTCGCCGATCTTGTAGGCGACGGTCGTCAGGAGGCCGTTCTTCGAGGGGACCGGCTCCGTGCCCGTGTTGAGCAGCATGAAGTTGCCGGTGCCGTACGTGTTCTTGGCGGTGCCGACCTCGAAGCAGGCCTGGCCGAAGGTGGCCGCCTGCTGGTCGCCGAGGATGCCCGCGATCGGCACGCCCGGGACCATGCCGCCCTGACGCCCGTGCCCGTACACCTCGGAGGAGGAGCGGATCTCCGGGAGCATGGACAGCGGGACGCCCATCTCCGCGGCGATCTCCTCGTTCCACGTGAGGGAGTCGACGTTCATGAGCATGGTGCGCGAGGCGTTGGTGACGTCGGTGACGTGCACGCCGCCGTCGACGCCGCCGGTCATGTTCCACAGCACCCAGGCGTCCGTGTTGCCGAACGCCAGCTGGCCCTTCTCGGCCTTCTCGCGGGCGCCCTCGACGTTGTCGAGGATCCAGCGGATCTTCGGGCCCGAGAAGTACGTGGCCAGGGGCAGGCCCACGCGCTCCTTGTAGCGGTCGTTGCCGCCGCCGAGCGCCGCCAGGTCGTCCGCGATCTTCTGGGTGCGGGTGTCCTGCCAGACGATGGCGTTGTAGACGGGCTTGCCCGTCGTGCGGTCCCAGACGACCGCGGTCTCGCGCTGGTTCGTGATGCCCACGGCGGCGATGTCGTGGTGCGTCTTGTTCGCGCGGGTGAGGGCGAGGGCGACGACCTCGCGGACGTTGTTCCAGATCTCCTCGGCGTCGTGCTCCACCCAGCCGGCGCGCGGGAAGATCTGCGCGTGCTCCTTCTGGCCCACGGAGACGATGGAGCCGCTGTGGTCGAAGAGGATCGCCCGGCTGCTCGTCGTGCCCTGGTCGATGGCGATGACGTACTGCTCGGCCATTCGTGCCTTCTTTCGTCGTCGGTGTCGAGAGAGGGGCGTGCGGGTCAGGCGGGGATGTACCAGCGGGCGACGAGGCCCGCGAGGATGCCACCCACGGCGGGGCCGGCGACCGGCACCCACGCGTACGCCCAGTCGGACGTGCCCTTGCCCTTGATGGGCAGGAAGGCGTGGGCGATGCGGGGGCCGAAGTCACGGGCGGGGTTGATGGCGTACCCCGTGGGGCCGCCGAGGCTCGCGCCGATCGCGACGACGAGCAGGGCGACCGGAAGGGCGCCGAGCTGGGCGGGGTTCTGCGAGAACGCCAGCACGACGAACACGAGCACGAAGGTGCCCAGGACCTCCGTGACGAAGTTCCACCCGTACGAGCGGAGCTCGGGCCCGGTCGAGAACACGCCGAGCTTGACGGCCGGGTCGGCGTCCTGGTCGAAGTGCTTCTTGTAGGCGAGGAAGGCCAGGACGGCGCCGACCATGGCGCCGAGGACCTGCACGACCACGTAGAGGAAGCCGTTGGCGACCGTGACGGGCACGCCCTCGGCGAAGGTCTCCGCGCCGCTGGCCCAGATGCCCAGCGTCACGGCGGGGTTGAGGTGGGCGCCCGACTTGAACGCCACGTACACGCCGGCGAACACGGCGAGGCCCCACCCGAAGTTGATGAGCAGCCAGCCGCCGCCGAACCCCTTGGTGCGGGGCAGGATCACGTTGGCGACCACGCCGGCTCCGAGGAGCAGGAGCATGGCGGTGCCGAGGAACTCGGAGACGAGTGCGTCCCCGATGCTGATGGAGTCCATCGCAGGCCCTTCTGTCGACGTCGTTGTCCGTGCACGCCCCGGGCGGCAGGTCCGCGGGGCGGTGGTGCCCGCCGGGACCGCTCCCACGCCGGGCGTGGGGCGGTGCGGCGGTGGTCGGCGGACGGGAGGGGACGTCCACCGGCCTCGGGCCGGCCGGCGGCCTCACCCGGACGCGGTGCGCGCGTCCGACGGGGCCGCCGGCCGGCCGGGTCTAGGTGCCGACCGGGGTGGCGGTGCCGCGCCCGGGCGGGGACCCGGGCTTGAGGCCGGCCCCGGGGTTGCCGCCGGGGCCGTCGGTGCCGCCCAGGGGCAGGAGCGGCGTGATGTCGTCGGCGGCGAGCCGCACGCGCTCGGCGGTGGCGTCGTCGGGCTGCTGCGCGGCCCGGTCCTCGGCCTCCGCACGGGCGACGTACGCGTCGATCTCCCGCTGCCGCGTCGCCGCGTCCCACCCGAGCACCGGCGCGACGAGGTCGGCGATCTGCTCGAGCGCGCCCACGCCCTTGTCCGCCTGCTCGTAGTTGAGGCGGGTGCGGTGCATGAGCACGTCGTCGAGGTGCAGCGCGCCCTCGTGGCTGGCGGCGTAGACGATCTCCGCGCCGACGTACGCCGGGGCGTGCTCGAGCGGCAGGGCGAGCGAGGGGTCCTCGTCGCACAGCTCGAGCAGCTCGGGCAGCAGGGACCCGTACCGGTGCAGCAGGTGGTCCATGCGGAACTTGTCCCAGCCGTACCGGTCCCCGATGGCCTTCGAGCGGCGCTGGAAGACCGACAGGCCCTCCGCGCCGACGAGGGGCAGGTCGTGCGTGAGCGAGGGGAGCGTGGTGGCGCGGGAGCCGATCGCGAAGTCGACCGCGTCCTTGGCCATCACCCGGTACGTCGTGAGCTTGCCGCCGGCGATGACGGTCAGGCCCGGCGTCGGCGACGCGACGGTGTGCTCGCGCGAGACCTTGGCCGACGAGGTGCCCTCCTTCGTCCCCGGCTGGAGGAGGGGCCGCAGCCCCGCCCACGTGCCGATGACGTCCTCGCGGGTGAGGGGCCGCGCCAGCACGGTGTTCGCGTGCTCGATGACGTAGTCGATGTCCTCGGAGGTGGCGACGGGGTGCGTCAGCTCCTGCTCCCACGGGGTGTCCGTGGTGCCGATGACCCAGTAGCGCGACCACGGGATGATGAAGAGGACCGACTTCTCGGTCTGCAGGATCAAACCGGTGTTGCCCGCGATGCGCGAGCGCGGCACGACGATGTGGATGCCCTTGCTCGCGAGCACGCGCAGCCCGCCGTCCGTGCCGGCGAGCTCCTCCGTCTGCTCCGTCCACACGCCCGTGGCGTTGATGACCGCGCGGGCGCGCACGTCGAGGTGCTCGCCCGTCTCGAGGTCGACGAGCTCGGCACCGGTGACGGCGCCGGCCTGCGTCGTGTGCATCTTCACGACCTGCGTCCGCGACGCGGCGTGCGCGCCGTAGGAGACCGCGGTGCGCACGAGCGTCTCGACGAGGCGGGCGTCGTCGACGCTGGCGTCCCAGTACCGGACGGCGCCGATCGCGGCGTCGTGGCGCAGGTCGGGGAACAGGCGCTCCATGCCCTTGCGGGTGAGGTGGCGGTGGATCGGCATGGCGCGCTTGGCGCCGTTCACCGAGGCGAGCGTGTCGTACAGCGCGACGCCGGCGCCGACGTAGGCGCGCTCCCAGACCCGGTGCTCCAGCGGGTAGAGGAAGGAGACGGGCTTGACCAGGTGCGGGGCGATGCGCTGGATGAGCAGGTCGCGCTCCGTCAGCGCCTCGCGGACGAGGTGGAAGTCGAGCATCTGCAGGTAGCGCAGGCCGCCGTGGACGAGCTTGGACGAGCGCGAGGAGGTCCCCGCCGCCCAGTCCTGCCCCTCGACGACCGCGACGGACAGGCCGCGGCTGACCGCGTCGAGCGCGATGCCCGCACCGGTCACGCCACCGCCGACGACGAGGACGTCCAGCTCCGCGTCCTTGTCCGTGCTGCGGCGGAGCCGGTCCAGGGCGTCCGTGCGGGCCTGCTTCGTGAGCGGCGCAGTTCTCATGCGGGTCCTCTCGTCGTGCGTCGTCGCACCGGTCGGGCCTGGGTCCGCGCCGTCCGGGTGCTCCCCGGGGGCGCGAGGCGTCGTGGGGCTCGCCTGGCGTCGTGCTCGACGCGTATCGTCGCGATGTCGCGAACGTTCGCGCAACTGCGATGAACAGACGTGCAGCGGTGGCGCCGGGACGGGGGATGGCTACCGTCGTGCACGGTGGACGTCCGTGCAGCGCGGCACGGTCGAGGGCGAGGGGGTCGGGCCCGTGAGCGGAGTGGAACGCGAGCAGGACGTGCTCCGTGCCGCCTCGATGTACTACCTGCAGGACCTGAAGATGGAGGTCATCGCCCGGCACCTCGGCACGTCGCGCTCCACCGTGTCCCGCCTCATCAAGCGGGCGCGCGAGACGGGGCTGGTCGAGATCACCCTGCGGCCGGCGAGCACGCGTGCGCCCGGCCTGGGGCGGACGATCACCGCGACCTTCGGCATCGACGCCTACGTGGTGCCCGTGCCGGACTCCGCGGGCCAGGTGGAGCGCCTGGACCAGGTGTCCATGACGGCCGCGCGGCTCCTGTCGTCGTGGTTCGACTCCGACATGGTGCTGGGCGTCGCGTGGGGGACCACCCTGGCGACGGTGTCCCGCTTCCTCGTGCCCAAGCCCACCCGGGGCTCGGCCGTGGTCCAGCTCAACGGCGCCGCCAACATGCGCACGTCCGGCGTCGAGTACGCCAGCGACCTCATCTCGAGCTTCGGCTCCGCGTTCGGCGCCGCCGTGCACCACTTCTCCGTCCCGGCGTTCTTCGACTTCCCGGCGACGAAGCGCGCCATGTGGCAGGAGCGCTCCGTGCTCCGGGTCCTGGACATGCAACGACGTGCAGACATCGCGCTGTTCAGCGTGGGTGCGGTGGCCGGCGCGGTGCCCTCGCACGTGTACGCGGCGGGCTACCTCGACGAGCAGGACGTCGCGACGCTGCACCAGGAGGGCGTCGTGGGGGACGTGTGCACCGTGTTCCTGCGCGCCGACGGGTCGTGGCGCGACGTCCGCCTCAACGCCCGCGCCACGGGCCCCACCCCCGAGGAGCTCGTGCGCGTCCCGCGGCGCGTCTGCGTCGTGGCCGGGGACAACAAGGTCGCGCCGCTGCTGGCCGCGCTGCGCGCCGGGGTCGTGACGGACCTCGTCATCGACGAGCTCACGGCGACCCGGCTCCTGGAGCACGCGCAGCCGCGCGCGGCGGGCCGGGGCCGGGCGGCGCCGGCGCGCACCGGCACCGCGGGCTGAGCCGGAGCGCGACGGGCGGCGCCCGCACCGGGGGTCCGCGCGGGTCCGGGCCCCCCGGCCCGGCGGCGCCGCCCCGCGCGTGACGGTTAGGGTCGGCGGCCGTGAGCCCGTTCCACGTCCGCCCCGCCCGGCCCGCCGACGTGCACGCCATCCACGACCTCGTCGAGCCCTACGCCACGGACCGCATCCTGCTGGCCAAGGAGTGGGTCGGCCTCTACGAAGCCGTCCAGGAGTTCCTCGTCGCCGAGGGGCTCCCCGAGGGCGGGGCCGGGTCGTCGGGCGCCACGGCAGGTGCACCGGCCGCCGGGCTGCTCGGCTGCGGGGCCCTGCACGTCATGTGGTCGGACCTCGCCGAGATCCGCACGCTCGCGGTGGCACCCTCGGCACGCCGGCAGGGCGTGGGGCACGCGCTCGTCGACGCCCTCCTCGCGCGGGCGCGCGGCCTGGGACTGTCGCGCGTCTTCTGCCTCACGTTCGAGGTCGACTTCTTCCGCACCCACGGCTTCCGCGAGATCGCCGGCACGCCGGTGACGCCCGAGGTCTACGCCGAGCTGCTGCGCTCGCACGACGACGGGGTCGCGGAGTTCCTCGACCTCGCGCGCGTGAAGCCCAACACCCTGGGCAACACGCGGATGCTCGTCGAGCTGTAGGCGCCGCCGGGCCGCCGCCGGATCGCCGCCGAGCCGCCGCCGCGCCGGTGGTTCAGGACGGCAGCGCGTAGGCGGGCGGGTCGTCGTCGCCCGGCCCGGGACGCCCGACGACGAGGCCGTCGGCCACCAGGGCGGCCAGGCACCGGCGCAGCTGGGCGCCGTCGGGCCAGACGCCGGCGACGACGTCCTCGGGGACCGCGCCCGGCGCCTCGCGCAGCAGGGCCATGACGCGCCCCCGCACCTGCCGGTCCGACCCGGTCCAGGACTGGACGCGCCGCCGGTGGGCGTGCGCGTCGGCCGGGCGGCCGGCGGTGCGCCAGGCGCACAGGTGCTCGACCGGGCAGTCCCCGCAGCGCGGCGCCCGCGCGGTGCACACCAGGGCCCCCAGCTCCATGGACGCGGCGGCCCAGGCGGCGGCCCCGGCGTCGTCGTCGGGCAGCAGCGCCTCCGCCGCCCGCGCCTCCGACGCCGTCAGCGCCGGGGCCGGCAGCGCCTGCCCGCCGAGCGCGCGCGCGACCACGCGGCGCACGTTGGTGTCGAGGACGACGGAGCGCCGCCCGAACGCGAAGGCGAGGACTGCCCCGGCGGTGTACGCGCCGACGCCGGGCAGCGCCAGGAGCTCCTCGGGCGTGCCGGGCACGCGTCCGCCGTGCCGCTCGACGAGCGCCCGGGCGCACTCCTGCAGCCGCAGCGCCCGGCGCGGGTAGCCCAGGCGGTCCCAGGCGCGCAGCACGGCGTCCGTCGGGGCGGCGGCGAGGTCGGCCGGCGTGGGCCATCGGTCCATCCACGCCGTCCACGCCGGCTCGACGCGCGCCACCGGCGTCTGCTGGAGCATCACCTCGCTGACGAGGACGCCCCACGGCGTGCGGTCCGCGGCGCGCCACGGCAGGTCCCGCCGGTGCTCGCCGAACCACGCGACGACGAGCCTGCGCACCTCCGCGACCGTCCGGTCCGCGGGCGCGGGGGCGGGCGCGGCGGCGGCCGGCACGGAGGGCGCGGGCGGAGGCACCGCGTCATCCTGCCCCAGCCCGCCGACCCGGCCGACCCTCCCGACGGTCCCGATGGTCCCGACGGTCCCGACGGTCCCGACGGTGCGTCGGGTCCGTGCGGGTCGCGGCCAGCGCCGGGTCGTGAGGCGCCCGCCCGCCCCGCGAGCCCGCCCCGCGAGCCCGCCCCCCATGCCCTTCGGCCGGCGGATCGCGTCGGGACGGAGGTGGCGCGGCGTGCCCCCGTCGTCGGCGGTCCCCGCGGCCCTACCGTGGTCCGCGCCGGGACGGGGCCCGGCGGGACCGGCGCCCGGCACGGGGCGCGACGAGGGACGGAGGCCTGCCGTGGGAGCACCCGCACGTCCGCTGCCCGCGCGCGTCTACTGGGTGCGCCGCGCCGTCGTCCTCGGCCTGCCGCTGCTGCTCGTCGCGGTGCTCGTCGTGTGGCTCGCCACCGCCGGGGCCGACCCGGGCGCGCCGGAGCGGGGCGGCGGTGCCGAGGGGCCGGCCGCACCCGCCGCCGGGGGCACGACCGGCGACGCCGACCCCGCGGGCGCGGGCGCGGCGGCCACGCCGACGGCACCCCCGCCGACCCCCAGCCCCAGCCCGACCACCGTCGGCGGTGTCGCCGTCTGCGCACCCGCCGACCTCGCGGTGACGCTCACGCCCGCCGCGCCCGAGTTCCCGGCGGGTTCCGACCCGACCTTCGAGATCGGTCTGAGGAACACCGGCGACGCGCCGTGCCTCGTCGACGCCGGCGAGGCCCACCGCGAGCTCGTGCTCACCAGCGGCACGGACCGCGTCTGGTCGAACAAGGACTGCGCGCCCGCGGACGACAGCCGCCCGCTGCTCCTCGCCGCCGACGCCGTGGACACCTCGACCCTCGCCTGGCCGCGCGAGCGGTCCGCGGCCGGGTGCCCCGGCGGGCTGCCCTCGCCGGGGGCGGGGACCTACGCCCTCACGCTGCGGGTCGGCGGCGTGGACGCGGCACCCGCGGTCTTCACCCTCGGCTGAGCGCGTCGAGGACGGGCGCCGTCAGACGTAGCGCTCGAGGATGCTCGACTCGGCGAGGCGGGACAGCCCCTCGCGGACGGCCCGGGCCCGCTGCTCGCCGACGCCCTCGACGGCCATGAGGTCGTCGATGCCCGCCGCGAGCAGCTTCTGCAGCCCGCCGAAGTGCGTGACGAGCCGGTCGACGATCGTGCCCGGCAGGCGCGGCACCTTGGACAGCAGGCGGTAGCCGCGGGGCCCGACGGCGGCGTCGAGCGCGTCGCCGCCTCCCGGGAGCCCGAGCACGCGGGCGATGAGGGCCATGTCCAGCAGCTCGGTGGAGGTGAGCCCCGCGAGCGCGTCGAGCACGGACGCGGCGTCCGTGCGCGTGAGGTCGAGGTAGTCGCGGGCCACGAGCTCGCGGTCGGTGCTGAGGCCGCCGACGAGCTCGTCGAGCTGGAGGGTGAGCAGGCGCCCGTCGGTGCCGAGCTCGACCGTGTAGCCCTCGATCTCCTCGGAGATGCGCCGGACCATCTCCAGGCGCTGCACCACGGCGGAGACGTCCCGGACCGTGACGAGGTCCTCGATCTCCAGCGCCGACAGGGTGCCGCTGACCTCGTCGAGACGGCTCTTGTAGCGCTCGAGGGTGGCGAGGGCCTGGTTCGCGCGGGAGAGGATCGTCGTGGAGTCCTCGAGCACGTACCGCTGGCCGCTGACGTACAGCGCGACGATGCGCATGGACGCCGACACGGTGACGACGGGGAAGGCCGTCTGCTTCGAGACGCGCTCCGCGGTGCGGTGCCGGGTGCCCGACTCGGACGTCTCGATGGAGGCGTCGGGCAGCAGCTGGACGTTGGCGCGCACGATGCGCGAGATGTCCCGGTCGACGACGACCGCGCCGTCCATCTTGCACAGCTCGCGCAGGCGGGTCGCCGAGAACTCGACGTCGAGGACGAAGCCGCCCGACGACATGGACTCCACGGTGCGGTCGAAGCCCAGCACGATGAGCGCGCCCGTGCGGCCGCGCAGGATGCGCTCGAGGCCGTCGCGCAGCTCGCTGCCGGGGGCGACGGCGACCAGCGTCGAGCGCAGGAGGTCGTCCGTGCCGGGGGCTGCCACGCGTGCATGGTACGGGGCCGGTCCACCGCGACGGAGGGCCTGCTCGTGACCGCTACCGGCCGCTGCCGGCCCCGGCCGTGGCGTCCCGGTCGAGGCCGAGGCCCACGACCGCCGCGGCCAGGTCCGCCACCGGCAGCACGGTCAGCCCCTCGGGCGGGGTGAGGCCGTCGGTGCCGTGCGCGGGCACGACCGCCCGCGTGAAGCCGAGGCGGGCCGCCTCCGCCAGGCGCCGGCCCAGCCCCGAGACGGTCCGGATCTCCCCGGCCAGCCCGACCTCGCCGACCGCCACGAGCCCGCGCGGCAGCGGCAGGTCCTCGCGCGAGCTCAGCGCGGCCAGCGCCAGGGCGAGGTCGGCCGCGGGCTCGACGGCGCGCGCGCCCCCGACGGTGGACAGGTAGACGTCCTGGTCGGCGAGCCGGGTGCCGAGTCGCCGCTGCAGCACGGCCAGCACCATGGCCAGCCGCGAGGCGTCGACGCCGGACGTGGTCCGGCGCGGGTTGGGCGTCATGCTCGGCGCGACGAGCGCCTGGACCTCCGTCGCCAGGGGCCTCCGGCCCTCGAGGCTGACCGTGAGGCAGGTGCCCGGCACGTGGTGGAGCGCCTGGGAGACGAACAGGCCGCTGGGGTCGGTCAGCCCGACGATGCCCTGCTCCGACAGGTCGAAGCAGCCGACCTCGTCCGTGGGGCCGTAGCGGTTCTTCGTCGCCCGCAGCAGCCGCAGGCGCGAGTGGCGGTCCCCCTCGAACTGGCACACCACGTCCACGAGGTGCTCCAGCGTCCGCGGCCCGGCGACGGCGCCCTCCTTCGTCACGTGTCCGACGAGCACGACGGGCATGTCGCGCGACTTGGCGGCGGCGATGAGGGCGGCCGCGACCTCCCGCACCTGCGCCACGCCGCCCGGTGCGCCCTCGACCTGGGCCGAGGCGATCGTCTGGACGCTGTCGACCACGAGGAGGTCGGGGTCGCTCGCGGCCACGTGGCCCAGGACGGTCGCGAGGTCGGACTCCGCCGCCAGGAGCAGCCCCGGGTCGAGCGCCCGGATCCGGCCGGCACGCAGCCGGACCTGCCCGGCCGACTCCTCCCCGGTCACGTAGAGCACGCGCCGCCCGGTGCGGGCGGCCCGGGCGGCGACGTCCAGCAGCAGGGTCGACTTGCCCACGCCGGGCTCGCCCGCCAGGAGGATGACGGCGCCCGGCACGAGGCCGCCGCCGAGCACGCGGTCGAGCTCGTCGACGCCCGTGGGGCGCGCCCGGGCGGTCTCGACATCCACCTGGTCGATCGGCAGGGCCGGGGTGCGCGAGGGCGCCACCGCCTGGGTCCGGGGTCCGGCCGAGGGCGCGTCCTCGACGAGCGTCCCCCACGCCTGGCACTCGCCGCAGCGCCCGGCCCACTTGCCCGTGCCCCACCCGCACTCCGTGCACCGGAAGGCGGGACGCCCCGTCCGGTCGGCCCGCCGCACGCCCGCTGCTGTCATGCGGCGCAACCTACGGCCCGCCACCGACACGCCCCGCCCGCCGCCCCGCCCGCCGCCACGCCGGGCGCGTCCGGGCGGGGTCCGGGGCCCGGGACGGCGGCGTCGCTAGGCTCGCCCGCGCCCGGACGACCACGCCGCGGCGGGAGGCGGAGGGGCACGTGACGGACAGCGACCCGGGTGCGTCGGGCACCACGGCACCGGCACCGGTGTGGCGGCGTCCGCCCGTGCTCGTGGCCGCGGGGGCCCTCGTCGCCGCCGGGCTCGTCGCGGCGGTGGTGCTGCCCGGTCGCGGCGGTGACGTCCCCGCGGCCGCGCCGCAGCCGACGGTGACCCTCGTCGCCCCGCTGCCGACCCCGACCCTGCCGCCCGCGGCGCGCCCCGCCGGCACGGCCCTCACCGCCGTGCTGCCGGCCACGGTGCTGGCGTACGCGCTCACGGGCTCGGCCCCCGACGGCGAGTGGCCCCTGCGCGGCGCCCTCGAGGCGTGGCAGGACACCCTCTCCGACGGGGCGTCCACGGCCACGGTGCGCGTCGGCCAGTGGCGCACGCCCGAGGAGGCGGCCGCGGTCGCCGGGGAGCTGGCGGCGGGGGTCGCCGCGGCGGGCGGCACGGTGGCCGCGCCCACGGAGGTCCTCGTGGGCGGGGCGCCCGCCGGCACGCGCACGGACGGCACCGCCGCCGACGGCTCGGGGGTCGCCGTGTGGTCGAACGGCACGGTCGTCGTCCTGCTCACGGGCCCGGCGGCGGACGTCGCCGCGCTCGCCGACGCCTACCCGCTCTGACGCACCCGCCACCCGGCTCCCGGGTCGCGCGGTCCTCAGGTCGCGGGGCGCAGCACGTAGCCGACGCCCCGCAGCGTGTGCAGCATGGGCGTCCGCCCGCGGTCGATCTTGCGGCGCAGGTAGGACACGTACAGCTCGACCACGTTGCCGCGGCCGGGGGTGTCGTCGCGCCACACGCGGTCGAGGATCTGCGTCTTGGACAGCACCCGGCGGGGGTTGGCCATGAAGTAGCGGAGCAGCTCGCGCTCCCGCCGCGTCAGGCGGATCTCCTCCCCGTCGCGCTCCACGCGGCCCGCGGCCTCGTCGAGCCGCAGCCCCCCGACGACGAGGACCTCGCCGCCGTCGG
Organism: Cellulomonas endophytica; assembly: GCF_004123805.1. Lineage (GTDB taxonomy): Bacteria > Actinomycetota > Actinomycetes > Actinomycetales > Cellulomonadaceae > Cellulomonas > Cellulomonas endophytica. The sequence continues at coordinate 82,186 of NZ_RWJX01000005.1, read as the reverse complement.
TCCCGTCGGCCAGGGGGTCGTCGGACCCGGGACGGGAGGTGCGGCCCGGGGCGTCCGCGCCGTCGGGGAGGGGCGCGGCGCCGGGGCGCCCGGTCGTCGTCGTCATGCCCCCACCCTCGGCGGCGACGCTGGGGAGCGGCTGACGCGGTCCTGGGCGTTCCCTGGGACGCGGGTCCGCCGCACCGCTGCGCCACCCGGGAGCGGTCCGCCGACCGGGTGAGGCCGCCCCGGTCCGGTCAGGTCCGGCGGCGCGCGGCCGACAGGACGGGGGACGTGCCGACCCCTCGCCCCCCGGAGCCCTCCCGATGAACCTCGACCCGCGCCGCTCGCTGCGCGCCCGCCTCCTCGCCGCCTTCGTCCTGGTCTCGGTGCTGACCGTGGGCCTGGGGGCCTACGCCGTGTCGAGCATGCGGACGCTGGACCAGCGCGCCACCGACGTGCAGACGCTCGGCGCCGTGCCGACGGACGCCGTCCGCGCGGTCGAGGTCGGGTACTGGCAGGCGCAGGCCGCCTCGGCGCGGGCGGGCCTGCCGGGGATGCCGGAGGAGGAGGCCGCCCGCCTGGGGGCGGAGGCCGCCGAGCTCGGCGCCGCGATGCGGGAGGACCTCGACGCGGCCCTGGCGCTGCCGCTCACGGCCGCGGCGCAGGACGCGCTCGAGACCTTCGGCACCCTCGTCGACGAGCGGGACGCCGCCGTCGCCGAGCTCACCGCGGCGGCCGCCGCCGGGGACGTGCAGACCTTCCGCGAGAGCGTCGCGACCGTCGGCTCCCTCGAGCAGCGGATGGGCGAGAGCCTGCGCGACGCCGCCGGGGCCTCCCGGGCGCAGGCGTCCGCGACGGCCGAGCAGGCGCACGCCGCCTACCGCGCCGGCCTCGTGACGACGGTGCTCGTGGTCGTCGCGCTCACCGTCCTGTCCCTCGCCCTGGGCGCGGTCGTCGCCCGCCGCGTCGGGGCGCCGCTGCGCCGGTTCGTCGCCGTCCTGGACGCCATGGCGGCCGGGGACCTGTCCGCCCGCGCCGACGTCACGGGCTCCGACGAGATCGCCGGCATGGGCGAGGCCCTCAACCGCGGCCTGGAGGCGATGTCGGACGTGGTCCGCGTCGTCGCACGCTCCGCGGACCGCCTCGGCGGCGCCGCGCAGGGCCTCACCGCGTCCACGGGCACCATCGTCGAGAGCCTCGCCGACGCCTCCGAGCGGGCCGACGTCGTCGCGGGCGCGGCCGACCAGGTCAGCCGCAACGTGCAGACCGTCGCCTCCGGCGCCCAGGAGATGGGTGCCAGCATCCGCGAGATCTCCCGCAACGCGAACGAGGCCGCCACCGTCGCCGCGCACGCCACGGAGCGCGCGCTGGCGACGAACGGCCAGATCGAGCGGCTCGGCGCCTCGAGCCAGGAGATCGGCAACGTCGTCAAGACGATCACCTCCATCGCGGAGCAGACGAACCTGCTGGCGCTGAACGCGACCATCGAGGCCGCCCGCGCGGGCGAGGCCGGCAAAGGCTTCGCCGTCGTCGCCGGCGAGGTCAAGGAGCTCGCCTCCGAGACCGCCCGCGCCACGGAGGACATCGCCCGCCGCGTCGAGGCGATCCAGGCCGACACGGCGAGCGCGGTCGACGCCATCGCCGAGATCAGCGAGGTCGTCGCCCGCATCAGCGACTACCAGACGACCATCGCCTCCGCCGTGGAGGAGCAGACCGCCACGACCCAGGAGATGACGCGACACGTCGGGGAGGCGGCGGGCCGCTCCTCCGAGATCGCGGGGAGCATCTCCGGCGTCGCCGAGGCCACGCAGCGCTCGAGCGCGGGCGCGGGCAGCGTGGAGGGGTCGGCCCGGGACCTGCTCGCGATGAGCGGGGAGCTCCAGCAGGCCGTGCGGCACTTCGTCCTCTGACGCCTCGGGCGGGCGACGCCGGAGCCTGGTCCGCCGTCGTCCGCCGTCGGCCGGGACCGTCCCCGGCGGGGGCGCCGTGCACCGGGTGTGAGCATCCCGTGGAGCCCCGGCCCCGGCACGGGCGGGTGACCTACCGTGGGCGCGTGACGTCCTCGCCCCCGACCCGGACCCGCGCGGGACGCCCGCGCGGACCCGTCGGGGTGCCGCGCGCCGGGGCCCCGGGCGGGCCCGGCGACGGCACGGCGTGGTCGCTGCCGCCGTCGCAGGAGGACCGGCCCGCCCGGCGCTCGCGGCCGGGTGTCGCGGCGCTCGCGCTGGCGCTGGCGCTCGCCGCCGCTGCAGCCGTGTGGGCGTCGTGGTGGGCCTTCGTCACGACGACGACGGGCCAGGCGGTCGACGAGGCCGCGTTCCGGGGCGCGACGTTCGGCCGGTCGCGGCTGTGGACGGTGGCGAGCGACGTGCTCGAGGTCGTGTCCGTCGGCTCCGTGGCCGCGGTGCTGCTCGGCGCCGCGGCGATCGCGCTCGCCCGTCGTCGGTGGGGCCTCGCGGTCCAGGTGGCGCTGCTCATGGGCGGCGCCAACGTCACCACGCGGCTGCTCAAGCACGTCGTCCTCGAGCGGCCCGACCTCGGCGTCTCCTACGCCGGCGCCGAGAACGCGCTGCCCAGCGGGCACACGACCGCCGCCGCCTCCGTCTCCGCCGCCCTGCTCCTCGTCGTGCCCCCGCGGGTGCGTCCGTGGGCGGCCCTGCTCGGTGCGGCCTTCACCGCCGCCACGGGCTTCTCCGTGCTCGTCGGGCAGTGGCACCGGCCCTCGGACGTGGTGGCGGCGCTCGCGGTCGTCCTGGTCTGGGGCGCGGCCGCCTGCGCCCTCGTCGCGCTCGCCCCCCGCCGGGTGGAGCCGCCGGCCGTCGGCCGGGCCGACACCGCGGCGGTGCCCCGGGCCGACCTCGCGACCGCCGGCGCCGGGCGGGGCCGCGGCGTCCGCCGCGCGGTGACGGGCCTGCTGCTCGTCGCGGGCCTCGTGCTCGCCGCGGTGGGTGCCCTCGCGCTGGCGCGCACGGCGGAGGTCGTCCGCACCGCGGGCGCCGTCCCCGACGGGCGCGCCGACCTCGTGACGTCCTACCTCGGGGCGGGCTCCGGGGTCGTGGGCGCGAGCGCCCTGACGTTCGCCCTGCTGCTGGCGCTGCGCCAGGCGGCGGGCGAGCGGCCGCCCCGCCGGGGCTGAGGGCGGCCCGTCGTCCCCCGGCCCGGGCGGGCGTCGGAGCCGGGCGCCGGGCAGCGTAGGGTCGGGCCGCACCGCGGCACCGGCCGGGCACGGCCGGCGGCGCCGGTCGCCGGAGGGCGGACCCCGCCCGCCGGCAGGGGACGACGTGGGCAGGGACGGGACCGACAGATGGCGGCAGGACGCAAGCTCGTGATCGTGGAGTCGCCGGCGAAGGCGCGCACGATCGCCGGGTACCTCGGCGAGGGCTTCGACGTCGAGGCGAGCGTGGGGCACATCCGCGACCTGCCCCAGCCGTCGGAGCTGCCGGCCGACATGAAGAAGGGCCCGTTCGGCAAGTTCGCGGTCGACGTCGACCACGGCTTCGAGCCCTACTACGTGGTCGACGCGGACAAGAAGAAGAAGGTCGCGGAGCTCAAGCGGGCCCTCAAGGAGTCCGACGAGCTCTACCTCGCCACCGACGAGGACCGCGAGGGCGAGGCCATCGCCTGGCACCTGCTGCAGGAGCTCAAGCCCAAGGTGCCCGTGCACCGCATGGTCTTCCACGAGATCACCCCCGAGGCCATCCAGCGCGCGCTGGGGGCCACCCGCGAGCTCGACGAGCGCCTCGTCGACGCGCAGGAGACCCGGCGCATCCTCGACCGCCTCTACGGGTACGAGGTGAGCCCCGTCCTGTGGCGCAAGGTGGGCAAGGGCCTGTCCGCCGGTCGCGTGCAGTCCGTCGCCACGCGCATGGTCGTGGAGCGCGAGCGCGAGCGGATGGCCTTCGTCGCCGCGGACTACTGGGACGTCACGGGGACCTTCGCGGTGGCCGACGCGGCCGAGCCGACGTTCGGTGCACGGCTGACCTCGCTCGGCGGGCGCCGGGTGGCCTCGGGCCGCGACTTCGACGACCGCGGCCGTCTCCGGACCGCCGAGGCGGTGCAGCTCGACGAGGGCGCGGCGCAGGCCGTCGTCGCCGGGCTCGCGGACGCGCAGGTGAGCGTGCAGAGCCTGGAGACGAAGCCCTACTCCCGCCGCCCGGCCGCCCCCTTCACCACCTCGTCGCTGCAGCAGGAGGCGGGGCGCAAGCTGCGCATGTCCGCGCGGCAGACGATGCGCACGGCGCAGGGCCTGTACGAGAACGGCTACATCACCTACATGCGGACGGACTCGCCCGCGCTGTCGACGCAGGCGATCGACGCCGCGCGGCGCCAGGCGGCCGAGCTGTACGGCTCGGAGTACGTCCCGGACACCGCCCGCATCTACACGAGCAAGGCCAAGGGCGCCCAGGAGGCGCACGAGGCCATCCGGCCGGCGGGGGACCACTTCCGCACGCCCGCCCAGGTGGCGCGCGAGCTGTCGGGGGACCAGTACAAGCTGTACGAGCTCATCTGGAAGCGGACCGTCGCCTCGCAGATGGCGGACGCGAAGGGCCAGACCGCCTCCGTGCGCCTCGCGGCCACGGCGGCCCTCGCCGACGGCCCGACGACGGCCGTGTTCTCCGCGTCGGGCACCGTCATCACCTTCCGCGGCTTCCTCGCCGCGTACGAGGAGAGCCGCGACGTCGACCGGTACGACGCCGGGGCCGCCGAGGCGGCGCCGGCCGAGGGCAAGGGCGAGGCGCGCCTGCCGCGCATGGCGGAGGGCGACCCGCTCACCGCGACGGACCTCACGGCCGACGGCCACCGCACCTCCCCGCCGCCGCGCTACACGGAGGCGAGCCTGGTGAAGGCGCTCGAGGAGCGCGAGATCGGCCGCCCGTCGACGTACGCGGCGACGATCTCCGTCATCCAGGACCGCGGCTACGTCACGAGCCGCGGCCAGGCGCTCGTGCCCTCGTGGCTCGCGTTCGCCGTGGTGCGGCTGCTCGAGGAGAACTTCGAGCGGCTCGTCGACTACGACTTCACGGCCGCGATGGAGCAGGACCTCGACGAGATCGCGGCCGGGAGCCGCGACCGGAGGGCCTGGCTCGAGCAGTTCTACTTCGGCGACCGCTCGGGCACGCCGGAGGCCGGGGGCCTGCGCGGGCTGCTGGAGAACCTCGGCGACATCGACGCCCGCGAGGTCAACACCATCGAGATCGGTGACGGCGTCGCCCTCCGGGTCGGGCGGTACGGCCCCTACCTGGAGGACACCGCGGGCGTCACCGGGAGCACCGCGGACGGCACGCCCCGCCGCGCCGCCGTGCCCGAGGAGCTCGCCCCCGACGAGCTCACGCTCGAGAAGGCGCTGGAGCTGCTGCGCACGGAGCCCGAGGGCGACCTCGTGCTCGGGGAGGACCCCGCGACGGGCACGACGGTCGTGGCGAAGAACGGCCGCTACGGCCCCTACGTCACCGAGCTCCTGCCCGAGCCCGAGCTCGACCCGGGCCTCTCGGCGGCCGCGCGGAAGAAGGCGCTGGCGGCGGCGCCCAAGCCCCGCACCGCGTCGCTGTTCAAGTCGATGAACCTGCAGACGGTGACCCTCGAGGACGCCCTGCGGCTGCTGTCCCTGCCGCGGGTCGTCGGCGCGGACCCCGAGACCGGGCAGGAGATCACGGCGCAGAACGGCCGCTACGGCCCGTACCTCAAGCGGGGCACGGACTCGCGGACGCTCGCCTCGGAGGAGGCGCTCTTCGACGTGACGCTCGAGGAGGCGCTGGCCATCTACGCCCAGCCCAAGCGCGGCCGCGGCGCCACGGCCGCCCCGCCGCTCAAGGAGCTCGGGGAGGACCCGACGAGCGGCAAGCCCATCGTGGTGAAGGAGGGCCGCTTCGGCGCCTACGTCACCGACGGCGAGACGAACCGCACGCTGCCGCGCGACGCGACGCCCGAGTCGCTGACCCGCGAGCAGGCCGTGGAGCTCCTCGCGGAGAAGCGCGCGGCCGGCCCCGCCAAGAAGAAGACCCCGGCCCGACGCACGACGACGCGGGCCAAGGCGGCGTCGAAGTCCTGACCGGCGCGGTCACCCGCCCGCGCCCGCCCCGGCCGGGCGCTAGGTTGGCGACCATGGCACTCACCGAGGACCCGCGCTCCGCCCCGCCCGTCCGCTGGGGGATCATCGGCACCGGCGGGATCGCGGCCGCGTTCGCCGACGCCGTCCGGGCCCACACGCGGGCGCAGATGGTGGCCGTCGGCTCGCGCCACCGCGACCGCGCCACCCGCTTCGCCACCGCGCACGGCATCCCGACGGTGCACGTGGGGTACCGCGACCTCGTCGAGGACCCGCAGGTCGACGTCGTGTACGTCGCCTCCCCGCACTCGGAGCACCGCGAGCACGCGCTGCTCGCGATCCGGGCGGGCAAGCACGTCCTCGTCGAGAAGGCGTTCACGCGCAACGTGGCGGAGGCGGAGGAGGTCTTCGAGGCCGCCCGCGCCGCCGGGGTCTTCGTCATGGAGGCCATGTGGACGCGCTTCCTGCCGCACGTCGCCGCGATGCACCAGGTCATCGCCGCCGGTGAGATCGGCGAGATCGTCTCCGTCCGCGCCGACCACGGGCAGTTCTTCGCGCACGACCCGAAGAGCCGGCTCTACGCCCCCGAGCTGGCCGGCGGCGCCCTCCTCGACCTCGGCGTCTACCCCGTGTCCTTCTCCCACGACGTGCTCGGCGTGCCCGACCGTGTCACCGCGGTCGGCGCCCTGACGTCCACGGGCGTCGACGGGCACCTGACGATCGCGCTGGGCTACGGCGAGAAGGCGCAGGCCACCCTCTCGACGACGCTGTGGGCCCGGACGCCGACGACGGCCTCCGTCGCGGGCACGGAGGGCTACATCGGCATCGCCGGTCCGTTCTACGCGCCGACGTCGTTCAAGGTCTCCCGCCGCGACGGCCGCGAGTGGACGTTCGACCAGAAGCTCGCGATGGGCCTGCAGTACGAGGCGGCCGAGGTCGCGCGCTGCATCGACGCCGGCGTCACCGAGAGCCCGCGGATGACGTGGGCCGGCACGCTCGACGTCCTGCGCACGATGGACGAGGTGCGCCGCCAGGTCGGGGTCGCCTACCCGGGCGAGGCGCCGACCGCCTGACAGGAGTCCCCGGCGCCCGGGGGACGGGCGCCGGGGCGTGTCACCGGTCGCGGCTACTGTGACGCCGTGCCCCTCGCCGACGCCCCCGCGCCCCGCCGGGGGCTGTTCGTGTCCTTCGAGGGCGGGGACGGCGCGGGCAAGTCGACGCAGGTCGCGCTCCTGGGGGAGCGCCTGGCGGCGGCGGGCCACGAGGTCGTGCTCACGCGCGAGCCCGGGGGCACGGCGCTGGGGCGCACGCTGCGCACGGCAGTGCTGCACGGCGAGCACCTCGACGCCCGCACCGAGGCGCTGATCTACGCCGCGGACCGCGCGCACCACGTGGCCAGCCTCGTCCGGCCCGCCCTCGCCCGCGGGGCCGTCGTCGTCACCGACCGCTACCTCGACTCCTCCGTCGCCTACCAGGGCTCGGGCCGGGACCTCGGCGCCGACGAGGTCGAGCGCCTCTCCCTCTGGGCCGTGGACGGCCTGCTGCCCGACGTGACGGTGCTGCTCGACCTCGACCCGGACGTCGGGCGCGGGCGGCTGACCGGCGAGCCCGACCGGCTGGAGAGCGCGGGGGACGACTTCCACCGCCGCACGCGGGAGGCGTTCCTGGGTCGCGCGGCGGCGGACCCGGGCCGCTGGCTCGTCCTCGACGCCACGCGCCCGGTGGCGGAGCTGGCCGCGGCCGTCGGTGAGCGCGTGGGGGCGGCGCTGGCCACGGCGGTGCGGTCGTGAGCGTCTGGTCGGACCTCGTCGGGCAGGAGCCCGCCGTCGAGGTGCTGGCGGAGGCCGCGGCCGACCCGGCGCGCATGACCCACGGCTGGCTGCTCACGGGCCCGCCCGGGTCGGGCCGGTCGAACGCGGCCCGCGCCTTCGCCGCGGCGCTGCAGTGCACGCAGGGCGGCTGCGGGGTGTGCCACGACTGCACGACCACCCTCGCCGGTCGCCACCCCGACCTCGAGGTGGTCGCCACGGAGGGCGTCGTCATCCGCGTCGACACCGTGCGCCCCCTCGTGCAGCTCGCGCAGCGGGCCCCGGCGCAGGGGCGGTGGCGCGTCCTGCTCGTCGAGGACGCCGACCGGCTGAACGACTCCAGCGGCAACGTGCTGCTCAAGGCGATCGAGGAGCCGCCGCCGCGCACGGTCTGGGTGCTGTGCGCCCCGAGCCCGCAGGACGTGCTCGTCACGCTGCGCTCCCGGGTGCGGCACGTGGCGCTGCGCGTCCCGCCCGTCGACGCGGTCGCGGGCCTCCTCGTCGCGAGGGACGGCGTCGACCCCGCCGTGGCCGAGAGCGCGGCGCGGGCCGCGCAGAGCCACGTCGGCGTGGCGCGCCGCCTGGCACGGGACCCCGAGGCGCGGGCCCGCCGGGCGGCCGTGCTGAGCATCGCGGCGCGCATCCGCGGCGTCGGGGACGCGGTGCTGGCGGCGGGGGAGCTCGTCGAGACGGCGCAGGCCGACGCGGCCGCCGCCACGGGGGAGCGGGACGCGGCCGAGCGCGCCGAGCTGCTCCGGGTGCTCGGGGCGGACCCGGACGCGCCGACGGTGCCGCCGGCGGTGCGCGGCCAGGTGCGTGCCCTCGAGGAGGAGCAGAAGCGCCGGGCCACCCGGGCCCTGCGGGACGTGCTCGACCGCGCGATGGTCGACCTGCTGTCCCTCTACCGCGACGTGCTCGTGGTGCAGCTCGGCGCCGGCGTCGACCTCGTCAACGTCGATCACGCGGCCGACGTGGCGGCGCTGGCCGCCGCCGGCACGCCGGAGCAGACCCTGCGGCGCATGGACGCGGTCGGCACGGCCCGGACCCGGCTGGAGGGCAACGTCGCGCCGCTGCTGGCCGTGGAGGCGATGGCCGTCGCGCTGCGGCCGCAGGGGTGACGCACGCCGTCCCACCAGGCCGTCGTCCCTCGAGCCCGCCGCCGCGGCCGTCGTCACCTCCGACGACCTGAGCCGGGGCGTGGGCGACGGCCGGCCCCCGGCGGGCCTCCGGTTACCGTGAGGCATGCTCTCGCGCGCCTCGCGGGTCGCCGTCGCGGCGCTCGCCCTCCTCGCCCTCGTCGCCTGCTCGGCCCCCGTGCGGCAGACGACCGTGACGCAGGCCCCGAGCGCCGCGGCCCCCGCGACCGGCACGGGCGAGCTCACGGAGCAGGTGCCCGCCTGGGCGGCGTGCGGCGACCTCGAGTGCGCCACGGTCGAGGCGCCCCTGGACTGGGCGGACCCGGAGGGCGGGCGGATCACCCTCGCGCTCGCACGCCATGCCGCGACGGGGGAGAGGAGGGGGACGCTCTTCGTGAACCCCGGCGGCCCGGGCTCCTCCGGCGTGGACTTCGTCCCGCAGGCGGTGCAGACGTTCAGCCCCGAGCTGCTCGAGGCCTACGACCTCGTCGGCTTCGACCCGCGGGGCGTGGGGGCCTCCACCCCGGTGCGCTGCGTCGACGGGCCCGAGCTCGATGCGATCACGGCCGCGGACGTCGACCCGTCCGACGCCGGGCTGGCCCGGGCCGCCGAGACGTGGGCGCGGGTGGGCGCGCAGTGCCTGGAGCGCACGGGCGAGCTGCTGGGGCACGTCGACACGGTCAGCGCCGCGCGCGACCTCGACCTGCTGCGCACGCTCGTCGGCGACGAGACGCTCACCTACCTCGGGTACTCCTACGGCACGTCCCTCGGCGCGACCTACGCGGCGCTCTTCCCGGACCGCGTCGGGCGGCTCGTGCTCGACGGGGCGCTCGACCCCACGCTCACCTCGACGGAGCTGTCGGCCGGCCAGGCGGCGGGCTTCGAGGGCGCGCTGCGCGCCTACGTCGCCGACTGCCTCGGGACGGACGGCTGCCCGCTGGACGGGGACGTCGACGACGGCATGGCCCAGATCCGCGAGATGCTGGACCGGGCCACCGCGGGGCCGCTGCCCACGGGCACCGACCGGCGCCTCACCGGCGCGCTGGCCTTCTCCGGCATCGCGGTGACGCTCTACGTGCAGGCGGCCTGGCCGACGCTGACCGAGGCCCTGCGGGCGGCGCTGCTGCGGGGGGACGGCTCGCTGCTGCTCACGCTGTCCGACGCGTACTACGGCCGCGAGGCCGACGGCACGTACCCGAGCAACATGTTCGAGGCGTTCTGGGCCATCGGCTGCGCCGACGGGCGCGCACCGTCCGACCCCGCGACGATGCGGGCCGACGCGGCGGCGGTCGAGGCGGCGGCGCCCACCGTCGGCCCGTGGTTCTCCTACGGCGGTGTGACGTGCGCGCAGTGGCCGACCCCTGCCGCCGAGCCCCTGCCGTCCTACGCCGCCGAGGGTGCGGACCCGGTCCTCGTCGTCGGCACGACGAACGACCCGGCGACCCCGTACGTCTGGGCCGAGCGGCTGGCCGAGACCCTGTCGTCGGGCGTCCTGCTCACCTACGAGGGCGAGGGGCACACGGCCTACAACCGCTCCCGCCCGTGCGTGGCCGGGGTCGTCGACGCCTACCTGCTCGAGGGCGAGGTGCCCGCGGAGGGCACCCGCTGCTGACGTCGTCGCCGGCCTCGCGGGGGACTCCCGGGTGACGCGCCGCGCTCGCTTTGGAGCCTGGCAGGACCTCCGGGTACAGTGGGCGCGCTCGCGGCGCCCCGGTGCCGCGACGCCGCCTTAGCTCAGTCGGCAGAGCGTCTCACTCGTAATGAGAAGGTCAAGAGTTCGATTCTCTTAGGCGGCTCCACCACGAAGGCCTCGTGACCTGCAGAGATGCGGTCACGGGGCCTTCGTCGTACCGGCCCGACCGGGGTCTCGAGAGCCCGGTGATGCCGAACTCGGAGCCGACGGTGGTCGTGGTCGGTGAGAAGGTCGACGAGACGTCCCTGGTCTCCGTCCCGATCGGCCTCCGGGGTGAGCGCGGAGCGGTGACCCGCTCGTGGCGGTCGTGCTCCCGGACCAGCCGCTCGACGAGCAGCCCCTGCAGGACCAGCAGGTCCCCCGCCTCGTCCCCGCCGTCACGACCTGGTCCGCTCACTGCCGACGAGTGCGATGCACGCGGGGCCTCGAGCCCGAGGGAAGGAGCGCTTGACGGGCCGCGACTAACGCGCGTAATCTCCCCCTCAAGCGACCACCTAACGCGCGTTAGCAGGCCGCGGAGCTCACCGACACGGGCTGAGCGCCACCCACCGAAGAGTCGATGTCGACAGGAATGGTGTGCCATGGCCGGCGATGGAGCGAGGGCGGTCCGCATGGGCGACATCGCCCAACGAGTCGGTGTGTCGCGGACGGCCGTGTCCTTCGTCCTGAACAACCGCGACGACACGAGCGTCTCCCCTGCCACCCGTGCGCGGATCCTGCGAGCCGCCGAGGAGCTCGGGTACCGGCCGCACGCAGCCGCGCGGGCGCTGGCTGCTCAGCGGTCCGGACTGGTGGGTCTGGTGACGGAGATCGTCACGAGCCCGTTCGGCATGGAGACGGTGAAGGGAGCGCAGGACCGGTCGTGGCGGGAAGGGAAGTTCCTCCTGATCGCGGCGACGGAAGGCAATCCCGAGTTCGAGCAGGCGGCGATGGAGAAGCTGCTGGAACAGCGTGTGGAAGGCCTGATCTACGCCTCGGGCTCCCATCGCGAGGTGACGCTGCCACCGATCGCCCTCGACGTACCGACGATTCTCGTCCACTGCTTCGACGCGCACGGTCGTCTGCCGTCGATCGTCCCCGACGAGGAGGGCGGAGGGCACACGGCGACGCGCCACCTGATCGAGGCCGGTCACCGACGGATCGGGTTCATCAACCTGGAGCCCGACACGGCGGCAGCGCGGGGCCGGCTCGCCGGCTACCGCCGGGCCCTGACCGAGGCGGGCGTCGTGCCCGAGGACGGCCTCGTGGTGTCGGTCGACTCGTCCGCGGACGGCGGCTACCTGGGTGCGTGCGCCCTGCTGGACCTCGCCGACCGCCCCACGGCGTTCTTCTGCGGCACCGACCGCATCGCCATGGGTGCCTACGACGCCATCAAGGAACGTGGCCTGTCGATCCCCGCCGACGTCGCCGTCGTCGGGTTCGACAACCAGGAGCTGATCGCCGCCTACCTGCGGCCGAAGCTCACCACGGTCGCGCTGCCCTTCCACGAGATGGGCACACGCGGTGCCGAGATGCTCGGCACCGCTCTCGCAGCAGGGCAGCCGATCGTCCCCGGACAGGTGACGGTCGGCTGCCCGCTGGTCGAACGCTCGTCGGTCTGAGGTCCAGTCAGCCGACGAGCTCTCTCCCACCCCTTCGCTCGCAGCAGAGAAATGGAAAAGCGCAACATGATGACACGCTCCTTGATGTCCCGCCGGGGGCGCGCGCTCGGCGCGCTCGCCCTGGTGGGCGCCCTCGCCCTGACCGGGTGCGCCGCCGGCACCGACGCCACGGCCACCGCCGACGGCACCCAGCTCCTGCAGATCCCGCGGGAGGACATGGCGACCTTCACCCGGAACTTCAACCCGTTCTCGCCCAACGCCGCACCCATGACGCAGCAGGCGATCTACGAGCCGCTGCTGGTCTTCAACCCCAACGACGGCACGACCACGCCGTGGCTCGCGACCGGGTGGACCGCCGCGCCCGACGGCACGGGTCTCACCTTCACGCTCCGCGACGGCGTCCAGTGGTCGGACGGCGAGCCCTTCACGGCGGCGGACGTCGCCTTCACGTTCGGGCTGCAGAAGGACGTCGCCGGCGGCTACGAGTACCTCGACACCGTCACGGCCGACGACGACCGCACGGTGACGTTCTCGTTCACCAGGCCCTTCGCGCCGGCGCTGTACGAGCTCGGCCGGCAGGTGATCGTGCCCCAGCACGTCTGGGAGGGCATCGACGACGCGGCGCTGGAGACGAACGAGACCCCCGTCGGCACCGGCCCGTACACGGAGGTCGCCAGCTTCCAGAGCCAGGCCTACAGCCTCACGAAGAACCCGCACTACTGGCAGCCGGACAAGCAGAAGATCGAGGGCGTGCAGATGCTCGCCTTCGCCGGCAACGACCCCGCGAACCTGGCGACGACCAACGGCGAGACGGACTGGGCCGACCAGTTCATCCCCGACATCGAGAACGCCTTCGTGGCCGACGACCCGGAGAACCGGCACTTCTGGTTCCCCGCGACCGACGGCGTCATCAACTGGCAGCTGAACACGACGAAGCCCCCCTTCGACGACGTCCGGGTGCGCAAGGCGCTGAGCATGGCCGTCGACCGCGAGTCCGTCACCGAGGTGGCGATGCAGGGCTACACCCACCCGGCCGACTGCACGGGGCTGTCCGACGGGTACGACGCCTGGCGCGACGACGCCGTGGCGGGGGGCTGCGACTGGACCGAGCGTGACGTGGACGGCGCCAACGCGATCCTCGACGAGGCGGGGTACGCCCGCGGAGCGGACGGGACCCGGACCATGCCCGACGGCTCCCCGCTGTCGTTCGACATCTCCGTCGGGGCGACGTCGTCGGACTGGCTCTCGGCGGCGAACATCATCGACCAGAACCTCGACGACGTCGGCATCGACGCCACCGTGAACGCGCCGGACTGGTCCGCCGTGGTCGCCGGCTACGAGGACGGCAGCTTCGACACCGGCATCGTGTGGAGCAACATGGAGCCGACCCCGTACCAGTTCTACCGCGGGGTGATGTCCACGGAGACGGCCGTGCCCGTCGGTGAGCCGGCGACGCAGAACTACCACCGGTTCGGCCTGCCCGAGGCGGACGCGCTGCTGGCGACCTTCGCGGCCGCCACGGACGAGGAGAGCCAGCACAGGGCGATCGACCAGCTCCAGGTCCTCTTCGACGAGAACGCACCGGTCGTCCCCCTGTTCCCCGGCCCCCGGTGGGGCGCCTACAACACGACCCGCTTCACGGGCTTCCCCACCGAGGAGAACCCGTACGCGACCCTGTCGACCCGGAGCGCCACCACCGTCCTGGTGCTGACCACGCTCGAGCCGGTCGTCGCCCCGTAGCTCTCCCGCCTCCTGGGCAGCTGGACACCCGACGGCGCCTGCGCCGGCCCGCGCGCGGGCGCCGCCGGGTGCGCCGCACCGACACAACGGAGTGAATGCCATGCGATTCGTCGTCAGGCGCCTGGGCTTCTACCTGGTCGCGTTCTGGGTATCGGTCACCCTCAACTTCCTGCTCCCCCGCTTCATGCCCGGCGATCCCGTCTCGCGGATGCTCAGCCAGTCCCAGGGGCGGATGACGCCGGAGCAGGTCGACCAGATGCGGGTCCTGTTCGGGCTGGACCAGCGCCCGGTCTGGCAGCAGTACCTCGGCTACTGGCACAGCGTCTTCACCGGCGACATGGGGGTCTCGATCTCCCGGTTCCCCACCCCGGTGACCGAGGTCATCGCCAGCCAGATCGGCTGGACGGTGCTCCTCGGCGGCACCGCTCTGCTCATCGCCGTCGTGATCGGCAACGCCCTGGGCATCCTCGCCGCCTGGCGACGCGGCGGGGTGCTCGACTCGGTCCTGCCCCCGGTCCTGGTCTTCGTGGGGTCCTTCCCCTACTTCTGGCTCGCCATGGGCGCGCTGTACCTGTTCGGGGTCACGCTCGGCTGGTTCCCCCTGCGGCACGCGTTCACCGCCGGACTGACCCCGTCCGGGTCGCCGGTGTTCCTCTCCGACGTCGCCGCGCACCTGGTCCTGCCGGCCGCGACGATCGTGCTGGTGTCCATCGGCGGCTGGATGCTGGGCATGCGCAACACCATGATCGCCACGAACTCCGAGGACTACATCGTCATGGCGGAGGCCAAGGGGCTGCGACCGGCACGCATCATGCTGCGCTACGCCGCCCGCAACGCGACCCTGCCGGCGGTCACCTCGTTCGGCATGGCCATCGGCTTCGTCGTCGGCGGCGCCCTGCTCACCGAGGTCGTCTTCGCCTATCCCGGCGTGGGGTACCAGCTCCTCGGCGCCGTCTCCGCCCTGGACTACCCGTTGATGCAGGGCATCTTCCTGACCATCACGGCCGCCGTGCTGGTCGCGAACTTCCTCGTCGACATCGTCTATGTCCGCCTCGACCCGCGCGTGCGGGTCTCCTGACCCGGGAGGAGGAGTCCTCATGTCTGCCACAGACCCCACCGAGGTGCCGCTGCTGGTCGCCACCGACCACCGCGGGACCCTGAGCGGCCCCACCGCACCGGCGGCGCCGGACCTCCTGCCGCGGCGCCGGGCCCGTCAGGGCCTCGTCCACAGCCTCGTCGCGAACCGCAAGGCGCTGACGGGGATGATCCTGCTCGCGCTCTTCGTCGTCGTGGCGCTGCTCGCCCCCCTCCTGGCCCCGGGCGACCCGTCGACGATCACCTCGCTCGGCGCCCAGCCGCCCTCGGCGCAGCACCTGCTCGGCACCACCCCCAAGGGGCAGGACGTGCTGGCCCTGACCATGTGGGGGGCGCGCAGCTCCCTGCTCGTGGGCTTCGTCGTGGGCCTCGCGGCCACGGCGATCGGGCTGCTCGTCGGACTGTCCTCGGCCTACTTCGGGGGCCGCGCCGACAACGCGCTGTCCCTGCTCACCAACGTGTTCCTGCTCATCCCGGGCCTGCCGCTCCTGGTGATCCTGGCGGCGTTCCTGCCGACGGGGATGGTCACGGTGATCCTGGTCCTGACGTTCACGGGCTGGGCCGGGTCGGCCCGGGTGCTGCGGTCCCAGGCCCTGTCGATCCGCGGGAAGGACTTCGTGGCGGCGGCGATCGTCACCGGTGAGCGCCCGGCCTGGATCATGTTCCGCGAGATCCTGCCGAACATGGCGTCGATCGTGATGATCACGCTCATCGGGTCGGTCATCTTCGGCATCGGCGCCCAGGCCGGCCTGGAGTTCCTCGGGCTGGGCGACGTCAGCGTGGTCAGCTGGGGCACGAACCTGTACTGGGCGAGCAACGACGGCGCGCTCATGTCCGGCACGTGGTGGGCGTTCGTCCCCTCGGGTGCGGCCATCGCCTTCGTCGCGTTCGCGCTGGCGCTCATCAACTACGGCGTCGACGAGGTCACGAACCCGCGGCTGCGGGCCACCCGCCGCACGACGAGCGCCCGTCGACGGGCGCTCCGCCCCGCCACGCACCCGGAGGTGAACCGATGAGCACGCACCCGTCGCGGGACGACGCACCGGTCCTGGAGGTCACGGACCTGTCCGTCGAGTACCACGGCGAGCACCGCACGGTGCGCGCGGTCGACCGGGTCAGCTTCACGATCGGCCGGGGGGAGATCTTCGGGTTGGCCGGGGAGTCCGGGTGCGGCAAGAGCACCGCCGCGAACGCGGTCATGCGGCTGCTGCGCGAGCCGGCCGCGATCACGGGCGGAACCATCCGGTTCCAGGGACGGGACGTCCTGGCGCTCGATGCCGAGGAGCTGCGCACGCTGCGGTGGCGGGAGGTGGCGATGGTGTTCCAGTCCGCCATGAGCTCCCTCAACCCCGTCATGACCGTCGGCGACCAGATCGTCGACATCTTCACCACCCACGAGCGCCTGCGGAAGTCCGTGGCGCGGGAGCGGGCGGCCGAGCTGCTCGAGCTCGTGCGCATCGACCCCGGGCGTCTGAGGTCCTACCCCCACCAGCTGTCCGGCGGCATGCGCCAGCGCGTGGTGATCGCCATGGCGGTCGCCCTGCGGCCGCAGCTGCTCATCATGGACGAGCCGACGACCGCGCTCGACGTCGTCGTCCAGCAGGAGATCATGGCGCAGATCGCGGAGCTGCAGCGCTCGCTGGGGTTCTCCGTCCTCTTCATCACCCACGACATGTCGCTCATGATCGAGCTCTCGCACCGGATGGCCGTCATGTACGCCGGCCGCTTCGTCGAGACGGCCCCGGCCCGGGACCTGTTCGCCCACCCGCGGCACCCCTACACCCGCGCCCTGATCAACGCCTTCCCGCCGCTGTCCGGCCCGAACACCCCGCTGGTGGGCCTGAGAGAGGGCGTGCGGTTCACCGACATCCCGGACCTGCGGGAGGAAGCGCCCGGCCACTGGGTCGCGCCCGTGCCGGTGGGCACCGTCATCGATGGAGGACGAGCATGAGCACCGCAGCGCCGGCCACGAGCACGAGGACCGACCCCCCGGCGGCGCCGGACGCCGTCATCAGCCTCCGGGGGCTGAGCGTGGACTTCCCGGTCGGCGGCCTGTTCTCGCGCACGGTCGTACGGGCGCTCCGCTCGGTCGACCTGGACGTCGAGCGCCGGGAGATCATGGCGCTGGTCGGCGAGTCGGGCAGCGGCAAGAGCACGATCGCGCGCTGCATCGCGCGGCTGGAGAAGCCGACCGCGGGGCAGATCCTCGTCGACGGCGTCGACGTGCTCCGCAGCGAGCCGCGACGCGCGTCGAGGGCGTACCGCCGCAAGGTGCAGATGATCTTCCAGGACCCGTTCGGCTCCCTGAACCCGGCCCACCGCGTCCACCAGTTCCTCGAGCGCGCCGCCCGGCTGCACGGTCGGGCCACGGGCGCCGAGCAGATGCGCGAGCTGGTCGAGGAGCTCATGGCGACGGTCGACCTGCCCGCGGAGATGCTGGAGTCGCGCGCGTTCGAGCTCTCCGGTGGCCAGCGTCAGCGTGTCTCCATCGCCCGCGCGCTGGCCGTGGGGCCCGAGGTGATCCTGGCCGACGAGCCCACGTCCATGCTCGACGTCTCGGTCCGCATCGGCGTGCTCAACCTCATGCGCCGGCTGCGCGACGAGCGCGGCATCTCGATGCTCTTCATCACGCACGACCTCGCCTCGGCCCGGTACGTCGCCGACCGGACGACCGTCATGTTCGCCGGCGAGCTCGTCGAGAGCGGCGCGTCCATGGCGCTCATGGCCCGGCCGGCCCACCCGTACACGCAGCTGCTGCTGTCGGCCGTGCCGGACCCGTCGCGGGCCGGCAGCTACGACCCCGCCGAGCGGGCGAGGCTGCGCGCCGCCGTGCTCGAGGCGGACTCCTGCCCGTTCGACGGGGACCCGGGCCCGACCTGCAGCCGCACGGAGCCTGTCCGGCACGACGTCGGGCCGGCCGCTGACCGGCACTGGGTCCGCTGCCACCTCTACCGGCCCGCCGCGGACGTCGCCTCGCGTGCCCTGGCCGTGGACACGGTGGACCCGACCGACCCCGCCGCCCGCTGACCCGCTCCCGCACCGATCGACGCCCCACCCGCTCCAGACCCTCAGGATCCTCGTGAACCCGACTCCCACCGCGCCGGCGCCCGGCGCCGAGCCGCTCGCCGCGGCCGCCACCCCGCACCTGCGACCCGTCGCCCACTTCACCGCACGGGACACCTGGCTGAACGACCCGAACGGGCTGCTCCACCACGCCGGGGTCTACCACCTCTTCTTCCAGAACAACCGCGAGGGGAGCACCTGGGGCCCCATGTCGTGGGGGCACGCCACCTCGACCGATCTCGTCACGTGGTCCGAGCACGAGGTCGCGATCCCGAACACCCCCGAGGAGAACGTGTTCTCCGGCAGCGCCGTGGCCGACGTGCGCAACACCGCCGGCTTCGCGGGCCCCGGGCAGACCGCGCTCGTGGCCGTCTACACCAGCGCGTACACGAGCGCGTCGAGCCGTCCCGGGATCCAGGCGCAGTCCCTCGCCTACAGCCTCGACGACGGCCGGTCCTGGACCCGGTACGCGGACAACCCCGTGCTGGACACCGGGTCCTCGGACTTCCGCGACCCGAAGGTCTTCTGGTACGGCGGCGACGACGGCCACTGGGTGATGGTCGCGGTCCAGGCCGTGGACCGCCAGGTCGTCGTCTACAGTTCGACGGACCTCCTGCACTGGGCGCCGGAGTCCACGTTCGGACCGGCCCACGCGGTGGAGGGCATCTGGGAGTGCCCCGACCTGTTCCCGCTCGCCGTCCCCGGGACCGACGACACGAAGTGGGTCCTCGTGGTCAGCCTGAACCCGGGCGCGGTCGCCGGCGGGTCAGGCACCCAGTACTTCCTCGGGGACTTCGACGGCTCCACCTTCACCGCGGACCGCCTCTGCGACTCCACCGAGCCGGCCGACCACGACTGGCTGGACTACGGCCGCGACTACTACGCGGCGGTCTCGTTCAACGACGCCCCCGACGGTCGTCGGCTGACGATCGGGTGGGCGAGCAACTGGGACTACGCCAACGACACCCCCACGCACCCGTGGCGGTCCGCGATGTCCCTCGTCCGCGAGCTGCGACTGGTCCGGTGCCCGGACGGGCGCCTGCGCGTCGCGCAGCACCCCGTGCTCCCGCAGGCCCCGAGCGCGGTCCGCGTGTTCGACCTGGAGGTCCCTTCGGCTCCGGGCGACCGGACCGAGGTCGTCCTCAGCTCGGGTGACCCGGACGGCGGCACGCTGACCATCGCCCTCGACGGCGACGAGCGCACGGTCACCCTCGACCGCACCCGGTGCGGCGCGGTGGACTTCCATCCCGCCTTCCCGTCCGTCGACGCCGCCCCGCTGATCGGCGGCGACGGGGCCACCACCCACCTGACGATCGTCGTCGACGGTTGCATCGTCGAGGTCTACGTCGACGGGGGCCTGGCCACCCTGACCCAGCAGGTCTTCCCCCACCAGCCGCTGACCACGCTGCACCTGGAGCCGTCCCCCGCCCGGTGACCGCCGACCGGGAGTGCAGCCCGCAGCGACATCCCTGTGAACAGGAGCAGCATGCCGTCGCCCATCCCCACCGGTGAGCTCCTCGTCATCGGGGAGGTCGTCGCCGACATCGTCCAGCCGCTCGCCGGCCCGCCGGCCACCCACCCCGGCGGAAGCCCGGCGAACGTCGCCCTCGGGCTGGCGCGCCTGGGCGACGACGTGACGCTGCTGACGCAGATCGGCGACGACGCCCACGGCGACCTCATCCGTGCTCACCTCCGTGGGAACGCGGTGCAGGTGCTCACCGCGCCGGCTCCCGGGCCGGGCCGTGCTGCCACGCCGTCCGCCATCGCCCACCTCGACCACACCGGCGCCGCGACCTACACCTTCGACATCACCTGGACGCTGCCGGTGATGGCTCCGCCGCGTGCGCCCCTGCACGTCCACACCGGATCCGTCGCAGCGCTGATGGCGCCCGGCGCCGACGCCGTCCGGTCGTTGGTCGAGCAGATGCGCGGCCGGTGCAGCATCAGCTTCGACCCCAACATCCGTCCCGCGCTGGTGCGCGACCACGGGGACGGCGTCGCCCGGGTCGAGCAGCTGGTGGGGCTGAGCGACGTCGTCAAGGCCAGCGACGAGGACATCGCCTACCTCTACCCCGGCACCGACCCGGTCCGGATCGCGCAGGACTGGCTGCACCGTGGACCCGCGGTCGTCGTGGTGACGCTCGGCGGCGAAGGGTCCGTGGTGGCGACGCGTGCCGGTGTGGTGCGGATCGAACCGACCGTGGTCACGGTGGCGGACACCGTCGGCGCGGGTGATGCGTTCATGTCCACCCTCGTCGACGGGCTCGGTCGGAGCCGGCTGCTGGGGGCCCGGCAACGCGCCGAGCTGAGCGGCATCGGCACCGAGGTCGTGCAGCGGGTGGCGCGGCGGGCGTCCCACGCGGCCGCCATCACCGTCGCCCGCCCGGGCGCCGCGCCACCGTTCCTGCACGAGCTCGACGAGACCGAGGCCCACGCCCGGTAGACCGCGGCGGGGACCTCGACCTGCAGGCCCCGTCCGTCGGACGGGGCCTGCGTCGTCCCGGGCCGGCGTCGCCCCGGACCCGCGTCGTCCCGGCCCTCCGTCGCGCCGCGCCCGCCCGACGAGGTGCGCGGCGGGCGTCGGGGGAGGACCGTGGTCCGCGGCGGACCGGCGACGGGGGACGGTGGGGCATGGGCGGCAGCGACCGGCGGCAGGCGGCGCTCGTGGCGGCGGCGGTCCTGGCGGCCTACGCCGCGGCGACGGCCGCGGTCGTCGCGGTCGCCGAGCGGTGGGAGCGCCGCGCGGACCGCTGACGCGTCCGGCGCCGCGCGGAACGCCGACCCGGTCGTCGACGTCGGCCGCCCGGGTCAGGCGCCGGCCGCGCCGCCGGTCACCAGCGCCTGGATGGCCGTGACGGCGCCGCCGCGGGCCCACTCCGTCCGGTCGTGCCCGCGCACGACGAGCGGCACGGGCGCGGCGTCGGGGTCGCGGTGCTCGGCCAGCCCCGCCGCCACGGCGTCCGCGGCGACCTCCGCGAGCCGCACGCCCTCGCCACCGAGCACGACCGTCCGGGCCAGGGTGAGGTTGGCGACCGTCGCCACCAGCAGCCCCAGCGCGCGGCCCGCGTCGCGGACGGCCTCGGTCGCGCCCGGAGCACCGGCCGCCGCGAGGTCCAGCGCCTCGTCGTAGCCGACCCAGCGCCCCACGGCGGCGGACACCTGGCCCTGCACGCCCCACAGGGACAGCAGCGCGGAGGCGCACCCGCGGTGGCCCTCGGAGCAGCGGGGGCCGGCGGCGTCGAGGGGGTGGTGCCCGACGAGCCCGAGGCCGGAGTCGGGACTCGTGACGAGGCGCCCGTGCACCACGAGCCCCATGCCGACGCCCGCGCCGATCGTCACGAGGGCGAAGGTGTCGTGCTCGCGCCCGGCGCCGAACCAGCGCTCGGCCTCCGTGCGTGCGACGAGGTCGTTGTGCACGACGACGGGCAGCCCCGTGCGCGCCGCGAGGGCGTCCCGCAGCGGCACGTCGGCCCAGTGAGAAGGGGGCGCGCGTCACCACCGCGCCGTCGCGGACGTTGCCGCCGACGCTGACCCCCACCCCGTCGACGGGGCGCCCGCCGGCACCGGCCGACAGCTCGTCGACGAGGACCGCGACGGTCGCGACGACGGCGTCCGGGTCGGTCGCGGGCAGCGGGCGGGAGCGGGAGGCGAGGACCGTCGCCCGCAGGTCGGTGAGGACGGCGTGCGCGCTGTCCCCGGTGACGTTGACGCCGACGAAGCGGTGGGCGTCGGCGGCGACGTCGAGCGGCTGGACCGGGCGGCCGCGGGCGCCGGCGGAGGCGGGCAGGGTCGCGGGGTCGACCTCGACGAGCAGGCCGCTCGCGAGCAGCGGCTTGGTCAGCCGCGTGAGGCTGGCCTGGGACAGGCCGGTGCGGCGCGCGAGCTCCACCCGTCCGAGCGGGCCGTGCAGGAGCACCTCGAGGGCGACGGCCTGGGCCGACCCGTCGAGCGGGGACCACGTCGTCGCCACGCGCACTTCCTTCCGCCTCGGTAGGGCCGCTCCCGGCGGAGCCGCCGCGGCGCGGGCTGCTCGTGACGCCCGTCACCCGTCTTGACGTTCTTTCCTTGCAGCGCAAAACTAAAGCCGTCGCCCCGCGGTGTCCATCGTCGACCACCGCCCGCCGCCCCGACGAAGGAGTCCACCGGTGACCACCCCTGCCCCGACCGCCGCGCCCGCGACGGCCCCGCCCGACGCCGGCGACGCGCTCCAGCTCCGCGCGGCCGGCGTGGCGCTCGTGCTCGACGTCTCCGGCGACCGGTTGCCCCGCGTCCTGCACTGGGGTCCGGACCCCGGCCCGCTGACGGCCGAGGACGTCGCCGCCCTGCGGCTGGCCCTCACCCCCGGCACCGCGTCGGCGCAGGTCGACGTCGTCGTGCCGCTCTCGCTCGTCGCCGAGCAGTCCGCCGGCTGGATGGGGACGCCCGGGCTCACGGGCCACCGCGACGGCCGCGACTTCTCCACGCGGTTCGCCGTCGGCGGGGTCGAGCACGAGAGGCCCGCCGCCGACCCCGTCGTGGCGCACCGGGTGCGGGTGGCCGCCGCCGACGACGTCGCCGGCCTGGCGCTCGAGCTCGTCGTCGAGATGCTGGTCTCGGGCCTGGTCCGCCTGCGCGCCGCGGTGACGAGCACGGGTGCCGGCGTGTTCGACCTCGCCTCGCTCGAGGTGAACCTGCCGGTGCCGCTCGAGGCCGACGAGGTCCTCGACCTCACGGGCCGGCACCTGCGCGAGCGCACGCCCCAGCGCCACGCCTTCACCCTCGGCACGCACCTGCGCGAGACGCGGCGCGGGCGCGGCCACGACGCGAGCCTGCTCGTCGCCGCGGGGCGGAAGGGCTTCGGCTGGCGGGGCGGCGAGGTGCGCGCGGTCCACGTCGCGTGGCCGGGCAACACCCGCACCTACGCGGAGCGGAACAACACCGCGGTGAGCCTGCTCGGGGGCGGGGAGCTGCTCCTCGCCGGCGAGGTGCGCCTGGCCCAGGACGAGCGCTACGAGGGCCCGTGGGTGTACGGCTCGCTCGGCGACGGCCTCGACGACCTCGCGAGCCGCTTCCACCGGTTCCTGCGCGCCCGCCCCGAGCACCCCCGCGCCGCGCGACCCGTGCTCGTCAACGTGTGGGAGGCCGTGTACTTCGACCACGACCTGCCGCGCCTGAAGGCCCTGGCCGACCTCGCGGCGTCGGTCGGCGTGGAGCGGTACGTCCTCGACGACGGGTGGTTCGGCTCCCGGCGCGACGACACCTCCGGCCTGGGGGACTGGGTCGTGTCCGACGAGGTCTGGCCCGACGGCCTCGGCCCGATCGTCGACCACGTCCACGGCCTCGGGATGCAGTTCGGGCTGTGGTTCGAGCCCGAGATGGTCAACCCCGACTCCGACGTGGCCCGCGCGCACCCCGAGTGGATCCTCGCGCCGGGGGAGCGCCTGCCGGTGCCGAGCCGGAACCAGCAGGTGCTGAACCTGGCGCACCCCGGGGCCTACGCCCACGTCCGCGACCAGATGCTCGCGGTCCTGGGCGCCTACGAGATCGACTACGTGAAGTGGGACCACAACCGCGACCTCGTCGAGGCCGGCCACCGCTCCTCGGGACGTCCGGCCGTCCACGAGCAGACCCTCGCCGCCCTGCGGCTCCTGGCCGAGATCAAGGCGGCCCACCCGGGGCTGGAGATCGAGTCGTGCTCCGGCGGCGGGGGCCGGGCCGACCTCGGCATCCTCGCGCTGACGGACCGGGTCTGGACGTCGGACTGCATCGACCCGCTCGAGCGCCAGCAGATCGAGGCGTACACCTCCCTCCTGCTGCCGCCGGAGCTCCTGGGCTCGCACATCGCCTCGCCCGTGTCCCACACGACCGGCCGGGCGCACGCGCTGGACTTCCGCGCCGGCACGGCGTTCTTCTCCCACCTCGGCATCGAGTGGGACATCACGACGGCGACCCCGGAGGAGCTCGACCGGCTCCGGGAGTGGGTCGCCGCGCACCGGCGGCACCGGGCGCTCCTGCACACCGGCACGGTCGTGCACGACGAGCGGCCCGACGGCGCCCACGCCGTGCGAGGGGTCGTCGCGCCGGACGGCAGCGAGGCGGTGTACGCCCTCGTCGCGCTGACGACGAGCGTCATGGCCCCGCCCGGGGCCTTCCGCCTCCCGGGTCTGGACCCGGCGGCCCGCTACCGGGTGCAGCCGCTGGCCCCCGGCACCACGCTGGGGGGACGCACCTCCAGCGCCATGACCACGCCGCCGTGGTGGTCGACCGGGGTCACCCTCCCCGGCGCCCTCCTGGCCTCCGCCGGGGTCCAGGCCCCCGGCCTGCACCCCGAGCAGCAGGTCCTGCTGCACGTCACCCGCGTCGACGACGACACGAGCACCGCCCTCACCACGAGCACCGTCCTCACCGAGGAGGCACCGTGAACCGCCCACCCACCCGCCCACCCCGACGACGAGGACGTGCCGCCGCCGGTGCGCTCCTCGCGACCGCGCTCGTCGCCCTGGCCGGCTGCGCCGGCTCCGGCGGCGGCCGCACCGAGATCACGTTCTTCCAGTTCAAGTCCGAGGCCGTCACCTACTTCGAGGACCTGGCGGCGCAGTTCGAGGCGGAGAACCCCGACATCCGCGTCGTCGTGCAGAACGTCCCCGACCCGGAGACGGCGCTGCGGACGCGGCTGGTCAAGGACGACGTCCCCGACGTGCTGACGCTCAACGGCAACGGCACCTTCGGCGAGCTCGCCTCGGCCGGGATCTTCACGGACTTCTCCGAGGACCCGCTGCTGATGAGCATCAACCCGGCGTACGTCGAGGTCGTCCAGGCGCTCGGCCAGAGCACGCCCGGCGCCGTCAACGGCATCCCCTTCGCCGCCAACGCCTCCGGGGTGCTCTACAACGTGGAGCTCTTCGAGGCCCAGGGCGTCGAGGTGCCGACCACGTGGGAGGAGCTCGTCGCGGCCGCCGAGACGTTCCAGGCCGCCGGCATCACCCCGTTCTACGGGATGCTCGGCGACGCGTGGACCGCGCAGTCCCCGCTCGCGCCGCTCACCGCCCAGGACGCGCCGGAGGACTTCTTCGAGCAGCGGTTCGCGGGGGAGACGACCTTCGCGGAGGGCTGGCGGCAGCCGCTGGAGAAGCTGGCGACGCTGTACGGGTTCACGCAGCCGAACGCCGGCGTCGTCGGCTACCAGGACGGCACCCGTGCCTTCGCCGAGGGCGAGTCGGCGATGCTCCTGCTCGGCTCCTACGCCGTGCCGCAGATCCGCTCCTTCGAGCCGGCCTTCACCGTCGGGTCCTTCGCGTTCCCGGCGACGGACGACCCGGGGCGCACCACGCTCGTGTCGGGCGTGGACGTCCTCGTCACCACCGGTGCCGACGCGCCGCACCCGGAGGAGGCGCAGCGGTTCGTCGAGTTCCTCCTCCAGCCCGACGTGGTGCAGGAGTACTCGGAGGACCAGGTCGCCGTCCCGGCGATCGCCGGCGCGAGCAACCCCGACCCCGCCCTGGAGGGCGTCCAGGAGTACATCGACTCCGGGCGGATCCAGGGCTTCACGGACCACCAGTTCATCCCCGCGATCCCGCTCCCGAACGTCCTCCAGCAGTACCTGCTGGACGGCGACCTCGAGGCGGCGCTCGACGGGCTCGACAGCAGCTGGGACCGCGTCGCGCAGCGACGCACCTGGGGACTCGGGGCGGTGCAGTCATGAGCACGACGACAGGCGGGTCGACCGCGGTGGGGCAGACCCCCGACCGCTCGCGCGGCGGGGCGGGTGCGCCGCCCTCCGGCCGGGGGACGCGGGGGCGCGGCTCGCGCGCCTACCTGTGGATGGTGCTGCCGGCATTCCTCCTGTTCTTCGCCTTCCACACCTTCCCGGTGCTCCAGGGCGTCTTCTTCAGCTTCACCGACTCGCCCGGCTACGGCGAGTGGGGCTTCGTGGGGCTGTCGAACTACACCGCCCTGTTCACGGACCCGCGCATCGGTCACGCCTACCTGTTCACGGCGCAGTTCGCGGTCGTGGCGACGATCCTCACGAACGTCCTCGCCCTCGCGATCGCGGTGGGGCTCAACGGGAAGATCAAGTTCCGCACCACGCTGCGCGCGGTCTACTTCATCCCCTACGTGCTGGCGATCCTCGTCGTCGGGTACGTCTTCCAGTACCTGTTCACGTTCTCCATCCCGGCGATGGCGGAGGCGCTCGGCGTCGAGGCCCTCACCACCTCGATCCTCGCGGACGAGAGCTGGGCGTGGGTGGCGATCGTCGTCCTCGCCGTCTGGCAGAGCACGGCCTTCAGCATCGTGCTCTACCTCGCGGGCCTGCAGACGGTGCCGGCCGAGCTCTACGAGGCCGCCTCGCTCGACGGCGCCAGCGCCGCCCGGCGGTTCCGGTCCATCACGTTCCCGATGATCTTCGGGTTCTTCACCATCAACATGGTGCTCTCGCTCAAGGGCTTCCTGCAGGTCTTCGACCACATCTTCGCCCTCACGGCCGGCGGGCCGGGCACCGCGACGGAGTCCGTCGGCGTGCTCATCTACCGCGGCGGCTTCCAGGGCGGCGAGTACGGCTACCAGCTGGCCAACGCCGTCCTCTTCATGATCGTCATCATCGCGTTCGCCGTGTTCCAGCTGCGCGTGCTGCAGGGCCGGGAGGAGCAGGCATGAGCACCCAGACCATCGGCGGGGCAGGACCCCGTCCCGGCGCCGGGCTGCCGCCCGAGGGCACCGACGGGCCGCGCCGCTCCCTGCTGCGCCGCCGCCCCCGCGAGGGCGAGGACGCCGGCCCCGCGAACCCGTGGCTCACGGCGCTCCTCGTCGTGCTCGCGCTCACCGTGTTCGTGCCGCTGTACTTCGCGGTGGTCACGGCCCTGAAGACGCCCGCGCAGCTCGGCGGCACGGGCTTCGGCCTGCCGACGGAGATCCGCTGGGCCAACTTCTCCGACGCGTGGCGGCTGACGGACTTCCCGCGGGCGGCGCTGAACTCGGCCGTCATCACCGCGGGCACCCTCGTCCTGACGCTGCTGACGAACTCCATGGTCGCCTACGCCATCTCCCGGAACATGCACCGGCGGGGCTACAAGGCGCTGTTCTTCTACTTCATCTCGGCGCTGTTCGTGCCCTTCCCGATCCTCATGCTGCCCATCGCGAAGCAGACGGCGATCCTCGGCCTGGACAACCAGGTCGGCCTCATCCTGCTGTACACGGTCTACGGGCTGAGCTTCAACGTCTTCGTCTACGTCGCCTACATCCGCTCGATCCCCATCGAGCTGGAGGAGGCCGCGCGCATGGACGGGGCGTCCACCTGGACGGTCTTCTGGCGGATCATCTTCCCGCTGCTGTCGCCCATGAACGCCACCGTCGGCATCATCACCTGCGTGTGGGCGTGGAACGACTTCCTGCTCCCGCTCGTGATCGTCTCCGACCCGGGGGCGGCGACGCTGCCCCTGCAGCAGTACGTGTTCCAGAGCCAGTTCAGCCAGAACTACCCGGTCGCCTTCGCGTCCTACCTCATGGCGATGCTCCCCCTGCTCGTGGTCTACGCGGTCGCGCAGCGCTGGGTCATCTCCGGGGTGACGCGCGGGTCCGTGAAGTGAGGACGCCCGTGACCCCGAGCACGACGAGCACGACGAGCACCACGAGCACGACGAGCGGCAGCACCCCCGTCGCGGCGGGCGCCGCCGCGGCGGGGGGCTCGGGCGGGGCCGGCAGCGCCCCCGCCTGGTGGACCCGCGCCACGGTGTACCAGGTCTACCCACGGTCCTTCGCCGACTCCGACGGCGACGGCCTGGGCGACCTCGGCGGCATCCGCGCGCACCTGGACCACCTCGAGGCGCTCGGCGTCGACGTCGTGTGGCTCTCGCCGGTGTACCGGACGCCGCAGGACGACAACGGCTACGACATCAGCGACTACCGCGACGTCGACCCCGCGTTCGGCACCCTCGCCGAGCTCGACGCGCTCATCGGCGACCTGCACGCGCGCGGCATGAAGCTCGTCATGGACCTCGTCGTCAACCACACCTCCGACGAGCACGCGTGGTTCGTGGAGAGCGCGTCCTCGCCGGACAGCCCGAAGCGGGACTGGTACTGGTGGCGCCCGCCGCGCGACGGCATGGCCCCGGGGGACCCCGGGGCGGAGCCGACGAACTGGCGCTCGTTCTTCTCCGGCCCGGCATGGGAGCTCGACCCGGCGTCGGGCGAGTACTACCTGCACCTGTTCAGCCGCAAGCAGCCGGACCTCAACTGGGAGAACCCGGAGGTCCGCGAGGCGGTCTACGACATGATGCGGTGGTGGCTCGACCGCGGGGTCGACGGCTTCCGCATGGACGTCATCAACCTCATCTCCAAGCACGTCGGTGCCGACGGGTCGCTCGCGGACGGGCCGCCGATCGCCGGGGGACCGCTCGGCGACGGGTCCGCGGAGTACACGTGCGGGCCGCGCATCCACGAGCTCCTCGCCGAGATGCACCGCGAGGTGTTCGCCGGCCGGGACGCCGAGCTCCTCACGGTGGGGGAGATGCCCGGCGTGACGGTCGAGGACGCGCGCCTGTTCACCGACCCGGCGCGTGCCGAGGTCGACATGGTCTTCCAGTTCGAGCACGTCGGGCTCGACCACGGCCCGGGCGGCAAGTTCGACGTCCGGCCCCTGCGGCTCACCGACCTCAAGGCGTCGTTCGGGCGCTGGCAGGCGGGCCTGGCCGAGGTCGGCTGGAACAGCCTCTACTGGGACAACCACGACCAGCCGCGGGTGGTGTCCCGCTTCGGCGACGACTCCGACGCGCACCGCGTCCGCTCGGCCTGCTGCCTGGCCACCCTGCTCCACCTGCACCGGGGGACGCCGTACGTCTACCAGGGCGAGGAGCTCGGGATGACGAACGCGCCCTTCGCCGGCATCGGGGACTTCCGCGACATCGAGTCGCTGAACTTCCACGCGGAGGCGCTGGCGGCCGGGGCCGACGAGGCCGAGGTGCTGGCCGGGCTGCGCGCCATGGGCCGGGACAACGCCCGCACCCCCGTGCAGTGGGACGACTCCGAGCACGCCGGCTTCACCACCGGCACGCCCTGGATCGCCGTGAACCCGAACCACACCACGGTCAACGCCGCGGCGGCCCGCGCGGACGAGCGGTCCGTGTTCCACCACCACCGCCGGCTCATCGCGCTGCGGCACGAGAGGGCGGTCGTCGCCCTCGGCGACTTCACGATGCTCCTGCCCGACGACGAGACGGTCTACGCGTTCACGCGCCGGCTCGGCGACGAGACGCTGCTCGTCGTGTGCAACGTCTCGGGCGGGCCGGCGCGTGCCGCGGTGCCCGACGCCGCCGCGTGGGCGGGGGCCGAGGAGCTCAGCGGGACCTACTGGCCCGACGAGGACCCGTCCCCGGACGTGGAGGCGGCGCTCGCGGCCGGGGCGCTGGCCCTGCGCCCGTGGGAGGCGCGCGTCCTGCGCCGACGCGGCTGACGGGACCGGCGGGGGCCGGGGAGGGGCGAGGGCCCCGTCCCCGGCACTCCCCGTGAAGGGATGCTGCCGTGGCCGGGCGCCACGCCGCCGAGCGGGCCCGGCGCACGGGATGCCGTCCCGCCGCTGCAGCATCCCTTCCGGGAACGGGTGGCATGGGGGAACGGGTGTCCTGGGGCGACCGGGGCGGGGCGTTGCTGTCGTCGTCGCCGCCGGCGTCCTAGCCTGGGGCCCGTGATCGGCTCCCTCGAGGGTGTGGTGCTCGACTGCCCCGACCCGCGCGCCCTGGCCCGCTTCTACGCCGAGCTCGTCGGCGGCGAGATCGTGCGCTTCGGCGAGGACTGGGCCGAGGTGGTGCCCCCGGTCGAGGGTCACCGGCCCCTGCTTACCTTCCAGCGGGTCGACGGGTACCGGCCACCGGCGTGGCCGGGCCAGGACGTGCCGCAGCAGGTCCACCTCGACGTGAAGGTGGCGGACCTGGACGCCGGCGAGGCCGCGGTGCTGGCCATCGGTGCGACGGCGACCGGCTCGACGACGCCGACCTTCCGCGTCTACCTCGACCCCGCCGGCCACCCGTTCTGCCTGGTCCGGCCGCAGGACTGACGGCGCCCGCCCGGCCGGGCCCCGTGCGCGCGGGGCGCCGGCCGCCGCACGGGGCGTGGCAGGATCGGCGCGTGCGGACGGCGGGCGGCTGAGTGGGGGCCGTCCTCGCGGCGCTCGGCACGATCGGGGCGGTCATCGCGCTCGGCGCCCTCGTGGCCCGCCTCGGCGTGCTGGGGGAGCACGCGGCACCGGTGCTGGCGCGGACGGTCTTCACCGTCGCCACCCCGTGCCTCATGGTCACCACCGTCGCCCACGCCGACCTCGCCGCCCTCGTCTCGCGCTCGGCCGTCGTCGTCTGGGGCAGCACCGCGCTCGTCGCGGTCGTCGCGGCGCTCGTGCTCCGGCTCGCCCTGCGCCGGGACGCCGCCGACGTCACGGTCGGCACGCTGGCCGCCTCGTACGTCAACGCGGGCAACCTCGGCCTGCCCCTGGCGGTGTACCTGCTGGGGACGCCGCTCGCGGTGGTGCCGACCCTGCTGTTCCAGCTCCTCGTGCTCGCGCCCGTGGGTTTCGCCGTGCTCGACGCCCACCGGGCCCGGGGCGCCGCGGCGGCCGGCGGGGTGCGGCCGCCGTCCGGGCCGCGGGCGCTCGTGCGGCGCACGTTCAGCAACCCGATCATCGTCGCCACGCTCGTCGGCCTCGTGCTCGCCGCCCTGCCCTGGGACCTGCCCGAGACGGTCTACGCGCCGTTCGCGCTGGTGGGGCAGGCCGCGGCGCCGGTCGCGCTGCTGACCTTCGGCCTCTCGCTCGGCGCGCCCCGCGGCACGGGCGCCGGGACGCCACGGGCGGACCTCGCCCTCGTCGTCGTGCTGCGGTCCGTGGTCCACCCGCTCCTCGCGGCGGGTCTGGCGCGGCTCGTCGGGCTGGACGACGGCGAGACCCTCGCGGTCGTGGCGATGGCGGCGCTGCCCACGGCGCAGAACGTCCTCGTCTACGCGCTGCAGTACGGGCGGGGCCAGCCCCTCGCGCGCGACGCCGGGCTCGTCACGACGGTCCTGGCCGTCCCCGTGCTCCTCGTCGTGGCGGCCGTCCTGGGCTGAGCCGCGCCCCGGCGGCGCGCCGTCGGGAGGGTTCACCCGGACGGGGTCCGAGCCGCGCCGGGCGCGACCGTCGGCCAGGGACCCACGTCCCGGGACCGCGGGGTCCGGGAGCGCGAAGGTCGCCCGGTGGGCAGAGGGAGAGCGGCGGCGAGCCGGGGCGGACGCGTCGCAGGGGCGACCCCGTGAGCGCCGTCCTCCAGGCCCTCGGCGTCCTCGGGGCGGTCATCGCCGCCGGGGCGGTGCTCGGCCGGCGCGGGACGCTCGGCCCGCACGCCCCGGCGGTGCTCTCGCGCGCGGTCTTCACCGTCGCGACGCCGGCCCTCATGCTCACGACCGTCGCCCACGCGGACCTGCACGTGCTGCTGTCGCGCGCCACCGTCGCCACCTGGGGCAGCACGGGGCTCGTCGCCCTCGCCGGGGCGCTCGTGCTGCGGCTCGTGCTGCGGCGCCCGGCCGCGGAGACCGTCGTCGGCACGCTGTCCGCGTCCTACCTCAACGCCGCGAACCTCGGCCTGCCGCTGGCCGTCTACCTGCTCGGCAGCCCGCTCGCGGTCGTCCCGACGATGCTGTTCCAGCTCCTCGTCCTGGCGCCCCTGTCCTTCGCGGTGCTCGACGAGGCGCAGGCCCGGGCGGACCGCCGGCGCCCCGCACCCGTCCTCGAGACCGTCGGCGGACGGACGACGGGCGTGACGGGCGCGAGGGGCACGGCGACCGCGACGAGCACGCCGGGCGCCGCCGCCGCAGGTGCCGACGCCCCCGCCGGCGCCCCGCGTCCCCGCGCGGGTGCGGTGCTGCGCCGCACGCTGAGCAACCCGGTCAGCCTCGGCGCGCTCACCGGTCTGGTGCTCGCGGCCCTGCCCTGGCGCCTGCCGGAGGTCGTCCTCGAGCCGTTCGCGCTCGTCGGGGCGGCGGCCGCACCGCTGGCGCTGCTGAACTTCGGCCTGTCGCTGGGGGCGCGCCGGGTCGCCGGGGACCGCGCGCCGCGGGCCGACCTGGCCCTCGTCGTCGGGCTGCGCCTGCTCCACCCGCTGGTGGCCGCCGGGCTGGCGACGCTCGTCGGGCTGGAGGGGCCCGCGCGGCTGGCGGTCGTCGCGATGGCCGCGCTGCCCACGGCGCAGAACGTGCTCGTCTACGCGGTGCAGTACGGCCGCGGCCAGCCCGTCGCGCGCGACGCCGGCCTGCTCACGACCCTGCTGGCCGTCCCCCTGCTCCTCGTCGTGACGACGCTCCTGAGCTGACCCCGGGGGCCTGCGCCGCCGGCGGGCGCGCGGCCTCCGCCGACCCCGGCACCCCGAGCGCGGCGACCACCGCGCCGGCCAGCATCAGCCCCGCGCACACGAGCATCGCGGTCCGGTGCGCCGGCGCCAGGACCGCCGGGTCCGTCAGCCCGCTGCCGACCCCGGACACCAGCGGCAGCACCGCCACGGCGAGCAGCCCGGCCACGCGCGCCACCGCGTTGTTCACGCCGGAGGCGGTCCCGGCCAGCGCGTCGGGCGCGGCGGCGAGGGCCGTCGTCGTGAGCGGCGCGACGAGGGTCGTCATGCCCAGGCCGACGAGCAGCACGCCGGGCAGCACGCCGGCGAGATACGTGGTCCCGACCCCGACGGGCGCCAGCAGCACCAGCCCGACGGCGCACAGCAGCGGCCCGACCGTCATCGGCAGCCGCGGCCCGAGGCGGGTGCCCAGCGACCCGGCGGTGGGCGAGAGCACGAGCAGCAGCAGCGTCATGGGCAAGGACGCGAGCCCGGCGGCGAGCGCGCTCCACCCGACGACCACCTGCAGGGTCGTCGTGAGGAAGAACCCGAGGCCGGTGATCGCGGCGTAGACCACGAGGGTCGCGGCGTTCGTGGCCGCGAAGGGCCGCCAGGCGAAGAGCGCGGGCGGCACGAGCGGGTCGGCGGCGCGCCGCTCGACGACGACGAGGAGGCCGAGGAGCGCCACCCCGGCGACGAGCCCCGCCAGCGCGTCCGTCGTCACCCGGCCCGTGTCGCCCCACCGCGTGAAGCCCCACGTGAGGCCGGCGAGCCCGAGCGCCCCCACGACGGTGCCGGCCACGTCGAGCCGCCCCCCGCGCGGGTCCCGCGACTCGGGCACGTGCCGGAGGGTGGCCAGCACGACGAGCGCCGCCAGCGGCAGGTTGACGGCGAAGATCCAGCGCCACGACACGGAGTCGACGATCCAGCCGCCGAGGAACGGGGCGATCGCACCGGCGATGGCGCCCAGGCCCGACCACGCCCCGATGGCACGGGCGCGGTCCTCGCCGGCGAACGTGGACTGCAGCAGGGCGAGGGAGCCCGGGGTCAGCAGCGCGCCGCCGACGCCCTGGAGCACGCGGGCGGCCACGAGCGCGCCGCTCGTCGGCGCGAGCGCGCACGCCAGCGAGGCCACCGCGAACCACACGACCCCGACGAGGAACACGCGCCGCCGGCCGAGCCGGTCGCCGAGCGAGCCCGCGAGCAGCAGGAACGCGGCGAGCGTGAGGCCGTAGCCGTTGATCGTCCACTGCAGGTCGGCGGTGCGGGCGCCGAGGTCCTCGGCCAGGCGGGGCAGGGCGACGACGACGACGGTTGCGTCGACGAACGCCAGCGCCGAGCCGAGGACCGTGGCGGCGAGGACCCACCGGCCGGGGCCGGAGCGCAGCGGGATCGGGGTGGGGAGGGGCACGGGCACACTGTCCTCCCTCGCCCGTCCCGGCGTCAGGGGTCCGGCTCGGGACCCGGCCGCAGGACCTCAGCGCGGGGCGACGGGCAGGACGAGGCGGACGCGCTCGCCGCGCAGGTCGGCGCGGAAGCCGTCGTCCTGCACGACGACGCGCTCGAGCCGCAGGCCCTCCGGGAGCCCCTCGATCCCGTGCTCGACGGTGACCAGCCGGCGCACGAGGGCGCCGAGGGGGCGCGCCAGGAACGACGGCCCGCCGAGGTCGACCGAGGTCGGCTCGACGACGAGCCGCCCGGCGACGACCTCGACCGTGCCGCTCGCCACCACGTCGAGGCGCCGGCCGGCGACGACGACCGTGCGCTCGACCACCGCCTCCCCGCCGGCGCCGGCGCGCAGGACGACGTCGTCGCCGAGCTCGGCCGCGACCACGGCGAACGGCACGGTCCCGGACACGGACATCGCCGCCGCGACGAGCCCGTCCGCGCCGGTGCGCACACCACGGCCCGAGGCGGTGACGTCGGTGAGCGTCGAGCCGGGCAGCGCCACGGTGCCGGCGTCGAGGGCCAGGTCGCCGAACCAGAGCTCGCCCTCGACGAGGTCGGACGGCGGCACCCCGGCGCCTCCGGACGGACCGGCGGTCGCCCCCGCCCCGGGGGAGGGCAGCGCCCCGGGCGCGCGGCCGGCGTCCGCGGGCGAGGTGACCGCCCAGAAGGTGACCACGAGGGCGACCACCAGCAGCAGGGTGGCGGCGGCCGCCCCGAGGAGTCCGTCGCGGACGCGGGGGTTCATGGCGCCAGCGTGGCCCCCTCCGCGCCGGCCCGCCGGGCGGTGCCCCCGCCGGGCCGGTAGGAAGGGCGCATGGCTCCCGTCCTCGGCTTCCACGCCTCGCACGAGCAGCTCCACCCCTCGGTCCTGCTGCGCGCGGTCCAGCGCGCGGAGCGGGCGGGCTTCGACGCCGCCATGTGCTCGGACCACCTGGCCCCCTGGAACACGCGGCAGGCGCACTCGGGCTTCGCGTGGGCGTGGCTCGGCGCCGCGCTCGCGACGACGGACCTGCGCTTCGGCGTCGTCAACGCCCCCGGCCAGCGCTACCACCCGGCGATCATCGCCCAGGCGATCGGCACGCTCGGCGCCATGTTCCCCGGCCGCTTCTGGGCGGCGCTGGGGTCGGGGGAGAACATGAACGAGCACGTCACGGGCGAGCAGTGGCCGCCCAAGGACGTGCGTGACGCCCGCCTGCGCGAGTGTGTCGACGTCATCCGCCGCCTCCTGGCCGGCGAGGAGGTCAGCCACGACGGCCTCGTCACCGTCGACCGGGCGCGGGTGTGGACGCTGCCCGACCCGGTCCCCGCCCTCGTCGCGCCGGCGGTCACGGTCGCGACGGCCGAGCGGGCCGCGGAGTGGGCCGACGGCCTCGTCACCATCAACCAGCCGATCGAGGTGCTGACGGACCTGGTCGCCGCCTACCGCGGCGCCGGCGGCCGCGGGCCCGTCGCCCTCCAGGTGCACCTGCAGTGGGGCCCCGACGAGGACACCGCGCTGCGCGTGGCGCACGAGCAGTGGGGCTCCAACGTCCTGCAGCCGCCGCTGTGCTGGGACCTCGACGGCCCGGAGGCGTTCGAGCAGGCGACCGCGTTCGTCCGGCCGGAGGACGTGCGCAAGGGCGTCGTGATCTCCGCCGACCTCGACGAGCACGCCGACCAGCTCGTCGAGTACGCCTCGCTCGGCTTCGACGAGATCTACCTGCACCACGTCGGACCCGAGCTCGACGCCTTCGTCGACGCGTTCGGCGAGCGGGTCCTGCCGCGGGTCCGCGAGGAGGCGCCGTCCGCCGGCGTCCCCGCCACGGGCGGGCCGACGACCGGGCGCACGGCGATCGACGCCGAGCAGGCCGGGACGCAGGTGCGCGCGTGAGGATCACCGAGACCGGCGACCTGTGGTGGAAGAACGCGGTCGTCTACTGCCTCGACCCCGAGACGTTCTTCGACTCCGACGCGGACGGCGTCGGCGACCTCGCCGGCCTCGCCCAGCGGATCGACCACCTCGCCGAGCTGGGCGTCACGTGCCTGTGGCTCATGCCGTTCTACCCGACGGCGGAGAAGGACGACGGGTACGACATCACCGACCCCTACGGCGTCGACCGGCGCCTCGGCAGCCCCGGGGACCTCGTCGAGCTGGTCCGCACCGCCCGCGACCGCGGCATCCGCGTCATCGCGGACCTCGTCGTGAACCACACCTCCGACCAGCACCCGTGGTTCGTCGCCGCGCGCTCGTCGAAGGACAGCCCGTACCGCGACTTCTACGTGTGGCGCTCCGACCCGCCGCCCGACACCTCGGCCGAGGTGGTGTTCCCCGACCAGGAGGACTCCATCTGGGAGCTCGACGAGGGGACCGGCGAGTGGTACCTGCACCGGTTCTACAAGCACCAGCCGGACCTCAACATCGCCAACCCGCTCGTCCGCGACGAGATCGCCAAGCTCATCGGCTACTGGCTCGAGCTGGGGCTGTCGGGCTTCCGGGTGGACGCGGTGCCGTTCATGATCGAGGCGACCGGTCTCGACGAGGAGGAGGCGGCGGCCTACGGCGACCCGCACGAGTACCTGGCCTCCCTGCGCCAGCTGCTCAGCCGCCGCTCGGGCAGCGCGGTGCTCCTCGGCGAGGTCAACCTGCCCTACCCCGACGCCGTGACGTTCTTCGGCGACGGGCACGGCGACGAGCTGACGATGCTGTTCGACTTCGTCGGGAACCAGGCGATGTACCTGTCGCTGGCCCGCGAGGACGCCACGCCGCTCGTCGACGCCCTGCGCGCCCGCCCCGAGATCCCGAAGGACGCCCACTGGGCGACCTTCGTCCGCAACCACGACGAGCTGACGCTGGACAAGCTCTCCGAGGACGAGCGCGCCGAGGTGTTCGCCGCCTTCGGCCCCGACGAGGACCTGCAGCTCTTCGGGCGCGGCCTGCGCCGGCGCCTGCCCCCGATGCTCGACGGCGACCCGCGCCGCCTGCGCCTGGTGTACTCCCTGCTCTTCGCCCTGCCCGGCACGCCGACGCTGTTCTACGGCGAGGAGATCGGGATGGGCGAGAACCTCGACATCCCGGGCCGGCTGTCCGTGCGCTCGCCCATGCAGTGGAGCGACGAGGCCAACGGCGGCTTCTCCACCGCCGACCCGGCGGACCTGGTGGCACCGCTGACCACGGGCGGGTACGGCCCCGAGCACGTCAACGTCCGCGCCCAGCGCCGCGACCCGGACTCGCTCCTGGCGCACGTGACGCGGCTCGTGCAGCGCTACCGCGAGTGCCCCGAGCTGGGCTGGGCGCCGCTGCACGTGCTGGAGCAGCCGCACGCGGCGGTCCTCGCGCTGTGCAGCACGGTCGACGGCGAGACGGTGGTGACCCTGCACAACCTGGGCCCCGACGCCGTCACCGTGCCGGTCGACCTGTCGGACCGCGGCAGCGACCGGCGGCTCCTCGTCGACCTGCTGGCCGACGGCGAGGTGCACCTGGACGACGGGGCCCGCGCCGACGTGCCCCTGGACGGCTACGGCTACCGGTGGCTGCGCCTGGCCGGCCCGGGCATGCAGCGCTTCCTGTAGCGGCGTTCCCCCCGGTGGCGGGAGCCGACGTCGCCTCTCGCGGGGTCGACGCCGGTCGTCGGGAGCCCTCGTCGCCGGCGGACCGGAGGTCCTAGGGTCGGGAGATGGACGGTGCCGTTCGGAGCGTCGACGCGTGGCGGGTCGCGCCGCTGGGCCCCGTGACGTGGGACCTGTTCGCCGGGCTCGCCGAGCGCCACAACGGCGTGTTCGGGGGGTGCTGGTGCACGTACTTCCACCTGCTGCCGGACCCGCCGGAGCGCCGGGAGATCGGCCACCGCGAGCTCAAGCGGCGTCTCGTCGAGCAGGGCCGGGCGCACGCGGCGCTCGTCCTCGACGCGTCCGGGCCCGACGGGGCCGACGAGGCGGTCGCGTGGGCCGAGTTCGGGCCCGTCGAGGAGCTCGCGAACATCCACCACCGCAAGCAGTGGGAGAAGGAGACCGTCGTCCGGCCGGACTACCGGATCACGTGCCTGTTCGTCGACCGCCGCTACCGCCGCACGGGGATGGCGGCCGTCGCCGTGCGTGGCGCGCTCGCGCTCATCGCCGAGCAGGGCGGAGGGCTCGTCGAGTCCTACCCGCACGACCTGCCGCCGGGCAAGAAGACCTCGTCGTCGTTCCTCTACAACGCGACGCGGACGATGTACGAGCGGCTCGGGTTCACGTACCTGCGCCCGAAGGGCCAGGGCAACTGCGTCATGAGCTCGATGGTGGCGAGCACGACCGGGACGCCGGCGGCCTGAGGCGCTTCGGGGTGGCCGGTCCGCCCATCCCTCAGCGGCGGGCGCCGCGGGGGAGGGTGCCCAGCTCCTCGGCGAGGACGAGCGCCGCGGCGCCGACGGCGGCGGCGTCGGCCAGGTGGCGGGAGAGGGCCACGGCCACGCCGTGCCGCTCCGCCGCCTGGAACTCGGCGTCCAGCCGCCGCTCGACGACCTGCGCGTAGAGGGACCCCGCCGTGCTGAAGGACGGGCCGGCGAGCACGAGGGAGTCCAGGTCGAGGAGGTTCGCCAGCGTGACGGCGGCGTCCGCGACGTGCTCGGCGGACTCCTCGACGAGGGCGAGCGCGAGGGCGTCGCCCTGCACCGCGGCGGTCGCCAGCGCCCCGAAGTCGGCGTAGGGGTCACCCGTGGCGGAGAGGCGGGCGCTCGTCGTGGCCCCGGCGGCGACGGCGGCGCGGGCCCGGGCGACGACGGCGCGCGGGGCGGCCAGCTCCTCCAGCACGGGGCCGGCGCCGGCCGCGTCCCGGCGCAGGCGCATGAGTCCGAGCGGGCCCGTGTTGCCGCTCGCGCCGCGCAGGACCGCACCGCCGACGACGACGCCCGCCCCGATGCCGGCGCCCATGTAGAGGGTGCAGTGCGCGGCCGTGCCCGCGCCGGCGCCGCCCCAGTACTCGCCGATCGCGGCGGCGGTCGCGTCGTTGTCCAGCACCACGGGCAGGCCGACGGCCTCGGCGAGGGCGTCCCGGACGGGGAAGCCGTGCCACCGGCCGAGCGTGCCCGAGCCGAGCACCGCGCCCGCGTCGAGGTCGAGCGTCCCGGGGACGGCGAGCCCGACGCCGACGACGCGCTCCGGGGGCAGGCCGGCGACCCGCAGCAGCGTCCGCACGTGGTGGGCCACCGCGGCGACGACGTCCGGCGGTGCGTCGTCACGCGCCCCGCGGACCCGTGTGCGGGCGACGACGTCCCCGCGGGCGTCCGTCACGACGACGACGAGCCAGTCCTCGCCGAGCTGGACGCCGACGCCGCACCGGGCGGCCGGGTCGATCGTGAGCATGACCCGGGGCTTGCCGCCGGTCCACTCCTTCGCGCCGGACTCGCGGATCAGGCCCTCGTCGAGGAGTGCGCGGACCGCGTGCGAGATGGCGGCCTGCGTCAGGCCCGTGAGGCCGGCGAGCTCGACGCGGCTGATCGGGCCGCGCGTGCGGACGAGGTCGAGCACGAGCGTGCGGCTCGAGCGCGTCCGCCGGGGCGGACGCGCGTCGTCCCGGACCCCGTGCACAGGGGCGAGCATCCCACGCGGCCGGGGCGCCGCCGCGTGCCCCGCCGTCCCCCGCGCGGACGTCACCCGGCGGGGGTGGCGGCGCGCCCGGAGGATAGCCCGCCGGACGGCTCCCGCCCCGGGTCGCGGCGTGCCATGCTGCCGGGCGTGAGCGCCGTCGACGAGGACCGCGAGGCCGCCGCCGTGCGTGTGGGGGTGGCCCTGCTCCCCGCCGACGAGGCCGGCGCGCTGGAGCCCTTCTACGCCGACCTGCTCGCCGGCATGGAGGAGCGGCTCGACGGTGCCGGCGCCAGCGTGGTGCTCGTCGTCGTCCCCGAGGTCGCGGACCAGGTGCGCGCGTACCGCCGGTGG
Organism: Cellulomonas endophytica; assembly: GCF_004123805.1. GTDB lineage: Bacteria > Actinomycetota > Actinomycetes > Actinomycetales > Cellulomonadaceae > Cellulomonas > Cellulomonas endophytica. Next base: position 42,360 of record NZ_RWJX01000005.1, on the reverse strand, counting down.
GCCGCGGACGGCCTCGTCGACGCCGTGCTCGTCTCGGACCTCGTCGACGCCGACCCGCGGGGCGCGGCCTGCGCGGAGGCGGGGCTGCCGGCCGTGGTGCTCGGGGGCGAGCCGGGCTCGGGGTGGGTCGTCGACTACGACAACGCCGGGGCGATGCGGACCGCGGTGGGGTTCCTCGTCGGGCTGGGGCACCGGCGCCTCGGGCGGGTCTCCGGGCCCCAGCGCCTGCGGCACACCCGCGCCCGCGGGGAGGCGTTCCGATCGGCGCTCGACGAGGCCGGCGCGGAGGGCACCTGCGTCGAGGGCGACTACGGCACGGGCTCCGGCCGGGCGGGGACGGCGGCGCTCCTCGACGCCGCCGCGCCGCCGACGGCGATCGTCTACGACAACGACCTCATGGCGCTCGGCGGCCTGGAGGAGGCGGCCCGGCGTGGCCTGCGCGTGCCCGAGGACCTGTCCCTGCTCGCCTGGGACGACTCGGCGCCCAGCCGCACCGCCCACCCGCCGCTGTCCGTCGTGAGCCGGGACGTCCACGAGCTCGGCGCGCTGACCGCGGAGGTCCTGCTGGGGGCCGTGGCGGGGGAGCCGCCGCAGGCCCGCCGCGCCCCCGGGGCCCGGGTCGTGGCGCGCGGCTCGACGGCACCCCCGCCGCCGGCCTGACGGCCGGCCGCCCACCCGGACCCGTCAGAGGGCCGTCGCGTGGACGACGAGCGCCTGCGCCGGCCACAGCACGGGCGGCTGCAGCCCGACCGTGGCGAGCACCCGTCCGGGCAGGACGACCTCGCCGCGGGACAGCCACGGCGGCGTGATCCACCCCCACCGCGCGGGCCCGACCTCGTCGCGGACGCGCACCCGGTAGCGGCGGTCGGGGTCGAGGCCGTGGAGCCGGACGGGCTCGGGGCGCGCGTCCTCCAGGCTCGCCACCGTCGCGATCGTCCAGACGCCGGCGGACCGGTCGGGGGCGACGACGCCCGTGACACGCAGGGCGGGGTCCCGCACGTCGGCGTGCACGAGCGTCCCCGTGTGCAGGAGGGGGCGCAGCTCCGTGTAGAGCCGCGCGAAGGCCTGCAGGCGCGCGACCTCGTCGGCGTCGCAGCCGAGCAGGTCCCACTCGAACCCGGCGGAGCCCATGAGGCTCGTGGCGAGACGGAAGGACAGGTCGACCGTGCGGCCGGAGCTGTGGGCGGTCGGAGGGCCGACGTGCGCCCCGACGAGCTCCAGCGGCAGCAGCAGGGTCGTCCAGCGCTGCACGTCCTGGCGCTCGACGGCGTCGTTGGAGTCGCTCGCCCACACCCGGTCGGTCACCTCGAGGACGCCGAGGTCCGCGCGCGCGCCGCCCGACGAGCACGACTCGATCTCGAGCCCGGGGTGCCGCTCGCGCAGCGCGGCGAGCAGCCCCAGCGTCGCCCGGGTCTGGGCGTGCACGCCCGGCCGGCCCGCGTGCCGCGCGTCGACGAGGTCCCGGTTGTGGTCCCACTTGAGGAAGTCCAGGCGCAGGTCGGTGACGAGGGCGTCGAGCCGCTCGAGGACGTGGGCCGCGGCCTCGGGGTGCGCGAGGTCGAGGACGTGCTGCGTGCGCCACGACAGGTGCGGCGCGGGCGGGACCTGCCGGGGGTCGTGCAGGAGCCAGTCGGGGTGCGCCCGGGCCAGGTCCGAGTCGAGGGAGACCATCTCGGGCTCGACCCACAGGCCCATCTGCATCCCGAGCGCGTGGACGCGGTCGGCCAGGGGCGGCAGCCCGTCCGGCCACACGTCCGTGTCGACGGTCCAGTCGCCGAGGCCCTGCGTGTCGTCGCGGCGCCGCAGGAACCACCCGTCGTCGAGGACGAAGCGCTCGACCCCGACCTCGGCGGCGCGCTCCGCCAGGCGCAGGACGGTGGCCGGGTCGTGGTCGAAGTAGACCGCCTCCCAGGTGTTGAGGACGAGAGGCCGCGGGGTGCGCGGGTGGTGGGGGCGGGCGCGCAGGTAGGTGTGGAACCGGGCGGTGAGGCCGTCGAGGCCGGACCCCGACCAGGCGAACCAGGCCGTGGGCGCGGCGTAGGTCGCGCCGGGGGTCAGGTCGACCTCGCCCGCGCGCAGGTGCTCGCCGGCGCCGAGCACGACGGGCTGGTCGGGCAGCCGGTCCGTGCGGTACGTGACGTCGGCCGGCCACGCGAGGTGCACGGCCCACAGCTCGCCGTCGCGGTCGCGCGGGTCGGTCGCGGAGAGCGCGAGGAGCCAGGGGGCGTCGTGCCCGCCGCGCCCGCGCCGCGTCTGGCGCGCGACGGGCCCGTGCGGCAGGTCGGCGGTGGCGGGCGCCTTCTCCCGCGTCCACCGCCCGTGGAACGTCGTGGTCCGTGCCACGAGGGCCGGCACGGGCAGGGTCGCCTCGAGGGCGTGGACCCCCACGGGTGCGGGGGCGCCGGCGTCCAGCGCGACGGCGTGGTCCACGCCGAGCAGGCCGCCGGCCTCGAGGTGGAGCCGGGCGGTGAGGGTCAGCCCGAGCGAGGTGTCACGGGCGGTGACGGTCACGGCGGTGCCCGCGGGGTCGGCGTCGACGGCGACGGAGGACCAGAGGGCGGTCACCGCGACCCCGTGGCGCGCGAGCACCAGGCCGGGCCGGCCCGACCAGCCCTCCGCCTCCTGCGGCACGAGCGCGGGCAGCCAGGCCGCGTCGAGCGTGCCCGGGGGCGTCTGCCGGGCGGTGGCGAGCGCGAGGGCGGCGAGGTCGGCGTCCGTCAGCCCGCCCAGGTCCGCGCCCCAGTGGTGCACGACGGGCAGACCCGCCCGGGCGTGGGCGAGCACGAGGGCGACGCCGTCGCGGCGCAGGACCGTCCAGGCGGGCGGGTCGGTCGGGTCGTCGCCGGCGGGGCCGAGGTGGCCCCGGGCGGCGTCGGACGGGGACGGGGTGCGGGACGGCAGGGTCGTGGTCACGGGGCGGGCTCCGGAGGGATGAGGGTGGGCAGGGGACGGGGACGCGGTGCGCGCGGGTCAGGCGGGGGTGAGCGCCCGGGGGGCGGGCAGGGCGGCGCGGCCCAGCGGGGACCGCAGGACGACGAGGCCCGCGCCCGTCGCGGCGGCGGTCGTCGGGGCGGCGGACAGACGGACGGACACCGGCCGCAGGAGCCGCGCCAGCGCCCCGCGCTCGGCCGCGCGCCCGACCTCGCGGGCGTACAGCTCGCCCGCGGCGGCGAAGGCGGGGCCCCCGAGCACGACCGTGGCGACGTCCACGAGGTTCATCATCGTGACGACGGCGTCGCCCAGGCGGCGGGCCGAGGCGAGCAGGAGGGCCTCCGCGGCGCGGTCGCCGGTGGTCGCCGCGCGGCCGACCCGCCCGAACTCCTCCAGGGTGGCGTCCGGGTCGCCGGTGAGGCGCAGGCGCACGGCGAGCGCCGGGTCGGCGCGGGCCTGCCCGACGACGGCGGCCGGGCCGGCGGTGGCCTCGGCGCAGCCCCGGTTGCCGCAGGGGCAGGCGGCACCGGCGGGATCGAGCGGCAGGTGCCCGATCTCGCCCGGGTTGGCGGCGCCGCCGCGGTAGACCTGGCCGTCGACGACGAGCCCCCCGCCGATGCCCTCCGCCATGTAGAGCACGCCGAAGGTGGCGGTGCCCAGGTCGGCGACCGCCTGCTCGCCGAGGGCGGCGGCGGCCGCGTCGTGGTCGAGGAGCACGGGCAGGCCCAGGCGGCGGGCGAGGGTCGTCGCCAGCGGGAAGTCGCGCCAGTCCGGGGTCGGGCGGCCGACGCGGACGACGCCCCGGGGGCGGTCCTGCGGGCCGTGGGTGACGAGGCCGACGCCGAGCACGCGCCCGCGGTCGACGCCGCTGGCGAGCAGGGTGCGCTCGACCTGCGCCGCGACCTCGTCGAGCACCGCCCCCGGCGCGCGGTCCCCGGTCCCCGGTCCCCGGGCGTCGGCCAGGCGGCGCCCCGCGAAGTCGAGGACGACGACGGTCGAGCCGCAGCGGTCGAGCTGCACCCCGACGGCGGCGCGGGCCCCGCCGTCGAGCGCGAGCAGCCGCCGGGGCGAGCCGACCGCGGCGCGCACCCGCCCGACCTCCCGCACGAGCCCCTCCGCGACGAGCTCGCGGACGGCGTGGGTGATCGTCGCCGGCGTCAGCCCGGACCGGGCGGCGAGCTCGACGCGGCTGACGGTGCCGTGGGTGCGCAGGAGGTCGAGCACGAGCGCGCCGGTGGCGGCCCGCGGCGGCGCGGGCGGGCCGGCCGGCGCCGGGCGGACGGCGCTCGGCGCGACGGCGGGCAGGGCGGCGGGCAGGGCGGCAGGCAGGACGCCGGGCACGGCGAGGGGGCCGGGGTGGGACATCGACGTCCTCTCGGTCGGGGCCGCCTCGGTGCGGCACATCCAGCACCCTACCTATCTTGACAGCCTTAATTTAAGTCCGTAACGATATCGCCGAGCCGCAACGCAGCGGCGTGGACCAGTCCGCCGGCGGGGACGCCGGCGGGCGCGGGAAAGGACCAGCGATGCTCCTCAGGTCAGGCCACACCCAGCCGCGGCGCCGTGCGACGGTCCTGCGGGCCCTCGCCGGCGCGGCGGCCGTCACCCTCCTCGCCGCGGCCTGCGGCGGGGGCGGCGGCTCCGGCGCCGCGTCCTCCGGCGCGTCCGGCGCCGCCACGCTCGTCGCCTACACGGGCCAGTCGGGCGACTACCAGATCAACTTCAACCCGTTCTCGCCGTCGTCGATCGGCGGCATCGGGACGATCTACGAGCCCCTCTTCTTCATCAACAAGGCGCAGGAGGGCGAGCCCGTCCCGCTGCTCGGCACGGAGTACGCCTGGAACGAGGACGGCACGCAGCTCGACGTGACGCTCCGCGAGGGCGTCACCTGGTCGGACGGCGAGGCCTTCACGGCCGACGACGTCGTCTTCACCTTCGGCCTGCTCAAGAGCACGCCCGCCATCAACAACATCGGCTTCGACGGCGACGTGACCGCGACCGACGACACCCACGTCCGCTTCACGTTCCCGGCCCCGGCGTTCGTCCTCGGCCCGGGCATCCTCACCGGCGTCGTCGTGCCCGAGCACCTGTGGGCGGACGTCGACCCGACGACCTTCGTCAACGAGACCCCCGTCGGCACCGGCGCGTACACGCTCGACGACTTCAAGCCGCAGGCCTTCACCTACGTCGCGAACCCCGACCACTGGGGCGGCGAGCCCGCGGTGAAGGGCATCCGCTTCGTCTCCCTCTCGGGCAACACGGCGGGCGCGGACGCCATCGCCAACGGCACGGTGGACTGGCAGACGGGCCCGGTGCCCGACATCCAGAACGTGTCGACGAACTTCCCGGACTACGACACCCTCACCGCCAGCCAGAACCAGATGGTGCTGTCGACCTGCTCGAACGCCGAGCTCGGCTGCACCGGCCCGCAGACGGACCCCGCCGTCCGGCACGCCCTCTACCTCGCGATGGACCGCACGCAGCTCAACGCGCTGGCGTTCGAGCAGACGGCGTCGGAGATCTCGCCGACGTTCGCGCTGACCTCGAGCCAGACCGCGTTCATCACGGAGGCGCTCGACGAGCCCGTGGCGCCCGAGAAGGCCGACCCGGCGGGCGCCGGCGAGGTCCTCGAGGCCGCCGGCTGGGCGAAGGGCTCCGACGGCATCTACGCCAAGGACGGGGAGCCGCTGCGGCTCACGGTCGAGGTCGTCACGGGCTGGACGGACTACATCACGGCGCTCCAGACCCTCACGGAGCAGGTCCGCGCCGCCGGCATCGACCTGCAGGTGGCTCAGTCGTCGTGGAACGAGTGGACGGAGAAGAAGGGGCAGGGCAGCTTCCAGCTCGCCATCGACTCCCTGTGGCAGGGCCCGGCGCCCGACCCGTACTACCTCTACTCCTACTTCTTCACCTCGACGAACACCGCCCCCGTCGGCGAGGCGGCCGGCAACAACTACAGCCGGTTCTCGGACCCCGAGGTGGACGCGGCGCTCGACGAGCTGCAGGCCCTCCCGCTCGACGACGCGGCGGCGCGGCAGCCGATCTTCGACCGCATCCAGGCGCGCGTCGTCGAGGAGATGCCCTACGTGCCGATCCTCACCGGCGGCACCACGAGCGAGTGGAACACCGCGCGCTTCACGGGCTGGCCGACGGAGGACGACATGTACGCGTTCCCGGCGGTGTGGTCCGCGCTCGACGCCGCGCAGATCTTCAAGACGCTGGAGCCCGCGCAGGGCTGACGCCGGGCCGGCGGGGCGGGCACGTGCCCATCACCCCCGCCCCGCCGGCCGACGTCCCCGCCCGTCCCCGTGGCCCGGCGCGCCCCCGCGCCGCCGCCGCGCCCACCCCGGGAGCCGCTCGTGAACTACGTCCTGCGCAAGCTCGCCTTCTACGCCGTGGCCCTGTGGGCGGCGGTGACCCTGAACTTCCTCATCCCACGGCTGCTGCCCGGCAACCCCGTCGACATCCTGCTGGCCAAGCTCCAGCAGCGCGGCGGGACGGTCACGCCCGAGACGCGCAAGGCCTACGCCACCCTGCTCGGCGGCGACACCGACAGCCCCCTGCTCGAGCAGTACGCCGGCTACCTGCGGAACCTGCTGACGGGCGAGCTGGGCACCTCCGTCACCTACTACCCGACGCCCGTGTCGGAGGTCATCGGCACCTCCATCGCGTGGACGATCGTCCTCGTCGGCATCGCGACGGTCATCGCCGCGATCGTCGGGGTGGTGCTCGGCGGGCTCGTCGGGTGGCGCCCGGGGACGTGGCTCGACTCGCTCGTCCCCATGACGACCCTGCTCGCGGCCGTGCCGTACTTCTGGCTCGCGCTCGTGCTGGTCTACCTGCTCTCCCGGATCCTCGGCCTGTTCCCCTCCCAGGGCGGGTACGACGTGGTGCTCGACCCGGGCCTCAACGGCCCCTTCCTGGCCTCGGCCCTGGAGTACGGGTTCCTGCCGGCGCTCACCATCGTCATCGCGTCCGTCGGCGGCTGGCTGCTGGGGATGCGGAACATGATGGTCTCGACGCTCTCGGAGGACTACGTCCTCACCGCCCGCGCGAAGGGCCTGCCCGAGGGCCAGATCCTGCGCCGCTACGCCGCGCGCAACGCCGTGCTGCCGTCCGTGGCGGGCTTCGCGATCTCGCTGGGCTTCGTCGTGGCCGGCTCCGTGGTCACGGAGCAGGTCTTCTCCTACCCCGGCATCGGCTCGAAGCTGCTGGCCGGCGTCACGAACAACGACTACGCCCTCATGCAGGGCGTCTTCCTCTTCATCACCCTCGCGGTCCTCGGCGCCAACCTCGTCGTGGACCTGCTCTACGGGCTCGTCGACCCGCGCACGCGGGCGCGGACCTGAAGGAGGACGACCCGTGACGAACCTGCGTCCCGAGACCACCCTGCCCCTCGGCCCCGTGGCCGACGAGGGCGCCGCGCCCGCCGGCGCGGGGGCCCCACCGGCCGCCGCCGCCCCCGGCCCGGCCGCCGCCCGGCCCCGCGCCGCCTGGCGGCTCCTCCTGCCGACGATGACGCCGTGGCTCGCGGTGGGCCTCGTGCTCATCGGCCTCATCACCCTGCTCGGGGTGGTCGGGCCCTGGCTCGTCGGGGACCCCGCGACGATCCGCGACATCGGCCTGACCGGGCCGTCCGGGGACCACTGGCTCGGCACGACCCAGACGGGTCAGGACGTGCTCGCCCAGCTCGCGCACGCCACCCGCGGCTCGCTGCAGATCGGCCTCATCGTCGGGGTCCTGGCCACGGTGCTCTCGGCGTTCTTCGGCATCTACGGCGCGTACCTCGGCGGGGTCGCCGACGAGGCGTTCTCGCTGCTGTCCAACGTCTTCCTCGTCATCCCGGGGCTGCCGCTCGTCATCGTCATCTCCGGCTTCGTGCCGCGGGAGAGCCGGGGGCTGTGGACCATCGCGGTCGTCCTCGCGCTGACGAGCTGGGCGGCCTCCGCCCGCGTGCTCCGCGCGCAGACGCTGTCCGTGCGCTCCCGCGACTACGTGGCCGCGTCACGGCTGTCCGGGGAGCGGCCGTGGCGGGTCATCGTCGTGGAGATCCTGCCCAACCTCCTGCCCGTCCTGGCCTCCCAGCTCGTCTACGCGATCATCGCCGCGGTGCTCGGCGAGGCCGGCCTGTCGTTCCTCGGCCTCGGCGCCTCGAACTCCTCGACGCTGGGCACGATGCTCTTCTACGCGCAGAACGGCTTCGCGCTGCCGCTGGGGGCGTGGTGGTGGTTCGTCCCGCCGGGCCTGGTCATCGCGCTGCTGGGCATGGGGCTCTCGCTCGTGAACTTCTCCATCGACGAGATCATCGACCCGCGCCTGAGGAACGCCCGGACCGCGCGCCGCCGCACCCGGCAGGCCGCCCGCCGCGACCGCGCCGCCGGCCGCCGCGGCACGGGTGCCACCGCCCCCGCCGACCCCGCCGCCGTCCCCGCTCCCGCCGAGGTGATCCGATGACCGCGACCGCCTCCCGCCCGGCGAGCCTCGTCGAGGCCGTCCCTCCGGCCGCCGGCCCCGCCCGTGAGCCCGTCCTCACCGTCCGCGACCTCACCGTCGTGTACGAGACGGAGCAGCCCGTCACCGCCGTGCGCTCCGCGAGCCTCCAGCTCGGCCGTGGCGAGATCCTCGGCCTGGCGGGGGAGTCCGGCTGCGGCAAGACGACCCTGGCCTACGCGATCAACCGCCTCCACCAGCCGCCCGCGCGCATCGCCGGCGGGTCCGTGGTCTTCCACGACCGCGACGGCACGGACCTCGACCTGCTCGCGCTGCCCGACGCCGCGCTGCGCCGGTTCCGGTGGTCGAAGCTGTCCATGGTCTTCCAGGGCGCGATGAACTCCCTGAACCCGGTCATCACGATCGGCGCGCAGCTCGACGACACCCTGCGCGCGCACGACCGGCGGACGGGGCGCGCGCAGCGGCGGGAGCGCTCGGCGGAGGTGCTGCGCCGCGTCGGCGTCGACCCGGTCCGGCTGAGGTCGTACCCGCACGAGCTGTCCGGGGGCATGCGCCAGCGCGTCATGATCGCCATGGCGATGCTGCTGGAGCCGCAGATCATGATCATGGACGAGCCGACGACCGCGCTGGACGTGGTGGTCCAGCGCGACATCCTGCGCGAGCTCGTCCGGCTGCGCGACGAGCTGGACTTCGCGGTCGTCTTCATCACGCACGACCTGCCGCTGCTGCTCGAGATCAGCGACCGCATCGCCGTGATGCTGCGCGGCGAGGTCGTCGAGCTCGACACCGCCGAGCGCCTGCGCCTCGGCGCGGCGCACCCGTACACGCGCCGCCTGCTCGGCTCGTTCCCCAGCCTGTCGGGGGAGCGCGGCGCCTTCATCCGCTCGGGCGTGGGCGCCGACGCCCCCGCCACCACCCCCGGGGAGCCGGCATGACCAGCGTGCACGTGACGAACCTGACCAAGGACTACGCGCTGCGCGACGGGCTGCGCCGGCGGACGCTGCGCGCGGTCGACCGCGTCTCCTTCGACCTCGTGCCGGGCCGCACGGTGGCGCTCGTCGGGGAGTCGGGGTCGGGCAAGTCGACGATCGCCAAGCTCCTCACGCGGCTGGAGCGCCCCTCGTCGGGACGGGTGGACGTGCTGCTCGACGACCGCACGCCCGTGCGCGGGTCGGTGTACCGGCGGCACGTGCAGATGGTGTTCCAGGACCCCTTCGCCTCGCTCAACCCCTTCCACACCGTCGAGCACCACGTGGCCCGGCCCCTGCGGCTGCACGGCCGCACCCACGACGCCGCCGCGACCCGCGCCCGGGTGCTGGAGATGCTCGAGCGGGTCAACCTCGACCCGGCCGAGGCCATCGCGGCGCGCCGGCCGCACGAGCTGTCGGGCGGGCAGCGTCAGCGCGTCGCGATCGCGCGGGCGCTGGCCCCGGGGGCGCAGGTGCTCGTCGCCGACGAGCCCGTCTCCATGCTCGACGTGTCCATCCGCCTCGGCGTGCTCAACCTGCTCGGGCGGCTGCAGCGGGAGGACCGCCTCGCGGTCCTCTACATCACGCACGACCTGGCCACGGCGCGGCACTTCTCCGACGAGATCCTCGTCCTCTACCGCGGCCGGGTGGTCGAGCGGGGGCCGGCGGACGCCGTCATCCTCGACCCGCACCACGACTACACGAAGCTGCTCGCGCTCGCCGCGCCCGACCCGGACCGCGCCACGTCCCTCGTCCGGACGGAGACGCCCGACCGCAGCGGCATCGACAACAGCGTCTGCTACGACCACGGGCTCGGGGCGTGGGTGCACGTCGACGAGGCCGAGGCGGCCGCCGCGCAGGCGCACGCCCCGGTGGCGAGGGCCGTCGGTGCCTGAGCCGTCGGCCGCCACCGCCGTCGTCGCCGCCACCCCGGCGCCCGGCTGGGGCGACGACGGGTGGCCGCTCGTCGCCGCGTCCGCCCCGGCGGGGGAGGCCGTGCCGGCCCCTGTGTCGCGCGGCAGCGCCGGGGAGGCGATCGCGGCGGCCGCCGCGGCCCGTGCGGGGCGGCCGCCCCTGCGCCTCGTCGACGGCCTGGCGTTCGGGGGCGACTACAACCCCGAGCAGTGGCCGCGGGAGGTGTGGCACGAGGACGTGCGGCTCATGCGCGAGGCCGGCGTGACCGTCGTGACGCTCGGCGTCTTCGCGTGGGGCACGGTCGAGACGTCCGACGGCGTGCGGGACTGGGCGTGGCTCGACGAGGTCGTCGACCTCCTGCACGCGCACGGCGTGGCGGTCGACCTCGCGACGCCCACCGCGGCGCCGCCCTCCTGGCTGCTCGCGGCGCACCCGGACATCGCCCCCGTGCTCGCCGACGGCTTCCGCGAGCCGCCTGGCGGCCGCAACGCCTGGTGCCCGAGCCACCCCGTCTACCGCCGGTACGCGCTGCGGCACGTCGAGGCGCTCGCCCGGCGGTACGGCCGGCACCCCGCGGTCCGGCTGTGGCACGTGGGCAACGAGCTCGGCGGCGGCAACGCCCGGTGCTTCTGCGACCGCTCCGCGGCGGCGTTCCGGGGCTGGCTGGAGCAGCGGCACGGGTCGCTCGAGGCGGTGAACGCCGCCTGGGGCACCCAGCAGTGGGGCCACCGCTACGGCGCGTGGGAGGAGGTGCTGCCCCCGCGGGGCCGCCACGGCGCCCCCAACCCCGGCCTCGCGCTGGACTTCGAGCGCTTCTCCTCCGACGCCCTCCTCGGCCAGTACCTCGCGGAGAGGGCGGTGATCGGGCGGCACTCCGACGCGCCTGTCACGACGAACCTCATGGTCGGCGCGGGGGCGCAGGTCGTCGACTACGCCCGCTGGGCGCCGCACCTCGCCGTGGTGACGAACGACCACTACACGCTCGTCGACGACCCCGACCGCGCCCAGGACCTGGCGTTCGCCGGCGACCGCGTGCGCGGCATGTCGCCCGGCCGTGCGCCCTGGCTGCTCCTCGAGCACTCCACGGGCGCGCCGAGCTGGCAGCGGCGCAACCGCGCGAAGGACCCCGGCGAGATCGTCCGCGACGGCCTCGCGCACGTGGCCCGCGGCTCCGACGGGGCCATGTTCTTCCAGTGGCGGGCCTCGACCGCGGGGGCCGAGCAGTTCCACTCCGCGATGGTCCCGCACACCGGGACGCGCTCGCGGGTGTGGCGGGAGGTCGTCGAGCTCGGCGGGCACCTGCGCGCGCTCGCGCCCGTCGCCGGCTCCCGGGTGGAGCCCGCCCGGGTGGCCTTCGTCGTCGACGACGAGGCCGGCTGGCACCTGCAGGGAGGTCTCAAGCCGCACCGCGACCTGCGCTACGGCCGCGAGCTGCGCGCCTGGTACCGCCCGCTGTGGGAGCGGCAGGTCCTCGTCGACGTCGTGCCGCCGGGCACGGACCTCGACGGCTACGCGCTCGTCGTGGTGCCGGGCCTGCTCGTCGTGGACGACGCGGAGGCCGCGAGCCTGGCCGCCGTCCCCGCGCGCGGCGGGTCCCTCGTCGTGACGTACCTGTCCGGGGTCTGCGACGCGCGCGCGCAGGTGCGCACGGGCGGGCACCCCGGTGCCTTCCGCGACGTCCTCGGCGTGTGGTCCGACGAGTTCCTGCCCCTGCAGGTCGGCGAGCGCGTCGCGCTGGACGACGGCGGGCACGTGGAGGACTGGACGGAGCGCGTCGAGCTCGACGGGGCCGAGGCCGTGGTCAGGGTGGCGGACGGCGTGCTCGCCGGGCTGCCGGCCGTGACGCGGCGGTCGGTCCCGGCGGCCGGACCAGCGGCCGCTGACGGTGCGGCCGGCGCCGCCTGGTACGTCTCCGTGCCGCTGCCGCGCGCGTCCGTCGACCGGGTGGTGGAGCGTCTCGTCGCCGAGGCCGGGCTGCCGCGCGTCGCCGAGGGCCCCCCGGGGCTCGAGGCCGTCCGCCGCGTCGGCGGCGACGCGGCCTGGCTCTTCCTCCTCAACCACACCGACGCGGACGTCACGGTCGCCGCCGACGGCACGGACGCCCTCGACGGGTCGCCCGCCGGCCCGTCGGTGCGCGTCCCCGCCCGTGGCGTGCGCGTGGTGCGCGAGGGGCGGACCGTGTCCCCCTGACGGCCGCCCGCACGCCTCACCCCGCGCCGCTGCACCGGCGGCGCCGCCACGTCATCCGCCCCCGCCTCCGGCACCCGCCCCGAGCCCCTGGAGCCCCCGTGCAGCGCCTCACCCTCGTCGACGGCTGGACCGTCGTCCCCACCGCCGGCCCCGTGCCCGACGCGATCACCGCGGCGGGACCGGTCCCCGCGGCCGTCCCCGGCTGCGTCCACACGGACCTGCTGGCCCTGGGGCTCGTCCCCGACCCCTACCTCGACGCCCACGAGCACGACCTGCGCTGGGTGCACACGACGGACTGGCGCTACGCGCGGGCGCTGCGCCTGGACCGGGCCGCCGACGACGAGCGCGTGGACCTCGTGCTCGAGGGCGTCGACACCGTCGGCACGGTCGCGCTCGGCGGGACCGTGCTGGGGGAGACGGCGAACATGCACCGCTCCTACCGCCTCGACGTCCGTGCGCTCGCCGACGGGACGGAGCGGCCGCTCACGGTGGACCTGCGCTCGGCGACGGCGTACGCCGACGAGCTGCGCGACCGGCTCGGCCCGCGGCCCAGCGCGTACGCCGACTCGCCGTTCAACTTCGTGCGCAAGATGGCGTGCTCCTTCGGGTGGGACTGGGGACCGGACCTGCGCACCGCCGGGCTCTGGAAGCCCGTGCACGTCGAGCGGTGGCGCACCGCGCGCCTGGCCGCCGTCCGGCCGCTCGTGGGCGTCGACCCCGACGGCACCGGCCGCGTCACGCTCCACGTGGAGGTCGAGCGGTCGGGCCTCGTCGCCGACGGGCCGCTCGCGGTGCGGGCCCGGGCGCACGGGGTCGCCGTCGAGGGCGTCGTCGCGGCCGGGGAGAGCGGGACGGTGCTCGTCGTGGAGGTGCCCGACGCGCCCGTGTGGTGGCCGGCCGGGTACGGGGGGCAGCCCCTCGTCGAGCTGGTGGTGGAGCTCCTCGCCGGGGACGGGGCGGAAGAGCCGCTGGCCACCTGGTCCCGGCGGATCGGGTTCCGCACGGTCGCGCTGGACACCTCCGACGACGAGCACGGCAGCCGGTTCACGGTCGTCGTCAACGGGCGGCCCGTCGCGGTCCGCGGTGCGAACTGGATCCCCGACGACCACTTCGTCACGCGGCTGACGCGCGAGCGGGTGGCCCGCCGCCTCGACCAGGCGCTCGGGGCGCACCTCAACCTCCTGCGGGTGTGGGGCGGCGGCGTCTACGAGAGCGAGGACTTCTACGAGCAGTGCGACGAGCGCGGGCTGCTCGTCTGGCAGGACTTCCTCCTCGCGTGCGCCGCGTACCCGGAGGAGGAGCCGCTGCGCTCGGAGCTCGAGGCCGAGGCGCGCGAGAACGTCGTCCGGCTCATGCCGCACCCCTCGCTCGTGCTGTGGAACGGCGGCAACGAGAACCTCTGGGGGCACGAGGACTGGGGGTGGAAGGACCGCCTCGGCGACGCCACCTGGGGCCGCCTCTACGCCACGGAGCTGCTCCGCGACGTCGTCGCCGAGCTCGACCCCACGCGGCCCTACAGCGACAACAGCCCCTTCACCCCCCGCCGCGACCCCGCGGAGGTGCACCCGAACGACCCGGACCACGGCAGCCACCACCAGTGGGAGGTGTGGAACCGTGTCGACCACACGCACTACCGCGACGAGGTGCCGCGCTTCTGCTCCGAGTTCGGCTACCAGGGCCCGCCGGCCTGGCGGACGCTGCAGGAGTGGGTGCACGCCGCGGACGGCGGCCCGCTCGAGGCCGCGCCGTACCCGCAGGAGGACCCCGTCTTCCTCGTCCACCAGAAGGCCGACGACGGAAACGGCAAGCTCGCGCGCGGCATGGCGCCGCACCTGGGCGTGCCCGAGGGGTTCGTCGACTGGCACTGGGCCACCCAGCTCCAGCAGGCCCGCGCCGTCCGGTACGCCGTGGAGCACTACCGGTCGTGGTGGCCGCGGACGGCGGGCTCGATCGTGTGGCAGCTCAACGACTGCTGGCCCGTGACGTCGTGGGCGGCGGTCGACTCGCAGGAGCGCCCGAAGCCGCTGTGGTTCGCCCTGCGGGACGCGCACGCGCCGCGGGCGGTGTCCGTCGTGGAGCGCGAGGGCCGCTGGGTGCTCGCCGCCGTGAACGACACGGACGAGGCCTGGTCCGGCACGGTCGCGCTGCGCCGGGAGACGCTCGACGGCGCGGTGCGGGCCGAGGCCGTCGCGACCGTGGAGGTGGCGCCGCGGGCGGTGGCGGTCGTCGCCCTCGAGGACGCGCTCGTCGTGCCCGCGGACGCCGCCGACGAGGTGCTCGTCGCCGAGCTCGACGGCCTGCGCGTGTGCCGGACCTTCGTGGAGGACCTCGAGCTGCGGCTGCGGCCCGACGCCCTCGAGGCCACGGCCGAGCGCACGGCGGAGGGGTACCGGGTGCACGTCGTCGCCCGCTCCTACGCCGGCGACGTCACGCTGCACGCGGACCGGGTGGCCGCGGACGCGACCGTCGACCGCGCGCTCGTGACGCTGCCGGCCGGGGCGTCGACGACCTTCACCGTCCGGACCACGGCCGACGTCGACCCGGCCGTGCTCGTCGCCGCGCCCGTCCTGCGGTCCGCGAACGACCTGCGGCCGGCGGTGGCCCCGGCGACCCCCTGAGCCCGTGGGCCGCCCGGGGCGTCGTGCCCCGGGCGGCCGGTGGGTCCGTGGGGGCCTCTCAGGCCGCGGGGGCCGCGCCGTGCAGGAGGAGGAACCCGAGGGGGCGGAGCTCGACCGCGAGGGCCCCGTCGGTCGCGGTGAGCGCCCCCTCGACGCGCGCGAACCGGTCCGGCGCCGCCGGGTGCGCCCGGCGGTCGACCGGGTGGTCGCCGAGGTCCACGGTCCGGAACGTCGCACCCGCCCCCTCCGGCAGGCGGACCACGACCGTCCGGGGCGCCGCGCCGTCGCGGTTGACCAGCGAGAGGGACAGGCCGCCGTCGGCACGGCGGACGGCCAGCACGTCGACGAACGGGATGTCGCTCTCGGCCAGCGCGACGTCCATGGGCTGGGGCACGTCGTAGGTCGGGCCGTCCAGGTCCACCCTCAGGACGGTCCCGCCGACGAACGTCTCGTACAGGCCCATGACGTCGATGCCGGGGTCGGCGTAGACGACGCCGGCGCCCTTCTTGTACGAGTTGCCGTGCATGAAGCCGTTCGGGCTCGCGATGGTCACGCGGTCGCTGCAGCGCGCGAGGGTGTTGAGGCAGGCGGCCGCCCAGGCGGCCCCGCCGACGTTGTCCGGCATGATCCGGTCCGCCGGACGCCCGGACGGAGCGCCGACCGGCGTCCACTCGGTCATCGCGATCTCCACCGGCGGCAGGTCCGGCCGGCGCTCCGAGCGGTCGAAGACCTCCGCCAGCGCCGGCAGGAACCGGCGCTCGGCGGAGACGAGCAGGCCCATGAGCGCACGGTCGACGGTCTCGTCGGACGCCGGGTCCTCGGGGAAGTCGCCGGCGATCGCGACCCAGTGCACCGAGACGAGGTCGACCTCGTCGGCGGCCTGGCGGGCGAGCTCCGCGTGCCAGAACCCGTCGGCGGACACGTCGTGGTGGCGCGGGTGGTCCACGTCGAGCAGGTCGAACCAGTTGCCCTGCGCGAGCAGCCGCAGCGGGATCGGCGACGCCGCCCGCATGGCGTGCGCGAACTCGACGAAGCGCCGGGCGTTCTCCTCCGACCCGAAGTTCCCGCCCTGGAACTCGCCCCAGGGCTCGTTGCCGACCTCCCACAGCGTCACGCCGAAGGGCTCGGGGTGGCCGTTCCGCGCCCGGAGCGCGCCCATGGGCGTGGACGCGTCGCCGTTGCAGTACTCGACCCAGGCCGCGGCCTCCTCGGCCGTGCCGGTCCCGGCGTTCACGGTGATGTGCGGCGCGGCCCCGATCTGCCGGCACAGGGAGACGTACTCGTGCGTCCCGATCAGGTGGTGCTCCAGCCCGCCCCAGGCCTGCACCTCGAGCGCCGGGCGCAGCTCGACGGGCCCGATGCCGTGCCGCCAGTGGTGGTAGCTGACGAAGTTGCCGCCGGGCCAGCGCAGCTGCGGCACGTGCCCGCGCGCGATCGCCACGACGTCGGGGTCGATGCCGTCCACCGCGTCGACGGGCAGCAGGGACACGCGGTCGAGCCCGAGGTCGACGTCCGTCCCGGCCAGCCACCGCACGACGAGGTCGAGCGGCTCCCGGCGTGCGACGGCGCCCTCGGCGGTCTCCAGGGTCGCCTCCAGGTCGGTCCACCGCCGGCTCGCCAGCGGCAGGCGCGCGACGGCCAGCACCTCGCCCCGCGGCCCCGCCGCCGTGGTGTGGCGGCGCAGCAGCTGCACCTCCACCTCGCCGCCGGTCTCGCGGGTCGCGCGCGCGACGACGGCCAGGCGCAGGCGGCGCTCGCGGTGCGCCGGGACGAGGACGACCTGGCGCACGCCGGACGGCCCGGCCGCCAGGTCCGTGACGCCGGCCTCGCGGCTGCCGCCGAAGAGCCGGACCGCGTGCCCGATCCGCCCGACGCTCGCCAGCACCCGGCCGGCGCCGACCCGCGCCCAGGGCAGCGGGATCCCGGCCGCCGTCTCGTCGTCGAACAGCGCCATGCCCCAGCCGCTCACGCCCTCCGGCGGCCACCAGCGCTCGAACGGCGCGTCGCTGCCCGTGGCGGCGGCCTCGTCGACGACCGCGCCGTTCGCCAGCAGCGGCTCGAGCTGGCCCTCGCGCAGGAACGCCTTCCGCGCGAACGTCGGGTTCATCACCACCTCGGCGGCCACCCCGCCGGAGGTCGCGCCCGCCATGTGCTCGAAGAAGTTGGACAGCAGCGCGGCGGGGACCACGACGCCGGTCGGCCCCCCGACCACGGCATGGGTGGGCCGGTCGTCGGGCGCGTCGGCCGGGCCGTCGGTCGTCGGGTCGGTGCGGGTGCTGGACGTCATCGTCGCTCTCCTGCGGTCGGGACCGTCGGCGATTCCATCGTTGGAACCGCGCGGTCCACGGTAGCGGGTGCGCCGCTCGTCCCCGGGCGCGAGGTCGTCGCGAGGTGCCGGCTGGCCCCTCCGACGAGATGCCGGTCCCGGTCGTCGAGCCGCGGCGGGTGGCGACCGGACAGGGCATCTCGTCGGGAGGTGGCGAGGAGGGGTGCGGTGGTGCCGGGACCGGAGGGGGAGCACCATCCGGGGATGGCCGTGGTGACGGAGCCGGGACCGGGTCGCACGGGGCTCGACCGCGACGAGCACCTCGCGCTCGTGCCCGAGGTCGAGGCGCTCGTGCGGCGGTGGGTCACGGCGGCGGCCGGGCACCCGGTCGACCCCGCCGCGGAGCGGCTCGCGGACCTCCTCGCCGACCCCGACGGGCTGACGTTCGCGGTCGGCTTCGTCGACGGGGTGGTCCGGCCGGAGGACGACCGGGCCGCCGCCCGGGCCCTCGCGCGCCTCGCGCCCGGGGTGCCGGCGTTCCTGCCGCCGCACCTGCGGGCCGCGGTGCGGGTCGGCGGTCGGGTGGCGCCCGTGCTCCCGCACCTCGTCGTGCCCGTCGCGCGGCGCGTGCTGCGGGGGATGGTCGGGCACCTCGTCGTCGACGCGGACGGGCCGCGGCTGGGTGCCGCGCTCGAGCGGCTGCGCGCCGAGCCCGGCGTCCGGCTCGACGTCAACCTGCTCGGGGAGGCGGTGCTCGGGCGGCGCGAGGCCGACCGGCGGCTCGCGGCGATCCGGCGGCTCGTCGAGCGGCCCGACGTCGACCACGTGTCCGTGAAGGTGTCCGCGGTCGAGGGGCCGCACAGCCCCTGGGCGTTCGACGAGACGGTGGCGCAGGTCGTCGAGCGGCTCGCCCCCCTGTACGCGGCGGCCGCGACCGCGGACCCGCCCACCTTCGTCAACCTCGACATGGAGGAGTACCGGGACCTCGACCTCACGCTGACCGCGTTCGAGCGGCTCCTCGACCGGCCGGAGCTGCTCGGGCCGACGGCGGGGGTGGTGCTGCAGGCCTACCTGCCCGACGCCGTCGCGGCGATGCAGCGCGTGCACGCCTGGGCGGCCCGGCGGTGCGCGCGCGGGGGCGCCCCGGTGAAGGTCCGGCTCGTCAAGGGCGCGAACCTGCCCATGGAGCGCGTCGAGGCCGAGCTGCACGGGTGGCCCCTGGCGACCTGGGGCACGAAGCGGGAGACGGACACGCAGTACAAGCGGGTGCTCGACCTCGCGCTGCGGCCCGAGCACGCCGCCCACGTGCGCGTCGGGGTGGCCGGGCACAACCTCTTCGACGTCGCGCACGCGTGGCCGCTGGCCGGCCGGCGCGGGGTCCGGGACGCCGTCGACGTCGAGATGCTCCTCGGCATGTCGCCCGGGCAGGCCGCCGCCGTCCGCGCCGACGTCGGCCGCCTCCTGCTCTACACGCCCGTCGTGGCGCCGGAGAGCTTCGACGTCGCGATCGCGTACCTCGTCCGGCGGCTCGACGAGGGCGCGTCGACGGACAACTTCCTGTCGGCGGCCTTCGCCCTGCAGGACGACGAGGGGCTCCTCGCGCGCGAGCGGGACCGGTACGTCGCGTCCGTGGAGGCGCTCAAACGACGCCGTGCCGTCCCCGCACCGGGGCGTCGACCGCTACGCCGCGACCGGCCGACCCGGCCCCGGGTGCCCTGTCGGCACGCCCGACACGGACCCGGCCGTCGCGGCGCACCGGGCCCGGGCGCGGGACGTCCTCGTGCGCGTGCCCGGCTCCCGCCTCGGGGTCGACGAGGTGCGGGCGGCCCGGGTCGCCGACGCGCACGCCCTGGACGCGCTCCTCGTCGGGGCCGCCGAGGCCGGACGGGACTGGGGCGCGCGTCCCGCCGCCGAGCGGGCTGCCCTGCTGCACCGCGCCGGCGAGGTGCTCGAGGACCGCCGCTGGCAGCTGCTCGAGGTCATGGCCGCCGAGGCCGGCAAGACGCTCGACCAGGGCGACCCCGAGGTGTCCGAGGCCGTGGACGTCGCGCACCACGTGGCGAGGCTGGCCGTCGGGCTCGAGGCGGTGGACGGGGCGCGGCCGGTGCCCGTCGCGCTCACGCTCGTCACGCCGCCGTGGAACTTCCCCGTGGCGATCCCCGCGGGTGGCGTGCTGGGCGCGCTCGCGGCGGGGTCGGCCGTGGTCCTCAAGCCCGCGCCGCCGGCGGAGCGGTGCGGGGCGCTCGTCGCGCAGGCCCTCTGGGACGCCGGCGTGCCGCGCGAGGTGCTGCGGCTGGTCCAGGTCGACGAGGAGACGCTCGGCCGGCGGCTCGTCGCGCACCCCGCGGTGGAGCGGGTCGTGCTCACGGGCGCGTGGGAGACCGCCGGGCTGTTCCGCTCCTTCCGGCCCGACCTGCCGCTGCTGGCCGAGACGAGCGGCAAGAACGCGGTCGTGGTGACGCCGAGCGCCGACCTCGACCTCGCGGTGAAGGACGTGGTCGCCTCCGCCTTCGGGCACGCGGGGCAGAAGTGCTCGGCGGCGTCGCTCGTCGTGCTCGTCGGGCCCGTCGGGCGCTCGCGGCGGTTCCGGGACCAGCTCCTCGACGCCGTGGCCTCGCTCGTCGTCGGGACGCCGGAGGACGTGACCGTGCAGATGGGGCCCCTCGTCGAGCCGGCCGCCGGCAAGGCTCTCGCCGGGCTCACCGCACTCGGGCCGGGGGAGCGGTGGGCCCTGCGGCCGCGGGCGCTCGACGCGACCGGCCGTCTGTGGAGCCCGGGCGTGCGGTCCGGTGTGCGGGCGGGCTCGGCCTTCCACCGCACGGAGCACTTCGCCCCCGTGCTCGGCGTGATGACGGTCGGGACGCTCGACGAGGCGCTGGCCGTCGTGAACGGGGTCGACTACGGGCTGACCTCGGGGCTGCACACGCGGGACGCCGACGACCTCGAGCGCTGGCTCGCCGGGGCGCACGCGGGCAACCTCTACGTCAACCGCGGCACGACCGGGGCGGTCGTCGGGCGGCAGCCCTTCGGCGGCTGGAAGCGCTCGGCGGTCGGACCCGGCGCCAAGCCCGGCGGCCCGGACCAGCTGCTGCCGCTCACGGGCTGGGCCGACGCCCCGGCGACGACGGGCCGCCCGGTGACGCACCCGGCGGTGCGGGGACTCGTCGCCGCGGCCGCACCCCTGCTGGACGCGGCCGCGCGCGCCCGGCTCGAGCGCTGCGTCCGCCAGGACGCGCTCGTGGCGGCCGAGCACCTCGCGCCCGTCGACCTCGCCGGGCTGCGCGCCGAGCGGGACGTCCTCCGGCACCTGCCCGTGACGGCCGCCCGGGGCGGCGGGCCCGTCGAGGTGCGCGCGGGGGCGGCGGCGCCGCTCGTCGACGTCGTGCGCGTCGCGGCGGCGGCGCTCCTCGTCGGGGCACAGGTCTCCCTCTCCGTGCCGCACCCGCTCCCCGGGGCGGTGGTGGCCGCCCTCGCCCCCGGGGCGGCGATGCGGGTCGAGGGCGGGGCGGACTGGGCGTCGCGGGTGGCGGCCCGCGGGGGCGTGCGCGTCCGGCTCGTCGGTGACGGGGACGGGGCGCTGGCCCGTCGGCTCGTCGCGGCGACCGAAGGGCGGCCGGAGGTGACGCTCTGGTCCGGGCCGGTCGCGGAGTCCGGGCGGCTCGAGACGCGGCCCTTCGTGCTGGAGCAGTCCGTCAGCCTCACCGCCCACCGCTTCGGCACGCCGGACCCGCTCGCGCGGGACGCCCGCCTCTGACGGGCGCCGGGAGCGGCACCGCCGGCGGTCGACCGCGGGGGCGTCGCCGCCGAGGGGCGGCGCCGCAGCCGCCGTGGTGCGATGGCGACGTCGAGGGGCGGGGACCAGGGGGTACGGGTGCCGGGGACGCGGGGCGGGCAGGGCGGGGACGGGCCCCGGGTCTCGGTGCGCGCGGGCCTGCCGATCGGCATCGGCGTCATGGCGGCCGTCGACGAGATCGTGTTCCACCAGGTGCTCGCCTGGCACAGCTTCTACGACCGCGGCACCCCCGAGCTCGGCCTGCTCACCGACGGGCTGCTGCACGCGGCCGAGCTCGTGCTGCTCGTCGCCGGGGTGTTCCTCGTCGCGGACCTCGCGCGCCGGGGGCTGCTGGTGGGGCGGGCGGCCGTCGGCGGGGCGCTGCTCGGGGCCGGTGCCTTCCAGCTCTTCGACGCCGTCGTCGACCACAAGGTCCTGCGCGTCCACCAGGTCCGCTACGGCGTCGACCCTCTGCCGTACGACCTGGCGTGGACGGCGTCGGCGGTCGTGCTCCTCGTCGCGGGACTGCTCGTCGTGAGACACCGGTCGCGGGTGCGCGGCGGCGGCCCGGGGGCCGGCGGCACGGACGCGCGATGAGCGGCCTGTGGGCGCCGGCGCTCCTCGTCGTCGTGCTGGGGGGCGCGTACGCGGTCGCGCTGGCCCGACGGCCCGCCGGACGACGGGCGTGGGGCGCGGCCCGGCCCCTCGCGTGGGCGGCCGGCGTCCTCGTCGCCGCGGCGGCCGTCAGCCCGCCGCTCGTCGCGCTCGCGGCCCAGGACCACCGGGCGCACATGGCCCAGCACCTGCTCCTGGCGATGTACGCGCCGCTCGGGCTCGTCGTCGGGGCGCCCGTGACGCTGCTGCTCGGGTCCCTGCGGCCCCCGGCGGCGCGCCGGCTGGTCCGCGTGCTGCGCAGCGGGCCCGTCCGGGTGCTCACGCACCCCGCCGTCGCGGCGGTGCCCGCGACCGGCGGCCTGCTCGTCCTGTACGGCACGCCGCTGTACAGGGTGACCCTGTCCTCGCCGCCCGTGCACGCGCTCGTCCTGGCGCACCTGCTCCTGGCGGGGTGGCTGTGGACGTGGTCGGTCGCCGCCCCGGACCCGGTCCCGGGGCGCCCGGGCACCCGGGTGCGGCTCGCCGTGCTCGTCGTCGCGGCCGGGGTGCACGCCTGGCTGGCCAAGCACCTGTACGCGGGGGCGACGAGAGCCGGGTCGGACGGGGCCGCCGCCGGTCCCGCCGATCACGCTCACCACGCCGGTGCCGGGACCGCCGCCGCCGTCGAGCCCCTGACCGGGCACGGGGCGGAGGCCCTGCGCGAGGCCGCGCGCCTCATGTACTACGGCGGCGACGTCGCGGAGCTGCTCCTCGTCGTCCTCGTGCTCCTCGCCTGGTGGCGGCGCCCCGACCGCCGGGCCGGCGCCCCTCAGGCCAGCAGCGGCAGGCGCCCGACGATCTTGTCGACCCGGTTCCGCGGCCCGACGATGCTCACCGCGTGGTACTCCAGGCTCTCCGGAGGCGACCCGGCCACGGCGGCCAGGTACTCGTCGTAGACCCGGGTGGTCTGCGCCGCCACGGGCATGTCGGCGACGAACACCCCGAGCGACGCCGCCGCCCGGTCCCGCACCTCGCGCAGCCGCCCCGCCGGCGCGGCGAGGACGGAGCAGCCCGCCCACGGCAGGCCCGGGTGCCGCGAGCCCCCGGCGTCGGTGCCGTCCGGCCCGAGCAGGCCGGTGACCCCCGCGGCCGTCGCCGCCGTCACGCAGGCCGCCGCGTTGACGGCCCGGCCGGCGGGCAGCGCCTCGTCGACGACGACCACCCACTTCAGCCGCGCCGAGCGGGTCGGCTCGTCCGTGCGCACCTCGTCGGGGGCGAACCCGACCGCCGCCGCGCCGTCCAGCGCCGGGTCGCCCGGCCCGCGCCCGGCCTCCCCGCGCGCACCCCGGCCGCCCTGCGCCGTCCGTCCGTCCTGCACGTCCTGCACGCTCATGTCCCGTCCCTCCGACGTCCGTGAGGCGCGACCATAGGTGCCGGGACGGGCCGTGAAGGACGGATCCGTACGACGTACGGCGAGAGGTGGCGGACGGTGGAGCTGGACGATCTGGATACGGCGATCCTGCGCGAGCTGGGGGTCGACGCACGGCGGACGAACCGGGACGTGGCGGCGGCGGTGGGGGTCGCGCCGACGACCGCCCTGGACCGCACGCGGGCCCTGCGGGAGCGCGGCGTCATCCGCGGGGCGCTGCTCGACGTCGACCTCGCGGCGATCGACCGGCCGGTGCAGGCGCTCGTGGCCGTGCGGATCCGGCCGCCGTCGCGCCGGGTCATCGAGGCCTTCCGCACCTGGGTGGCGGCGCTGCCGGAGACCGTGGGCGTCTTCGTCACCAGCGGCAGCGACGACTTCCTCGTCCACGTCGCCGTGCCGGACAACGAGCACCTCTACGCGTTCGTCATCGACCGGCTCACGGAGCGGCCCGAGGTCGCGGACGTGCGCACCTCGGTCGTGTACGAGCACCTGCGCAACCCGGTGGTCGTGCCGCCGCGGCGCGGGGCGTCGCGGGCGGCCGCGCGCCGGCCCGGTCCCCGCGGCGCCGGGCGGCCCTGAGGGGCCGCGGCGGATCGCCGGGGCCCGGAGCGGCCGCGGGAGCCGCCGGCTCCGACCCGTCGCCCCTGGCGCTGCTCGCCGTCGGGGCGGCGCGTAATCAGTCGGCGGCCGGCTTGCGGGCGCGGCTGGGCTGCACGCGCGGGGGCTCGCCCGGCATCTTCGGGTACTCCGGGGGGTAGGGCAGGTCGCCCAGCCCCTCGTCGTGCTCCTGCCGGTCCGCGAGCTCGAGGGCGGAGTCGAGCCGGTGCCGCACCGGCGCCCCGGCGACGAGGGGCGCGAACAGGTCGCCGACCTCGGCGAACCGCGCGGGCATGGTCGTGACGTCGACGTCGTCCGGGTGCACGTCGGCCACCTCGTCCCACCGCAGCGGCGCCGAGACGGTGGCGCGGGCGTTGGCGCGCACGGAGTAGGCGCTGGCGATCGTGCGGTCCCGCGCCATCTGGTTGTAGTCGACGAAGATCCGCTCGCCGCGCTCCTCCTTCCACCACCTCGTCGTCACGGCGTCGGGCAGCCGGCGCTCGAGCTCGCGGCCCAGCGCGATCGTCGCCCGACGGGCCTGCGTGAAGGTCCACTCCGGCTCGATGGGCACGAACACGTGCAGGCCGCGCCCGCCCGAGGTCTTGGGGTGCCCCTCGAGCCCGTGCTCGGCGAGCAGCTCGCGCAGGTGGGGCGCCACCCGGGCGGCGTCGGAGAAGTCCGTGCCGGGCTGCGGGTCGAGGTCGATGCGCAGCTGGTCGGGGTGGTCCACGTCCTCGCGCGTCACGGGCCAGGGGTGGAAGGTCAGGGTGCCGAGGTTGACGAGCCACGCGACGACGGCGAGCTCGGTGGGGGCGACCTCGTCGGCCGTGCGCCCGCTGGGGAACCCGATCCGGGCCGTCTCCACGTACGGCGGCGCCCCCTGGGGCAGGCGCTTCTGGTAGAAGGCGTCGCCCGTGCTGTCGGACCGCGTCGACAGGCGCGCGCCCTCGAACACGCCCTTCGGCCAGCGCTCCAGCGTGGTGGGCCGGTCGCGCAGCGCCCCGAGGAACCCGTCGCCGACGGCGAGCACGTACTCCATGACGTCCCGCTTCGTCAGCCCCCGGGCGGGGAAGACCACCCGGTCCGGGGAGCTGAGGCGCACGGTGCGCCCGCCCACCTCGAGCTCGACCGCTGCGCCCTCCGACGTCGCCATGGCGTCACGCTCCCACGGCGGAGGGGCCTGGACCAGGGGTGACGCGCGGGTGGGCCGCCGTCCCGGAGCCCGGTGCCGTGCCGGGGTCGGGTCCGGGGGCGGACCAGGGGATCCCCCGATGTCGGCGGGCGCCCCGGCGCGGCAGGCTGGGGTCATCGACGACCGCGCGGGACACACCCGCGCAGGAGAGGACGGACCATGTCCGGCTACGGCTACCAGGCGCCCCTCGGACGGCAGGGGCTCATCCGCCCCCGCCACGGGCGCCTCCTCGGCGGGGTGTGCGTCGGGCTGGCGCACCGCTTCGGGATGAGCCCCGCGCTCATGCGCGTCATCTTCGTGGCGACGCTCTTCCTCATCCCGGGGAGCCAGATCCTCGTGTACCCGATCCTGTGGATCCTCATGCCCAGCGAGTCCTCCGTCTGGCGTCCGGCCGCCCCGCGCGGGTACTGACGGGCCCGGCCGTCGGGACGGGCTCCGGGACGGGTTCCGGGACGGGCGAAGGTCGACTGCAGGACGGGCGCCGGACGGGTCCGCACGGACGCGGACGGGGCCCCACGGGCACGGCCGGGGCCTGAGGCGAGCGGGCGCCGGCGGCGGCCCTGCCGGGCGGATCCGGCCGGCATCGGGCACCCTGGTCGGCGTGGGAGACGTCCGGGACCTCAGGAGCGCGGCCAGCCTGCGCCGTCGGCGAGGGCCCGTCGTCGCCGACCAGGTCGTGCTCCCGCCGGCCACCACCTCGCCGCGCGTCGCCCGGCACTGGGTCATGCACCGCGTGGCCGCCGCGGGCGTGCACGGGGTCGCGAACCAGTACGCCGAGCTGCTGACCGGCGAGGTCGTGGCGAACGCGGTCGTGCACGGCCCGCCGGAGGGCTCGGTCCTCGTCGAGCTCAGCCTCGACGCGACGAGCCTGCGGGTCTCCGTCACCGACGAGGGCCACGGCCACCCCGTCCCGCAGCACCCCGAGCCCACCGCGACGAGCGGGCGAGGCCTCGCCATCGTCGAGGCGCTGTCGACCGCGTGGGGCACGAACACCGCGTCCTCCGGCGGCACGACGGTGTGGTTCGAGCTCGAGATCGACTAGGTCGGGGGCGGTCCGGCCGCTCGTGGCGCCCACCGGGCGGGGGTGCGGAGGCGCGCCCGGGGCCGGTCGCGGCGTAGGTTCGTCCCCCGGAGCACCCGGCCGACGACCGGCGGGTGCGCACCCGGACGACGAGAGGGACGCATGAGCACGGGCACGACGACGGGCCCCGGGGCGGGCGGCGAGGGCGCCGCGGCCCCCGTCCGCGCACGGCTGCGGCCGGACGGCACGGGCGAGCTGACCATCGCCGGCACGGTCGAGCCCCTCCAGGGGGCCGACCTCGCGGCGGTCGGCGCGGCGGTGACGGAGCGCGTCGCGCGGCTCGCGGCGGTCGAGGGGCGCCCCGTGCCCGTCGAGGTCCGCGACCCGGACGGCCTCTGGTGGCTGCTCGTGCACCCGGACGGCCGGGTCGACGAGGCGCCGACCCCGCCCGGCCCCGACGCCCCGCCCACCCCGGCCCCGCGCGCGGCCGGCGCCGGTGCCAGCCGGCACTCCGGGCCCGCCACCGGCACCGCGGCGGCGGGCGCCCGCCCGTCCGGCCGGCGCGAGCAGGACCTGCCGACGCTCGACGACCTCCTGGCCCAGCGGCGCTCGGAGGCCACCGGCGGCGCCGAGTGGGGCTGGCGCCGCGCGGTCCGCACCGTCACCGGCGGCCGGGTCGCCCCCGGCCCGGGCCGCGCCGAGCGGCGCCACCGCGACGCCGTGGCGTCGGTCCGGCGCCACCTCGACGGCCCGCGCACGGTCGTCGTCGTGAACCCCAAGGGCGGCGCGACGAAGACGACCGCGACGCTGCTGCTGGCCGCGACCTTCGGCCTGCACCGCGGCGGCTCGACCCTCGCCTGGGACAACAACGAGACCCGCGGCACCCTCGGCTGGCGCTCCGCGCACGAGGGGCACACGCGCACGGCGGTCGACCTCCTGCGCGACCTGCCGGGCCTGACGCGGAGCCGCAACCTGCGCCTCGGCGACCTCGACGGCTACGTGCGCAGCCAGCCGCGCATGCAGTTCGACGTGCTCGCCTCCGACGAGGACGCCGCCTCCGCCGCGTCCGTCGACGCCGACGCGTTCCACGCCCTGCACGCCGTGCTCCAGCGGTACTACCGCGTGACGGTCGTCGACACGGGCAACAACATGCGCGCCTCGAACTGGCAGGCCGCCGTGGAGGTGGCCGACCAGATCGTCGTGGTGTCCACCGTCCGGGAGGACACCGCGCAGTCGGCCGCCTGGGCCCTGGACGCCCTGCGGGCCACCGGCCACGACGAGAAGGTCCGCCAGGCCGTCACCGTCCTCGCCGCGCCGGCCGCGACCGTCGACCGCGACCTGCGCGACCGGCTGCGCACCCACTTCGGCGCGCTCACCCGCGCGGTCGTCGAGGTCCCGCACGACGAGGCGCTCGTCTCCGGCGGCCCCCTGCAGTGGGACGCGCTGCGGCGGCCGACGCAGGACGCCTGGCTGCACGCGACGGCCGTCGTCGCCGAGGGCCTCTGACCGGTCCGGGCACCGGGTCGCGGAGGGGGCGCGGGATGGACGCCGACGAGGTGCTCCGCGTCCTCGACGCCCTCGCCGCGGCGGGCGCCCGCGCGTGGGTGTCCGGCGGCTGGGGCGTCGACGCGCTCGTCGGCCGGCGCACGCGACCTCACCGGGACCTCGACCTCGCGCTCGACGCCGCCGACGAGGCCCAG
Source organism: Cellulomonas endophytica (assembly GCF_004123805.1). Classification (GTDB taxonomy): domain Bacteria; phylum Actinomycetota; class Actinomycetes; order Actinomycetales; family Cellulomonadaceae; genus Cellulomonas; species Cellulomonas endophytica. Next base: position 14,716 of record NZ_RWJX01000005.1, on the reverse strand, counting down.
GCGCTCACGGCGCTGGCGGCCCTGGGCTACGCCGTCGAGACCGACCACCGCCCCGTGCGCGTCGAGCTCGCCGCGACCGGCCAGCGATGGGTCGACCTGCACCCGGTGGCCTTCGCCGCCGCCGCTGATGCCGACGCCCGTGCCGGTGCCGGCGCGTCGCCCGGCGACGGCGTCCAGGCGGGGCCGCCCGGGACGGTGTTCCTCTACCCGGCCTCGTGCTTCGTGACCGGCACGGTCGCCGGGCGCACCGTCGGGTGCCTCGACGTGGCGCAGCAGCTGCGCTTCCACTCGGGCTACCCGCCCGGCGCGGTCGACCTCCACGACCTCGCCCTGCTGCACGCCCTCGCGGAGGACCGTCCGCCCGCACCGCCCTGACCATTCCCGCCCTCGCGTCGCCCGGTCGTCCGGCTCACGACCCCGTGATCCGGTGGCTCCGCCACGCGCGCGCACCACCGGATGACGTGCTCGCGCTGCCGGCCGGCCGTCCGGCGGGACGTTTCGGCGCCGTCATCCTGCGGCTGGAGTTGCCGGCGCAGCGGTCGGATGGCGGCGCCACTGCGGCGATGACGCAGCCGGGGGACGGTCAGACGGCGTCGAGCTCGGCCCAGGCCGTGCGGAGGCGGGCGCGGGCCCGGCTGAGGGCCGCCTCGGCACCGCCGGTCGAGACGCCGAGGACGGCGCCCAGCTCGGCGCCGGTCAGGCCCTCCCACGCGTGCAGCAGCAGCACCTGGCGGTCCCGCGGCGAGAGGCGCAGCAGGGCGCGGCGGACGGCGTCGTCCGTGACGGCGAGGTGGGCGGGGTCGTCGTCGACGGGCTCGTCCGGCACGTCGGCGACCGGCACGGGGCGGTGCCGACGGCGGTGGTTCGCCAGCACGAAGCCCGCCGTCCGGTACAGCCACGGCAGCTCGGCGCCCTCCGGCACGTCGCCGCGGCGGCGCCACGCGACCGTGAGCACCTCCGCGGTGAGGTCCTCCGCCTCGTCGCGGGCGCCCCGGCGCAGCAGGTAGCGGTGGACCGCCGGCAGGTGCGCGGTGACGAGGGCCTCGAACCACGCCTCGCCCCGGTCGGCGGGGGGAGCGGCGGGAGCCGTCCCGGGATCGGGGCCGTCCGTGCCGACCTCGTCCTCGCGGTCGTCGGGCTCCGGCCGCATCGTTCCGGGAGGGTCGACGAGGTGCCCGCGGACGCTCACCAGCCGCGGCCGGGCGGGACCCCCGGCCGCCCGGGTCGGTGCCGCGGCCGGCGGCGGCGCGTCGTGCGCGGCGGCGCCGGCCGGTGCGGCCGCGGTCCTCGGGTCGTCTCCCACACCTGCACTGTGTCGGGGGGCGACCCGTCCTTGCACGGGTGCGCCACATCCGTCGTCGAACCGTGACCGCGCCGACCCGGGCGCGGGCGGCGCGGTGGGGTGCAAGGGCGGGCTGGGTCGCGACACAGAGGGGGTGGACGGCCGGGCACCCCGGTCGACGCGTGTCACGAGGAGACGACGGTGGACGGGACGACGAGGGGGACCGGGCCGGACGGCGCCGTGCCCGAGGACCGCAGGGGCGGTCCGGGCGGCGACGGGCCGGGCGCCGGGCAGGACGACGGGCAGGGCGCCGTGCGCGGCGACGAGCCGGGCGCCGGGTACGGCGACGAGCCGGGCGGCGCGCCGAGCGGCGACGGGCGCGACGACGGGCCGGTCGAGGGCGAGGAGCTCGTCCGGCTGCGCGCGGCCGACCCGGCACGGGGGACGCCGGTGCCGGAGGCCGCCGTGCGTGAGCGGGTCGCGGACCGCACGGGGGTGCCGCTCGCCGGCACGTCCCCGGCCGCGGCGACGTCCGGTCCCGACGACCCGACCTCCGCGGGCACCGACCCGCACGGCGTCGTGCCGCTGGCGCCGCGCCGGCGGCGGCGGGTCTGGCTGCCGGCGGCGGCCGCGGTCGCGGGAGCGCTCGTCGTCGGGGGAGGGGGGTACGGGATCGGCGTCGCGCAGGGGGGTGACGGCGGCACCGTGATCACCGCCGCCCCCGCGCTGACGCTCGGCGACGCCTCCGCCGCCGGCGGGCAGGACGCGGCCGCGGGCTCCGCGGCGCAGGTCGCCCCCGCCGGCCCGGCGACGGGCGGGGCGGCGCCCGAGCGGCTCGCCGTGGCCGGCGCGGACGCCGCGATGATGCCCTGGGGCGGTGGCCGCACCGTGTTCACCGGCTCCGGCCTCGGGGACGCGACGGGCTCCGCGCCGGCCTGGGCCTACGACGCGAGCGGCGTCGTCGACGCGGCGACCGCCGAGCGGGTCGCGGCGGCGCTCGGCGTCACCGGGACGGCGACGGCGCAGTACGGCACGTGGATGGTCGGCCCGACGGACGGCTCCGGCCCCAACGTCATGGTCTGGGACGGCGGGTCGGTCGGCTTCAACCGGCCGGTCGACGAGGGCTGCCTCGACCCGGCGGCCGCCGGCGGCGAGGCGTGCCCGGCCTCCGACCCGGACGCCTCGGCGCAGGCCCTGCGGGACGCGATGCGCGCGGTCGGCCTGGACCCCGACGGCTGGGCGGTCACCGCCACGTCCGACGGCACCGGCGTGACCGTGCAGGCGTTCCGGGTCGTCGAGGGCCGGCAGGTCGGCGACCCGTGGTCGGCGTGGGCGGTCGGCGGCGAGCTCGTCAACCTCTCGGGCTCCCTCGCGGCGCTCGCCCCGCTCGGCGACTACCCGACGATAGGCGCGCAGGAGGGCGTCGAGCGCCTCAACGACCCGCGGTTCGGGTCGGGCGGGCCGGTGTGGGCGGCCGACGCCGGGGTGGCCCAGGAGGGCGCGGGCGCCGGCGACGCGGCGACCTCGTCGGTCGTCGGGCCCGACGAGACCACCCCGCCCTCGGCGGCCCCCGTGCCGGAGGCCGGCGCGCCGGTGCCGTGGTCGGTCCGCACGGTGGACCTCACCTCGGCCGAGCTGACGTGGGCGACGACCTGGACCCCGGACGGCGGGGCGCTGCTCCTGCCGACCTGGGCGTACACGGACGCCGACGGCGCCACCTGGACGGTCCTCGCGGTCGCGGAGAGCGCGCTCGACCTGGGCTGACGCATCGGCGGACCCCGGCCCGGCGACCCGCGCCGGGGCAGGGGGCCCGGAGGGGGGACGCGGCCGGCGACGGTCGCGTCCCCCCTCGTCGTGGGCGCGCGGTGCCACACTCCTCGGGTGACCGACGACCGGGGCCGGCTGCTCCTCCTCGACAGCGCCTCCCTGTACTTCCGTGCGTTCTACGGGGTGCCGGACTCCGTGAGGAGCCCGGACGGGGTGCCGGTGAACGCGGTGCGCGGCTTTCTCGACATCGTCGCCCGGCTCGTGCTCGACCGGCGGCCGACCCGGCTCGTCGCGGCCTGGGACGACGACTGGCGGCCCGCCTTCCGGGTCAGGGCGATCCCCTCCTACAAGGCGCACCGCCTGGCCGACCCGGCCGCAGCGGCGGGCGACGGCGCGGAGGAGGTGCCCGACGGCCTGACGCCGCAGGTGCCCGTCATCGTCGAGGCGCTGGAGGCGCTGGGCATCGCGCGCGTCGGCGTGCCCGGGTACGAGGCCGACGACGTCATCGGCACCCTCGTCGCCCGCGAGAGCGCGCGCCCCGCCGGCGCCCGGGCGGCGGTCGACGTGGTCACGGGCGACCGCGACCTGTTCCAGCTCGTCGACGACGAGGTCCCGGTTCGCGTCCTCTACACGAACCGGGGGATCAAGGACCTCGAGGTGGTGGACGTCGCCCGGCTCGCCGAGCGGTACGCGGTCGCGAGCGGCCAGGCCTACGCGGACATGGCGGCGCTGCGCGGCGACCCCTCCGACGGCCTGCCGGGCGTGCCGGGCATCGGGGAGAAGACGGCGGCGGCGCTCGTGCGGCGCTACGGCACCCTCGCCGGGGTGCTCGCGGCGCGCGACGCCGGGGACCCGGGCCTGACGGCGACGCAGCGGCGCCGGCTCCAGGACGCGGCCGACTACCTGGACGTCGCGCCGACGGTCGTGCAGGTCGCCCGGGACGCCGCCGTGCCCGAGCACGACGACCGCCTCCCGGCGACGCCCGCGGACCCCGAGCGGCTCGTCGCGCTCGCGGAGCGGTGGGGGCTGTCGTCCAGCGTGCGGCGCGTCGTGGAGGCGCTGACGGAGGTCGGGCGGGGCTGACGCCCGGCACCCGACGCCCGACGGCCGACGGCCGACGGCCGGCGGACCGCGTCAGCCGGCGGCGCGCGCCGGTCGCAGGCGGACGGCGGTGACGGCCAGGCGCACGGCCGCGTCGGCCAGCCAGGCCTCCGGGGCGCGGCCCCACGCGTCCTCGAGGACGGACAGCAGCGGCACGACGACCTCCCCGGCGACGTCGGCGACGACCACGGGCGGCAGGACCACGGGCGCGAGGGTCGGGCCCTCGGGGAGCGTGCCCTCGTCGAGGGGTGGCACCTCGTCGCCCGACCCGTACCCGTCGACGAGGACCGCCCAGCGCAGCGCGACCCCGTGCCGGGCGGCATGGCGCACCACGAGGTCGCCGAGGGCGACGGCGAAGGCGTCGAGCAGCACCGTGGCGTCCCCGCGGTCGCCGTGCCCGAGCCAGCGGGCCTGCGTGCGGTCGAACAGGTCGGCGAGCGCGTCGGCGTCGGTCGCGCCGTCGCCGAGGTCGGCCAGGACGGCCCGGTGCCCGGCGAGCAGCGCCTGCGCGAGCGGCCCGAGGGTCAGCAGCCGCTCGTCGGCGGCGCGGCGGCGGGCGGTGGGCAGCGGGGGCGCGTAGGCGGGGACGGGGGGCGGGGCGTCGGGCACGACCGCCTCATCGTCGGGGCCGCCCCGCCCGGTGAGGGGTGCTGGTCCGGACCCCTCGTCCGGGACGCGGCAGGGGCCGCCGGACGGGTGAGTCCGACGGCCCCTGCGGGCCCGGGCCGGTGGCCCGGGGGTGGTGCGGCCGCTACGCGGCGGACTGCTGCGCCGCGGCGAGCACCCGGAACGACGTGGTCGTCGTCGCCGGGGCGAGGTCGGCGGTGCCCGCGTAGGACACCGTGACCGCGTGCTTGCCCACGGGCAGGTCGTCCGGGAGGACGACCTCCGCCGTCGCCGTCCGGCCGGTGCCGGCGAGCTCGGCGCTGCCGAGGACCGTGTCGCCGAGGCGGACGGTCACGGTGCCGGTCGGGTCGACGTGGCTGCCGCGGACGGTCACGTCGAGCACGGGCGAGGTGCCGGCCTCCACCCGGTTCTCCTCCGGCGTCGCCCGCACCGAGGACGGCGAGGGCGCGAGGGAGAACAGGGCCGGGGCGCTCGTCGAGGACGCGTACGCACCCTGCTCCGGCGTGAAGACGGCGGTGACGGAGTGCTCACCGGCGCCGAGCGTCGTGGTCAGCTGCGCGGTCCCGTTGCGGCCGACGGGGGCGGTGCCGATCGTCGTGCCGCCGTCGACGAACGCCACCGTGCCGGCGGCGCCCAGGGGCCGGACCTGCGCCGACAGCGTCAGGCGCTGCCCCGCGTAGTCCCGGTCCTGCACGGAGAGCGTGGTCGTCGTGGCGACGGCGTCGGGCACCGTCACCTCCACGACCTCCGCGCGCTCCACCGGGCTCGCGTCGAGGTGCTGGAGCACCAGGACCCGGGCGTCCGTGACGTCCGCGCGGCGGTGCACCGGCAGCTCCACGCCGTCCTCGCCGAGCGAGGCCAGCACGCCGACCTCGCCGATGTTGGACTCGAACCACAGCGGCGGGTCGTACGGGTCCACCGTGAAGGGCGGGACCTCGTCGCGGATGCCGCTGGGGTCCGGACCGTCGTAGCTCGTGGTGTAGACCGAGACCGTCGGGGTGTCGCCGGGCTCGATGCCGACCGCCGCGAGGTTCATCGGCAGGACGACGACGCTGCTGTCGAAGGCGCCGTTGTCCACGGACCCGGCCAGCCCGTTGAGCAGCTGGGTGTCCAGGACGTCCCCCGTCGCGAGGTCCACGGTCCAGACGATGGTGATGTCCGTGCCCGTGAGCTTCTCGGCGTAGGTCTCGAGGTCGGCCGTGCCGTCGCCGTCGACGTCCGTGTCGACCACGAGGTACGAGGCCCCCGTGCCGAGCGCGGACCAGTCGCCGTCGACCGCGATGCCGATGCCGAGCGTGGCGTCGTCGGGGTCGCCGCCGGCGGCCTCGATCGCCTTCGCGTCGGACGCCCAGCCCACGTACCGCAGGTCGGCGGCGGCGCGGGTGGAGGGGCTCTGCGGGTCCTCGGGCTCGTCCTCGAGCTTGGGGCTCTCGGCGGCGAGCACGAGCGGCGTCACCAGGGAGAACCAGCCGCCCTGGGCGACCCCGCGGCCCGTGAGGGGCAGCGCGGCCTCGGTGCTGCCGGCGTCCGCGAAGGTGACGTCCCCGGCCTCGAGGTCGGCGACGAGGCGCGGTGCGGCCTGGACCGGGACGCGGAGCTCGGTGTCGCCCGAGGTGAGGACGAGCCGGCCGGAGACCGTCGGCACGTACTCGCGCGGGATGCCCTGCTGGAGCGTGTCCGACGTGGGGTCGAGGTCGCGCTCGAGCGTGTCCGGGTCGGCCGTGAGGGTCAGCGTCACGAGGCCCGTGCCGCCCGCAGGGACGGTGAGGCGCTCGGGGGTCGCGGTGATCGTCGCGCCGCCGGCCGTGGTGGCCGAGGTGACGTCCGTGGTCCACGAGGCGGCGGTGCTGCCCGTGTTCTCCACCGTGACGGTGCGCTGGAGCGTGACGGCGTCCGCGGCGACGTCGACGACGCCGAACGACACGGAGGTCGCGTCCGGGGACGCGCTGTTGTAGGCCAGGGTCGTGGCGGTGACGGCGTCGAGGCCGTCGACGCGGCCCGCGCCGACCCGCTCGGGCGCGTAGGTCTCGCCCTGCCGGTCCGGGTCGGTGTAGACGTCGTGCGTCGCGGTGTTCACGACGGCGGCCTTCACCTGGTACGGCTGCCAGCCCGGGTGCGCGCTGCGCACGAGGGCGGTGATGCCGGCCACGTGCGGGGAGGCCATGGACGTGCCGCTGTTGTTCGCGGACGCCGTGCCGCCGCCGGCGCGGGCGGACAGGATGCCCTGCCCGGGCGCCGCCACGTCGGGCTTGCTCCACCCGAGCGAGCCGTGCACGCCGCGGGACGAGAAGCTCGAGAGCATGTCGCCCGTGCCCTCGTCGACGACGATGGACGAGGCGCGCTCCGGGCCGATCCGCAGGGTGAGCGTCTCGGCCGTGATCTCGGGGAGCAGGGCGTCGGTGATGGTGGCCGTCATCTGCACCATGGGAATGTCGGCGGTGCCGGAGATGCCGGCGGCGAAGACGGGCTCGTCGGTCGGCAGCAGCGTGCCCGCCGCGCCGGCTGCGGCGGCGTTGGCGTTCCGGGCGGCCGAGCCGCACTCGCGGGTGGCGTCGTCGTCGTCCCACCACAGGTAGGCGATCTTGCCGGCGACCTCGGCCGCCTGCTCCGCCGTGAAGGGGAGGCAGCCGTCGAACGTCGGGCCGACGTACGCGACGGGGGCGGTGACGTCCGGGCCCGTGTACGGGATGGAGTTCTGCGCCGGGTGCAGCCCGACGAGGGACGCGTCGGCGGCCTCGACGACCTCGAGGGCGTCGAAGGTCTGCGGGCTGCTGATGGAGGAGGCGACGGCCAGGCCGGCGGCGGTGTTGCCGGGGCTGCCGCCCGTGTCGGTGAGGTCGCCGTTGTTGCCGGCCGACATGACGACGCTCGTGCCGAGGGCCGTCAGGGCCGTGACGACCTGGTTCTCCACGTCGTCCGCGGGCCCGTAGTCGGACCCGAGCGACATGTTCACCACGTCGAGGCGGTCGGAGAAGTCGCCGTCGCCGTCCGGGTCGGCGGCCACGTCGAGGGCCAGCGTCGTCAGGTCGGTCGAGCCGCCCTCGTCGCCGAACACCTTGAGCGCGTAGATGCCGGCCCGCGGCGCGGTGCCGGGGCCGACGCGCCAGTCGGCGACGCTCTCGAGGGCGGTGTGGTCGCCGTCGAAGGTGGTGCCGTCGGACAGGACGCCGTAGCCGGCGGCCGTGCCGGCGACGTGGGTGCCGTGGCCCCCGCCGACCTCCTCCGTGGAGTCGATCGGGTTGGCGTCGGGCGCCGGGACGGGCTGGTAGGACTCGGAGGTGGTGTCGGCGTTGTACGTCGGGCCGGCGAGGTCGATGCCGCCGAGGAACTTCGCCGGGTCGTACAGGCCCTCGGGGACGGGCCCCGTGCCGTCGGTGCCGTAGGCGGCCGCGAAGGCCTCCTCCGTGCCGGGGCCGCCGAAGGCCGCGTGCGTGTAGTCCAGGCCCGTGTCGACGACGCCGATGGACACGCCCTCGCCGGTCTGGCCCGTCTGCTGCCAGGCCTGCAGCGTCCGCGTGAACTCGACCGCGGCCGCGTTGTGCAGGGTCCGGGGCGTGATGCGCCGGACGGAGACGACGTCGGGGGAGTCGGCGAGCGCGCGCAGCGTCGCGGCGTCGCCGGTGACGAGGGAGCCGGCGACGAGGTTCGTCAGCGTGGCGACCCGGGTCGGGGCGGCGGCGGCCGACCGCGCGGCGACGCCGCCGCGCTGCGGCACCACGGCCTCCGCGACCGCCTCCGTCCGCGCGGCGGCGGCCTGCACGGCCGCGGGGGAGCCGCCGGCGGCGGCCACCTCCACGCCGGGCGCGGCGGTGTACTCGACGAACGCGGTGACGGGGCCGGTGGCGGCGGCGAGGGCGCCGTCGACCTTGGCGTCGGCCGGGAGCGAGGCCGCGGCGCTGCGTGCGCGCTGGGCCGCCTCGAGCAGGGCGGCGGGCCCGCCGGCGGGGTCGGTGGGGGCGGCGGCGGCCGAGGCGCCGAGGGCCGCGGACACGAGGGTCATGGAGAGGGCTGTCAGTGCGGCGATCGCTGGGCGACGCGTCATGGGGGCTTCCCGGTGGTCGACGAGGCGGTGGGGCGGGCGTGCGGGTGGGGCGGCCGTGCGTGCGGTGCGGCGGTGCGTGCAGGGGTGGCGGCAGGGGCTCGCGAGAGCCGGTGGGCGGGGCGTCCGGCCGGGCGCCGGCGGCCGGCCGGGAGCAGCCCCGGCGGCACGCGCGACGACGGTGCTGGTCACGGGCCATGGCCGGTGCACAGGTTCACCCGCACCGTACTGACGGGTAGCCCGATTCGTCACCCTTCCGGGCGGTTCTGTCCGGAGGCGGTCACGGCGCGCCACCGCCGTCCGCGGCCCCTCCCGCCCCGGCCGCCCGGGGCCGCGCGCCTCGGCGCGCTCCCGGCGCCACCCCGTCCGTCCTCGACCGTGCCCGCCTGGCGCACCCGGGGTCGCGCTCCTAGCCTGACGGGCGTTCCCCGGGGCCGTGGACCGCTCGGTCCCCGACAGGCCCACCACCGCACGGAGAGGCACCGACATGCCCACTCGCACCGCCCGCACCGCCTGGAACGGCACGCTCGAGGACGGCGGCGGCCAGGTCGAGCTCAGCAGCTCCGGCGTCGGCACCTACGACGTCTCCTTCCCCAGGCGTGCCGCCGACGAGGCCGGCGGCACGACGAGCCCCGAGGAGCTCGTCGCCGCCGCGCACTCCTCGTGCTACGCCATGCAGTTCTCCGCCCTCGCCGCGGCGGCGGGCGGCACGCCGCAGGCCCTCGAGGTCACGGCCGACGTCACGCTCGCGCCCGACCCCGCCGGCGGGTTCCGCATCTCGACGATCCACCTCACGGTGACGGGCGAGGTCGAGGGGCTCGACGAGGAGCAGTTCCGCAAGGTCGCCGACGACGCGAAGGCCACCTGCCCGGTGAGCAAGGCGCTCACGGGCACGACGATCACCCTGGACGCCCGCCTGGAGTCCTGAGCCGTCCGGTCGGGGCGCCGTGCCGCCGACGGCACGGCGTCCGGACCGCCGGCGCCCCTCCCCGCGCGGCCGGGGCTGGCAGCCGGCTGCGGACGGCCGCCCCGCGGTGTCGGGGGCGGGTGCGAGACTGCGCGCGTGAGCGCAGGGACCACCGAGAGGCGCCCGGACGTGCGGTCCGGCGGCGCCGACGTGCCCGAGGTCGTCGCGCGGCTGCGCCGGGCGGTCCGCGGGGAGGTCGACGACTCGTCCCGGCGCCGGGCGGAGTACTCCACCGACGCGTCGAACTACCGCGTCGTGCCCTCCGTCGTGGTCGCACCCCGGGACACGGACGACGTGCTGGCCGCCCTCGAGGTCGCCCGCGAGACGGGCACGCCGCTGACGTCGCGCGGCGGCGGCACCTCCGTGGCCGGCAACAGCGTCGGCACGGGCATCGTGCTCGACCTCTCGGCCCACCTGCACCGCGTGCTCGCGCTCGACCCCGAGGCCCGGACCGCGCGCGTCGAGCCGGGCGTCGTGATGTCCGCCCTGCAGCGCGCCGCCGCCCCGCACGGGCTGCGCTTCGGGCCCGACCCGTCGACGCAGGACCGGGCGACGCTCGGCGGCATGATCGGCAACAACGCCTGCGGTCCCCACGCGGTGGCCTACGGCCGCACGGCGGACAACGTCGTCGCGCTCGACGTCGTCGACGGCCGGGGGCGGCGCTTCGAGGCGGGCGCGGGCGCCGGTGCGCTGGACGCGGTGCCGGGGCTGGACGGCCTCGTCCGTGAGCACCTCGACGTGCTGCGCACGGAGCTCGGCCGCTTCGGGCGCCAGGTGTCGGGCTATTCGCTGGAGCACCTGCTGCCCGAGCGCGGCACCGACCTGGCCAAGGCGCTCGTCGGGACGGAGGGCACGCTCACGACGACCCTGGCCGCCACCGTCCGGCTCGTCCCGGTCGCCGCGGCGCCCGTCCTCGTCGTGCTCGGCTACCCCGACATGGCCACGGCCGCGGACGCCGTGCCCGCGCTGCTCGCCCACGGCCCGCTCGCCGTCGAGGGGCTGGACGCCCGGCTCGTCGACGTGGTCCGCCGCCACCGGGGCGCCTCGGCCGTGCCGCCGCTGCCGGCCGGCGGCGGCTGGCTCATGGTGGAGGTCGGTGGCGACTCGGTCGACGAGGCCCTGGCGCGGGGCCGCGCGCTGGCCGCCGACGCCGGGACCACCGCCGTCGGCGTCTTCCCCCCGGGGCCGCAGGCCTCCGCGCTGTGGCGCATCCGCGCGGACGGCGCCGGCCTCGCCGGGCGCACCCCCGCGGGCGAGCAGGCCTGGCCCGGGTTCGAGGACTCCGCCGTCCCGCCGGAGCGGCTCGGCGCCTACCTGCGCGAGCTCGAGGCGCTCATGGCCGGGCACGGCGTGGACGGCCTGGCGTACGGGCACTTCGGCGACGGCTGCGTCCACCTGCGGCTCGACATCCCGATGGCCCACTCGGGCGACCCCCTGCGGGCGTTCATGGAGGACGCGGCGCGGCTCGTCGTCGCCCACGGCGGCTCCATGTCCGGGGAGCACGGGGACGGGCGGGCGCGCTCGGAGCTGCTGCCCCTCATGTACTCCCCGCGGACGATCGCGCTCTTCGGCGCCGTGAAGGACCTGTTCGACCCGGCGGACGGGCTGAACCCGGGCGTGCTCGTGCGGCCCGCGCCGCTCGACGCCGACCTGCGCCGGCCCGCCGCGCGTCCCCTGCTGCCGACGACCGGCTTCTCCTTCCGCCACGACGGCGGGGACATGACCAACGCCGTGCACCGCTGCGTCGGCGTGGGCAAGTGCCGGGCCGACACCTCCGCCGCGGGCGGCTTCATGTGCCCGTCGTACCGGGCGACGCAGGACGAGAAGGACGTCACGCGCGGCCGCGCGCGGGTGCTCCAGGAGATGGCCAACGGCACGCTGGTCTCGTCGGGCTGGTCCTCGGAGGAGGTCCACGAGTCGCTCGACCTCTGCCTGAGCTGCAAGGCGTGCTCGTCGGACTGCCCCGCGGGCGTCGACATGGCGCAGTACAAGTCCGAGGTGCTGCACCGCACCTACGAGGGCCGGCTGCGCCCCGTGGACCACTACGCGCTGGGGTGGCTGCCGCGGTGGGCGCGCCTGGTGACGGCGGTGCCGGCGCTCGCCCGCGCCGCGAACGCCGTGCTCGGCGTGCGGCCGGTGGCCCGGCTCGTGCTGCGGGCCGGCGGCATGGACCCCCGCCGCTCCATGGTGCGCTTCGCGCCCGAGCCGTTCCGCCGCTGGGCCCGGACGCAGGGGGCGGCCTCGGTCCGGCACGCGACGACCGCCGAGCCCACCGCGGCCTCGCGCTCCGCGGAGGTCGCCGCAGGCCAGGCGCCGCCGACCCCCGTGGCCGGCGGCTCCGGGCGTCCGCCCGTCGTGCTGTGGACCGACTCCTTCTCCGACTCCCTCGCGCCGGACGTCGCGCGCGCCGCCGTCGCGGTGCTCCGGGACGCGGGCTACGAGGTGCTCCTGCCCGAGCAGGAGGCGTGCTGCGGCCTCACGTGGATCTCGACGGGCCAGCTCACCGGCGCGAAGGAGCGGCTGACGCACCTGCTGGGGGTGCTGGGGCCCTTCGCGGTGAACGGCATCCCCATCGTCGGGCTCGAGCCGTCCTGCACCGCGGTGCTGCGCTCGGACCTGCAGGACCTGCTGCCCGACGACCCTCGGGCGGCGGCGGTGGCGCGCGCCACGCACACCCTCGCCGAGCTCCTCACCGCGCCCGCCCCGGTGGGCCCCGGTGAGCGCTGGACCGTGCCCGACCTGTCGGACGTCACCGCGGTGGTGCAGCCCCACTGCCACCACCACTCCGTCATGACGTGGTCGGCGGACCGGCGGCTGCTCACGGACGCCGGTGCGCGGCTCGACGTGCTCGCCGGGTGCTGCGGCCTCGCCGGCAACTTCGGCATGCAGCGCGGCCACTACGAGGTGTCGGTCGCCGTGGCGGAGCAGGCCCTGCTGCCCGCCCTGCGCGAGCGCGCCCCCGGCACGCTCTACCTCGCCGACGGGTTCTCGTGCCGCACGCAGGCCGAGCAGCTCGCCGGCGCCGACGACGGGCAGCACCTGGCGCAGCTGCTGGCCGCCCGCGTCGCCGCGCGCGCGGGCTGAGGCGCGGGCCGACCCGGCCGCCTCGGCGCTCGGCGCGGCGGGGCCGGCGGGGCCGGGCGGCGGGCCGTCGCGGCGCCGGGTGCTCGGTCTGGCAGGGTGAGGGCATGCTCGTCGCCTTCTCCGTCGCGCCGCTCGGTGCCGGTGAGTCCGTGTCCGAGGCCGTCGCCGACGCCGTGCGGATCGTGCGCGGCTCCGGCCTGCCGCACCGCACGGACGCCATGTTCACGACCCTCGAGGGCGAGTGGGACGAGGTGATGGACGTGGTGCGCCGCGCGACAGAGGCCGTCGGACGGCACGGGCACCGCGTCTCGCTGGTGCTCAAGGCCGACATCCGGCCCGGCTGGACGGGGGAGCTCGACGCCAAGGTCGAGCGCGTCGAGAGGGTCCTCCGCCGCGAGGGCTGAGGCCCCCGACGCGGGCCCGGCCCGGGTGCGGGCCGTGGTCCGACGCGCGGCGTGGCCGGGTCCGCCGCGCCCCCGTCCCGCACCGCGGGCAGGGGCCGGAGGGCCCGGAGGCCTGTGCGAGAGTAGGCGGGGCCCGGCGCACGGGCCGCGGGTCGAGGGGCGCGGGGCATCCCCGCCGCCCGGAGGGGCGGGCGCATGCCGATCTTCGAGCTCGACGAGGGCGACGCCCGCCTCGTCCAGCCCATGCAGCCCGTCACCGGCCTCTTCGCGCAGGAGAGCGCCGCGCTGCTCGACCGCCACCTGGCCGAGGTCGTCGGGGAGGCGCTCTTCCCGGTCCGGACGCGGGCCGGCGACGAAGACGGCGGCCCCGCCGCGGTGGCGCTGGACGGCTCGGGGCGTCCCGTCGTCGTCGAGGTCGCGCAGGTGCTCGACGAGGCCGCGGTGATCGCCGCCCTCCGGCACGCCGGCCAGGTGAGCCGCTGGTCCGTCGGCGACCTCGCCCGGGCGTTCAGCGCCGACCCGCACCGCTTCTCCTCCGAGTACGCCGCCTTCCGCGAGCGGGTGCCGTGGCTGGCGCGCCAGGACGCCGACCGCGGGGTGCGGGTGGTGCTGCTGTGCGCCGACGTCCCCGCCGACGTCGAGGACACCCTGGCGTTCCTGCGGTCCTCGGGTCGCGACGTGCGCGTCCTGCGCCTCGGCGTCGTGCACGGCGCGGGGGACCGGCGCCTCGTCGAGGTCGCGCCCCACGTCGGCCCGGAGGAGCGCCGCCGGCCCGTGGAGCCGCCGCTGCGCCTCGTCCCCTCGCCGCCCGGCTCCGCGCCGCGCCCGCTGGGCACCGTCGGCACGTACCCGCCGCCCGTCGCGGTGCCGACGCCGCCGGCCGGCACCCCGTCCCCGGCGGCGGTGACCGCCCCCACCGCCGTCGTGACCCCCATCGCGCCCGGCGCGGACGCCCACCGCCACGCGGCCGCCGCCCCGCCCACCGCCGATGCCACGGCCCCGGCCGACGCGGACACCCCGCGCCCGGCCGACTCGGACACCCCGCGCGCCGCCGGCCAGGACGACCCCCGGCACACGGGCGCCCACGCCACGGACGCGGCCCCGGACGCACCGGGAGCACCCGAGGGCACGGCCGACGTGCCCGACGCGCACCCCGCGCTCGCCGCCCTGGGGGCCGGGGCCGGCGAGGCGCAGGAGCTCGTCTGGGTCCGGGCCCGGCGGGGGCAGCGCCTCGTCGTGACGCTGCGGGTCGACGGCCTGCTCGCCCTCCCCGACGGCAGCGTCCACGCCGACCCCGACCACGCCGCCGCGCGCGCCGCGGACACGGAGCACGTCCCCGACGGCTGGGGCTCCTGGCGCCTCGGCGACGGCGGCCCCACCCTCCGCGAGGCCACCCTCCCGCGCTGACCCACGACGCCCGGCCCCGCCCCACCCGACGAGGTGCC
>NZ_RWJX01000049.1 GCF_004123805.1 Cellulomonas endophytica | reverse complement strand
GCGACGGGCACGGCGGACGGCGCGGCCCCCACGCCGCGGCCCGCACCCCGTCCGGGTCCCCGGGCCGGGGCACCCGTGCCCGGACCGCGCCCCGGCGCGGCCCCGGCGCCGACAGCGTCCGGCGACGCCGGCTGACCCGACGCGGAGCGGCCGCACGGCCACCCCGCACCCGACGGTCCCGCCCCCGACGGGCGTGACGAGGACGAAGAGGAGACGGCACCCATGCCGAAGAACAAGACGCACTCCGGTGCCAAGAAGCGCTTCCGCGTGACGGGCACCGGCAAGGTCATGCGGGAGCAGGCCAACGGCCGCCACCTGCTCGAGCACAAGTCGAGCCGCCGCACCCGCCGCATCGCCGGCGACGTCGTCGTCTCGCCCGCGGACGCCAAGAACATCAAGAAGCTGCTCGGCAAGTGACGCCGCGGGCCGCCCGGCCCCGGACCCACCCGAGCCCTAGACCAGCAAGGAGCATCACGTGGCACGCGTGAAGCGGGCGGTCAACGCCCAGAAGAAGCGCCGGACGACCCTCGAGCTCGCCAGCGGCTACCGCGGGCAGCGCTCGCGCCTGTACCGCAAGGCGAAGGAGCAGGTCACCCACTCCCTCGTCTACGCCTACCGCGACCGCAAGGCGCGCAAGGGCGACTTCCGCAAGCTGTGGATCCAGCGGATCAACGCGGCGGCGCGCGAGCAGGGCATGACGTACAACCGCCTCATCCAGGGCCTCAAGCTCGCGGGTGTCGAGGTCGACCGTCGCGTCCTCGCCGAGCTGGCCGTCAGCGACGCCCCCGCGTTCAACGCGCTGGTCGCGGTGGCCAGGGCCGCGCTGCCCACGGACGTGAACGCGCCCCGCGCCGCGGCGTGACCCTGAGCAGCACCCCCGCCGGCCCCGCCGCCGGCATCCCGGACGCCCGGTCCGTGCCCGAGCTGACCCACCCCCGCGCCGAGCGGGTGCGGTCGGTGCGGGCGCTGGCCGGGCGTCCCGTGCGTGAGCGGACGGGACGGTTCCTCGTCGAGGGGCCGCAAGCCGTCCGCGAGGCGGTGGCCGCGGGGCACGTCCGCGCGCACGCCCTCTACGCCACGCCGGAGGCGGCGGGCCGGTACGCCGCGGTCGTCGCGGCGGCGGCGGCGCGCGGGGTGCCCGTGCGGCTCGGGACGCCCGAGGTGCTCGAGGCCATGAGCCTGGACGCCCAGGGGCTCGTCCTCGTCGCGGACCTGCTGCACCACGGTCTCGACGAGGTCCTGGCCGGTCGGCCCCGGCTCGTCGCCGTCCTCGCGCACGTGCGCGACCCGGGCAACGCCGGCACCGTCCTGCGCACCGCGGACGCCCTCGGCGCCGACGCCGTCGTGCTGACCTCCTCCAGCGTGGACGTGCACAACCCCAAGGTCGTGCGCTCCACCGCGGGATCCCTGTTCCACCTCCCGGTGGTCACGGGCCCGACGCCGGCGGACGCCGTGGCGGCCCTGCGCGCCGCCGGCCTGGCGGTCCTCGCCGCCGACGCGCGCGGGGCCTGGGACGTCGACGGGCTGCTCGACGCGGTCGTCGCCGGGGAGCCGGGTGGACCGGGGGAGGCCCGGGGGCCCGCGGCAGGCCGGCCCGACCGGGGCGGGCCCGGGCCGGCGCCGGACCTGCGCCGGCCGACGGCGTGGCTCTTCGGGAACGAGGCGTGGGGCCTGCGCCCGGAGGACCGCGACCTCGCCGACGCCGTCGTGCGCGTGGACCTGCGCGGCCGCGCCGAGTCGCTCAACCTCGCGACCGCGGCCGCCCTCTGCCTGCACGCGAGCGTGCGCGCCCAGCGCTGACGGCACGTCCCGCGGACGGGGGGCGACGGGGGGCGACGGGGACCGACGGGGTCCGCCGGGGTCCGCCGGCGGAGGGGGAGGGGTGCGGCGACGACGACGGCCGGCCGCGGCGCGGTGCACCGGCCGCGCTGGCAGGCTGACGGCATGCGCCTGTTCGTCGCCGTCCGCCCGCCGGAGAGGGTGCTCGACCACCTCGACCTCGCCCTCGCCGCCGTGCGGGGCGGCCCCGCCGGCGCGGCGTCGGCCCTGCGGTGGACCGCCCGCGAGAACTGGCACCTCACCTGCGCCTTCTACGGCGACGTGCCCGACGGGCTCGTCCCGGCCCTGGAGGCGGGGCTCGACGCGGCGGCCGCCGGTCGGTCGCCCTGGACGATGCGCCTGCGCGGGGCGGGGGTGTTCGCGCACCGCACCCTGTGGGTCGGTGCGTCCGGCGACCTCGACGCGCACCTCGACCTCGTCGAGGCGGTGGTCGACCTCGGGGAGGCCGTCGGGACCCGCGAGGACCGGCGGGAGCGCCACCGGCCCCACCTCACGGTCGGCCGGGTGCGCCCGGGCGCCGGCCCACCGCGGCGCCGTCCGTCGCGCCCGACCGCCGGCGGCCCCGACGGCCGGGGGCGTCGCGACCCCCGCGGGGAGGGCGGGAGGGGCGACGTGGCGGCGGAGGCCGTGCGGGCCCTCGCGGTCTACGAGGGGCCGGCGTGGACGGTGGAGGAGGTGCTGCTCGTGCAGTCCCGGCCGGGGGAGGGGCGCGGCGGCGGGCCCCTGTACACGGACGTCCGGGCCGCCCGCCTCGACGGGCCCGCCTGAGGGCCGTCGCGCGGGGCGTCGTCCGTGGCAGAGTGGGCGCGTGCAGACGTGGGTGCCCCGGCCGGGCGGGCGATTTACCGGGCCCGTCGCCGGGCCGCGCCGCCCCGCCTGAGCCCCCCGCCGCCCTGCGGCCGGGCCGGGCACGTCGGCGGTCCCCGGGACGGGCGCCACTAGACTCCCCTGCCGGTGGCGCGGCGCCCGTGCGGGCGCGCGCCCGGGCCGCCGCTGCGCGCGGCGCCCGTCCGTCCCCCTGGAAGGCCCTCATGCCCGACGAGCACGCCCCGCCCGCCGCCGAGCCCGGCGCGGCCCCCGACGCCGCCGCCGCGGCGCCCCCCCTGTCCCCGCTGGACGCCGACGGGGTCGCCGCCGCGGTCGACGCCGCCCTGGCCGCCGTCGCCGGGGCCGGTGACCTCGAGGCCCTGCGCGCCGTCCGGACCGCGCACCTCGGCGAGCGCAGCGCGCTGGCCCTGGCCAACCGCGCCATCGGCGGCCTTCCCGGCCCCGACAAGGCGACGGCCGGCAAGCTGCTCGGCGGCGCCCGCGGCCGCCTGGGCACGGCGTTCGCCGCCCGCGAGGCCGAGCTCGAGGCGGAGCGCGACGCCCGGGTGCTCGTCGAGGAGACCCTCGACATGACGCTCCCTGCCGACCGCCGCCCCCTCGGTGCGCGCCATCCGCTGGAGACCCTCCAGGAGCGCGTGGCGGACGTCTTCGTGGCCATGGGCTGGGAGATCGCGGAGGGCCCCGAGGTCGAGGCGGAGTGGTTCAACTTCGACGCCCTCAACTTCGGCGAGGACCACCCGGCGCGCCAGATGCAGGACACGTTCTTCGTCGCCGGGCCGGACGGCGCGGGGGACGGCGGCTCGGGCCTGGTGCTGCGCACGCACACCTCGCCCGTCCAGGCGCGCACCCTGCTCGAGCGCCCGCTGCCCGTCTACATCGCCTGCCCGGGCAAGGTGTTCCGGACCGACGAGCTCGACGCGACGCACACGCCCGTCTTCCACCAGGTGGAGGGGCTCGCGGTCGACCGCGGCCTGACGATGGCGCACCTCAAGGGCACGCTCGACCACTTCGCGCGCGCGATGTTCGGCCCGGAGGCCCGCACGCGGCTGCGCCCGTCGTACTTCCCCTTCACGGAGCCCTCGGCCGAGATGGACCTGTGGTTCCCGCAGAAGAAGGGCGGGCCCGGCTGGATCGAGTGGGGCGGGTGCGGGATGGTCCACCCCGACGTGCTGCGGTCCGCGGGGATCGACCCGGAGGAGTACTCCGGCTTCGCCTTCGGCATGGGCATCGAGCGCACGCTCATGCTCCGCCACGGCATCGCGGACATGCACGACATGGTGGAGGGCGACGTGCGCTTCTCCACCCAGTTCCGGGCGGTGATCTGATGCCTCGCATCCCCCTGACCTGGCTCGGCGACCACGTCGAGCTCCCCGCCGGCCTCACCGCCGAGACCCTCGCGGCCGCGCTCGTGCGCGTCGGCGTCGAGGAGGAGGCCGTCCACACGGGCGCGCAGGTGACGGGCCCCCTCGTCGTCGGCGAGGTCGTCGAGCGGACTCCCGAGCCGCAGAAGAACGGCAAGACGATCAACTGGTGCCGGGTGGACGTCGGGCCCGAGCACGGCGAGGTCCGCGAGGACGGGACCGTCGGGCCGCGCGGCATCGTCTGCGGGGCGCACAACTTCGACGTGGGCGACCGCGTCGTCGTGGCGCTGCCCGGCGCCGTGCTGCCCGGGCCGTTCCCCATCGCCTCCCGCAGGACGTACGGCCACGTCTCCGACGGCATGATCTGCTCCCAGCGCGAGCTCGGCCTCGGCGAGGACCACGACGGCATCATCGTGCTGCCGCGCATGGGCTTCTCGGACGCCGAGACGGCGCCCGGCACGGACGCCCTGCGCCTGCTCGGGCTCGCGGAGGAGGTGCTCGAGGTCAACGTCACGCCCGACCGCGGGTACTGCTTCTCGATGCGCGGCCTCGCCCGGGAGTACGCGCTGTCCACCGGCGCGGCCTTCACCGACCGCGGGCTCCCCGACGAGGGGCTCGTCCTGCCGCCTGCCGGCGACGGCTTCCCCGTCGTCCTCGACGACGCGGCGCCCGTGCACGGCGTGCCGGGCTGCGACCGGTTCGTCGCCCAGGTCGTGCGGGGCGTCGACGCGAGCGCGCCCTCCCCGGCGTGGCTGCAGCGCCGGCTCGTGCAGGCGGGCATGCGGCCGATCGGCCTGGCGGTCGACGTGACGAACTACGTCATGCTCGACCTCGGCCAGCCCCTGCACGCCTACGACCTCGACCACGTCGAGGGACCCGTCGTCGTGCGCCGGGCCGCCGCGGGCGAGCGCCTCACCACCCTCGACGGCGTCGAGCGGCGCCTGGACCCGGAGGACCTCCTCGTCACCCACAGCCCGGGCGGCGCCCGGGCCTCGGGCGTCCTGGGCCTGGCCGGCGTCATGGGCGGCGGCGAGAGCGAGGTGCGCCCCGGCACGAGCGACCTGCTCCTGGAGGCGGCGCACTTCGACGCGGTCTCCGTGGCGCGCACGGCCCGGCGGCACCGGCTGTCCAGCGAGGCGGCCCGGCGGTTCGAGCGCGGCGTCGACCCGCGGCTGCCGCCCGTGGCGGTCGCGCGGGCGGTGGCGCTCCTCGTGGAGCACGGGGGCGGGACCGCGGACGCCGTGGTGACGGACGTGGACGCCACGACCCCGCCGGCACCCGTCCGCCTCGACCTGGCCACCCCCGGTCGCCGCGTCGGCGTGCCGTACACGCCCGGCGAGGTGCGGGCCACGCTCGCCGCGGTGGGGTGCACCGTCCCGGCCGACGGCGACGTCGTCGACGTGGTGGTGCCCACCTGGCGCCCGGACCTCGTCGCCGACGTGGACCTGGTGGAGGAGGTGGCGCGCGTGCGCGGCTACGACGCGATCCCGTCCGTGCTGCCCCGCCCGGCGGGGGGCCTCGGCCTCACGCGCGGGCAGCGTGCCCGGCGGGCCGTCGCGGCGGCCCTCGTCGCGCAGGGCCTCGTCGAGACGCTGTCCTACCCCTTCGTCTCGACCGCGCAGCTCGACGACCTCGGGGTCCCGGCCGACGACGCGCGCCGCCGGCTCGTCCGGCTGGCCAACCCCCTCGCGGAGCAGCAGCCGTTCCTGCGGCCGTCCGTCCTCGTGACGCTCCTGGAGACGGCGCGCCGCAACGCGGGTCGCGGGCACACCGACCTCGCGCTGACGGAGACGGGCCTGGTCACCGTGCCGCGCGACGGGGCACCCGTCCCGCCGCGGCTGACGGGGGGCTCGCGGCCCTCGGACGCGGACCTCGCCGCCGTGCGCGCCGCCGTGCCGGACCAGCCCCGCCACGTCGCCGCGGTGCTCGCCGGGACGCGGGAGCGGGCGGGCTGGTGGGGCGGCGGCCGGGCGGTCGAGGTCGGGGACGCGGTCGCGGTCGTCGAGGCCGCGGCGGCGGCGGTCGGCGCGCCCGTGCGGCTCGAGCAGGACGTGCGGGCGCCGTGGCACCCGGGCCGGTGCGCGCGGGTGCTCGTCGCCGACGGGCCCTCCGCGGGGGCCGTGCTGGGCCACGTCGGGGAGCTCCACCCGCAGGTCGTCGCGGCGCTCGGGCTGCCCGCCCGCGCCGTCGCGCTCGAGCTCGACCTCGACGCCCTCGTCGCGGCCGCGCCCGCCGCGCCCGTCCAGGCGCGTCCCGTGCCGGCCTTCCCGGTGGCGAAGGAGGACGTCGCGCTCGTCGTCGACGCCACGGTCCCGGTCGCGGACGTCACCGACGCCGTGCGGGCCGGGGCCGGCGCGAGCCCCGCGGGCGACGTGCTCGAGGAGGTGCGCCTCTTCGACGTCTACACCGGCGAGCCCGTGCCGGCCGGGGCCCGCTCGCTGGCCTACGCCCTGCGCCTGCGCGCCGCGGACCGCACGCTCACGGCCGCCGACACGGCCGCGGTGCGCGAGGCGGTCGTCGCCGAGGTCGCGCGCCGGCACGGCGGGTCGCTCCGGGCCTGACCGGGCACCCGACCTGCCCCGACGGGCCCCGGACCGCTGCGGTCCGGGGCCCGTCGCGCGTGGGCGTCGACGTGGGGCGTCTCACCACCCCTGCTGCTCCTCCGGTGCTGGTCACGAGACTGCCGCCCGGACCGTGAGATCCCGGACGGGAGTTCACGAGATGGCAACGCGGCGATCGTTGACCCACCGGTAACAGCGGGGGAGGGTGGCCCGCGGTGCCCTCAGGGCACCCTTCAGCGGGTCGACGGAGAGAGCAGACGTGCGCAGAGCGTCCGAACGAGTGGTCGGGGGCGGCATCGCCCTCGGCATGGTCGTGACGGGGTCCGTCACGATCGGTGCAGGGGCGGCCCAGGCCGCGGTGAGCCCCGACGCACCGGTGGTCATCCACGAGGTCTACGGGGGCGGCGGCAACAGCGGCGCGCCCTACGACCAGGACTTCGTGGAGCTGTACAACCCGGGCGACGAGGCCGTCAGCCTGGAGGGCTGGACGCTCCAGTACGGGAGCGCCGCCAACCCGTTCTCGTCGCGGTCCCCCCTGAGCGGCAGCATCGCCGCGGGTGGCCACCTGCTCGTCGGGCAGGCGAAGGGCACCAACGCGGCCGCCCCGATCGCGCCCGACCTCAGCGGCACCCTGGCGATGAGCGGCTCGGGCGGCAAGGTCGCCCTCGCCTCCACCTCTGCGGCCCTGACGTGCGGCCTGTCGTGCGCCGGCGACCCCGCGGTCGTCGACCTCGTCGGGTGGGGGAGCAGCACCGTCGGCTTCGCCGGCTCCGGCCCCGCGCCGGGCACGACGAACGCGACGAGCGTCTCCCGCGGCGCCACGCACGCCAACACGGCGGACAACGCCGCGGACTTCGCCGTCGGCGCCCCGACCCCGCAGAACGCCGGCTCGGCGCCCGACCCGGACCCCGAGCCCGAGCCGGACCCGGTCGTCGCGACGATCGCGCAGATCCAGGGCACCGGCGCGGCCTCCCCGCTGCTGGGCCAGGTGGTCACGACCACGGGCGTCGTCACCGCCTCCTACCCGACGGGCGGCCTCGCGGGCTTCGTCGTGCAGACCGCGGGGTCCGGCGGGACCGCCGACCGCGCCGCCTCCGACGCGGTCTTCGTCTACGCCCCGGGCCTCGCGGTGCCGGCGATCGGCGCGTCCGTCGACGTCACGGGCGAGGTGGGGGAGTTCAACGGACTCACGCAGCTCCGGCTCGCCGCGGCGACCGACGTCACGGTCCGTGGCGAGGCGCTCGCCGCCGTCACCCCGGTGGCGGGCACGTGGCCGACGACGGCCGAGGGCCGCGAGGTCCTCGAGTCCATGCTCGTCGCGCCGACCGGCGCGTTCACGATCACGAACACCTACTCGACGAACCAGTACGGCGAGGTCGGGCTGGCGAGCGGGTCCCTGCCGCTGCTGCAGCCCACGGACGTCGCCGACGCCGGCTCGCCGGAGGCCGCGGCGGTCGCCGCGGACAACGCGGCGCGCGCGGTCGTCCTCGACGACGGCGCGACGACGAACTTCCTCACGGCCGCCAACGCGTCCCTCACGCCCCCGTACGTGTCGCTGGAGGACGAGCCGATCCGCGTCGGCGCGGGCGTGACCTTCGACGCGCCCGTGGTCGTCGACTACCGCAACAACGCCTGGAAGCTCAACCCGACGGCGCCCGTCGTGGACGAGGACTCCGAGCCGGTGACGTTCGAGGACACCCGGACGCAGGCCCCGGAGGCCGTCGGCGGCGACCTCACCGTCGCGTCCTTCAACGTGCTCAACTACTTCACGACGCTCGGCACGGCGGACGCCTCGTGCGTCCCCTACACGGCCCCCGGGTCGACCGACGGCGTGACCGTCAACACGGGCTGCGACCAGCGCGGCGCCTGGGACGGCGAGGACCTCGACCGCCAGCAGGCGAAGATCGTCGCGGCGATCAACGCCCTGGACGCCGACGTCGTCGGCCTGCTCGAGATCGAGAACTCGGCGGCGCTGGGTGAGACGACGGACGAGGCGCTGGCGACCCTGACGGCGGCGCTCAACTCCGCGGCCGGCGCCGGCACGTGGGCGTACGTGCCCTCGTCGGGCGACCTGCCGGACCCGTCCACGCAGGACGTCATCACCAACGCGCTCATCTACCGCCCGGCGGCCGTGACGGCCACCGGTCCGTCCCGTGCGCTCGACACCAGCGTGCCCGGCTTCCCGGGCGGCGACGCGTTCGTCAACGCCCGCGAGCCCATCGCCCAGACGTTCACGCCGGTGGGCGGCGGCGACGCGTTCGTCGTCGTCGTCAACCACTTCAAGTCCAAGGGGTCGGCGGGCCCGCTCCCGGGCGACGCCGACAGCGGCGACGGCCAGGGCGCCTCGAACGCCTCGCGGGTGGCCCAGGCCACGGCGCTGCGGGACTGGGTCGCGGCCACGTGGCCGACCGAGGCCGTCGCCCTCGTCGGCGACTTCAACGCCTACACGCAGGAGGACCCGCTCCAGGTCCTCTACGCCGACGGCTACGTCGACGCCGTCTCCACGGTGGCCGAGAACGACGACCAGTGGTCGTACTCCTTCCAGGGCCTGTCCGGCTCGCTGGATCACGTCCTCCTCAACGAGGCGGCCGCGGCCCGCGCCACCGGCGCCGACGTGTGGGAGATCAACGCCGAGGAGGCCCTGGCGCTGGAGTACAGCCGCTACGGCTACCACGGCACCCTCTTCTACGCGGACGACGTCTACCGGTCCTCGGACCACGACCCGGTCCTCGTCGGGCTGACGGCGGGCGCCGGGCCCACGGGCCCCGTCGACCTCACCCTGCTCAACCTCAACGACTTCCACGGCCGCATCGACGCCAACACGGTGAGGGTCGCCGGGACCATCGAGGAGCAGCGGGCGGCGGCCGAGGCGGCGGGCGGCGCGGCCGTCCTGCTGTCGGCGGGCGACAACATCGGCGCCTCGCTCTTCGCGTCGTCGGTCGCGCAGGACCAGCCCACGCTGGACGTGCTGGACGCCCTCGGCCTCGCCGCCTCGGCGGTGGGCAACCACGAGTTCGACCAGGGCTACGCCGACCTCGTCGGGCGGGTGTCCGCCGAGGCCGACTTCCCCTACCTCGGGGCGAACGTCTACGAGAAGGGGACGACGACGCCGGCGCTGCCGGAGTACGCGCTCGTCGAGGCCGGGGGCGTCACGGTCGGCGTCATCGGCGCGGTGACGCAGGAGACCCCGTCGCTGGTCTCGCCCGGCGGCATCGCCACCCTCGACTTCGGCGACCCCGTCGACGCCGTGAACCGCGTCGCCGCGCAGCTGAGCGACGGCGACGCGGCCAACGGCGAGGCCGACGTGCTCGTCGCCGAGTACCACGAGGGCGCGGGCGCCGGGACGCCGGACGGCGCCACGCTCGAGGAGGAGGTCGCCGCCGGCGGCGCCTTCGCCGAGATCGTCACGCAGACCGCGGCCGAGGTGGACGCGATCTTCACCGGCCACACGCACAAGCAGTACGCGTGGCAGGCCCCGGTCCCCGGCGTCACGGGTGCGACCCGTCCGGTGCTCCAGACGGGTTCCTACGGCGAGAACATCGGCAAGGTCGTCCTCACGTTCGACCCCGCCACCGGCGAGGTCACCGCGACGACGGCCACCAACGTCGCCCGCACCGCGACCCCCGACGCGGACCTGGTCGCGGCCCACCCGCGGGTGGCCGAGGTCAAGGCGATCGTCGACGCGGCCCTGGCCTACGCGGCCCAGGTCGGCAGCCAGCCGGTCGGCTCCGTGCGGGCCGACATCACGACCGCCTTCTCCGGCGGCTCGTACGTGGACGGGCGGTACACCGGAGGGACGCGGGACAACCGCGCCGCGGAGAGCACCCTGGGCGACCTCGTCGCCGACTCGCTCGTCGCCAGCCTCGGCTCCCCGGAGCGGGGCGGCGCGACGATCGGCGTCGTCAACCCCGGTGGTCTGCGCGGCGAGCTGCTCGTCGGCGCCGACGGCGTCCTCACCTACGCCGAGGCCAACGCGGTCCTGCCGTTCGTGAACAACCTCTGGACCGAGTCGCTGACGGGCACGCAGTTCCGCACGATGCTCGAGCAGCAGTGGCAGACGAACCTCGACGGCACGATCCCGTCGCGGCCGTACCTGCAGCTCGGCCTCTCGTCGAACGTCACCTACACGTACGACGAGAGCCGCGCGGCGGGTGACCGCATCACCTCGGTGACGGTCGACGGGGAGCCGCTCGACCCCGCCGGCTCGTACCGCATCGGGACGTTCTCGTTCCTGGCGCAGGGCGGGGACAACTTCCGCGTCCTGGCCGAGGGCACCGACGTGCGGGACTCCGGCCTCGTCGACCGGGACGCGTGGATCGCGTACCTGCGGGCGAACCCGGGGCTCACCCCGGACTTCGCCGAGAGGGCCGTCGGGGTGCCGGCGCTGCCGGCCTCCGTCGAGGCGGGCACGGCGCTCGCGTTCCCGGTCACCGGGCTCGACCTCACGAGCCAGGGTGCGCCGCGGAACACGGCTCTCGACGTCCGTCTCGACGGCACGTCGATCGGCTCCGCGACGGTGACGGACGGCGCCGCGGCGGTGTCCGTGACGGTCCCGGCGGGCACCACGGCCGGCGCGCACGTGCTCACGCTCGTCGCGGCGCCGTCGGGCACCACGGTGACCCTGCCGCTCGTCGTGACGGTGCCGGTGCCCGACCTGCCGGCGTCGACCACGACGCTCACGGTCGGCAAGGACCGGGTGCTCGAGGGCAGGGCGGACCAGGTGAAGGTCACGGCCACCGTGACGGGCCCGGGCAAGAAGCAGTCCGGCACCGTCGAGTTCGTGGCCGGGGACGTCGTCCTCGCGACGGCCCCGGTCGGGGCGAACGGGAGGACGGCCTCGGCCAAGCTCCCGGCCGACCTGCCGATGGGCACGTACGCGGTCGTCGCGCGCTACCTCGGGACGGACGCGGTCGCGCCGTCGGAGTCGGCGCCCGTGACCGTGGTGGTCCTGCCGCGCAGCTGACGCGCCGCTGACGGCACCGCACGACGACGGCCCGGTCCACCCGCAGGGGTGGGCCGGGCCGTCGTCCGTCCGGGGGAGGTCCCCGCCCCTCAGGGCAGGAGCAGGACCTTGCCGGTCGTCGCCCGGCCCTCGAGCGCCCGGTGGGCGTCGGCGGCCTCCGCGAGCGGGAACGTGGCCCCGATGCGGACGTCGAGGCGCCCGGCCGCGACGAGCGCGAAGAGCTCCTCCGCCCGGCCGAGCAGCTCGGCGCGGTCGGCGGTGTACGCGCCGAGCGAGGGGCGCGTGAGGAACACGGATCCCGCGCGGTTGAGCCGCTGCGGGTCCACCGGGGGGACCGGGCCCGACGAGGCACCGAACAGCACGAGGACGCCGCGCGGGCGCAGGGACGCCAGCGAGGCGTCGAAGGTGTCGCGGCCCACGGAGTCGTAGACGGCCCGCACGCCGCGGCCGTCGGTGAGGTCGCGGACGAGCGCGGGCAGCTCCGTCGTGTGGTCGTCGAGCTCCCGGTAGCGCACCACCTCGTGGGCGCCGGCCGCCCGTGCGAGGGCCTCCTTCTCGACGCTGCCGACGGTCGCCAGGACCCGGGCGCCGGCCGCGGCCGCGAGCTGCACGAGCAGCAGCCCGACGCCCCCGGCCGCCGCGTGCACGAGCACCTCGTCGCCGGGCTCGAGGGGCACCGTGCTGCGCACGAGGTAGTGCGCCGTCATCCCCTGCAGCGGCAGCGCCGCGGCGACCCGGTCGTCCACCCCGTCCGGCACGGGCAGCAGGTCGGCGGCCCGCACCCGCTGGAGCGTGGCGTAGGAGCCGTCCGAGGCGGCCCAGGCGACGCGCCCCCCGACCGCGACCTCGCCCGCGGCCGCCACGTCGGACCCGAGGGCCACGACCTCGCCGGCGCCCTCGCTCCCGACGACGTGGGGGTACGGCACGGGGTACAGCCCCGAGCGGCGGTAGGTGTCGATGAAGTTGACCCCGGCGGCCCGGACGGCGACGAGGACCTCGTCGGGCGCGGGGACGGGGTCGGGCAGGTCGCGGAGCTCCAGGACCTCGGGTCCGCCCGCGGCGGTGGCGACGACGGCGTGCATGCGGACCACCCTGCCGTGCCGCGGGGTGCGCGGCGCGCCGACCCCCGGGTCGGTCCGCGCCCGACCGGACCCGCGCGCGGCGTTTCGTATCCTCACCCGCCCGCCTGTATGGTCATGCACATGACGTTCTCCGTCGCGGTCGCCGGCGCCAGCGGCTACGCGGGCGGCGAGGCCCTCCGCGTGCTGCTCGGCCACCCCGAGGCCCGGATCGGCACGCTCACGGCGCACTCCTCGGCCGGCACGCGCCTCGGCGAGCACCAGCCGCACCTGCGCTCCCTGGCCGGCCGGGTGCTCGAGCCCACGACGACGGAGGCGCTCGCCGGGCACGACGTGGTCGTCCTCGCCCTGCCGCACGGGGCGTCCGGGGCGGTCGCGGCCGAGCTCGCGGCGACGGGCGCCGACCCGGTCGTCGTCGACCTCGGGGCCGACCACCGCCTCGTCGACGCCGCCGACTGGCGCGACTACTACGGCACGGACCACGCGGGGACCTGGCCCTACGGGCTGCCCGAGCTGCTGCACCCGGGGGAGCGCACGGCGTCCGCCCAGCGCGCCGCGCTCGCGGGCGTCCGGCGGATCGCCGTGCCCGGCTGCAACGTCACGGCCGTGACCCTCGGGCTCCAGCCGGGCGTCGCCGCGGGCGTCGTCGAGGCGACGGACCTCGTCGCGGTCCTGGCCAACGGGTACTCGGGCGCCGGGCGGAGCCTCAAGACGCACCTGCTGGCCTCCGAGGCGCTCGGGGCGGCGCAGCCCTACGCCGTCGGCGGCACCCACCGGCACGTGCCCGAGATCGCGCAGAACCTGCGCAGCGCGGGCGCGGACCGGGTGACGATCTCCTTCACCCCGACCCTCGTCCCCATGTCCCGCGGCATCCTCGCCACCGCGACCGCGCGGCTCGTCCCCGGGACGGGCGCGGCGCAGGTGCGCGAGGCCTGGGAGCTGGCGTACGCCGACGAGCCGTTCGTCCACCTGCTCCCCGAGGGCACGTGGCCGACGACGGCCGCCACCCTCGGCGTCAACACCGCGCTGGTCGGCGTGGCCGTCGACGAGCGCGCCGGCCGCGTCGTCACCGTCACCGCGATCGACAACCTCGTCAAGGGCACCGCCGGCGGCGCCGTGCAGTCCCTCAACCTCGCGCTCGGGCTCACCGAGACGCTCGGCCTCCCCCTGGAAGGTGTCGCCCCGTGAGCGTGACCACCCCGCTCGGCTTCCGCGCCTCCGGCGTGACGGCCGGGCTCAAGGCGTCGGGCCGCCCCGACCTGGCGCTCGTCGTCAACGACGGGCCGCTCCAGGTCGCGGCGGGCGTGTTCACGTCCAACCGCGTGCAGGCGGCGCCCGTCCTGTGGTCGCGCCAGGCCGTGCACGACGGCGTGGCGACGGCGGTGGTCCTCAACTCGGGCGGGGCGAACGCCTGCACCGGCCCCGAGGGCTTCGCGGACACCCACCGCACGGCCGAGCGCGTCGCGGAGGTCCTCGGCACCTCGGCGGCGGACGTGCTCGTCTGCTCCACGGGCCTCATCGGCGAGCGGCTCGACCTGGGCCGGCTGCTGCCCGGCGTCGACGCGGCCGCCGCCGCGCTCGCGGCCGACGGGGGCGAGGACGCGGCCCGCGCGATCATGACGACGGACACCGTGGCGAAGACGGCGGTCGCCCACGGCGACGGCTGGAGCGTCGGCGGGATCGCCAAGGGCGCGGGGATGCTCGCGCCGGGCCTGGCGACGATGCTCGTCGTCCTCACGACGGACGCCGTGACGACCGCCGGGGTGGCCGACCAGGTGCTGCGGTCCGCCGCGCACCGGACGTTCGACCGGGTCGACAGCGACGGCTGCATGTCGACGAACGACACGGTCCTGCTGCTGGCCTCCGGCGCGAGCGGGGTCACCCCGGGCGACGACGAGCTCGCCCACGCCGTGCGGACGGTGTGCGCCGACCTCGCGCGCCAGCTCGTCGCGGACGCCGAGGGCGCCTCGCACGACATCGCCGTCACGGTCGTGAACGCCTCCACGGAGGCCGCCGCGGTGTCGGTGGCCCGCGCCGTGACCCGCTCCAACCTCGTCAAGGCCGCCGTCTTCGGCAACGACCCGAACTGGGGCCGCGTCCTCGCCGCGGTGGGCACGGTGCCGGAGAACGTCGCGCCGTACGACCCCGACGCGCTCGACGTGAGCATCAACGGCGTCCAGGTGTGCCGGGCCGGGGGCGTCGGCGACCCGCGCGAGGGCGTCGACCTCGCCGCCGCGCGCGAGGTGCGCGTCGAGATCGACCTGCACGCCGGCACCGCGCACGCCACGGTCTGGACGAACGACCTCACGCACGACTACGTCCACGAGAACAGCGCGTACTCCACATGAGCGAGCCCGAGTTCGTCTTCGACACCCGGGCGGACCTGCGCCCCGACCAGAAGGCGGAGGTCCTGGTCCAGGCCCTGCCGTGGCTGCAGGAGTTCGCCGGCGCGCTCGTCGTCGTCAAGTACGGCGGCAACGCCATGGTCGACGAGACGCTCAAGCGCGCCTTCGCCGAGGACATGGTGTTCCTGCGGCAGGTGGGGCTGCGCCCCGTCGTCGTGCACGGCGGCGGCCCCCAGATCAACGCGATGCTCGACCGCCTCGGCATCGACAGCGAGTTCCGGGCGGGCCTGCGCGTCACCACGCCGGAGGCCATGGACGTCGTCCGGATGGTCCTCACGGGCCAGGTCTCCCGCGAGCTCGTCGGGCTGCTCAACGCCCACGGGCCGCACGCCGTGGGCCTCTCCGGCGAGGACGGCGGCCTGCTGCAGGCGCGCCGCCGCGACGTCGTCGTGGACGGCGAGCGGGTCGACGTGGGCCTCGTCGGCGACGTGGTCCAGGTGAACCCGGGCGCGGTCCTCGACCTGCTCGAGGCCGGGCGCATCCCCGTCGTCTCGACCGTCGCGCCCGACATCGAGGACCCCACCCAGGTGCTCAACGTGAACGCCGACACGGCGGCGGCCGCGCTCGCGGTGGCCCTGGGCGCCCGCAAGCTCGTCGTCCTCACGGACGTCGAGGGCCTCTACGCGCGCTGGCCCGACCGCGACTCCCTCGTCCGGCGCCTGCGGGCGAGCGAGCTCGCGGCGATCCTCCCCGGCCTCGACGCCGGGATGCGCCCGAAGATGGAGGCCTGCCTGCGGGCCGTGCGCGGCGGCGTGGGCCGGGCGCACGTCATCGACGGCCGCGCGCCGCACTCCATCCTCGTCGAGGTCTTCACCAGCGACGGGATCGGCACGATGGTGCTGCCCGACGTGGAGACCCCCCTCGCGCCCCGCACGGCCCCCGTCCCCGTGGTGGCCGACCCGACCGCGCCCACCGCGCCCACCGCGCCCACCACACCCACCGGCACCACCGGCAGCACCGAGGCGAGGACCCGCGCATGACGCCCACGGACAGCAGCACCGTCGCCCCGGCGGCCACGTCGAGCCCCGCGTCGGCCCCCGCCGGGGCGCTCGAGCCCGCGGCGGGCTCCGTCGCGGAGTGGACGGGCCGCTACGGCCACGCCCTCATGGACACCTTCGGGCCTCCCCAGCGCGTGCTCGTGCGCGGCGACGGCGCCTGGGTCTGGGACGCCGACGGCCGGCGCTACCTGGACCTGCTCGGGGGCATCGCGGTGAACGCCCTCGGCCACGCCCACCCCACGCTCACGGCCGCGATCAGCGCGCAGCTCGGCACGCTCGGGCACGTCTCGAACTTCTTCGCGACGCCGACCCAGATCACGCTCGCCGAGCGGCTGCTCGCCCTCGCGGAGGCGCCCGCCGGCTCCCGCGTCTTCCTCACGAACTCCGGCACGGAGGCCAACGAGGCCGCCTTCAAGGTGCTGCGCCGCCACGGCGGCCCGGACCGCCCGCGCGTCTTCGCGCTCGAGGGCGCGTTCCACGGCCGGACGATGGGCGCCCTCGCCCTCACGCACAAGCCCGCCTACCGCGCGCCGTTCGAGCCCCTGCCGGGGGGCGTGGAGTTCCTGCCCTTCGGGGACGTCGCCGCGCTCGAGGCCGCGTTCGCCACCGACGGGGACCGCGTGGCGGGGCTCGTCGTGGAGCCGCTGCAGGGGGAGGCGGGCGTGCGGCCGCTGCCGGCCGGCTACCTCGCCGCCGCCCGGGAGATCACCGCCCGGCACGGCGCGCTGCTCGTGCTCGACGAGGTGCAGACCGGGATGGGCCGCACCGGCCGGTGGTTCGCCCACCAGCACCCGCACCTGGGCGGCGGGGTCCGTCCCGACGTCGTCACGGTGGCGAAGGGCCTGGGCGGCGGCTTCCCCGTCGGGGGCCTGATCGCCTTCGGCGAGGGCGTGGCGTCCCTGCTCGGCCGCGGCCAGCACGGCACGACGTTCGGCGGGAACCCCGTCGCGGCGGCCGCGGCGCTCGCGGTCGTGGGCGTCGTCGAGCGGGACGGCCTGCTCGCGCACGTGACCTCGCTCGGGGCGCAGCTCCGCGAGGCCGTGGAGGGGCTGGGGCACCCGCTCGTCGCCGGCGTCCGCGGCGAGGGGCTGCTGCTCGGCATCGTGCTCGCCCGGCCCGTCGCCGCCGAGGTCGCCGCCCGGGCGCTCGAGGCCGGGCTCATCGTCAACCCGTGCGCGCCCGACGTGGTCCGCCTCGCGCCGCCCTACGTGCTCACCGCCGACCAGGCCGCCCTGCTCGTCGGCTTCCTGCGGGACCTGCCCGCCGACCTCGGCGCCCCGGAGGGGGCCGCGTGAGCGCCACGACCGGCACCGTGCGCCACCTGCTGCGTGACGACGACCTCGCGCCCGACGAGCAGCGCGCCGTGCTGGAGCTGGGCCTGCGCCTGCGGGAGGACCGCTTCGCGCGCCGCCCGCTCGCGGGCCCGCGGTCCGTGGCCGTCGTCTTCGACAAGCCGACCCTGCGCACGCAGGTCTCCTTCCTCACCGGCATCGCCGAGCTCGGGGGCTTCCCGCTGGCCGTCGACGGGTCCCTGGCCCGCATCGGCGTGCGCGAGTCCGTGGCCGACGTCGCGCGCGTCCTCGGCCGGCAGGTCGCGGCGATCGTCTGGCGCACCCACGCGCAGGCCCGTCTGGAGGAGATGGCCGCCCATGCGGGGGTGCCCGTCGTCAACGCGCTCACGGACGAGTTCCACCCCTGCCAGGTCCTCGCCGACCTGCTGACGCTCGCGCAGCACCGCGGCGGCGTCGACGCCCTGCCCGGCACGACGCTGGCCTACGTCGGCGACGGCTCGAACAACATGGCGCACTCCTACCTGCTGGGCGGCGCGACGGCGGGCCTGCACGTGCGGGTCGGCACGCCGCAGGGGTGGGAGCCGGACCCCGCGGTCCTCGCCGCGGCCGAGCGCATCGCCGCGGGCACGGGAGGCTCCGTCGCCGTCGCCCACGACCGCGCGTCCGCCGTCGCCGGCGCGGACGCCGTCGCGACCGACACCTGGGTCTCCATGGGCCAGGAGGAGCAGGCCGCGGAGCGCGAGACGCCCTTCGTCCCGTTCCGGCTCGACGAGAGGGCGCTCGCCGGCGCCGCCCCGGACGCCCTCGTGCTGCACTGCCTGCCCGCCTACCGCGGCAAGGAGATCACCGCCGCCGTGCTCGACGGCCCGCGCTCCGTGGTGTGGGACGAGGCGGAGAACCGGCTGCACGCCCAGAAGGCGCTGCTCGCCTGGCTGCTGGAGGACGCGTGAGCGCGGGCACCACGGCCGGGCCCGCGACGAAGGCGGCCCGCCACGCCCTCATCACCGCGCTCGTCACCCGCGGCACCGTCCGCTCGCAGACGGAGCTGGCCGAGCTGCTGGCGGCGGAGGGCGTCGTCGTCACGCAGGCGACGCTGTCCCGGGACCTCGTCGAGCTCGGGGCCGTGAAGGTGCGCTCGGCGACGGGCGCCCTGGCCTACGCCCTCCCGCCCGAGGGGGGCGCCTGGCAGGACCGCCACGCGGTCGCGGCCGGCGCCGCGGGGGAGGTGCTCGCGTCACGGCTCGCGCGCCTCTGCGCCGAGCTGCTCGTCACCGCGGAGGCGTCGGGCAACCTCGTCGTGCTGCGGACGCCGCCGGGTGCCGCCCAGTTCCTCGCCTCGGCCATCGACCGCTCCGTCCTGCCCGCCGTCCTCGGGACCATCGCCGGCGACGACACCGTCCTCGTCGTGGCGCGCGAGGGCGAGGGCACGGACCACCCGGCCGGGCCCGCGCTCGCGGCCCGCTTCCTGGCGCTCGCCTCGTCGTGACCCGCCCGTCCTGACCCGCCCCGCCCGCCCGTCCCGCACCACCGCCCGCACCACCGCCCCGCGCCGCGGGGCCCCTCGCAGACAAGGAATGATCACCCCATGACCGAACGCGTCGTGCTCGCCTACTCCGGCGGCCTGGACACCTCCGTGGGCATCGGCTGGATCGCGGAGGCGACGGGCGCCGAGGTCGTCGCCGTCGCGGTGGACGTCGGCCAGGGCGGCGAGGACCTCGAGGTCATCCGGCAGCGCGCCCTCGACTGCGGCGCGGTGGAGGCCTACGTGGCCGACGCCCGCGACGAGTTCGCGCAGGAGTACTGCATGCCGGCGCTCCAGGCCAACGGGCTGTACCTCGACCGGTACCCGCTCGTGTCCGCGCTGTCGCGCCCCGTCATCGTCAAGCACCTCGTGCGTGCGGCCCGCCAGTTCGGTGCGACGACGGTCGCCCACGGCTGCACCGGCAAGGGCAACGACCAGGTCCGCTTCGAGGTGGGCATCACCTCGCTCGCGCCGGACCTCACGTGCCTCGCGCCCGTCCGCGACCTCGCGCTCACGCGGGACAAGGCCATCGAGTTCGCCGAGCGCAAGAACCTCCCGATCGCCACGACGAAGCACAACCCCTTCTCCATCGACCAGAACGTCTGGGGCCGGGCCGTGGAGACGGGCTACCTCGAGGACATCTGGAACGCCCCGACGAAGGACGTCTACAGCTACACGGACGACCCCTCCTTCCCGCCCGTCGCCGACGAGGTCGTCGTGACGTTCGCCTCCGGCGTCCCCGTCGCGCTGGACGGCGTCGCGGTGACGCCGCTGCAGGCGATCCAGGAGATGAACCGCCGTGCGGGCGCCCACGGCGTCGGGCGGATCGACATCGTCGAGGACCGCCTCGTCGGCATCAAGAGCCGCGAGGTCTACGAGGCGCCGGGCGCCATCGCGCTCATCGCCGCGCACCAGGAGCTCGAGAACGTCACGGTCGAGCGCGAGCAGGCGCGGTTCAAGCGCGGCGTGGAGCAGCGCTGGACCGAGCTCGTCTACGACGGCCAGTGGTTCTCCCCGCTCAAGCGCTCCCTCGACGTCTTCATCGCCGACACCCAGCGCTACGTCTCCGGCGACGTGCGCCTCGTCCTGCACGGCGGCCGCGCGACCGTCTCGGGCCGCCGCTCCGAGGCGAGCCTGTACGACTTCAACCTCGCCACCTACGACACGGGCGACTCCTTCGACCAGTCCGCGGCGCGCGGGTTCATCGAGATCTACGGCCTGTCGAGCAAGCTCGCCGCCGCGCGCGACGTGAAGTTCGGCAACGCGCCCGACCTCGGCCACGCGGGCGGCATCGCGGCGGGCGACGGTGCCTGAGGCGGCACCGGCGGCGGCAGCGGACGCCGCGGCGCCGGCGGGCGGCGGCGCGGCGCTGTGGGGCGGGCGGTTCGCCGCCGGCCCCGCGGCGGCGCTGGCCGACCTGTCCCGCTCGACGCACTTCGACTGGCGCCTGGCGGACCACGACCTCACCGGGTCGGTGGCGCACGCCCACGTCCTGCACGCCGCGGGGCTGCTGTCCGACGACGAGGTGCGCGACATGGTCGCCGCGCTCGAGCGGCTGCGGGCCGACGTCCGCTCGGGCGCCTTCCGCTTCACGCCGGACGACGAGGACGTGCACACGGCCCTCGAGCGCGGCCTCGTCGAGCGTGCCGGTGCCGAGCTGGGGGGCCGGCTGCGCGCCGGCCGGTCCCGGAACGACCAGATCGCCACGCTCGTGCGGATGTACCTGCGCGAGCACGCGCGGACGCTGTCGGGCCTGGTGCTGGACGTCGTCGAGGCGCTCGTCGAGCAGGCGGCCGCCGCCGGCGACGCGGCCATGCCGGGCCGGACCCACCTGCAGCACGCCCAGCCCGTGCTCCTGGCCCACCACCTGCTGGCGCACGCGTGGCCCCTGCTCCGCGACGTCGAGCGGTGGACGGACTGGGACCGTCGGGCGGCACGCTCGCCCTACGGGTCCGGCGCCCTGGCGGGCTCCTCGCTCGGGCTGGACCCGGCGGCGGTGGCGGCCGAGCTCGGCTTCGACGGTCCCGTGGAGAACTCCATCGACGGCACGGCCTCCCGGGACGTGGTCGCGGAGTTCGCGTTCGTCGCGGCGATGCTCGCCGTGGACCTCTCGCGCCTGGCGGAGGAGGTCGTCCTGTGGTCGACCGTCGAGTTCGGCTTCGTGCGGCTGCACGACGCGTTCTCGACGGGGTCGAGCATCATGCCGCAGAAGAAGAACCCCGACGTCGCCGAGCTCGCGCGCGGCAAGGCGGGGCGTCTCGTCGGCGACCTCACGGGCCTGCTCACCACGCTCAAGGGACTCCCGCTCGCGTACAACCGCGACCTGCAGGAGGACAAGGAACCCGTGTTCGACCAGGTGGACCAGCTCACGGTGCTGCTGCCCGCGGTCGCCGGCATGGTCGCCACGCTGACGTTCGACACGGACCGGATGGCGGCGCTCGCGCCGCGCGGCTTCTCCCTGGCCACGGACGTGGCGGAGTGGCTCGTCCGGCAGCACGTGCCGTTCCGGGAGGCGCACGAGATCGCCGGCGCCTGCGTGCGGGCCTGCGAGGCCCGCACCCCGGCGGTGGAGCTGTGGGAGCTGTCCGAC
This sequence comes from Cellulomonas endophytica, assembly GCF_004123805.1. Classification (GTDB taxonomy): domain Bacteria; phylum Actinomycetota; class Actinomycetes; order Actinomycetales; family Cellulomonadaceae; genus Cellulomonas; species Cellulomonas endophytica. Next base: position 3,604 of record NZ_RWJX01000049.1, on the reverse strand, counting down.
GAGGAGCTGGCCGCCGTCAGCCCGCACCTGACGCCTCAGGTGCGCTCCGTGCTGTCCGTCGCGGGGTCGGTGGCGTCCCGGTCGGCGACGGGCGGCACGGCCCCGGTGCGGGTGGCGGAGCAGCTCGCCGCCGCGCGGGAGCGCCTCGCCGTGCTGCGGGGCTGGGCGCGCTGAGGCGATGACGGCCGAGGGTCCCCCCGCGGCGCCGCTCGTCGTCGCGGGGGCGCTCGCCGGTCCGGCGCGGCTCGGCGCGGCGCGTCTGGTCGCCGTCGACGGGCCCGCCGGCTCGGGCAAGACGACCCTGGCCGCCGCGGTGGCGGACGGGCTGCGGGCGGCCGGCGCGACCGTCTCCGTCGTGCACCTCGACGACCTGTACGAGGGCTGGTCGGGCCTGGAGGGCAGCCTCTGGCCGCGGCTGGAGGCGCAGGTGCTGGCGCCGGTCGCCCGCGGCGAGGACGGGCTGTTCGTCCGCTGGGACTGGACGGCGGGACGGTTCGCGGACCGGGTGCGCGTGCCCGCGCCGGACGTCCTCGTCGTGGAGGGCTGCGGGTCCGGGCGCCGCGCGGCCGACGCGCACGCGACGCTCCTCGTCTGGGTCGAGGCCGCCGACGACCTGCGCCTCGCCCGCGGGCTGGAGCGTGACGGGCAGGACGCGCGCGGCCACTGGGAGCGGTGGATGCGCGACGAGGCGGCGCACTTCGCGCGGGAGCGGACCCGCGCGCGTGCGCACGTCCACGTCGACGCGGACGGCCGGGTCGTCCCCGGCCCCCTCGCGGACCCCGCGCACCCCGGCCGCCCGGGTACGGCAGGATGAGCGCCGTGACCTCCGGACCCGAGAGCGACGCGCGGCCCACCGGGCTGCCCGCGGCGCTCGACGTCCCCGCCGTGGCCGCGGGGACCGGCGGCGGTGCGCGGCCCACCGGCCTGCCCGCCGCGCTCGACGTTCCCGACGTCCCCGCCGTGCCCGCCGCGCTGCAGGTGCCCCTCGCGCGCCGGACCCCGCCGCCCGCGACCCACCCCGCGCCGCAGCCCGTGCCGCACCTGACGACGCCCGCGCGGGTCTGGTACGCCCGCGACGTGCTGCTCGTCGCCCGCGACCTCCTCGGGGCGTACCTCACCCGGCGGTCGCCGGAGGGCGACGTGACCGTGCGGGTGACGGAGGTCGAGGCGTACGCCGGCGCGGAGGACCCGGGGTCGCACGCGTTCCGCGGCCGCACGGCGCGCAACGCCGTCATGTTCGCCGAGCCCGGGCGCCTGTACGTCTACCGGCACCTGGGCCTGCACCACTGCCTGAACGTCGTCGCCCGCCCCGCGGGGAGCCCGGCCGCCGTGCTGCTGCGTGCCGGCGAGGTGGTCCGCGGCGCCGACCTGGCCCGCGAGCGGCGCGAGCGCGTCGGGGTCGTCGACTCCGACCGGCAGCTCGCGCGCGGGCCCGCCCGCCTCGCCGTGTGCCTGGGCGTCGACCTGCAGGCGAACGGGGCCGACGTGACCGAGCCCGAGGGCGAGCTCGTGCTCCAGCGGCCCGCCGTCGTCGGGCACCACCAGCACGCCGCCGGCCCGCGCGTCGGCGTCTCGGGCTCCGGTGGCGACGCCGGCCTGTTCCCCTGGCGCCTCTGGCTGCAGGACGAGCGCACCGTGTCGGCGTACCGGCCGGCCTATCGGTCGCCGGCGCGGGCAGACACCTCGGGCGGGGTGGCCGCGCCGGCCTGACGGTCGTGCTCGCGGTCCCGCGCGGGCCCGGCGCGACACCGCCGGCCCCGGCGCCGCAGCAGCCGTGGGGCCGCCGCCCACGGACCCCTGACCGCACAGCCCGGAGCACCCCGGGAGACAAGGTGACCGCCGTGACGCACATCCTCGACGAGCTGGCCTGGCGCGGTCTCGTCGCGCAGACCACGGACCTCGACGCCCTGCGAGCCGAGCTCGACGCCGGGCCCGTGACCCTCTACTGCGGCTTCGACCCGACGGCCCCGAGCCTGCACATCGGCAACCTCGTGCAGATCCTCACCGTGCGGCGCCTCCAGGACGCCGGCCACCGCCCGGTGGCGCTGGTCGGAGGTGCGACGGGCCTCATCGGCGACCCGAAGATGGCGGGGGAGCGCGTCCTCAACGCGCCGGACGTCGTCGCCGGCTGGGTGCAGCGCATCCGCCGGCAGATCGAGCCGCTCCTCGCGTTCGAGGGCCCCCACGCCGCGACGATGGTGAACAACCTCGACTGGACGCAGGGCCTGTCGGCCATCGACTTCCTGCGCGACGTGGGCAAGCACTACCGCCTCGGCACCATGCTGGCGAAGGACACCGTCGCCCGGCGCCTGGGCAGCGAGCAGGGGATCAGCTTCACGGAATTCAGCTACCAGATCCTCCAGGGCATGGACTACCTCGAGCTCTTCCGGCGGCGCGGGGTCCGGCTCCAGACCGGCGGCAGCGACCAGTGGGGCAACCTGCTGTCCGGCGTCGAGCTCGTCCGGCGGGCGGAGGGCGCCACCGTCCACGCGCTGACGACGCCGCTCATCACGAAGGCCGACGGGACGAAGTTCGGCAAGACGGAGTCGGGCACGGTGTGGCTCGACCCGGAGCTCACCACGCCCTACGCCTTCTTCCAGTTCTGGCTCAACGCCGACGACGCCGACGTGGTCCGCTACCTCAAGGTGTTCAGCTTCCGCCCCCGGGCGGAGATCGAGGCGCTGGAGGCCGCCGTCGCGGAGCGTCCTGCCGCCCGCGAGGCGCAGCGGGCCCTGGCGGAGGAGGTGACGACCCTCGTGCACGGGGTCGACGCGACGCGGGCGGTCGTCGACGCCAGTGCGGCGCTGTTCGGCCGCGGGTCGCTGGCCGACCTCGACCCCGCCGTCCTCGGCGCCGCGGTCGCGGAGCTGCCGACGGCGGCCGGCCGGCCGGGCGACCCGCTCGTGGACCTCCTGGCGGCGACGGGCGTCGTGCCCAGCAAGGCGGCGGCCCGGCGCGCGGTCGCCGAGGGCGGGGCGTCTCTCAACAACACGAGGATCACCGACGCCGACGCGGTGCTGGCCCCCGACGACCTGCTCGCCGGCCGGTGGGCGCTCCTGCGGCGCGGCAAGCGCACGCTGGCCGTCGTGGACGCAGGCGCCTGAGCGCACCCGACGGACGGCGCCGGCCGGGGCGCCGTCCGTCGGGCCGCAGCACCTCGCCGGTCGGGACGCCCCGCCCGGCGCCGCACCGCGGCCTGGGTCCAGGAGCGGGGCGTCGCCCCAGGTCAGCGTGGCGACACGCCCGAACTGCACAGCGGTTTGCGAGCCGCCGCAACATGCGCGTAATGTTCTCGAGGTCGCCCGGCAGGGAGGAACGGACACAGGGACTCGTCCCGGTGGTCGGTCCCGCAGGCGGCCACAACCCAGATCCTGATGATGCTCAGCGTGCCACGGGGGAGGGTCGGAACCCTCGAGGTTCCACCCCGTGTCGTAAGGCCTCGGCCGTCGCAGCGGGCGGGTCGGGCGGTGGTCAGGACGGACACCGGGACGGCCTAGGATGGACGAAGAGCCCCAGGCCGAGACCCGACAGGGTCGGAGATGGTGCGCGTCTGCTCCTTGAGAACTCAACAGTGTGTCAAAGTAGTCGATGCCAAGATGGTCTG
>NZ_RWJX01000048.1 GCF_004123805.1 Cellulomonas endophytica | reverse complement strand
GTGGAGCTTGCGGAGTTTCTCGAGGCCGTGCGGCGCGGGTGGAAGGTCCTGGTGGCCTTCGTCCTGACCGGTGCGGTGGTCGGTGGCGCGCTCGCCGCCCTGACCCCCGAGGTCTACCAGTCGACGTCCCGCGTGTTCGTCTCCGTCCCGGGCGCCACCGACGTGCGCAGCCTCACGGACAGCTCGACCTACGCCACCCAGCAGGCGCCCGTCTTCGCGCAGCTCGTGCTGTCGGACGTGGTCCTCGAGGACGTCGCGGCCGCCGTCGGCGACGGCACCACGCCGGGCGGCCTGCGCCCGCGGGTCTCCGCCGCCGCCGTCGAGGCGGGCCCGATCATCGAGATCCAGGCCCGCGCCGGCTCCGGCGAGGAGGCCGCGCTCGTCACGGAGTCCACGGTCGACGCCCTCGTGACCGCCGTGCAGCAGGTCGTCGGCGGCGGCCCCACGGCCCCCGGCGTCGAGCTCACGGTCATCCAGCCGGCGCAGGTGCCCTCGGCGCCCGTCAGCCCCAGCATGAGCCTCAACGTGCTGCTCGGCGTGCTCGTCGGCCTCGTCCTCGGGCTCCTCGTCGTCGTGGCGATGTCCGTCCGGGCTCCCGCGCGGCGGGCCGCGGCCGTCCGCTGATGGCCTCCGCCGTCCTGCCGGCGCCGCCCGCGGCCCCCCCGGGCACCGGCGGCCCCGCGGCCCGGACCGGGGTGTCCGGCGCGCTGCCCCTCCTGGCGCTCGCGGGGTTCCTCAGCCTGGCGCTCCAGCGGTTCTCCCTGTACCTGGCGGGCGGGCAGCTCTCGCTCCCGGCGGTCGTGCTCGTCCTCACGTGGGTCGCGCTCGTCGTCGTGCACCGCTGGCCGCTGAGCCGGGCCGGGACGGTCGGCTACCTCGGGCTGCTGGCGGTCGCGACGGCCGCCACGCTCGCCAACGGCAACGCGCCGAGCTGGTTCTCGCCCTCGCTGCCGAGCCTGGTCCTGCTCGTCCTCGCCTACGTGCCGCTCGTGCTCGCGAGCCGTCCGGCCGGGGCGGAGCGCGCGGGCTGGGCGTTCGCCCGCGGCGTGGTCTGGGCGGCGCGCCTGGCGGCCGTGCTCGTCCTCGTGCAGGCCGTCCTCCAGTGGGCCGGCCTGGGGTTCTGGGACCCGGTCACGCTGCTGCCGGCCTCGATCCAGACGTCGGGCTTCAACACCGCGTACGACCTGCGCTACGTCGACGCGAGCTTCGGCCTGGCCATCAAGCCCAACGGCGTCATCTTCCTCGAGCCGTCGTTCGTCTCGCTCTACTGCGCGATCGCCCTCGTGCTGGAGGCGTACCGCCTGCACGACGCGCGCCCGACCGGTCCCGCGGCCGTGCGCGGCGTCGCGTGGATGGCCGTGCTCGTCGTCGCGGTGGCGCTGTCCATCAGCGCCTCGGGCTTCGTCGTGCTCGGCATCGCGGCCCTGCCCCTCCTGTGGCGCTACCGCGACCGCCTCGAGATCGTCGGGACGGCGGCCCTGCTGCTGCTCGCCGTCTACCTCACGGGCTTCTTCGGCCCGGTGCTCGACAAGCTGGGCGAGGGCTTCACGGGCCAGACGAGCACCGCGCTGCGCCTGGTGGTGCCGTACGAGCTCCTCACGCCGTACGCCACGGCCGAGCCGTTCGACGGGTTCGGCGCCGGGACCTCCGACGCCATCGCCCGGACCTTCCAGATCAGCGGGCTGCAGCAGCCGACGGTCATGAAGGCCGCGGTGGAGTACGGCATCCCGTTCGCCGTGCTCGTCGTGGGCGTCGTGCTGGCCAAGGCCCTCGGCGGCGGCCGGGGGTACACCGGCCTGGCGGTCGCGCTCGCCGGCGTCTGGCTCATCCCGTCTGAGGCCCTGCTCAGCGCGCCGATCCTCGCCCTCGTGCTGTTCATGCTGCCGAACATGACGCCCGCGGGCGCCGTGCCGGCCGGGGTCGCGCGCACGGCGGTCGCGCGCGACCCGCGCCTGTGGGGCCCCACGCTCCCGGGGCTCGGGCGCCGGGGCGGCCCTGTCTGAGGCGACGCGCCCCGGCGGCCGCGTCGACCGACGCGTCCGCCGGGGGCCGGCGCCGGCCCGAGGGCCCGGCGCCGGGGCCGCTCAGAGGTAGGACAGCGGGTCGAACTCCTCGACGGGGATGATCCGGATGCGCGGCAGCACCACGTTGAACGCCGCGACGTCGTGCTCGAGGTCGAACGTCTGCAGGCCGCGCGGCACGAGGCCGGCGAGCGTGCTGGACGTGAACTCGCGGAAGGCCAGCAGGCCCACCCGTCGGTCCGCGTCGTCGACCAGCCGCTCCATCTCGGGGAAGAAGTCCCCGTCGTGGCTCGCGAGGAGCACGTCCCCCGGACGCTCGGCCAGCGCCGCCAGCGTCCGCTTGATGCCGATGTCGACGACCTTCTCGTGCGGCAGCCCCGACAGCGGGATGGGGCGGAAGCCGATCGCCATGAGCGCCTGCACGAACGGCATCGGCAGCGACCCGCTCGAGGCGTTCAGGAAGAACAGCCCCCGCACGGGTGCGTCCCACCGCGTCTGCGCGAACTGCAGGACCCGCTCCCAGCGCGGCCGCTGGTCGGGGGCCGGACGCCCGTTGAGGATCTGGCTGCCGAGCGTCGCGTCGATGTTCTCCCCGTCGACGAGGACGTAGGTGAGCCGGCCGTCGCCCTGGGCACTCATGCGGCGAGCGTAGTGCGGGGCCGCGCCGGTCGCCGTCGAGCACGCCGCCCGCCCCCCGAGGGCGGACGGCCCGCCCCCGAGAGCGGACGGCCCGGCGCCCGCGGCCGGCCGGTGGCACAGTGAGGGCGTGGACCTGGACGAGGACCCCCCGCCCACGCCGCCGGCCGGGACGACGTCGTCGTCGGCCCTGACCCCGGCGGCGCCGACGCCGCAGCAGGCGGCGGAGGCGTGGGAGTCCCTGTTCCGCGCGCAGGTCGCACTCATGCGGCGCTTCACGCGCGAGGACGTGTGGGGGCCGCTGTCCGTGGGGGAGTACGACGTGCTGTTCTCCCTGGCCCGCGCGCCCGGACGGACCCTGCGGATGCGCGCGCTGCACGAGGACGGGCTGCTCACGCAGCCGTCGGTCTCGCGCCTGGTGGACCGGCTGGAGCGCCGCGGCTGGGTGCGGCGCGGCCCCGTGCCGGGCGATGCGCGCGGCACCGCCGTCACGCTCACCGACACCGGCGCCGAGCTCCAGCGCGAGGTGGGCCGGCGGCACGTGCGCTCCATCCACCGGCTCGTCGGCGGCGCCCTCGACCGCGACGAGCTGGAGGACCTGCGGCGGCTGACGGAGAAGCTGCGTGCGGCGCAGCCCGGGCTGCCGGCCGGCGGGGGCGGGCGCCCCGTCGCGGACCCGTCCTGACCCCTCCGGCCTGCCCTGCCCCTGCCCGGGCCGGCGCAGCCCGTCCCCCGGGGGACCTCCGACCCACGCCGCGCCGACCCGCCCCTGCTGGACTGGGTGGTGCCGGCAGGGTGCCGGAGGGCGGGCCCTCCGGCCCGCGGGCCGGAGGGGGACGACCGTGAGGGCACAGGTGCTGGTCGCGGTGGCGTCGCGCCACGGCGGGACGTGGGGGATCGGCGAGGTCGTGTCCGCGACGCTCGCGGAGGCCGGGCACGGGGTGGACCTCCTCGCCCCCGAGGACGTCGCGGACGTGGGGCCGTACGGGGCGGTCGTGCTCGGCTCCGCCGTCTACCTCGCGCACTGGCTGCCCGCCGCGCGCGACCTGGCCGAGCGGCACGCGGACGCGCTCCGCGAGCGGCCGGTGTGGCTCCTCTCGTCGGGGCTGGCGACCCAGCCGGCCGCCGCGGCGAACTCCCCGCACGAGCTGGCCGCCCTGCGCGAGCGGCTCGGCGCGCGCGGCCACCGCAGCTTCCGGGGCCGCCTGGACCGCCGCGTCCTCACCTTCGCGGAGCGCGCGGTCATCGCCGGGGGCCGCGCCCGAGAGGGCGACCACCGGGACCTCGCCGCGGTCGCCGAGTGGGCACGCGGCATCGCGGCCACGCTGGCCGACGAGGCGGTGCACCGGCCGGCCGACGGCGGCACGGGCACGCGCGCGGACGGGCGCGCGCTCCTCGCCCTCGGCCGCCCCGGCCGGATCTGACGACCCGGTCCGGATCGACGTCACGCCGGTGCCGGCCGCCCGCTGTGAGGCGCCTCAGGCGGGGGGTGGGACGATGGGGGCCATGTCCACCGTGCTCGACCCCCACCGCTCGTCCGCGCCCCGGCCCGGCGGGCTGGCCCCGTACGACGCCGTGATGCTCTACTCCTTCGGCGGGCCCGACGGCCCCGAGGACGTGCTCCCGTTCCTGCGCAACGTCACCGCCGGGAAGAACATCCCCGACGAGCGGCTCGCCGAGGTCGGGGAGCACTACATGCACTTCGGCGGCGCCAGCCCCATCAACGGGCAGAACCGTGCGCTCCAGGCCGCGCTGCAGGAGGAGCTGGGAGCCCGGGGCCTGGACGTGCCGGTGCTGTGGGGCAACCGCAACTGGTCGCCGTACACCCGCGACGCCCTCGCCGAGGCCTACGAGCGCGGGGTGCGGCGCATGGTCGCCGTCGTGACCAGCGCGTACTCCTCCTACTCCGGCTGCCGGCAGTACCGCGAGGACCTGTGGGCCTCCCTCGACGCGGTCGCGGCGACGGTCGGCACGGCCGAGCACCCGCTCGTGGTCGACAAGGTGCGCTCCTACTTCAACAGCCCGGGCTTCGTGCAGGGCAACGTCGACGCGGTGGCCGAGGCCGTCGCCGACCTCGACGCGCGCACGGGCGGGGCGCCCTACCGCGTCGTGTTCGTGACGCACTCCATCCCGACGACGATGGAGGCCGCGTCCGTGGTGGCGCAGGCGACCTACTCCGCGCAGCACCTCGAGGTCGCGCGCCTCGTCGCGGCGGCCGTCGGCGAGCGCACCGGTGCCGTCCCCGGGTGGGACCTGGCGTACTGCTCGCGCTCCGGCCCGCCGAGCCAGCCGTGGCTCGAGCCCGACGTGAACGACCACCTGGAGAGCCTGCACGCGGCGGGGACGACGAACGTCGTGATCGCCCCCATCGGGTTCGTCTCCGACCACATGGAGGTCGTCTACGACCTCGACACGGAGGCGCTCGAGACGGCGGAGCGGCTCGGGATGACGGCCGTGCGCGCCGGCACCGTCGGGACGCGCGAGCCGTTCGTGCAGGGCCTGGTGGACCTCGTCGTCGAGCGGGCCGAGCACGCCCGCGAGCGCGACGCGGGCCGCGAGCCCGGGCCGGGCGTCACGGTCGGGGACCTGCCCCCGTTCCGCGAGGTGTGCGCTCCGGGCTGCTGCCTCATGCGCGACGGGCAGCCGAGCGGGAGGCCCGCCGCCTGCTCCGTCGACCCGCTGTCCTGACGCCGTCCCCCGCGCCCGTCCCCGCACCACCGGAGGTCCTCCCCGTGAGCACGCCCACGCCCGTCGCCGACGGCACCGCGCCCGACGCCGAGCACATCAACGCCCGGATCGCCTACACGATGTGGTCGGTCTTCCGGCACACGGGCACGGTGCCGGCCGACGACGCGGCCCGCGCCCGCCTCGCGGCGGAGGCGCTCGGGGACGTCGAGCGGGACGGCCTGGAGGTGCGGGGCTGGTACGACGTCACGGGCCTGCGGGCGGACGCCGACCTCATGGTGTGGTGGCACGCCGAGACGGTCGAGAGGGTGCAGTCGGCGTACGCGCGGCTGCGGGCGAGCGCGCTCGGGCGCGGCCTGGAGCCCGTGTGGTCGACCGTGGCGCTGCACCGGCCGGCCGAGTTCAACCGCAGCCACGTGCCGGCCTTCCTCGCGGGGGAGGCGCCGGGGGCGTACGTGTGCGTCTACCCCTTCGTGCGCTCCTACGACTGGTACGTGCTGCCCGAGGAGGAGCGCCGCGAGATGCTCCGCGAGCACGGGCACGCGGCGAAGGACTACAAGGACGTGCGCGCCAACACCGTCGCCACGTTCGCGCTGTCCGACTACGAGTTCGTGCTCGCCTTCGAGGCGCCCGAGCTGCACCGGATCGTCGACCTCATGCGCGAGCTGCGGAACACCCGCGCGCGGCTGCACGTGCGCGAGGAGGTCCCCTTCTTCACGGGGCCGCGCGTGGACCTGGCGGCCTGGGTGGACGCCCGCCCCCGCGCCTGAGCTGCGCGGTCGGCCTCCGGACCCCCGGTCGAGCGCCGTCGGGCCGCGCCGCCGCGTCGCGGCCGTGCCACGATCGGCGGGTGAGCGGTCTGGCGGGGACGTGGCGGGTGGAGCGGGTCGGCGACGCGGAGGTGCCGGCGGGCGCGCACCTCGTCGTGACCTTCGACGGGGACGGTCAGGTGTACGGCGACGCGGGGGTCAACCGCTTCCGCGGCACCTGGCACCTCGACGGGGACGGGCTCACGCTCGGGCCCCTCGTGGCGACGCGCCGCGCGGGCACCCCCGAGGCCACCGGGCGGGAGACGGCGCTCCTGGCCGCTCTCGTCGGGACGCTGCGGATGACGCTGCGCGGGGGGCCCGACGCCGTCCGGCTCGCCGGCCCCGCCGGGGAGGTCGACCTCGTGCGGACCGCCCCGGCCGACGTCGCCACCGCGCTCGTCTGACGGCGCCCGGCGCCCGGCGCCCCCGGGCGCGGCGGTGCGCACGCCGGGTGGGCCGTCAGGGGTAGAGGCCGCGGATGTGGTGCGCGTCGGCGACCCGGCGCACGCCGATGGTGAGGGCGGCGTCGCGCAGCGTGAGCCCCTCGGCCCGCGCGGTGCGCGCCACGTCCGCGTACGCCTCGAGCATGCGGCGCTCCAGCCGCTGCTCGATCTCCTCCTCCGTCCACCAGTACGCCTGGTTCGCCTGCACCCACTCGAAGTACGAGACGACGACGCCCCCGGCGTTCGCGAGGATGTCGGGCACGACGGTGACGCCGCGCTCGGCCAGGACGCGGTCGCCGCCCGCGGTCGTGGGGCCGTTGGCGCCCTCGACGACCCAGCGGGCCTTCACCGTGCGCGCGGCGCTCTCGTCGAGCACGCCCTCCACGGCCGCGGGGACGAGCAGGTCCGCGTCGAGGGCGAGCACCGTGTCACGGTCGACGGGGTCGCCGCCGTCGAAGCCGACGACCGTGCCCTCGCGCGCGACGTGCCGGGCCAGGGCGCCGACGTCGAGGCCGTCGGCGGCGTGCACCGCCCCGAACTGGTCGCTCACGGCGACCACCCGGGTGCCGGCCTCGGCGAGGAAGCGCGTCGCGTGGGAGCCGACCTTGCCGAAGCCCTGCACGACCGCGCTGACCTCGCGCAGGTCGACGCCCTCCTCGGCCAGCGCCGCCCGGGCGGCGTGCACCACGCCCCGGGAGGTGGCCGTGGCCCGTCCCAGGGAGCCGCCGATGTCGACGGGCTTGCCCGTCACCACGGCCGGGATGGTGAAGCCCATGTTCACCGAGTAGGTGTCCATGATCCAGGCCATGGTGCGCTCGTCGGTGCCGACGTCGGGCGCCATGATGTCCTTCTCCGGCCCGATGACCGCCATGAGCTCGCTCGTGTAGCGGCGGGTCACGCGCTCGAGCTCCGCGGCGGAGTGCGCCCGCGGGTCGATGGTCACGCCGCCCTTCGCGCCGCCGTACGGCAGCTGGACGAGGGCGCACTTCCACGTCATCCACATCGCGAGGGCGCGGACCTCGTCGAGGTCGACGGAGGCCGCGTACCGCAGGCCGCCCTTGCCCGGGCCGCGGGAGATGTTGTGCTGGACGCGGTAGCCCCGCAGCAGCTCGACCGTCCCGTCGTCGCGCCGCAGCGGGACGGACACGTTGATCTCGCGGCGCGACGTGCCGAGCATCTCGGCGGTGCCCGCGTCGAGCCCGAGGATCCCGACCGCGGAGGCCAGCTGCGCCCGGGCGGTCTCCAGAGGACCGGCCTGCGGCGGGGGAGCGGTGAGCGGCACCGGCGGGGTGCGGGTGCCCCCGTCCGTGGCCGTCGTGCCGGTGCCCGTCGTGCCGGTGGCGCCTGCCATCGCCCGTGCCCTTCTGCCGTCGGTCGCCGGCCTCGTCGCCGGCCCGCCCCACCCTGCCACCGGGGGGCGGGGACCGCGTGCGCGACACCCTCCGCCCACCGTCCCGCGCCCACCCGCCACCCGTCCGGGCGGCGGCGTCCCCCGGACGGGGGATCCTGCAGGTCCGGGCGCCGTCCGGAGTGATGCGGACAACACGTCCGGCGCCTGTGCGCCCGGCGGGGCGCCGCCAGACTGGACGCATGCCCGACGTCCCCGCAGTGGTCCCCGCGCGCCGTTCCGACCTGGGCATCCAGGGCCTGCGGGCGGTCGCCATCGTCCTCATGGTCTCCGGCCACATCATCGGCGCCCCCGACACCGGGCTCCGCCTGCCCGAGGGCTCGGGCTGGCGGGTGGCGAACATGTGGCTCGAGTCCGTCCGCATGCCGCTGTTCGCGGCGCTGTCCGGGTTCGTCTACGCGATGCGCCCGCCGGTGCCCGCGTCCGGGCTGCCCGGGCTCGTCCGGGGCAAGGCCCGGCGGCTCCTGGTCCCGCTCGTCGTGGTCGGGACGCTGTTCTGGCTGACGCAGACGCTCGTGCCCGGGACGAACAGCGGCGGGTCGACGCCCCTGTGGCGCGTGTACCTCTTCCCCTACGAGCACTTCTGGTTCCTGCTGTCGCTCTTCGTCATCTTCCTGGCCGTCGGCGTCCTCGACGCCGCCGGGCTGCTGCGGACGACCCGCGCCCTGGGGGTCGCCGTGGCCGTGGCCGCCGTCCTGGCCGTGGTGACGAGCGCGCACGGCTGGTGGAACCTCCTCAGCCTCGACGGCGCCCTGAACCTGCTGCCGTTCTTCCTGCTCGGCGTCCTGCTGTGCCGGCACGGCAGCGGGCCGATGACCCGGCGCGGCCCCCTGGCCGCCGCCGCGGTGGCGACGGCCGCGCTCCTCGGCGTCCAGACCTGGCTCCGCCTGCCCGACCCGGAGGCGGAGGGCCTCGGGCTCGACGCGCTCGGGGTCGTCGTCGGCGTCCTGGCCGTCGTGACCCTGGTGGCCGTCCGGCCCGTCCTCGGGCGGTCGCGCCTGCTCGTATGGGTCGGCCCCTTCGTGTTCGGGATCTACCTCTTCCACTCCTTCGCCACCGCCGGCACCCGGATCGTCCTCGGCCGCCTCGGGTTCGGCGAGGCGATCCCGCTGGTCTTCGCCCTCTCGCTCCTGGCGGGGATCGTCTTCCCCATCCTCCTGCGGGTGACCGTCGGCCGGGTCGGCTGGCTGAGCTGGGCGCTCTTCGGCGAGCGGCCCTACCGGTCGCGTCGCGAGCGCGCCGCGGCCCGGGCCGTCGCGCCCGCCGCGGCACCCGCCGCCGTCCCGTCCGGGGTCGCAGACCCCGACGTGACCGGCGACCCGGTCCGGGTCGGGGGCGGACGGGACTGACGGCGGCCGGGGGCGACCGCCTCGCGTCCCGTCGCGGTCAGGCGGGGGTGGCGGTGCCCGGGGCCGGGTGCTCGGCCAGCCAGCGGGCGGCGACCGCCTCCTCCGTCGCCAGGGCGGACCGCACGGCACCGGCCGCGGCCCCCTCGACCGCCGCGGCGAAGAGCGGCACGGAGGCCTTGAGCTCCCCGGCGTAGCGCACCCGGCTGCGGCCGGTCCCGGCGGGCTCCAGGTGCACCTCGCCGGTGAGCCGAACGGGCGCGCCGGCGATCTCCAGCGCCACCGTCCCCGTGCGGGCGCCGTCGGCCCGGGCGGGCTCCCACGCCTCCACCTGGCGGACGTCGAGCGCGCCCCCGACGAAGCCGCGCACCTGCGGCGGGATGCCGTCGGTCGGCAGGAGCCGCCGGGTGGTGACGGTGAAGGCGCCGGCGGGGCCGCCGGTGATGTCGACGTGCTGCTCCGTGGCCCCGGACGCGGCGACCTTCGCGGCGACGTAGCCGGGGTCGGCGAGCATGCGGGCGGCGTCGGCGGCGCCGGTCGGCAGGTCCAGGGTGACCTCGAGGTGCATGGTGGTCCTCCTCGGCGCACGGGGCGCCGGCGGTCTGGGGCGTCGGGACGAATCTAGCGCGACGGGGACGCCGCACCCGCACGCCCTAGGCTGGACCGGTGTCCACGCTGAGCACGATCGCGGCCCGCCACGCGGAGGTCGACCCCGCCGACCTCGAGTGGCTGCACCTGCTCGTCGGCGACTGGCAGCTCGTCTCCGACCTCGCGTTCGCCGACCTCGTGCTGTGGCTGCCGACGCCGGACCAGAACTTCGTCGCCATCGCGCACTGCCGGCCCTCGACGGGCGCGACCGTCCACTACGACGACGTCGTGGGCACCTACCCCGCGGAGGGGCAGCGCGCCCAGCTCCAGCGCTGCCTCGACGAGCTGCGCCCGCTGCGCTCGCGCGAGCCCCGCTGGTACGGGCCCTACGCCGTGCGCGAGGAGGCCGTGCCCGTGGTCCGGCACGGCCGGCCGATCGCGGTGCTGGCCCGCCAGACGAACCTCGGCGGCGCGCGCACCCCCAGCCGCCTCGAGCTCAACTACGTGGAGGCCGCCGACGACCTCGTCGGGATGGTCAGCCGCGGGGAGTTCCCCTCGACGGACGGCTCCAAGGGCCAGCGCCGGGGCGCGCCCCGCGTCGGCGACGGGCTGCTGCGCCTGAACTCCGAGGGCGACGTGCTCTACGCGAGCCCGAACGCCCTGTCCTGCTTCCACCGGCTGGGGGCGCTGGGCGACCTCGTCGGGCGCTCCCTCGTCGAGACCGTGACGGAGCTCCTCGCGGAGAAGGACGGGATCGACGAGGCCCTCCCGCTCGTGCTCATGGGGCGCGCGCCGTGGCGCATCGACGTGGAGGCGCACGGTGTGGCGCTGTCCGTGCGCTCCGTCCCGCTGCTCGAGGCCGGCGAGCGCCTGGGCGCGGTGCTGCTCTGCCGCGACGTGACGGAGCTGCGGCGGCGGGAGCGCGAGCTCATCACGAAGGACGCCACGATCCGCGAGATCCACCACCGCGTGAAGAACAACCTGCAGACCGTGGCGGCGCTGCTGCGGCTGCAGGCCCGTCGCGTCGCCTCGCCGGAGGCACGGGAGGCGCTGGGCGAGGCCACGCGGCGCGTCGCCACCATCGCGCTCGTGCACGAGACGCTCTCGCAGACCATCGACGAGGCGGTCCCGTTCGACGACCTCGTCGGGCGCAGCCTGCGCCTGGCGGCCGACGTCGCCAGCCGGGGCGCGCAGGTGCGCACCCTGGTCAAGGGCACCTTCGGCTCCGTGCCCGCCGCGGACGCGACCGCGCTGGCGCTCGTGCTGACCGAGCTCGTGACGAACGCCGTGGAGCACGGGTTCGAGGGGCGGGCGCTGGGCGCCGTGACGATCACGGCGGAGCGGGAGGACGACCGGCTGCACGTCGAGGTCGCCGACGACGGCGCCGGGCTGCCCGAGGGCGGCGCGGGCTCGGGCCTGGGGACGCAGATCGTGTCGACCCTCGTCGTCAACGAGCTGCGCGGGAGCATCTCCTGGCAGCCGCGGCCCGACGGCGGCACGCTCGTCGCGATGGACTGCGTGCTGCGCCAGGGCGCGGACCCCGGCTCGATCGTCGGCTGACGGCGGACCCCGCCGTACGACGGGGCGGCCGCCGACACGCAGGAGGGCCGGTGCCCGCTCGGCACCGGCCCTCCTGCGTGTCGGGGTCCAGCCCCGTCCGCCCACGTCGCGCGGGCCCTGCCCTGCGTCAGGTCGCGATCAGCTCGCGCGACGCTGGCGCGCCGTCCGGCGCTTGAGCGCGCGGCGCTCGTCCTCGGACAGGCCGCCCCAGACGCCGGCGTCCTGCCCGGTCTCCAGGGCCCACTTGAGGCACGTGTCGACGACGTCGCAACGACGGCAGACCGCCTTGGCCTCCTCGATCTGCGAGAGGGCCGGCCCCGTGTTCCCGATGGGGAAGAAGAGCTCGGGGTCCTCGTCGAGACAGGCTGCACGGTGGCGCCAGTCCATGTTGCCTCCTTCGGGCATGCCGCAGCGGGGCGTGCGGGGGACACGCGCGATGCACTGCGGAACAGGGGGTGGGATGACTTGCTGGCTCTAGCCTCACACCAGACCGTCGTCGCCACAAGGGTTACGGGCGGGTTTCGGTGCGGTGACGTTGAGGATTTCGTCACACAGAACGCGCGGTGGTGCCGCAGTGTTCCACGGTGGCACGGACGGGCCCCGGGCGCAGGTCGAGGAGCCCCTCCGCAGGTCCGCGCGCCGGGGGCGGCGCCCCTCCCGCCGGCCCCGGCTAGCCTCGGGGCCGTGGCCCGACGAGACGCCCCGCAGCCCCCGGCACGCCCCGGGGCGCCGCCCCCGCGGCCCCCCGTGCTGGCGGCGCTGTGCGTCGCCGTGCTGGTGGAGGCGCTGGTCGTCGCGGGCCTGGGGGCGGTGTACCTCGTCGACGCGGTCGGGGCGCTGCTGCGCGGCGACGGCGCCCGGACCGCCGGCATGGCGCTGTTCCTCGCCGTGTTCGGCCTCGGCGTCGGCCTGCTGCTCGCCGCGGCGGCCCGCGGGCTGTGGCGCGGGCTGCGCTGGGGCCGCGCCCCCGTGATGACCTTCCAGGTGCTGCTCGTCGTCGTGGGCCTGGGCTGGGTCACGTCCCGTGCCGCGCCGGGCTGGGTCGTCGCCCTGCCGGTCCTCGCGGTCCTCGTCGCGGCCGCGCTCGTCTCCCGCCCCGTGACCGCGGCGACCGTCGACCGGTCCGGCCCGGCGGACTGAGGGGCGGCGCCGAGGACGCGTGCGGGCCCGCGCCGCCGCGGCCCGACGCCTCCCCGGACAGGGACCGCCGCCGGGCGGGCCCCCCTGCGGCCCGCCCGGCGGCGGTGGACGGTGGCCGTCCGCCGCCCCGCCCGTGGGGGGCGGGGGCGACGGGCGGCGGGTGACGTCAGTCGACCGCGAGCGCGGCGACGGGCGGCGTGCGCACGGCGGAGCGGGCCGGCAGGACGGAGGCGCCCAGGGCCGCGACGACCGCGACGACGAGGAGCAGCGCGAGCTCGCGGACCGGCCACCCGAGGGTGAGGGGCCCCACCTGCCCGAGCACGGTGGCGGCCCCCGCCCAGCCGTACACGAGGCCGAGCACGCTGCCGACCACGGCCCCGACCCCGGCGATGAGCACGCCCTCCAGGGCGAGCGTCGCGCGCAGCTGGCGGCGCGTGAGGCCGAGCGCCCGCAGGGTCGCGGACTCGCGGCGCCGCTCGAGGACGGACAGGGACAGGGTGTTCGCCACGCCCACGAGCGCGATGACCACCGCGACGCCCAGCAGCCCGACGACCACCGCCAGCATCGTGTCGATGACCTGCTCGTAGCTCGAGCGCGCCGCCGCGCCGGACCGCACGGCCAGCGCCGTGTCGGCGGGCAGCGCCGCCGCGACGTCGCCGGCGACGACCCCCTGCTCCACCCCCGGGTCGAAGCCGACCCACAGGGTGGTGGTCGGTGCCGCGGGGGCCAGCGTCGCCAGCGTCGCCGGCGTGACCAGCAGGTCGGCGGGCGCCGTGGGACGGACGAGCACGCGCAGGGTCCTCTCCTCGCCGCCGGCGGCCGGCTCGGGCTCGCCCGCGCCGTCGACCCAGGTCCCGGCCCGCACGACCAGGCCGTCGCCGTCGGTGACGGCCAGGGACTCGGCCGTCGCCGCCGGGACCACGACGGTGCCGTCGTCGAGCCCGTCGAGCAGCGCGGGGTCGCGCAGGAGCCCGGCGGGCCCGTCGCCCGGGGCCAGGAGCCGCAGCCAGGACGCGGGCTCGCCCGCGGCGGTCGCGACCGGCGCGCTGCGCAGCGTCCCCGTGCCCGCGACCCCGTCCACCGCCGCCACCGCCTCGACGGCGTCCGGCGTCAGCTCCGCGGTCGACGGGACGCCGGCCTCGGCGGTGCCCACCTCGAGGTCGACGGGGAAGCGGCTGTCGAGCTCCGCGCCGAGCGAGGTGCGGGCCGTCGCGGCCCCCGTGCTCATCATCGCGACGAGGGTCACCCCGATGAGCAGGGCCGTCGACGTGGCGGTGGTGCGGCGCGGGTTGCGCAGCGTGTTCGCGGCGGCGAGACGGGCCGCGGGACCCGTGCCGGCGAGCAGGCGGCCGGCGCCCGACACCACGCGCGGCACCCACAGCACGGCGCCGAGGAGGATCCCGACGAAGGACACCGCCCCGCCGAGGACGCCGAGGCCGAGCGCGAGGGCCATGTCCCCGCCGGCCAGGCCCAGGGCCGCGCCGCCCACGAGGGCTGCCAGGCCGAGGGCGGTGACGGTGCCGGTGAGCACGGCGCGCACGCGGCCGGCACGGGCGCCGAGCAGGGGCGGGTCGACGGGGCGCAGCGCCGCCACGGGTGCCACCCGGGTGGCCTCGCGCGCCGGCACGAGGGAGGCGAGGACGGTGACGAGGGTGCCGACGAGGAGCGGGACGAGGACGGACAGAGGGGTCGGCGTGACGCCGTCGGGCAGCGGCACGTCGGGGGCGGTGCGGGCGAGGACGACGAGCACGAGCACGACGAGCGCGGTGCCCGCCAGGGTGCCGACGAGGGAGGCCGCGAGCCCGAGGAGCCCCGCCTCCGTCAGGACGGACCGCGCGAGCTGCCCGCGCCGGGCGCCGACGCACCGCAGCAGCGCGAGGGTGCGGGTGCGCTGCGCGACGAGGACCTGGAACGTGTTGGCGATCACGAGCGCCGCGACGAGGAGCGCGACGGCGGCGAAGCCGAGCACGACGAGCACGAGGACGCCGGCCTCGCCGGTCACCTCGGCGACGGTGCGGTCGGCCGCCTCCGTCCGGGTGAGCACCTCCGCGGTGCCGTCGGGGCCCGCGGCCGCGGCCAGCGCAGCGGTGACGTCCGCCGCCGTGGCCGGGTCCTGCGCCGTCGTGGCGACGAGGAGCTGGCCGGCGACGAGCTCGCCGGTGCCGCCCCACGTGACGACGTCGGCCGGGTCGGCCAGGGCGACCCCGCCCTGCCCGCTCCAGGCCCCGGCGCGCGCGTCGACGACGCCGACGACCGTGACCTCGGCGGTGGACGGCTCCCAGGTGCCGGGCGTGCCGTCCGCGTCGGTGGTCGTCGTGGGGTCCGCGGCCGCCGCGGCGGGGTCCTCCGCCGGGACGAAGGCGGTCCAGGTCGTCGTGACCCGGTCGCCGACGGACACGCCGAGGCGGTCGGCGGTCCCGGTGGGCAGCGCGAGCTGGCCCGGGCCCTGCGGCAGGACGCCGCGCACGGCGTCCACGGACTGCAGGCGCTCGTCGCCCGGGGCCGCCAGGACGAGCTGGTAGGTGCGCGTCCCGGCGTGCGCGAGCTCCACGGACGTGAGCGCCAGCGGCGCGACGGCGTCCACGCCCGGGACGGCCTCCACCGCGGCGACCTGCTCCGCGCCGAGGGAGGAGAAGGTGTCGCCCACCACGAGGTCGGCGCTGCCCAGCTGGGCCGTGAGGGCGTCGCGGGCCGTCCGCTGCAGGACGTCCCCGGCCAGGAGCGTCGCGGCGAGGAAGGCGGTGCCGATGGCGATGGCGATGCCGGCCGACGTGAGCCGGCCGAGGCTGCGGCGCATCTGGGCCAGGGTCAGGCGCAGCATCAGCGCACCCCCGCCTGCGCCAGGGCGTCCTCCGTGCCGATCTGCCGCAGCGCGTCGAGCGCCGCCAGGACCGCGTCGGGCGTCGGGTCGTCGATGCCGCCCGCGATGCGGCCGTCGGCCAGGAGCACCACGCGGTCGGCGTAGGCGGCGGCCGTGGGGTCGTGCGTGACCATGATGACGGTGCTGCCCAGCTCGCGGACGGAGCGGCGCAGGAAGCTGAGGACCTGGGCGCCCGAGCGCGAGTCGAGGTTGCCCGTCGGCTCGTCGGCGAAGACGACCTCCGGCCGGGCGACGAGGGCCCGGGCGATCGCGACGCGCTGCTGCTGGCCGCCGGACATCTCGCTCGGGCGGTGCGAGAGCCGCTCGCCGATCCCCAGGGTGCGCACGAGGGTGGAGAACCACTCCTCGTCGGCGCGGGCGCCGGCCAGCCCGAGGGGGAGCCGGATGTTCTGCTCCGCCGTGAACATGGGCAGCAGGTTGAAGCCCTGGAAGACGAAGCCGACGCGGTCGCGGCGCAGGGTCGTGAGGGCGTCGTCGCCGAGCTGCGTGAGGTCGGTGCCGCCCAGCAGCACGGTGCCGGAGGTGGCGCCGTCGAGGCCCGCCAGCAGGTGCATGAGGGTGGACTTGCCAGAGCCCGACGGGCCCATGATCGCGGTGAAGCGGCCGGCGGCGAAGTCGACGTCGACGCCGTCGAGGGCGCGGACGGCCGCGGGCCCGGAGCCGTAGACCTTCGTCAGGCCCCGGGCGCTCGAGGCCGGGGCCGTGGCGGCGGGCCGGGGGGCGGGGGTGGCAGCGGGCACGGTCGTTCTCCTCGGTCGTCGTCGTCCCGGGACCTCCCGGGCTCTGGTGACGACGCTACGGAGCGGCCCCCGGCCGCCGCGTCGGCCCCCGGTGCCCACCGTGCGGGCCCCGGGTCGTCCCCCGGGGGGACCCCGGGCGGCGGGCGGGTCGACCCCGGGCGGACGTCCGGCCCCCGGGTGCGCGACCGGCCCGCCCGGTCGGCGGGCGGACGGGGCCGGCGGGGCGGAGGAGGACGGGCGGGACCGGGACCGGCGGGGTCAGCCGCCGGGGCGGACGAGGCCCGTCTCGTAGGCGGTGACGACGGCCTGCACGCGGTCACGGGCGCCCAGCTTGGCCAGCACGCGGCCCACGTGGGTCTTCACCGTCGCCTCCGCGACGAAGAGGTCGGCGCCGATCTCCGTGTTCGACCGGCCGCGCGCCATGAGGACGAGCACCTCGCGCTCGCGGTCCGTGAGCGTCGCGACGGCGGCGTGGGCCGGGCCCGCCTCGGGGGCGTCCTCGGGGAGGACCTCGACGAGGTGCTCCAGCAGGCGGCGGGTGCTCGAGGGGGCGATGACGGCGTCGCCGTGGTGCACCGTGCGGATCGCCGCCAGCATGTCCTCCGGCGGGGCGTCCTTGAGGAGGAAGCCGCTGGCGCCGGCGCGGATGGCGGCGAGCACGTACTCGTCGAGGTCGAAGGTCGTCAGCACGACGACGCGCGGCGCCGGGTGCTCGGGCGTGCCCGCCGCGACGACCTCCGCGGTGGCGGAGATGCCGTCGAGCTGCGGCATCCGCACGTCCATGAGGACCACGTCCACGGGCTGCGCCGCGGGCGAGGCGGGGCTGAGGAGGCGGACGGCCTCGCGCCCGTCGCCGGCCTCGAGGACGACGGTGAGGTCGGGCTGGGAGTCGATGACCATGCGGAAGCCGGCGCGGACGAGCTGCTGGTCGTCGACGAGCGCGACCCGCACGGGGGTGAGGGGACCGGGCGCGTCCGGGCCGGTGGGGAGGAGCGTCACGCGCCCAGCCTGGCACGGCCGGGGGCCCGCTCCTCCGGCACCGTCCCCGGCTGCCGGGGGGCGACCCCCGCGGCGCGGACGGGGGGCGTGGGCAGGTGCGCGACGACGCGGAAGCCGCCGCCCCGCCGCGGGCCGGCGCTGACGGTGCCGCCGAAGAGCGCCGCCCGCTCGCGCATCCCGCGCAGGCCCAGGCCGAGCCCGTCCGCCGCGGCCAGGAGCGGCGCGGCGACGTCGGGGAGCTCGGCGTCGGCGTCGGGGGCGGACTCCCCGGGCCCGGGGGCGGGCGGCGCCGGGGGGACCGTCGCCCCGGGCCCGGTGCCGCCGGAGGGTGCGGAGGGCACGGGGGCGGGGTCGGCGGCGGCGCCCCGGCCGTCGTCGACCACCTCGAGGAGGACCCCGTCCGCCCGCCACTGGAGCTGGACGGCGACGTGGGGGTCCGGCCCGGCGTGCTTGAGCACGTTCGTCAGCGCCTCCTGGGCGATCCGGTACACCGTCAGCCCGGCGCCCGGCGGCAGGGTCCGCGGGGTGCCGACCCGGGCGAGGGAGACGCGCAGCCCGCCGGCCCGCACCCGCGCGACGAGCTCCTCGAGGTCGTCGGTGGACGGCAGGGGGGCGGTCGGGGCGGCGGTCGTCGCCCCCGCCGTCGGCGACGCGGCCCCGCCGGTCCCGCCGGCCCCGCCGGCCCCGCCCGGAACACTCGCCACCGCGCCGGGCACGCCGGTGGCGCCCGCCCCGGGCTCGGCCTCCTCCGTGCGCAGCACGCCGAGCAGCCGGCGCATGTCGGCCAGCGCCGCCCGCCCCGTCTCGGCGACGGTCCCGAGGGTGCGGGCGGCCACGTCGGGGTCGGCGGCGGCCGCGTACCGCCCGCCGTCGGCCTGGGCGATGATGACGGTGAGGGAGTGGGCGACGATGTCGTGCATCTCCCGGGCGATCCGCGCGCGCTCCGCCGCCGCCGCGAGCCGGCCCTGCTGGTCGCGCTCCACCTCGAGGCGGCGGGCGCGGTCGACGAGGGCCGCCATCGTGTCCGCGCGGGCCCGGCGCAGGAGGCCGAAGGCCCACGTCGCGGCCGCGCAGGTGAGCGCGAAGACCGCGACGACGACGGCGGTCGGCACGTCCCCGAAGCCCGCGACGGCGACGCCCAGGACCACGGACCCCGCCGCCGCGCCGGCCATCGCGGTGCGGTGGGCCCAGCGGGGGCCGTACACCGTGACGGAGTAGAGGGCGACGAGGACCGCGAGGTCGGCGGGCAGCACGAGCGGCGCGCCGGCCAGCACGTGCAGGAGCCCGACGACGTAGACCGTGGCCGCGGACGCGACGGGACGGGTGCGCCGCCAGGCCAGCGGCGCGACGACGGCGGCGCCGCCGAGCGACGCGAGCCACGCCGGCGCCCCGTAGGGCTGGCCCGTGACGACGAGGGCGACGAGGGCCACGAAGGCGGCGAGGAGCGCGTCGATGCGGAAGCGGTGCTGCGTCACGCGCGCCTGCCACCGCTCCCAGGGACCCATGCCGAGAGCGTAGGCACGCCGCACCGCCGGTGGCGTCGGCCCGGGGTCGGACCGCGGGGGCGCCGCCGTCCGTCCCCGGTCGGGCCCGAGGGGGGACCCCGCGGCGCCGGGACGGGAGCGGGGGCCGGCGGTCCGGGGCCTTTGCCTGGGTCTGCCCCGCCTGTGACCCGACCGCGAACCACGACGGGGGAACCTCACCCTCTGGACAGGGCCCTGCCATGTCCTAGCATGACCGCCATGACCCAGGTGCTGCTCGCCGAGGACGACCCCGCCATCGCGGAGCCCCTCGCCCGGGCGTTCGGCCGCGAGGGCTACGACGTGCAGGTCCAGGGCACGGGGGAGGGCGCCATCGCCGCCGCGGCGACCGCCGACCTCGTGGTGCTCGACCTCGGTCTGCCCGACATGGACGGCCTCGACGTGGCGCGCGCCATCCGCGCGCAGGGCCTGACGACCCCCGTCCTCGTGCTCACGGCCCGCGCGGACGAGGTCGACCTCGTCGTCGGGCTCGACGCCGGCGCGGACGACTACGTGACGAAGCCCTTCCGGCTCGCCGAGCTCCTCGCCCGCGTCCGGGCGCTGCTGCGCCGCTCCGTGGGTGAGCCGGGCGACGAGGACGAGCTGCACGCGCAGAACGTGCGCGTGGACGTCGCCGCGCACCGCGCCTTCCAGGGCGAGCGCGAGCTGCACCTCACCGCCAAGGAGTTCGACCTCCTGCGCACCCTCGTCGGGGCGGCCGGCACGGTCGTCGGGCGCGAGGTGCTCATGCGCGAGGTCTGGGGCACCGAGCCCGTGAGCTCGACGAAGACGCTGGACATGCACGTGTCGTGGCTGCGCCGCAAGCTCGGCGACGACGCCAACGCCCCCCGCTACATCTCCACCGTGCGCGGCATGGGCTTCCGCTTCGAGACGGGACCCGTCCGGGTCTGACCCCGGCCGGCCCCCGCGGGGGCTCCGAGGGGCGACCGGGACGAGGGGAGGGGCGGCGTGCGGCGTCGCGTGCTGCAGGCCACCATCGCCGCCGTCACGGTGGCCGTGGTGCTCCTCGGCTTCCCCCTGGCGTTCCTGGGCGCCCAGCTCGTGCGCGAGAACGTGCTGCTGCAGGGCGTGGAGTCGCGCGCCGACGCCCTGGCGCGCTCCGTGGACTTCCGGCTCGAGCAGGGCATCGACCTCACCGACCGGATGATGGAGCCCTACACCCAGGGCGGCCTCGACGCGCAGGTCACCGTGGTGACGGAGGAGGGCGAGACCTTCACCGCCGGCCCGGCGCCCTCCGACCGGACGGAGTCCGTGTCCGTCGCCAGCGACGAGGGCGCCGTCGTGACGCTCACCGTCTCCTGGTGGCAGCTGTTCTTCGAGAGCGCGCGGGTCATCGCGCTCGTCGTCGTGGCGGCCGTCGTCGCCTTCGCGGCCGGCATCGCCATGGCCATCTGGCAGGCCAACCGGCTCGCGGCGCCGTTGGTCTACCTGGCCGCGTCGGCGGAGCAGCTCGGGTCGGGGCAGGTGCGGCCCAGCCTCCAGCCGTCCGGCGTGGAGGAGATCGACCTCGTCGCCGCGGAGCTCGCCCGCAGCGCCGACCGCATGGCGGGCCGGCTGGCGGCGGAGCGCCAGTTCGCCTCCGACGCCTCCCACCAGCTGCGGACCCCGCTGACCGCCCTGTCCATGCGGCTGGAGGAGATCCAGCACGCGAGCTCCGACCCGGACGTCCGCGAGGAGGCCCGGATCAGCCTCGAGCAGGTGGAACGCCTCGTCGGGGTCGTCGACGACCTCCTCACGCGCTCGCGGCGGGCGCAGGGCGGCACGACGGAGGCCGTCCGGCTCGTCGACGTGGTGCACCAGCAGGAGGAGGAGTGGGGCCCGCCCTTCGCCGCGGCGGGGCGCACCCTGCGGATCGCGGTCGACCCGACGCTGCAGGTCCTGGCCACGCCGGGCGGGCTGGCGCAGGTCCTGGCCACGCTCATCGAGAACTCCCTCCACCACGGCGGGGGCACCACGACGGTGCGGACCCGCACGGGGCAGGCGCGCACGGTGGTCGTCGAGGTCGCCGACGAGGGGCCGGGGGTCCCCGACGAGCTCGTCGGGCGGATCTTCGAGCGCGGGTCGAGCTCGGCGCAGAGCACCGGTCTGGGCCTCGCGCTGGCGCGCGACCTGGCCGCGGCCGACGGGGGCCGCCTCGAGCTCGCCCAGCGGCGGCCGGCGGTCTTCGCGCTCTTCCTCTCGGGCGTGCCGGCGGCCATGCGCCCCGACGTCGTGCTGCCGCGCGGGGCCGCCGTGTCGCCGTGGGGGCCCCGGGGCTGAGGGCCGCCGCGGCCCGTCCTCGGGCGGGCCGGGCCGCGGTCGGGCCCGGGCTCCGCGCCCGTGCTCACCCTCCGGGGTGACCAGATTCACCCCCGAACGGACGATCCGGGCGGCCCCGGCACCCCATCGGCGCGCGCCGTCGGGGACACTGGGGTGGCCGCACCGTCGCGACGCACCGACCGACCCACGACCGCATGGAGGGCCGCCAGTGTTCCGACTCACCCCGGCGACGCAGCACTACGACTGGGGATCCGCCACGGCGATCCCCGAGGTCCTCGGGACCCCGCCCGACGGCCGCCCCGTGGCCGAGGCGTGGTTCGGCGCGCACCCGTCCGCCCCCTCGACGGTCGTGACGCGCGCCGGAGCGGACGCGGTCCCGCTCACGGAGCTCCTGGCCGACGACCCCCACGCCATGCTCGGCGACGACGTCGTCCAGCGCTTCGGGGCCCGGCTGCCCTACCTCCTCAAGCTCATCGCGGCCGACTCCCCGCTGTCGCTGCAGGTGCACCCCTCCGTCGAGCAGGCGCACGCCGGCTGGGACGCCGAGGAGGCCGCCGGCGTCCCGCGCGACGCCCCGCACCGCTGCTACCGCGACACGAACCACAAGCCGGAGCTCGTCTTCGCCCTCACCCGGTTCGAGGCGATGGTCGGCTTCCGCGCGCCCCGCCGCGTCGCGGAGCTCGTCGCGGACCTGCACGTCCCGCTCGCGGCCGACCTGCACCGCATCCTCACGACGGACCCGACGCCCCGGGGCGTCCGCACCGCGTTCGAGTGGCTGCTCGACCCCGCGACGCGCCCCGGCGAGGCGGACGTGGAGAAGTTCGCGGAGGCGTGCAGCCGCCGCCTCGCCGCCGGCTCGCCCTCGCCCCGCACGGACCGGACCGTCATGCGGCTGGCCGCCGCCTACCCCGGGGACCCGGGTGCGGTGACCTCCGTGCTGCTCAACCCCGTGACGCTCGAGCCGGGCGAGGCGCTGTTCGTGCCCGCCGGCTGCGTCCACGCCTACCTCGGCGGCCTGGGCGTCGAGATCATGGCGAACTCCGACAACGTGCTGCGCGCCGGCCTGACGCACAAGCACATCGACGTCGACGAGCTCCTGCGCACGGTGGACTGCGTCGCGGCCCCGCCCATCCGCATCGCGCCCGAGCGCGTGTTCACCTCGACGCGCATCTTCTACGCGCCCGTCGACGACTTCGAGCTGTCCGTCACCCAGCTCACCGACGAGGGCGTGGTCCGGGTCCCCGGCCGCGGCCCGCGCGTCGTGCTCTGCCTCGAGGGTGAGGTGCTCGTCACCGACGCGCACGGCGCGTCCGTCGAGCTGACGAAGGGCCAGAGCGCCTTCGTCCCCGCCGCCGGCGGCATGCTGCAGGCCTCCGGGGACGGGCTCCTCGTCCAGGCCGACGTCCCCTGACGTCGCGCTGACACTCCGACCGGGTCCCGGGTCTCGGGTCCCGGACGCCGTCCCGGTGCCGGCTCCCGTGCCCCGGCCCGTCGTCCCGGACGGCGGGCCGGGGGCCGGGCGGCCGCCGGTAGGCTCCGGCCCCGTGACGGAGAGCCTCCCGCCCCTGGTCGCGGTCGTCGGTGGCGGCCAGCTGGCGCGCATGATGGCCCCCGCGGCCACCGCCCTCGGGCTGCACCTGCGGGTGCTCGTCGAGGAGCCGCGCTCGAGCGCGGCCCAGGTGGTCGTCGACGCCCCGGTCGGGGCCGCCCGCGACGCGGACGCCGTGCGGGCGCTCGTCGCCGGGGCGGACGCCCTGACCTTCGAGCACGAGCACGTGGACGGCGACCTGCTGCGGGCGCTGGCCGACGAGGGCGTGCGCGTCCACCCGGGCGCCGACGCCCTGGTGCACGCGCAGGACAAGGCCGTCATGCGCCGGCGGCTGACCGCGCTGGGCCTGCCCTGCCCGCGCTGGGCCCCCGTCACCGACGCCGCCTCGCTCGAGGCCTTCCTCGCCGCCGGGGACGGCACGGCGGTGGTGAAGACCGTGCGCGGCGGGTACGACGGCAAGGGCGTGCGGGTGGTCCGCTCCGCCGACGAGGTGGCGGACTGGCTCGCCGCGGCGGCCGACGGGTCCGGGCCGGGGCTCCTCGTCGAGGAGCGCGTCCCGTTCACCCGGGAGCTCGCGGTGCTCGTCGCGCGGCGGCCGTCCGGCGAGGTGCGGCTGTGGCCCGTCGTGGAGTCCGTCCAGGTCGACGGCGTCTGCTCGGAGGTCGTGGCGCCGGCGCCGGACCTGCACCCGGCCACGCGCGAGGAGGCCGAGCGGGTGGCCATCGCCGTGGCGGAGGGGCTCGGCGTCACCGGTGTCCTCGCCGTCGAGCTCTTCGAGGTGGCGGGGCCGGACGGCGCCCCACCCGCCGTGCTCGTCAACGAGCTCGCGATGCGGCCGCACAACTCGGGCCACTGGACCATCGACGGCGCCGTGACGAGCCAGTTCGAGCAGCACCTGCGCGCCGTGCTGGACCTGCCGCTGGGTGGCACGGCGGCCCGGGCCCCGTGGACCGTGATGGCGAACGTCCTCGGCAGCCGTCTGCCCGACCCGACGGCCGCGCTGCCGGCCGTCGCCTCCGACGCGGGGGTCAAGGTGCACCTCTACGGCAAGGCGGTCCGGCCGGGGCGCAAGCTCGGCCACGTGACGGTGGTGGGGGACGACCTCGCCGACGTGCGGCGGCGGGCCGTCGCGGCGGCGGCGCTGCTGCGCGGCGAGGCGGCCGAGGGGCGGCCCTCGTCGCCGGACCGCACGCAGGGCGGCATCCAGGACGGGTCGCAGGACGGGGCGCAGGACGGGGCGGGGCCGGCGGGCGCCGCGGGACGGAGGACGGCATGAGCGCACTCCTGGGTCCGGCGGGCACGCCCCGCGTGGGCCTCGTCATGGGGTCGGACTCCGACTGGCCGACGATGGAGGCGGCCGCGGCCGCCCTCGCCGCGTTCGGCGTGGCCCACGAGGTCGACGTCGTCTCCGCCCACCGGCAGCCGGACAAGATGGTGGCCTACGGCCGCGAGGCGGCCGGCCGCGGGCTGGCGGTGATCATCGCGGGTGCGGGCGGCGCCGCCCACCTGCCGGGGATGCTCGCGGCCGTGACGACGCTGCCCGTCGTGGGCGTGCCCGTCCCGCTGAAGCACCTCGACGGGCTGGACTCGCTGCTGTCGATCGTCCAGATGCCGGCCGGCGTGCCCGTCGCCACGGTGTCCGTGGGCGGGGCGCGGAACGCCGGGCTGCTCGCCGTGCGGATCCTCGCCGCGGGGACCGACGACGAGGCGCGCCGGCTCACGGCCGCGATGGCCGCCTTCCAGGACGACCTGCGCGCCCAGGCGGACGCGAAGGGCGAGCGCCTCAGGACGACGGCGCGCCGTTGACCTCGCCGGCGGGCAGGGACCCGTCGCGGATGTCGGCGAAGAACTGCGGGGCGGCCACCGGGTCGAGCAGGACGGTGGAGCCGAGGTCGCCGGGGCGGTAGTCGAGGTCCGCGATCGGCGGGGCGCCCGTGATCCCCGCGGGGCCGGTGGCGGCGCGGAAGGCCAGCGCGAGCCGGGCGAGGTCCACCACGTCGGCGCCCTCGTCGACGGTGAGGGCGGCCGTCCCCGCGCTGACGAGGTCCACCTGCCGCCCGGGGTGCAGGAGCAGCGACCGCGGGTCGACGCGGGCGACGACGGCCTGCACGAGCTGCCGCTGCCGCAGCGCCCGCCCGACGTCCCCCAGCGGGTCCGCCTTGCGCATGCGGGCGAAGGCGAGCGCGTCGCGGCCGCCCACGTCGTGGCAGCCGGCCGTCCAGCGCATCTCGGACTGCGGGTCGTCGACGTCGGCGTCGTAGCACAGCTGCACGCCGCCGACGGCGTCCACGACGCCCTCGACGCCGGCCATGCCGATCTCGACGTAGTGGTCCACGGTCAGGCCGGTGAGCCCCTCGACCGTCCGCACGAGCAGGGGCGCCCCGCCCCACGCGTAGGCGGCGTTGAGCTTGGCGGGGCCCGAGCCCGGGACGTCGACGTAGGTGTCGCGGGGGAGCGAGACGAGGGCGGTGGGCCCGCTCTCCGGCACGTGGAGCAGCAGGATGGTGTCCGTGCGGGCGCCCTCCGTGCCGTCCTGCGGGCCGCCCTCGGCGCGGGAGTCCGACCCGGCCAGGAGGTAGGTGGTCCCGGGCGTGCCGGCGGCCCCCGAGAGGGCCGTGACGTGCTGGACCTTGCCGTTGGCCCAGACGACGAGGCCCACGGGCCACGCGACGAGCGCGACGAGCAGCACGGCGGCGGCGGCGAGCAGCACGCGGCGGCGCCGGCGGGAGGGGCGCCCGCCACCGGCCGCACCGGTGCCGGGGGCGAGGTCCCGCGGCGGCGCGCCACCGAGCACCACGTGCGCCGCCGTCGCGCCGGGCGGGGCCGACGGGCGGGCCGGGACGGGGC
>NZ_RWJX01000047.1 GCF_004123805.1 Cellulomonas endophytica | reverse complement strand
ACCGCGAGGACCCCGCCGCGGCGCTGCTCGCCGGGGCGCGGGCGGGTGCCCTGGCCGTGCTCGACGCCCTGCGCTGGGGCCCGCCCGTCGGCCGCGCGCCCGCCCCCCGCTCACCCGCGGCGGAGGCCGTGGCGTGGCTCCTGCGCGAGCGGCTCCTGCTCCCGGGCACGGGCGGGCACGTCGTGCTGCCGCGCGAGGTCGCCTGGCGCCTGCGCGACGGCCGCACCCACCCGGCGCCGCCCGCCCCGCCGGCGCCGGCCCGGCCCGCCCGGGGCCTCGCCGCGGAGGGCGTCGCGGCCGAGTCCGCCGTCGCCGCCGAGCGCGCCGTCCGGCTCGTCGAGGCGCTGCTGCGGCTCTGGGAGCGCACCCCTCCCCACGTGCTGCGCGGCGGCGGCGTCGGCGTGCGGGACCTGCGGCGGACGGCGCAGGCGCTCGACGTGCCCGAGCCCGAGGCCGCCCTCCTCGTCGAGGTCGCGGGCGCCGCCGGGCTCGTCGCGGACGACGGCGAGGAGCTGCCCGCCTTCCTGCCCACGGTCGCCGCGGACGTCTGGCTCGCGACGGACCTGCCCCGCCGCTGGGCGGCCCTCGTGCGCGCGTGGGCGACGACGACCCGTGCCCCGTGGCTCGTCGGCACGCGCGACGACCACGACGCGCCGCGGGCCGCCCTCGACCCGACCGTGCACCGCACGTGGGGGCCGCGCCTGCGCCGCGCGGTCCTCGAGGTGCTGGCCGCCGACCCGCCCGCCGCCCCGCGGCCGGCGGACGACGTGCTGGCGGCCCTGCGCCACCGGGCGCCGCGCTCCGTGCCGCCGGAGGTCGCGGTCCGCGCCGTGCTCGACGAGGCGGGCCTGCTCGGCGTGCTGGGCGCCGGCGCGCTGGGCGGTCCGGGCCGGGCGCTCCTCGACGCCCTCCACGAGGGGGCGGCACCGGCCGACCCGTCCCGCGGCGAGGCACCCCGGGGCGCGCGGCCGGCCGACCCCGTGGCGACCGCGCTGGCGCAGGCCCTGCCGGCCCCCGTCGACGTGCTGCTCCTGCAGGCGGACCTCACCGGCGTCGTGCCGGGCCGCCCCGACGACGACCTCGCCGCCCTGCTCGACCGCACCGCCCGGGTGGAGAGCCGCGGCGGGGCGCTCACCGTGCGCTTCACCGCCGACTCCGTCCGCGAGGGCCTCGACGGCGGGCTCGCCGCCGACGAGCTGCTCGCGGGGCTCGCCCGGCACGCCCCGGGCGGGGCCGTGCCGCAGCCGCTGGAGTACCTCGTGCGCGACGTGGCCCGCCGCCACGGGCGGCTGCGCACGGGCGCGGTGGACGGCTACCTGCGCTCGGACGACCCCGGCGCGCTGCTCGGGCTCGTCGAGGACCCGCGCCTGGCCGCCCTCGGGCTCTTCCCGCTCGCGCCGACGGTGCTCGGGGCGCGGGCGACCCCCACGGAGGTCCTCGTGGCGCTGCGCGCGATCGGCCGCGCACCCGTCGCGGAGGGGCCCGACGGGCGGGTCGTGCACCCCGGGGCGGCGCCGGCCCGGGCCCGCGGGCGCACGCCGCGCTCCCCCTCGCCCGCCGCCGGCCCGCCCGACGAGCGCCGGCTGACGGACCTCGTCGCGCGGCTGCGGTCCGCCGACCGCGTCGACGGCGCGGCCGGGTCGGACGAGGCCGGCACGGCGGCCGCCGGTGGTCCCGGTGCTCCGGGCGCCGGGGGGTCCCCCGGCGCGCCGACCACCGGCGCCCGGCAGCGTCCGCTGCGCCCGGGCGTCGGCCCCCGCGCGCCCCGGCCCGCCGACGGAACAGCGGACCCCGCCGCGGCGTTGGTGCTCCTGCGGCAGGCCGCCGCGGAGCGTGCCGAGGTGCGCGTGGAGCTCGTCGGCCCCGACGGGCGCCTCCAGGAGCGCACGCTGCGGCCCCTGCGCGTCGACGCCGGCCGGCTGCGCGCCGTGGACCTGCAGCGGTCCGCGGAGCTGACGGTGGCCGTGCACCACATCGCCTCCGTCTCCCCCGTCCGACCGCTCGACGCCCCCGCCGACACCCCCGCCTGACGCCCGCCCGCCGCCCCGCAGCGCCCCACCCGCGCCACCCCCGCCCGCGCCACCCCCGCCCGCGCCACCCCCGCCCGACAGGAGCCCCCGTGCCCGACGGCCCCCTCATCGTCCAGAGCGACAAGACCCTCCTGCTCGAGGTCGACCACGAGCAGGCGGCCGCGTGCCGCCGGGCGATCGCCCCCTTCGCCGAGCTCGAGCGCGCCCCCGAGCACGTGCACACCTACCGGCTGACCCCCCTCGGCCTGTGGAACGCCCGTGCCGCGGGGCACGACGCCGAGGGCGTCGTCGACACGCTGCTGGAGTACTCCCGCTACCCCGTGCCGCACGCGCTGCTCGTCGACGTGGCCGAGACCATGGCGCGGTACGGGCGGCTGCAGCTGCTCGCCGACCCCGTGCACGGCCTCGTCCTGCACGCGCTCGACCCCGCGGTCCTCGTCGAGGTCATGCGCTCCAAGCGCACCGCCGGCCTGCTCGGCGAGCGCCTCGACGCCACGGACGTCGTCGTCCACCCCTCCCAGCGCGGCCACCTCAAGCAGGTGCTCGTCAAGCTCGGGTGGCCCGCGGAGGACCTCGCGGGGTACGTCGACGGGGAGCACCACGACATCGCGCTGCTCGAGGACGGCTGGACGCTGCGGCCCTACCAGCAGCAGGCCGTCGAGAGCTTCTTCCACGGCGGCTCGGGCGTCGTCGTGCTGCCCTGCGGCGCCGGCAAGACGCTCGTCGGCGCGGGGGCGATGGCCAAGTCGTCGACGACGACGCTCATCCTCGTGACGAACACCGTCAGCGCCCGCCAGTGGCGCGACGAGCTCATCAAGCGCACGACGCTGACGGAGGACGAGATCGGCGAGTACTCCGGTGCCCGCAAGGAGATCAAGCCCGTCACCATCGCGACCTACCAGGTGCTCACGCTGAAGCGGAAGGGCGTGCACCCCCACCTGGAGCTGCTCGACGCCCGCGACTGGGGCCTCGTCGTGTACGACGAGGTGCACCTGCTGCCGGCGCCCGTGTTCCGGATGACCGCCGACCTGCAGGCGCGGCGGCGGCTCGGGCTCACCGCGACGCTCGTGCGCGAGGACGGCCGCGAGGACGAGGTGTTCACCCTCATCGGGCCCAAGCGGTTCGACGCGCCGTGGAAGGACATCGAGGCGCAGGGCTACGTGGCCCCCGCGGACTGCACGGAGGTCCGGCTCACGCTGCCCGACGGCGCGCGGATGACCTACGCGACGGCCGAGCCCGAGGAGAAGTACCGCCTCGCGGCCACGGCGACGGGCAAGAACCGCGTGGTGGAGGACCTCGTGCGGCGGCACGCGGGCGAGCCCACGCTCGTCATCGGGCAGTACCTCGACCAGCTCCACGAGCTGTCCGAGCACCTGGACGCCGACCTCATCACGGGCGAGACGCCCGTCCGCGAGCGTCAGCGCCTCTTCGACGCGTTCCGTTCCGGCGAGATCTCGATCCTCGTGGTCTCCAAGGTCGCGAACTTCTCCATCGACCTGCCGGAGGCGGCGGTGGCGATCCAGGTGTCGGGGTCCTTCGGGTCCCGGCAGGAGGAGGCCCAGCGGCTCGGGCGGATCATGCGGCCGAAGGCGGACGGGCGCGCCGCGCACTTCTACACCGTCGTCGCGCGCGACACCGTCGACCAGGAGTTCGCCGCGCACCGCCAGCGGTTCCTCGCCGAGCAGGGGTACGCCTACACGATCGTCGACGCCGAGGACCTGGGCAGCACGGAGAAGGACGCCGCCGGGGCCTGAGCGGCCGGAGCGACGCAGGTCCCGGGGGTCGCGGCCCCCGGGGCCGCGGGCCCGGACGACGACCAGGTCTGCCCCCTGCCGGGCGCCCGGGCCGACCGTGGACCCGGGGACAGCCCCGGCGTCACCCCTCCGGGTGGCGACGTCCGAGCCGTCTTCAGGCCCGCCGAGCCGTGCCCCGGGGGCGTCCGGCGGCCGCTCTCGTTGTGCGTCACAGCCGGGTGGGAAAGGATCGGTCCGTGCCGCTGCCCCGCCGTCTGCCCCGTCCCCGTCCCCGTGCCGCCCTCCTGCCCGCGCTGCTGGGGGCGGGACTGCTCGCCGGGTGGGCGGCGGCGCCCGCGGCGGCCCTGCCGCTCCCGGCGGCCGACCCCGTCGCGCTGACGGAGGACGTCACCGACGCGGCCGGGGTCCTCGACGACGGCGCCGTGCAGACCGCCCTCGACGCGCTGCAGCAGCAGACGCCGTACCAGCTCTACGTCGTCTACGTCGACGACTTCGGCGGCTCGGAGCCGACGGCCTGGGTGCAGGAGACCGCCGCCGCCTCCGGGCTCGGCGCGGACGACCTCGTGCTCGCGGTCGCGACCGACGCCGAGCGGTGGTCGCTGGCGCCGTCGGCGGTCGGCGACATCTCCGCCGAGGAGATGCAGGTCGTCGGGACCCAGGTCGAGGACCTCCTGGCCACGGGCGACTGGACCGGCGCCGCCGTGACGGCCGCGCAGCGCCTGGAGGAGGCCGCCGGCGGGAACATCGCCGGCGGCGGGGCGCCCGGCGGCGGGTTCGGCGCCCTCCTCGTGCTCGGCGCCGTCGTCGTCGGCGGGGTCCTCGTCGCGACGCGCCTGCGCTCCCGTCGGCGCGGTGCCGCGAACCCGGCCGGCGCCCCGGCCGCGGTGGCCGGCGCCGCCCCGCCGCGGCCCGGCGGCGACGGGCTCGACGCCCTGCCCACGGAGGAGCTCGACGCGCGGTCCGCCTCGGCGCTCGTGCGGATCGACGACGCGCTGCGCAGCTCGGAGCAGGAGCTGGGCTTCGCGCAGGCGCAGTTCGGCGCGTCGGCGACGGCGGAGTACGAGGCCGTCCTGGCCGAGGCGAAGGGGCGCGTGACGGAGGCCTTCCGGCTGCGCCAGACGCTCGACGACCACATCCCCGACACCCCCGAGGAGGTGCGCGAGCGGTCCCTGACGATCCTGCGCACCTGCCGGGGGGTGGCGGAGAGCCTCGACGCCCAGAAGGAGGGCTTCGACCGCCTCCGCGACGTCCACGCCCGGGTCGGCGACGCGCTCGACGCGCACGCCCGGACGGCGGCCGACCTCGGCGCCCGCGTGGAGCCGGCGCGCGGGGCGCTGGCCGCGCTCGGCCGCCGGTGGCCGGCCACGGCGCTGGCCTCCGTCGCGCTCAACCCCGAGCAGGCCCGCCTGCTCCTCGACGAGGTCGCCACGACGGTCGCGGCGGGCCACGAGGCCGTCGCCCGTGACGACAGGGCCGCCGCGGTGGGGTACGCCCGGGCCGCGGAGGCCGCGCTGGACCAGGCGGCGACGCTGCTCGACGCCGTCGACCGCGCCGGCACGGACCTCGCGTCCGCGGACGGGCGGCTCGACGCCGCGCTCGCGAGCATCGGCGCCGACCTCGAGGACGTGGACCGGATCGGCCGCGGCGACCCCGTGGTGCTCGCCCGGGCCACCGACGCGCGCGCCGCGGTCGAGGCGGGCCGGGCCGCCCGCGGGGGCAGCGGCGACCCGCTCGCCGCCCTGCAGGGGCTGACGGACGCGGAGTCCGCGCTCGACGCCGCGCTCGCCCCCCGGCGCGAGGCGCGCGACACGGCCCGCCGCACGCGCGCGCAGGCCGTCGAGACCCTCGACCGCCTCGACGCCGCCCTGCGCGGCGTGGGGGACTTCGTCGACACCCGCCGCGGGGTCGTGGGGCCGGAGGCGCGCACCCGGCTGGCCGAGGCGCACCGGCTGCGCGACGGCGCGGCGGACCGCCTCGACCGCGACCCCGTCGCGGCGCTGTCGCAGGCGCGGGCCGGCGAGGAGCGCGTCGCGCAGGCGCAGCGCCTGGCGCAGGACGACGTGCGCCGGGCCGAGGAGGACGGGATGCTCACCGGGCCGGGCGGGTACGGCGGCTACGGCGGCCGCCGCCGCGGTGGCGGCATGGGCGGCGGCGGACTCAACGGCATCGGCGGCATGGTCCTCGGCGGCATCCTCATCGACTCCATCCTCCGCGGCGGCGGCGGCGGGGGCGGCTGGGGCGGCGGCGGGGGCTTCGGGGACGGCGGCGGCTTCGACGGCGGCGGCTTCGGGGACGGCGGCATCGGCGGGGGGTTCTGACCCCCGCAGGCCGGTCCCGGGGCGGCGGACCGCGCCGCGCCCGACCAGCACGAGCACGAGCACGACCACGGACGCACGCAGCACGACGACCGGCAGCACGACAGGGTCCGGGCCGCAAGGGTGGCCCGGCACGAGAGGGGACGCACGCATGACGGAGAAGCAGAGCATCTTCGGACGCATCGCCCAGCTGGCGCGGGCCAACGTCAACGCGCTCATCGACAGCGCCGAGGACCCGCAGAAGATGCTCGACCAGCTGGTCCGCGACTACACGAGCTCCATCGCCGACGCGGAGAAGGCGATCGCGCAGACGATCGGCAACCTGCGCCTGGCGGAGCAGGACTACCAGGAGGACCTCACCGCGGCCCAGGACTGGGGCCGCAAGGCCGTCGCGGCCTCGTCGCGCGCCGACCAGTACCGGGGCGCGGGCGACACGGCGAACGCCGACAAGTTCGACAACCTCGCCAAGATCGCGATCAGCAAGCAGATCACGGCGGAGACCGAGGCCCGCGAGGCCGAGCCGTCCATCGCCTCGCAGCGCGAGACGGTCGAGAAGCTCAAGTCCGGGCTGGCGACGATGAAGGACAAGCTCGGGGACCTCAAGCGTCGCCGGGACACCCTCGTCGCGCGGGCCAAGTCCGCCCAGGCGCAGCAGACGGTGCAGACCGCGATCAGCTCCATCAACGTCCTGGACCCGACGAGCGAGCTCTCCCGCTTCGAGGACAAGGTGCGCCGCGAGGAGGCGCTGGCGCTCGGCCAGGCCGAGGTCGCGGCGTCCTCCATCGACGCGCAGTTCGCCGAGCTGGAGTCCTCGGGCGAGGAGATCGAGATCGAGGCCCGGCTCGCCGCGCTGAAGTCCGGCGCCCAGCTCACGGCGGGCCCCGCGCCCGCGCAGATCGAGCGCTCCTGACCCGGCGCCCGGCCCGTCCCTCGTCGTCACCGGCGCGGGACGGGCCGGGCGGCCGCACCCCGGGCCCCGCACGGACGCGTGCGGCCCGCCGGCGGCGCCGCGCGCAGGCTCCTCCCAGGGGCCTCCCAGCGTCGGCGCGCACACTGGCGCCATGACGGGCGCACAGGCGGAGGCACGCCTCCTGGTGGTGGACGACGAGCCGAACATCCGCGAGCTGCTGGCGACCTCGCTGCGCTTCGCCGGCTTCGAGGTGCACGCGGCGGCCGACGGCGGCGCGGCCCTGCGCCTGGCCCGCGACACCCAGCCCGACCTCGTCGTGCTCGACGTCATGCTCCCCGACATGGACGGCTTCACCGTCACGCGGCGGATGCGCGAGAAGGGGCAGCACATCCCCGTCCTGTTCCTCACCGCGCGCGACGACACGGCGGACAAGGTGCAGGGCCTGACGGTCGGCGGCGACGACTACGTCACGAAGCCGTTCAGCCTGGAGGAGGTCGTCGCCCGGATCCGCGCGATCCTGCGGCGCACCCGCCCCGGCGAGGACGAGGCCAACCTCCTCACCTACGCCGACCTCGAGCTCGACGACGACAGCCACGAGGTCCGCCGCGCCGGCGTGCCCGTGGAGCTGTCCCCCACGGAGTTCAAGCTCCTGCGCTACCTCATGCTCAACCCGGGCCGCGTGCTGTCGAAGTCGCAGATCCTCGACCACGTGTGGCAGTACGACTGGGGCGGCGACGCGAACATCGTCGAGTCCTACATCTCGTACCTGCGCCGCAAGGTCGACCAGGTCGTCGGCCCGGACGGCGAGCGGCTCCCCCCGCTCATCCACACCCGGCGCGGCGTGGGGTACCTGCTGCGCTCGACGCCGTGACCCCCGGCCGGGGGCCCGGGGACCCCGGGCTCCTGCCGCAGGCCTCCGCCGCCGAGGGCGCGGCACCGGGCGCCGCGCCGGTCGCGGCAGCGCCGGCCCCGGGGGCGGGCGGGCCCTACGGCCCCTTCCCCGCCACGCACCATGGACCCGCCGGCACCGGACCCCTCGAGGTGCCCCGCGGCGCGTACGGCAGCGCGCGGGACGGCGTCGCGGGCCGGCTGACGGACCTGTGGCGGCAGGTGCCGCTGCAGGCGCGGCTCGTGGGGCTGGTGGCGGCGCTCCTCGTCGCCGGGCTGTCCCTGGCGGGCAGCGCCAGCAGCGTGTTCCTCCACCGGTCGCTCGTCACCCAGCTCGACGAGAAGCTCGAGGTGCAGGCGAAGGCCCTGCTCTCCACGGGCGCGCTGCAGCAGTGGCTCGCGCGCCCGGACCAGGACCTCTACCCCGTGTACCCCGTCGACTACTGCGCCTGGCTGGAGAGCGGCGGGCTCACGTCGAACGCCATCGCGTCGCGGACGACCCTCGACCAGTACGGCACCCCTCGCCTGCCCGCCGCCGTCCCGGCCACGGCGGAGGTGGACGGGCGGGTCGCCGCGTACACGGTGACGTCGGACTCCGGCCAGCGGTGGCGCGCGGTGACGTACGACGTGCCGACGGACGGCCCCGCCGCGAGCATCACGGTGGCGCTCCCGCTCGCGCAGGTGCAGGGCACGGAGAAGGACCTGCTCGGCATCGTGCTGCTCAGCGGGCTGGGGATCGTGCTGCTCGGCGTCGTGTGCGGCGGCTGGGCGGTGCACCGCAGCCTGCGCCCGCTGCGCGAGGTCGAGCGCACGGCCGGGGCCATCGCCGCCGGCGACCTGTCCCGCCGCGTGCCGGCGGCGCACCCGGGCACGGAGATGGGCCGGCTCTCCGGCGCCCTCAACACGATGCTCACCCAGATCGAGTCGTCCTTCCGGGCCCGCGAGGCCTCCGAGGGGCGCATGCGGCGCTTCGTCGCCGACGCCTCCCACGAGCTGCGCACGCCCTTGGCCGCCATCCGCGGCTACGGCGAGCTCTACCGCATGGGGGCCATCCGGGAGCCGGAGCAGCTCGAGGACACCATGCGCCGGATCGAGGGGTCCGCCACGCGCATGGGCGTGCTGGTGGAGGACCTGCTCGCGCTGGCCCGTCTCGACGAGCGGCGCCCCCTGCGCACCACGGACGTCGACCTCACGGTCCTCGCCGCCGACGCGGTGAGCGACCTGCACGCCATCGACCCGGCCCGCCCGGCCCGCATCGTGCCCCTGCCCGAGGGCGCCCCGGCCGCCGCGGCGCACGTCGTCGCCGACGAGGGCGCCCTGCGCCAGGTGCTCGCCAACCTCGTGGGCAACGTCGTGGCGCACACGCCGGCGGGCACGCCGGTGGAGGTGGCGGTCGGCACCCTGCCCGCGGCGCCCGGCGAGGTCGTCCTCGAGGTGCGCGACCACGGGCCCGGCATCCCGCCCGAGCACGCCGAGCGCGTCTTCGAGCGCTTCTACCGCGTCGACGCCTCCCGGGGCCGGGGCGGCGGCGGCGGTGCCGGCCTCGGGATGGCGATCGTCGCCGCGGTGGTCGACGCGCACGCCGGGCACGTCGGGATCCTGCCGACCCCCGGCGGCGGCGCGACCGTGCGGGTGCGGCTCCCCGTCGCCGGTCCGGCACCGGCGCCCGTCCCCCGGCAGGCCCCCGAACCCGCGCCGCCCGGCGCCCCCCCGCCCGCCGGCACGCCGACCGGCCCACCGCCGGGCACGACGCAGGACCCGGCCGTCGCGCCGGGGACCGTCGCCACCGTCCCCGCACCCCCACCCGCGGCCGGCGCCGCACCCACCGGCTGACCGCTCGGTGCCCCGCCGCCGTACCCCCGCACGGGGGACGGCGGGGCGCTCGGCGCCCGGGGCTACGATGACCTGTCCGAAGCACCACCCCTGTCCCCTCAGAGGCTGATCCGCATGGGCGCCCACGACGCACCCGCATGGCTCCTGCAGGCCTACCACCGCAGCGTCCGCGAGGCCGGGGCCACCGCCCCGGACGACGAGATCCGCGAGCACGGCCGGCGCCTCCTCGAGCTGTGGTCCGCGACCCGCCGCACCTTCCACAACGTCCGGCACCTGGCCGACGTGCTGTGCCGGGTCGACGAGCTCGTCCAGGAGACGCACGAGCCCGACCTCGTCCGGCTGGCCGGCTGGTACCACGGCGCCGTCTTCGACGCCGACCACACGCCCACATACGCCCAGCGCGGCGGGGAGGACGAGGTCGCCAGCGCCCGGTTCGCCCAGGAGGACCTCGCGTCCCTCGGCGTCCCGGCGGCGCGCGCGGCCCGCGTGCACGACCTCGTCGCGGCGCTGCGCCGGCACGTCGTCGACCCGAACGACTTCGACTGCTCCGTGCTGTGCGACGCCGACCTCGCCGTGCTCGCGTCCGACCCCCAGCGCTACAAGACCTACCTGCGCGACGTGCGGGAGGAGTACGCGCACGTGCCGCTCGAGGACTTCCTGCGCGCGCGGCTGCGGATCGTGCACAAGCTGCTGGCGCGGCCGAGCCTCTTCGTCAGCCCCCTCGGCGTGGCGTGGGAGGAGCAGGCGCGGCAGAACCTGTCCGCGGAGGAGCAGCGGCTGCAGAAGGAGCTCCGCTCCGTCGCGCCCGAGCCCGTGGTCGCCGCCCGCGCCTGACCGCCGCGACGACCCGCCCCCAGCCCCGCCCGGCGCCCGCCGTGCCCCGACGCGGCGCCGGCACCGTCCGGCCTGCCGGCGCCGGTCCTAGCGTCGCCCCGACGGCCGCCGCCCGGGCGGTCGCGGAGGGAGCGGGCGATGAGCCGGTACGAGGTCGACAGCGAGGCGCTGGCCGTGACGGCGGGCCGGGTGCGGTCCCGGGGGCTGGCGGTCCGGGCGGAGGCCGAGGCCCTGCGCCGGGAGCTCGCCGACCTCGGCGCCGTGTGGACCGGCCCGGCCGCCGCCGCGTGCGCCGAGGCCGTGGCGCTCTGGTCGCACGGCCAGGTGCTGCTCGAGGCGACGCTGGACCAGATGGAGGCCTCGCTCCACGGCGCCGCGCAGACGTACGCGGACGCGGACGGGGTGGCGGCCCGGCTCTTCGGCGGCTGAGCCTGCCGCGCCGTACCCTGCCGCGGTGACCGTGCTCGTCGACCCGCCGCTCTGGCCGCGCCACGGCACCACCTGGTCGCACCTCGTCAGCGACGCGTCCCTGGCGGAGCTGCACGCCTTCGCGGCCGCCGCGGGGCTGCCCCCGCGCGCGTTCGACGAGGACCACTACGACGTGCCGGCGGAGCGCTACGACGCGCTCGTCGCGCAGGGTGCGGAGCCCGTCGGCACCCGCGACCTCGTGCGCCGCCTGCGGGCCTCGGGGCTGCGCGTCCCCCACCGGCGGCGGCGCGGCCGCGTCTGACGCGGCAGCGGGCCCGGCACGACCACGGGCCGCCCACCCGAGGGTGGACGGCCCGTGGTGCGGGTCGGGGGCGGCGGCGGACCGCCGCCCCCGCCCGGAGGGGTTCAGCGGGTCAGAAGCCGCCGCCGAAGTCCTCGCCGCCACCCGGGCCGGCCGGGGCGGCCTTCTCGGGCTTGTCGGCGACGACGGCCTCCGTGGTGAGGAAGAGCGCGGCGATGGACGCCGCGTTCTGCAGCGCGGAGCGCGTGACCTTGACCGGGTCGTTGACGCCCGCGGCCAGCAGGTCCTCGTACTCGTTGGTCGCGGCGTTGAGGCCGTGGCCGGTGGGCAGGTTGCGGACCTTGTCCACGACGACGCCACCCTCGAGGCCGGCGTTGACGGCGATCTGCTTCAGCGGGGCCTCGATCGCGACCTTCACGATGTTGGCACCGGTCGCCTCGTCACCCTCGACGTCCAGCTTCTCGAAGGCGAGCTTGCCGGCCTGGATGAGCGCGACGCCACCACCGGCGACGATGCCCTCCTCGACGGCGGCCTTCGCGTTGCGGACGGCGTCCTCGATGCGGTGCTTGCGCTCCTTGAGCTCCACCTCGGTGGCCGCACCCGCCTTGATGACGGCGACGCCGCCGGCGAGCTTGGCGAGGCGCTCCTGCAGCTTCTCGCGGTCGTAGTCCGAGTCGGAGTTCTCGATCTCGGCACGGATCTGGTTCACGCGGCCGGCGATCTGCGCCGCGTCGCCCGCACCCTCGACGATCGTGGTCTCGTCCTTCGTCACGACGATCTTGCGCGCCGTGCCGAGGACCTCGAGGCCCACCGTGTCGAGCTTGAGGCCGACCGTCTCGGAGACGACCTGGCCGCCGGTGAGGATGGCCATGTCCTGCAGCATCGCCTTGCGGCGGTCGCCGAAGCCCGGGGCCTTGACGGACACGGACTTGAACGTGCCGCGGATCTTGTTGACGACGAGCGTGGCCAGGGCCTCGCCCTCGACGTCCTCGGCGACGATGAAGAGCGGCTTGCCGGCCTGGATGACCTTCTCCAGGAGGGGCAGCAGGTCCTTCACGTTCGAGATCTTCGACTCGACGAGCAGCACGTAGGCGTCCTCGAGGACGGCCTCCTGGCGCTCGGGGTCGGTCACGAAGTACGC
Source organism: Cellulomonas endophytica (assembly GCF_004123805.1). Taxonomy (GTDB): domain Bacteria; phylum Actinomycetota; class Actinomycetes; order Actinomycetales; family Cellulomonadaceae; genus Cellulomonas; species Cellulomonas endophytica. The sequence goes on along the minus strand of NZ_RWJX01000047.1, from coordinate 14,240 downwards.
CGACAGGAAGCCCTTGTCGAAGCGCATGCCCTCCGTGAGCTCGAGCTCCAGGCCGAGGGCGTTGGACTCCTCGACCGTGATGACGCCCTCCTTGCCCACCTTGTCGAGGGCCTCGGCGATGAGGTCGCCGATCGCCTGGTCGCCGGCGGAGATGGCGGCCGTGGCGGCGATCTCCTCCTTCGTCTCGACCTCCTTGGCCTGGGCCAGGAGCTGCGTCGTGACGGCCTCGACGGCCTTCTCGATGCCCTTCTTCAGGGCGATGGGGTTCGCGCCGGCCGCGACGTTGCGCAGGCCCTCGCGCACGAGCGCCTGGGCGAGCACGGTGGCGGTGGTGGTGCCGTCGCCCGCGACGTCGTCCGTCTTCTTGGCGACCTCCTTGACGAGCTCGGCGCCGATCTTCTCGAACGGGTCGTCGAGCTCGATCTCCTTGGCGATGGAGACGCCGTCGTTGGTGATCGTCGGCGCGCCCCACTTCTTGTCGAGCACGACGTTGCGGCCCTTCGGGCCGAGGGTGACCTTCACGGTGTCGGCGAGGACGTTCAGCCCGCGCTCGATCCCGCGACGGGCCTCCTCGTTGAAGGCAATGATCTTGGCCATGGGGCTATCGATCCTTCGCTGGGTTCCTGGGGTCGGCCGGTCGGTGCCCGCGACGGACGGACCCTCCCCCGCGGTCACGTCCCGCGGGCGAGCGCCCTCACCTCTCGGCCGGGTGCTTCTGTCACTCTCCACCGGAGAGTGCTAGGTCAATGGTTAGCACTCGGCCCCCCCGAGTGCAAGGCGCCCGGCGCGTCCGGGGGCCGTCGGCGGCCTCCTGCAGCACCCGGTGGGACGCGCTGCGCGCCGGGGGCGGACGTGCGGGAGGGCCGCACCCGTCCGGGTGCGACCCTCCTGCCGTGCCGTCGGACGGGGACGTCCCCCCGCCGGGGCGTCAGACCGGGCGGACCTGCTCGGCCTGCGGGCCCTTCGTGCCCTGGCCCACCTCGAAGTCGACCTCCTGGCCCTCCTCGAGCGACCGGTAGCCGTCCACCTGGATCGCGCTGTAGTGGACGAACAGGTCCTGCCCGCCGCCGGCCGGGGTGATGAACCCGAAGCCCTTCTCGGCGTTGAACCACTTGACCGTGCCTTGCGCCATGCGTGCTCCTCGACGTCGCCTCGCCCGAGCTCCCGCCGCATCGGGTTGAGCGGAACCCTAGTGGCGGGGCGTCGGGCCGGGAACGGGTTCTCCCGACAGGATCGCGGGGGCGTCGTAGGTCACACGCCGGGCCGTCCGACGCGGCGCGGGCGTGCTCAGGAGGGGTCGGACAGGAGCACCACGGCGACGCCGCCGCGGGCGTCGTCGGGCGAGAGCGTGACCGCGGTCAGCCCCAGCGTCCCGGCGACGAGCGCCGCCGTGGCGGCCTGGTCCTCGGCCGCGTAGAAGACGGTGCTCTGCGTGAGCCCGCCGCGCGAGCGGTTGTCGGCGCTCACGTCGGAGAAGCCGGCGTCCTCCAGGTCGTCCGCGACGCCGGCCGCCAGCCCGGAGATGCCGGTCGCGTTGAGCACGACGACGGGGGTGGCCAGGTCCGGCTCGGGCGTCGGGGTCGGGGTCGGGGTCGGGGTGGGCTCGGGCGGCGCGGCCGAGGCCTCCGGGGCCGGGGCGGTCGCCGCCGGGTCCGTCGTGGGCCCGGCCGCCGGGTCCGACGCGACCGGGTCGGCGGCGCCGGCGCCCGTGCCGTCCGTGGCCGTCACCTCGTCCCCGCCGGGCAGGTCGGCGAGCGCCTCGGGCGTGCCGGACCGGAACTGCCACAGGACGAGGAGCACCGCGAGGGTCGCGAAGACCAGCGCCGCGGCCACGAAGGGCCACCACCGCGCGGTCGCGGACCGGGGCGCCCGGTGCATGCCCCGCGGCCCGTCGGGGTCGGGAGCCGCGTCGAACTCGTCCTCCGGGTACGGGTAGGCGCCCTCTCTCACGGCGGACAACCTAACGGCTGGCCGGGGGGCGGCCCGGGAGCCGCGCAGGGGCGCCGCCGGCCGGCCTGCGACCCCGCGAGGTGCTCAGGCGTCCGCGCCGAGACGGCGGGCGGTGCGCGCGCGCTGGCGCGAGGAGCGCATCCGGCGCAGGCGCTTGACGAGCATGGGGTCGAACGCCAGCGCCGCCGGGTCGTCGATGAGCGTGTTCAGCACCTGGTAGTACCGGGTCGCCGAGAGGTCGAACAGCTCGCGGACGGCCTGCTCCTTCGCGCCCGCGTACTTCCACCACTGCCGTTCGAAGGCCAGGACCTGCCGGTCCCGCTCCGACAGGCCGGAGCCCGTGGGGTCCGGGGCGTCGGCGGCGTCGAGGGGCCGCCCGGCCCGCGCGGTCGCGTCCATCGGTACCCCTCCCGTCGTCCCACGGCACCACCGGCCGCGGCGGCCAGGCTACGCGCCGAACCACACCGGTGTCATTCGTCGTCGCCGCGTACCGTCGGGGGCGTGCCCGACGCCGTTCCCGAGGACGCCCCCGACCCCGCTGCCGCCGACACCCCGGCCGATGCCCCGGTCGGCGCCGCGGCCGGCACCCCCGCGCCCCGCCACGACCCGGCCCCGCTGACGGACCTCGTCGCCCCGGACTGGGCCGCCGCGCTGGCCCCGGTCGAGACCGCCCTGCGCGAGGCCGGCCGCTTCCTGCGGTCGGAGGTCGCCGCCGGCCACGGCTACCTGCCGGCCGGCGAGGACGTCCTGGCCGCGTTCCGCCGGCCCCTGGCGGACGTGCGGGTGCTCGTCGTCGGCCAGGACCCCTACCCCACGCCGGGGCACCCGATGGGCCTGTCCTTCTCCGTCCAGCCGCACGTGCGCCCGCTGCCGCGCTCCCTCGAGAACGTGTTCCGCGAGCTCGTCGACGACCTCGGCGTGCCGCGGCCGGCGACGGGCGACCTGCGCCCCTGGGCCGACCGCGGGGTGCTCCTGCTCAACCGGGTGCTCACCGTCCGGCCGGGCGCGCCGGCCTCCCACCGCGGCCGGGGCTGGGAGGCGGTGACCGACCGGGCCGTCGCGGCCCTCGTCGAGCGGGGCGGGCCCCTCGTCGCCGTGCTGTGGGGCCGCGACGCCCAGACCCTGGCACCCGCCCTCGGCGACGTGCCGCAGGTGCGCAGCGCCCACCCCAGCCCCCTGTCGGCCTCGCGGGGGTTCTTCGGCTCGCGGCCCTTCTCCGCGGTGAACCGGCTGCTCGTCGAGCAGGGCGCGGACCCTCTCGACTGGTCGCTGCCCGCCGCCTGAGCCGCCCGGCGCCCGCGCGCACAATGGTGGCGTGACGACCTCGCACCCCCCTCGCCCCGCGGACGCCTCCGGCACCGCCGCGGGCTCCCTGCGCCCCGGCACCGGCGACGTCACGCGGTGGCGCCGGTACGTGGCGGTCGGCGACTCGTTCACGGAGGGCCTGTGGGACGCCCCCGGCGGCGCCCCGGCCGCGGGGCCCGGGACCCCCGTGGGACCGCCCTGCCGGGGGTGGGCGGACCTGCTGGCCGCCTCGCTGTCCGGCCGGCGCCAGGCGCTCGACGAGGCGCCCCTGGAGTACGCCAACCTCGCGGTCCGCGGCCGCCTGCTCGGCCGCATCCTCGACGAGCAGGTGCCCGCGGCCCTCGAGCAGCGCCCCGACCTCGTCAGCCTCGTCGGCGGCGGGAACGACCTCCTGCGGCCCGGCGCCGACGCCGACCGCCTCGCCGCGCGGCTCGAGGCGGCCGTCGTGCAGGTGCGGGCGACGGGCGCCGACGTGCTCCTCGCCACGGGGTTCGACACGGCGGGCAGCCCCCTCGTGCGGGCGACGCGGTCGCGGGTGGCGGTGCTCAACACGCAGGTCTGGTCGATCGCCCGCCGCACGGGCGCGCACGTCGTCGACGTCTGGGGCATGCGGTCCCTCGCCGACTGGCGCATGTGGTCCGAGGACCGGATCCACCTGACGACCGAGGGGCACGTGCGGGTGGCGCAGGCCGCGCTCGCCGGGCTGGGGCTGGAGCCCGACCGGCCCGACTGGGACGACCCGCTGGCGCCGCGGCCGCCGGCCCCCCGCCTCGAGCGGGCGCGGGCCGACGCCCGCTGGGTGGGCACCCACCTCTACCCGTGGGCGACGCGGCGGCTGCGGGGGCGCTCCTCCGGCGACCTCGTGCAGCCCAAGCGTCCCGTCGCGGAGCCGGTGCGGCCCGCGCGCTGACCGGCGGCGGTCCGGGAGGGCTGGCTCGCAGCGGGGCGGCGGCTCAGCCCGCGGCGGGCGCGCGGCGCAGGTGGTCCACCGGGAGGTGCGCCCGCACGCGCGTGCCGGAGCCCGGGACGCTCGTGAGCTCCAGGCGCCCGCCGACGAGCGCGAGCCGCTCCGCCAGCCGGGCGGTGCCCGACCGGCGCACCGTCGCGGCGTCGAAGCCGCGGCCGTCGTCGCCGACCGTGACGACGAGGGCGGTCCCGTCGCGCTCGACGTGGACCTCCAGCCGCCGCGGCGCGCCGTGCCGCAGCGAGTTCTGCACGCCCTCCTCGACGACCCGGCACGCGAGCAGGCGCTCGGCCGGCGTCAGGTGCGGGTCGGACGGGTCGTCGAGGAGGCGCACCTCGTCGGCGACCCGCAGGTCCACCGCGATGCTCGTCGGGACGCGGCGCAGCAGCCCCCGCAGCGCCGGGACGAGGCCGATCTCCAGGCCCTCGGGGTAGAGAAGGCGGCTCGTCTCGCGGACGTCCCGGGCGCGCAGGAGCTCGAGGTCGTCCCGGGCGGAGCGCAGGGAGCCGAGCTCGTCGCGCGTGAGCGGCCGGGCCGTGGCCGCCTGGAGCACCCGGTCGAGGCGGGCGACGACGAGGACGATCCGCTGCTGCAGGCTCGAGTGCAGCCCCTCGGCGACCTCGCGGCGCACGCGGACCTCCTCCGCCTGGAGGGCGCGGACGGCGTCCTCCACGCGCACCGCCTCGCGCTCCGCGGCCCGGGTGCGCTCCCGCAGCCGGCGCTGGCGGCGGGTGTGCTCGAGGCCGAGGACGGCGGCCAGCAGCGCGACGACCACGCCGACCGCGAGCTCGCCCCAGCCCCCCGCGCCGCCGAGGGGGGCGTCGAGGAGGACGAGCAGCCCCCAGCGCACGAGGCCCGAGACGGCCGCGGCGACGAGCGCGAGCACCGCGGGCACGACGCGGCCCCGGCGGGCGTGCACCCGCAGCGCGTCGAGCCCGCCGACGAGGACCGCGAGCGCGACGACGTCCACGGCCAGCCGCACCGCCAGGCCACGCCCTGCGAGCACGGCACCGCCCGCGTGCTCGGCGGCCGCCCAGAGGACGACCTCGTGGCCGGCGCCGGCCAGCCCGAGGGCCCCGGCCACCGCGCCGGCGCCGAGGAGCAGCGCCCTGCGGTCCGCGCCCCGGCCGCCTGCGTCGTCGTCCGGGGTCGCCCCGCCCACCGTGGTCCCCTCCCCCTGGCCGTCGTGCCGCCCTGCCGGCTGCCCGGCGTGCGGGCGCGTCCCGCCGACCACCGCACCGGCGCCCGTCGCGGACGCCATACTCTCCCCGATGAGCCGGACAGCGGTGGACGCGGTGCGCGTGGCGGTGGTCGAGGACCAGCCGCTGTTCCGCGCCATGCTCCAGCACACCCTGTCCGGCACGCGCGGGCTGGAGGTCGTCGTGACGGCCGGGACCGTCGCGGAGGCCGAGAGCCGGATCACCACGGGCGTCGCGGACGTCGTGCTCCTCGACATCGACCTGCCGGACGGCAACGGGATCGCCCTCGGCGTGCGCCTGCGCCGGCTCCAGCCGGACCTCGGGGTGCTGCTGCTGTCGGCGCACGACGCGATGGACCTGCTGCTCGACCTGCCCCCCGACGTCGCCGCGGGCTGGGGCTACCTGTCGAAGACGTCCGGCACGTCGGAGGAGCTGCTCGTCCAGGCCGTGCGCTCGGCGGCCGAGGGGGTGACGGTCCTCGACCCCGCCCTGCTCCAGCACGCGCAGCCGCGGGCCGGGTCCGCCGTGGCGCGCCTGACCGACCGGCAGCTCGCGGTCCTGCGCCTCCTGGCCGAGGGGCTGTCGAACGCGGGCATCGGCGAGCGGCTCGGCATCGCCGAGAAGTCCGTGCAGAACCACGTGAACGCCATCTACGCGACGCTCGGCATCGACGCCGACCCCTCGCGCAACCCGCGCGTGAGCGCCGCGCTGCGGCTGCTCGAGGAGACCGGCTCCTCGCGCTGAGGCCGCCCGCGGACGGCGGTGCGGACGCCGCCCACCGCGGACCCGCGAGCGCACCCGCCGCCCGCGCCGCACCGGCGGACGCCGCCGACCGCGCTGCGCCGCGGACCCGCGAGCGCACCTGCCGCCCGCGCCGCACCGGGGCACCACGTCGGCGTCGCACTCCGCCGTCGGCGTCGCACCTGGAGGTGCGTCAGCGACGGCGGAGTGCGACCGCGACGGACGGAGGGCCGGCAGGCCCGGCCGGCAGGCCCGGCCGGCAGGCCCGGCCGGCAGGGCTCGGCCCGCAGGGGCCGGGTCGTCAGCGGGCGCCGTCCCCCGGGCGCGACTCGACGTCCGGTACCGGGACGGGCACGCGGCCCTCCGCGTCCCACACCGCCACGGCGGCCTGCACGAGGGCGAGGTGGCTCAGGGCCTGCGGCAGGTTGCCCAGGAAGTGGCCCGTCGCCGGGTCGACCATCTCGGCCCAGACGCCGACGTCGGAGGACTCGGCCAGGAGCTCGTCCATCCAGGCGCGGGCCTCGTCGAGCCGGCCGAGGTGCGCGAGCGCGGCGACGCCCCAGAAGGAGCACGCGACGAACGCCCCCTCCTCCCGGTCCATGCCCGTGTAGCGGTGCAGCCAGGGGCCCGTGCCGAGCTCGCGGCGCAGCACGTCGACGGTGGAGGACATCCGCCCCGAGCGGTCGAAGCCGCTCATGGCGTGCAGCAGGATGGAGGCGTCCAGGGCGTCCGAGCCGGGATGCATGAGGTACGTGCCGCGCGCCTCGTCCCAGCAGTGCTCCTCGACCCAGGCGCGGATGCGGCGGGCCTCCGCGCGCCAGCGGTCCGGGACGCCGGGGAGCTGGCCGGCCTCGGCCAGGTGCGCCGCGCACTCCAGCGCCTGCCAGCAGCCGAGCTTCGAGGTCGTGTAGTGCTGCTCCTCGTCGAGCTCCCACATCCCGGCGTCGGGCCGGTGCCAGGCGTCGGCCGCCTCGTCGGCGAGGGCCGCCAGGGCCCGGCCGGTGTCGGCGTCGAGCAGGTTGCCCGCGTCGACGTAGCCGCGCACCACGGCGAGCACGTCGCCGTAGACGCCGAGCTGGCGCTGCAACCCCGCCCGGTTGCCGGCGGACACGGGGCCGATGCCGCGCCAGCCCGGCACGTCGGGCTCGGAGTGGTCGTCGCGGACGGACCCGTCCAGGGCGTAGAACACCCGCGGCTCGGACTCCCGCACGGTCCGCACGACCCAGCTGATGGCGGCGTGCGTCTCCTCCCGCAGGCCGAAGGCGATGAGCGCGTCGACGGCGTAGGCGGTGTCCCGCAGCCAGGCGTACCGGTAGTCCCAGTTCTTGCCGCCGTCCCAGCTCTCGGGCAGGGAGGTCGTCGCCGCCGCGGCCACGGAGCCCGACGGCGCGTGGACGAGGAGCTTGAGCGTGAGCGCGCTGCGCTGCACCGCCAGCGGCCACGGGCCCTGGTAGCGGAACGCCTCCGTCCACACCTGCCAGTTCGTCAGCGTGCGTGAGACCCGGTCGTCGACCTCCTCCGGCGTGGGCAGCTGGACGGGCTCCCGCTCCGTCCCGACGAGCGCGACGAGGTGCCGCGACCCGGGGGTGGTGGTGAAGACGCCCGCCACCTCCTGCTCCCCCACCACGGGTGTGAGGTCCGACGAGAGGACGGTCGCCATCGTCACGCCGTCGATCCGCAGCACCGGGCCGTGCGTCGTGCCCTGGACCCACGGCGACGCCGTGGCCAGCGCCGTGCCGGGCGCGATCCGCCACCCCATCGGCACGTCGCCCGTCAGCCCCTCCACGCGTCGGGCCAGCTCGCACCAGGGCAGGCGGCCGGCCACCCCGGTGGTGAGGGCCTCCGTGACGCGCGCGGAGCCCGTGCCGGTGACGTACTCCGTGCTCAGCACGTTCGAGCCCGGCAGGTAGCGACGGCGCATCCGGTAGGGCGCGGTGGGGGCGAGGGAGAAGGTGCCGCCGCCCACCTCGTCGAGCAGGGCCCCGAACGCGGGCGGGGAGTCCAGGTCGGGCACGGGGAACCAGTCGATGCAGCCGTCGTCCGCGACGAGGGCGACCGTCCGCCCGTCGCCGAGCGCGGCGTAGGAGCGCAGGGCGGCGTACCCGTCGGTGCGCGGCGTCGGCGGGCGCAGGGCCTCCGCCGCCGCCCGGCCCGAGCCGACGACGACGTCGGGCCCGCCGTCGCGGGCGCCCTCCGCCGGTCGGCCGCCGTCGGCCCCCGTGCCGCCCGGCGGGTGCGAGCCGTACCCGGGCGCCGCCTCGAGGACGCCGTCGCCGTGGCGCGTGCCGTCGTGGTCGCCGTCGTGGTCGGGGGCGAACCGGTCGTCGCGCCCCTCCGGGTCGTCGCCCCGCAGGTCGGCGACGCGCGGACCGGGTGCGCCGTACCCGCCGTCCGCGGACGACGGAGCGCCACCGGTCACGCTGCCCATCCCGACCCCGTCCCGGTCGGCGGTCGCCGGCCCCGGGCGATCGTCGGCGGGCCCGGCCCGGGCGGCAAGCGGGCACCGCCGGGCCACCGGGCGGGTCTCAGCGCGCCGGGTGCGACGGCGACGCCGCCGGATCGGCCGGCGTCCTCGCAGGACGGGCCGGCGGCGGCGCACGGCGGGACGCGTTGCCCCTGCCCGGCCGCGGTGCCACGGTGGGCACCCGGGGGGCAGCCGCCGGCGCCGAGGACGCGCCCGACGGACCGGCGCAGGGACGAGCAGGAGGTGCGGACGCGTGGACCGGCACCCCGCTGCCCCCGGCCCGGCCGTCGCCGACGGCCGGCCGCCCGCGCCCGACCCGACGCCGGCCCCGGCGACGCCCGCCCCCGTGCCCCCCGCCGCCGGGGGCCGGACCCCCCGGCCGGGCCGACGCCTCGCCGCCGCGCAGGCCGTGTGGGCCCTGGGCTACCTCGCCGCGGCGGTGCTCGGGGGGCTCACCCGCCTGCCCTCGCCCCCCGTCGCCTTCGTCTGGCCGGCGGCCGGCGTGGCGGTGCTGTGGTTCGTCCTCACCCCGCCCCGGTACCGGCTCCGCGTCGCGATGCCGCTCCTGCTCGGGCTCGCCTTCGTCGCGAACCTCGCGACGCAGGCCCCGGCGCTCGTGTCCGCGGCGTTCGCCCTCGCGAACGTGGCGCACGCGGTCGTCGGCGGGACGGTGTTCCTCCGGCTGGCCCGCCGCACGCCCGACACCCTGCGCGACGGGCACGGCCTCCTCGCGCTCGGGGCCGCGAGCGCCGCGGGCGCCGTCGCGGGCGCCCCGGTCCTCCTCGCGGTCCTCGGCCCGCAGGGGCTGGCCGGGGCCCTGGAGATCGTCCTCCTGTGGGTGCCGCGGTTCGCCGCGAGCACGGCGGTCGTCATGGCGCTCGTCCTGGCGTGGCGGGCCGCGCGCGCCGACGCCGGGGCCGCCGCGGCCGCGGGGACGGCCCCGCGCGGGCGCCGCCCCCTCGAGGTCGCCCTCGTCCTCCCGGCCGCCCTCGCCGTCAACACCGTCGTGTACGCCCGCCAGGACGAGGACGCCTTCGCCTTCCTCGTCCTGCCCGTCACCGTCCTCGTCGGCTGGCGCCTCGGGCCGGCGTGGACGGCCACGTACGGCGCCCTCACGGCGGCGCTGGGCGTCGTCGCGACCCTCCAGGGGTACGGGCCGTTCTCGACCGTGCGGCCCGTCACGACGCAGACCCTCGTCGTCCAGGCGTTCATCGCCGTCACGGGACTCGTGGGTCTGGCCCTGAGCATCGAGGTGGTGCAGCGCCGGCTCGCGCTGGAGGCCTCCGACCGCCGCGGGGACGTCCTCGCGCGCACCCTGGAGGCGGCGGTCGTCCCCAACGCCCTGCTCGTGCTCGCGCCGCCGGCCGCCGGGACCGTGCGCTACGCCAACCCGGCGATGGAGCGGTGGTGGTCGGACGACGGCGGCGGCGGCACGGTCGTCGGGCGGCGCTGGCCGGACCTGCTGGACCCCGCCGAGCACGCCGGGTTCGCGGCGGTCCTGGCCGACCTCGCGACGGGGCGGGTCGGCTCCTGGGAGGGGCAGCTCGTGCACCGCACGCGCTCGGGCGAGCGCCGGACGTGCCTGCTCGTGGCGGCGGCGCTGCACGACGAGGGCCCGGCCGGCCAGCCGGAGCGCGTGGCGAACGTCCAGCTGGTCGACGTCACGGAGCGCACCGACCTCGAGGCCCGCCTGGCGCACCAGGCGATGCACGACGCCCTCACGGGCCTGCCGAACCGGGTGCTGCTGCTCGACCGCATCGCGCAGGCCCTCGCGGCGGCCCCGCGCGCCGGGGGCGCCGTCGCGGTCCTCTTCCTCGACCTCGACCACTTCAAGCGCGTCAACGACTCGCTCGGCCACGCCGTCGGCGACCAGGTCCTCGCGGAGGTGGCCACGCGGCTCGTGCGGGCGGTCCGCCCGGGCGACACCGTCGCGCGGCTGGGCGGGGACGAGTTCGTCGTCTGCTGCCCGGCCGTGGCGGACCGGGCGGCGGGGGCCGCGCTCGCCGCACGGGTGCTGCGGGAGGTGTGCCGCCCGGTCACCGTCGACGGTCGCGAGGTCGGCGTCGGGGCGAGCGTCGGCATGACGCTCGCCCGGGCGGGCACCGACCCGGGCGACCTGCTGCGGGAGGCGGACACCGCGATGTACGAGGCGAAGGTCGACGGCCGCGGGCGGGCGGCGTTCTTCTCCGAGCGGCTCTTCGACCGCGTCCGCCTCGACCTCGAGCTGGACGGGGAGCTGCGGGCCGCCGTCGCGGAGCGCGCCTTCGTGCTCCACGTCCAGCCCCTGGTGGAGATCGCGACGGGACGCGTCACCGCCGTCGAGGCCCTGCTGCGGTGGCAGCACCCGCGCCGGGGCCTCCTGCTGCCGGGCGCGTGGCTCGACGTGGCCGAGACGTCCGGGCTCATGCCCCGGCTCGGCGCGTGGGCGCTGGACGCGGCGCTCGCCGGCTGGCCGCGGGTGGCGCGCCGCCACGGTGAGCACGTCCGGGTCCACGTGAACGTCAGCGCCGCCCAGCTGCGCGACGGCGGCTTCGGCGGGGTCGTCGAGGCGGCCCTGGCCCGCACGGGCACGCCCCCCGACCGGGTCGTGCTCGAGCTCACCGAGACGCACCTGCTGACGGTCCACGACGCCCTCGTCGCCGAGCTCGACCGCATCCGGTCGCTCGGCGTCCGCCTGTCCGTCGACGACTTCGGGACGGGCTACTCCTCGCTCACCCAGCTGACGGCCCTGCCGGTCGACGAGGTGAAGATCGACCGCAGCTTCGTCGCGGCGATGACGACCGACCCGCGCAGCCGTGCGGTCGTCGAGGGGGTCGTCGCGATGGCCCGGGCGATGCAGCTCGACGTCGTCGGCGAGGGCGTCGAGACGCGGGAGGTGGCGCGGGCCCTGGCCGACGCGGGCTGCCGGGTGGCGCAGGGCTACCTCTGGGGCCGGCCGGCCCCCCTCGGCGAGGACCCCGAGGAGGGCTGACGCCGCCCTCCCGCCGCGCCGCCCCTCCGCCGTGGAGCCCCCTGTCGGATTCGAACCGACGACCCCCTGTTTACAAGACAGGTGCTCTGGCCGACTGAGCTAAGGAGGCGAGGCCCCCAGGGTACCGAGCGCGCCCGGCCCCCCGGCGACCCGCGCCGACGGGCGGCCGGCGCGGAGGTGTCAGCCCGCCAGGGCCAGGTCGATGGCCTCCTCGAGCGGGCCCGCGGTGATCGGGTTGCCCTCGAACCGCTCGCCGTCGACGAGGATCGTCGGGGTGCTGATGCCCCCGAGGTCCGCCGAGGCCTTCGCCGTCGCGGCGGCGAGCCACGGCGCGAAGGTGCGCCAGGTGCCCTCGCCCGAGCTCCCCCCCTCGGTGAAGGTGCCGGTCACGGTCGCGGTGAAGTCCTCCGTCACGTTCTCCGGCACGCCGACCTCCGTGGCGATCTCCGCGATCTCCTCGTCGGTCAGGCCCGAGGTGCCCTCCGCCGGCTGGCGCGCGAAGAGGCTCTGCGTGAGGTCGAGGAAGTGCTCCGGGGAGCGGTCGGCGACGACGGCGGCGGCGTTCGCCGCGCGGGTGGAGTAGAAGGTGCCGTTGGACGCGCTGTCGAGGAAGGTGAGGATCCGGTAGTCGACGGAGATGTCGCCCGCCGCGACCCGCTCGGCGAGCATCTCGCCGTTGGCCGCCTCGAACTGCGCGCAGAAGGGGCACTGGTAGTCGAGGTAGACGGTGAGGTCCACCGGCGCGTCGCCGGGCTCCCCGACGCCGGCGCCGGTCACGGTGATGCCGCCCTCGTCGTTCGCCGCCGCGGGCGCGGTGACGTCGGCGAGCTCCGGCGCGACGACCCCCTCGGCGCCGGCGCCGTACGCGACCTCGCCGTAGGCCTCGCGGTTGGACGCGCTCCGGGTGAGGACGACGGCGACGACGACGCCGAGGGCGACGACGGCGGCGGCCAGGGCGCTGATGGCCACGAGCCGGGTCCGCCGGGCCTTGCGCTCCTGCTCGGCGCGCAGGCGGGCGGCCTCGGCGCGGGCCGCCTCGCGGCGGTCGTTCTTGGTGGGACGGGGGTCGTTGCTGGGCACGGCTGCTCTCCGGGGGGTCCGAGGGTGGGGGGCGGTGACCGCGGGGCGGTCAGGCCACCACCGGGGGGCCGCGGTGCGAGCGGGGCCCGGCGCGGCCGGCGAGGACGGACCGGCGGACGACGACCCACCGGGGCCGCGGCGCGCGCCGGGCGGCCACCGGCACCGCAGGCCCGGGACGCCGGCGGACGCCGGCCGCGGCGAGGAGGAGCCGCGCGGCCGCCCGGACGAGCCGGGCCGCGACCGGCAGCAGGCCCGTGCCGACGGCGGCGAGGGCGAGGTGCACCCCCAGGAGCGAGAGGACCAGCGCGCCGGCGACGAGGAGCGAGCGGCCCGTGCTCCCGAGGCCGAGGGTGCCCGCGGGGCAGCCCGCCGTCGCGGCGAGCACGTCGAGGCGGAGGGCCAGGGGGCCCGCGGTGCCGAGGTCGGCGACCGCGACGCAGTGCCGCCACAGCGCCGGGGCGGGCGCGCCCGCCAGGGCGACGAGGAGCGCCGCCGCCGGCACCCCGGCGAGCCGGCCCGGGCGCACCCGGGCGGCCGGCGGGACGGCGCGGCGGTTCACCCGGTCAGGGTACGGGCCGGACCGGGGTGCGCCCCGGGCCCTGCGTCCCGGCCCCCGTCCCGGCGCCGTCCTTCCCCCGTCCCCGGGCGGCGTGCTCAGCCGCGCGGCAGCGCCGGCGCGAGGAGCGGGGACCAGTCCACGGGCTGCCCGTCCGCGACGAGCGCCGCCGCCCCGAGCGCCCCCAGCAGCGCGAGGGTGCCGAGCACGAGCGCCCCCGTCCGCCGCGGGGCGACCGCCGCCAGGGTCCAGCGCGCGCCCTCCCGCGTGGTGCGGCTCAGCGGCCCCCACCACAGGCACAGCGTCCCGAGGAGCACCGCCGCGCCCAGCGCGACCGACAGCCCGCGACCGCCGGGCGTGCCGTCCGCGGCGACGACGAGCTCCGGCACGGCCCACGCGCCCGTCCCGACGAGCCACCCCGCGAGGCCCAGCACGATGACGAGCACGCTCGCCGCCACCACGACGCCGGGCACGAGGCCGACGAGCGCCCGCACGAGGTACCAGGGCGTGAGGGCCAGGGCCGCGGCCCGGTCGCCGCGCCGCGGCCCGCGCCGCTCGCGCCGGTCGTGCACCGCCGCGACGGCGAGCCCCACCGTCCGGACCAGGAGCAGCACGCCGACGACGACGAGGAGCGCCAGGACCGGCACGAGGGCGCCGGCCGCGGCCACCGCGAGCGCCAGCGCGGCGAGCGTCCCCCACCGCCGGGGCGGCCGCGGCCGCGCCCAGCCCTCCGGCTCCCCCGCAGCGGGCCACGCCGTGGCGCCCGGAGGCGCGCCGGCCGGGTCGTCTCCCCCGCCGCCGGCCCGCCGCCCGTCGTCGCCACGGGCGTCCCCGTCGTCCGGACCACCTCCGCCGACCACGCCCGGCGGTGGGGGCACGGCCGCCGCGGGGGGCGTCGGCCGACCCGGAGGGGCCTCGGCCGACGGCTCGCCCCGGCCCGCGGCCGGGGCGGCACCACCGGACCCGGCGGGCCCGGCCACCGGGAGGGCGCGCGTGCGCCCGTCCTGCGG
>NZ_RWJX01000046.1 GCF_004123805.1 Cellulomonas endophytica | reverse complement strand
GCTCGGCGGCCTCACCCCGATCGACCGCGTCAACAACCTCCCGGGGCACTACAGCTAGGCGTAGGCCCGATGCTGGGCCCCACATGACCGAGGCGCGAGCACTCCGGCGGCCGAACCGCCGATCCACCCCCACCCAGGACCTCCTCACGAGGTGCTCGCCGCCCAGCATCGCCGCGGCCAGCACGGCTTGGACCTTCGAGCACCGGCACCGTCGCATCCTGCAGCAGCTGACCGACCTCGGCCTCGTCGGCTAGAAGCACGGCGTCGTCGGTCGCACCGTGCTGGCCTGGCTCACCGACACCGGCCATGCGACCCGCCTGTCCGCCACGTACACCGACTCGGTCGCTCACCACCGCGCACAGGTCGACGAGCTCACCGGACACCTGCATGCCGCGTACTCCGCCCGGCGGCTGCGACGAGGAGGGCCAGGGGCTGGCCGGGGGCGGCGAGCAGCAGATGCAGCCCGCGCGAAGCGATGTGCACAACCGCGGCGCGCTGGCGCCGCGACTGCGATGCTTGTCATTGCTGCTGCAAAGGCCCGGACGCCAGTGGATCAGGAGCCCATCCATGAGTCTCGCGCAGTTGTCTTGGGGACAGCTGACTCTCGTGGTCTGCGCCATCGCGTCGCTGGTGGGCGGCTTGGTCGGAAGGCACCTGCGATCGGTGGTGAGTCACGAGACGGCGGGCGCGATCGGCGACGCCATGTCGACGCGTTCGAGGCCCGGGCAATCGAGAGATTCGAGCGCTCAATCCGTGCGATCGGCTCGGCCGCTCAGCGGCCGGCTCCGGGGCGGCCGAGAATGGGTCAGGCCGCAGTACCCGCTGCTGGAGGCGGGCACGGCGATGGTATTCGCGTCAGTGACCGCGCTGCTGTTTCGGCGAGTGCCCGTGGTGCTGCTTATTGCGGTGCTGTGGCTGGCGGCTGGCGCCGTGGCGCTTTCCATCATCGACGCACGATCGAAGCGCTTGCCGGACCGAATCATCTTGCGGACGGCGGCAGGGGTTGTGCCGGTCTTTTTCTTGTCCGCTTTGGCGCACCAGTCCTGGTCCGTTCTGGGACGAGCAACGGCAGGTGCGACGGTCCTGTTCATCGGCTATCTTTTCCTGCTCCTTGCATGGCCGGGCGGTCTGGGATTCGGGGACGTGAAGCTCGCTCCACTGCTCGGCTTCGTCATGGGCTGGTTCGGTTGGCCGTCGCTCGTGCTCGGCTCCGTGGCGCCGTTCCTTTTGGCGATGCTGATAGCACTGGCACTGGCAGCCGCTGGCCGCCTTCACCGCACGATGACCATACCGTTTGGCCCGCCGATGTTACTAGGCGCGTTCCTCGGGATTGCGCTTGGGGACGTGCTCGCCCGCTGGTACCTCAACATCAGGGGAGTCGGGTGACAGCCGGCTTTCCTTGCCGTAGGTCTTGGCGTCTGCTGCCACCGCGGGCGTCCGGCAGTCGTCCGGCTCCGTTCGGCTGCCCCTTCCGTGTCCGTGATCGGCCCTGCATCCACTGGCGTCCGCGGTCGGCCGTCGGTGGAGGTCGTAGTCGAGCGGCAGTCGTCAGCGAAGGCGCCCGGACTTTGCCCGACTCGACCTGATTGGCGTACCCAGTTGGCATACAGCAGCCCCGCTTCGTCGCCGTCCCCAGCGCAGCACCATGCGAACGCTGTGCCGGGCCGCTCCGGTGGTACCCGCTCCGGGATCGGCCAATGACCAGCAGTTAGCAGTGCATCAGGCGGGTCCGGCAGTGATGAGGACCTTGCCGGACCTGTCACGCTGCGCGAGGGTGACTGGCTATGGGTCCGCTCGGGGCGGAAAGGGAGCCCGGCAATTCAGCCCAGCCGCCAGGTTCGGAACTATGCTTGAGCGAACGGTGGCTTGGCCGGTCGTTGCGCTCAACTATGCGTCGCCGTTGAGGGGCTGCCGCGCTCTGAGCGAGGCTGCGTCTGCTCGAGCCCTTCATCACGCGCTTGAGAGCTATATCCCCTGTGGCTCGCCGCCCGGCGCTAACTCTTCGCTTCCTGGAACTTCTTGATGACGTCCGCGGGGATGCGTCCGCGTGCGGACAGCTCGATGCCGTTGCTGGCGGCCCATTCACGGGCGGCGCGCGCGTCAGGCTTGGCGCTGTCGGCGGACTGCGGCGGGCGGCTGTTGGCGCGGCCGGCGTTGGTGGCGCGGCCGGCGACCTTGCGCCCGGCGGCGATGTAAGGCGCAAGGGCCGAGCGAAGGCGGTCGCTGTTCTTCTGGTTCAGGTCGATCTCGTACCTGGTGCCGTCGAGGCCGAACGTGACGGTCTGGCCGCCGTCGGTGATCTCTTCGCCGCTCACGTCGTCCACGAGAGTTACCTGAGTCTTCTGTGCCATGGCCACAGTGGATCACCTCCAACCGTGCTCTGTCACCACTGTCACCTTCGCGGCGTCTCAAGACTCCTGCCCCTCCTATGAGGGTTGTGCGGCTTAGGAGCTTGGCGGACCGAGGGGTCTCAGTGGTCCCGCTTTCATGTTGTCGCGTCGGCTCGGCCACCGCGGAGATCAGGTGCGCTGAAGTACGGATTGCATCGTCATTGGTCGAGTCGGCGCGCGCGGGCTGCGGTCCGTGCTCGCGGCTCCGACCGCTCGGGTGTCGGCGTACAGGTGCAGTGTTCTGGTGGTGCGGCTGGTGGGTGCGGTCACGCGCAGGCCGGTGAGTTTGGCGGTGACGAGGGTGGGGTCGTCGGTGATGTCGTTGCCGGAGAGCAGGCGTGCGGGCAGGTGCAGCTGTTGGTGGGCGGCGAGTTGGGTGAAGGCGCGGACGTTCCAGTCGCTGATGTTGTTCATCGTCGTGACGGCGGTGTTCACGGTGCTGAGCAGTTGCTTGTTGGAAGCGTCGTCGAGGCCAGCGAGCCGGTTCGGTTCGTGCAGGGGAGCGACCTGATCGAGGAGGTCGCGCACAGCGAGGACCTCAGTGCGGATGTCGGGCTGGGGTGGACCGGGTGCTAGGTAGTCGCGCAGGTCGATCACGAGTGCCTGCCAGGCACGTGCTCGGGTCAGGAGCGGGTGCGTGGTGTCGGGATGGTGCAGGTCGATACCGTGGGCGACGGCGGCGTGGGCATGGATGGCCATGCCGAGGCCGGCGAGGTCGTGCAGGGTGGCGATGGAGTAGTCGGGGTGGTGGGTCAGGGCCCAGGCGCCGTGACGTAGGCGGGCGAGTCGGTCCTGCAGTTCGGGCAGTGGCCCGTCGGTGGTGCGCACGGTGTGCTCGTTCAGAGGCACGTCGTGCAGCGGCGGGGCGTCGTGGTCGTCGTCGACCAGGGTCAGGGCGCGCTCGAGCGCCCGTCGGGCGTAGGTGGTGCCGGGCAGCCAGCGCTGAACGTCAGGGCTTGGGACGCCGGCTTGGAGGGCTTGCAGGGCGAGGCGTTGCTCGTAGGCCAGGAGAGTCCCGGTCAGCGTGAGTGGACCGACCAGGGTGCTGTGCCGCCGGTGGATGTCTTCGACGGGTGCGGCGGTGCTGCTGCGCTGGACGCCGGTGAAGGTGACGTGGGTGTCGAGCAGGTCCGCGGCTGCCCCAAGGACGGTCGCGGCGTCACGCCAGGGGTGCTCGAAGTTGGCGTCGGGATAGGGGGTCCAGGGGCGTGGTGGGCTGATCGGGCCGATCGCGGCGTAGACGGCGACCAGTGCGGTGTCGGTGGTCTCCGGCCCCTTTGGGAGCTTGTACACGTGCAGGTTGAGCCGGCGGGGGTCGATCAGACGCGAGGTGTGGTTGCGCAGCGCGGTGAGAAGCTCGTAGTAGGCGCCGATGACGTTGCGGGCGTGGTCGAAGTCGCGCAGCCGGCTGGCGTCGAGGGCTGCGAGTCCGCGGTGGGTGTGGGCTCCGGCTTGTCCGAGCAGGTCGCCGTAGGTAAGCACGGGGTCACCTAGGCGCTGATGCCGTGCTGGCGAGGGCCGTCTCGGCGGACAGGACCTTGGCCAGGGTCGTGTCGAGGCAGCGGCGTTGCTCGAGGGTGAGGTTCTGCTGTCCGAGGGTGGTCAGGCGTGTGGTGACCGCCGTGAGGGCGTGCAGGAGGACGGCTCGTGGTTCGTGGTCGTCGAGCACGATGGGAAGGGGACCGAGGGTTACTGCGGGGCAGGTGTGGGGGAGTTCGGGGTAGATCCATTCGAGCTCGTCGCGGGCCTCGCGTAGGTCGAGCGCGGCGAAGGTCAGCGGAACCGCTTGGTGCAGAGGCACGGCGAGGCTGAGGGTGAAGGTGGCCTTACCGACCAGGTAGAGCAGGGACCAGATGCCGGCCCAGCTGCGGTCGGCCGTGTCGATGACGATCGCTGTCGGTGCCGCCCAGCCGCTGCTCATGTCGCTCCTCCTGCTCCTGCGCTTCCCGATGCGCCACGAGGGTCTCGACGCGAGCAGTGCCCTCGTGACAGGACCCGATGCATTGGGGGACACGGCTGCGCTCTTGTGAGCCTGTGGTCGTGCGGCGACGTAAAGCGGACTCCGCGACGCGCGGGCATCAACACGGCTCCGGCGACCGCTACGACCGCGAAGGCGTCAGCCCGAAGAGCAGACCGCATGCCGCGTGGGCTCGGCCCTCGGTCCCTGCCTCAGCGCGGAAGAACCAACGACCACAAGCGACAACTCGAGATCGGCACGTGCTGCCAGATCGAGCAATGTCCGGGCCGAAATGGAGCGCAACTACCGGGTAAGGCCTTCAACGCGCAGAAGGGGATCCGATGCTCTCGCGTGGGGCTGCGGGGCGAACATGCGCTGGGCTCGACCGGCATGGAAATCTAGGTCTCCAGCCATCAATGGCGGGTTTCCTAGAAGCACTCGGGCATGTTCGAGTAGCACGTGGGCGGGGTCGGAATCCGGAAGCCACATCTGCAGCTCGTCCCATACAACTCCCGCTTGCCGACACCGCATCGCCAGGACGACGTCCATCCTCAATGCGCTAGCGCACAGATCGATGGCGTGCGTTGCCCAGCTGGAGTCGCCCCCGCCGCCCTCTTGCCCCGATGGTCGGTCGGCCCAGGGGCCCGCTTCTTGAACGTTGGCGGACCTCAGCAGGCCGGCTGCGTCGCGCCACGGATGGCTGAAGGACGCCTTAGACGGTGGCGTAGGTCCGTTGGTAGTCCCGACCAGTCCGATGGTCGCGAAGGCCTCTCGCACGGCCGTCGCCGCGGGTGCCGGCGCAGGTGCTTCGTGCGCGTGAGCCCGCGAGTCGGCGAGCGATTGCAACGTAGACGATCGCAGGGCCTGCAGGAGTTCGCGGTAGGCGCCGAGGACGTTCCGCGCGTCCCTCAGGTCGCGCGGACAGGAACTGACAGTCTCGACAAACCCGCGATGCATCGCATCAAGGATCGCGGCCGCCCGCTCCGGCTCCTGCGTCATGCAACCCCCAACCGGACAGAAGCGCTCGAGGGCCTTGTGTGCGGGTCGGACGAAAGATCGCTGTTCGCTCCCCGGTACTGGCTGCGGCATCGCGACGGGTGCGCCGCGCGCTCCGTGACCCTCGCTTCCTCGCGAGTGATCGTGAGCGCGTCATCGGTCCGATGACGCGTTGCGCCAATGACAACCCGATGACGCGTCGCGCCGACGACGACCCGATGACGGGACTCGTCCCCCAAGAGTGCCCTCGATCGACCCTTGCTGACGCGGTTGACTGGCGACGGGGTGACGGGCTGACGCACGGACACACCGCACTCGGCTCGGCTTCGGCTCAGCCAGTTCGAGCCGAGCGCCCCGCCCCGCCAACTGCCTTCCAGCACTCGAGAGACCATGCACAGGCCCGACGTCGAACCGCACGGGACGCCGATCGCACTCGTCGACGGTGTGCACTGCAACCCGGGTGTGACGACGATCGGGCTTGAGGCGTCACTGCCCTGTCCGCGTGAGCGGACGCTGCACCGGGTTCGTCGACGAGCCCCCCGGGCAAGGATGCGCCGTGCCAAGCGCGAAGACCGCCGGCCGCACCAGGAAGCAGTGCGGCGCTTGCAGCGCCGCATCCGCCGCGAAGCGGGCGACAACAGGGGTTGCCAAGAGGGGCTGACTCTTCTGGCACCACGAGGCAACGCGGCTTGTCGCGTCACCGCGCCCGGCACCCGAGGGTGCTCGACGCCCGATCTGGGAGCACCAAAGCGCTCGCCGCCCGCTACGAGCCCGTGTGGACTGTTGTGTCCTAGCTCGTCGGACCGGCGCTTCCAGGCGGTCGTTCGGGCGCGAGGCGTCGGGGCAGTCCGGAGGTCGAGCGGCGTGCCCGAGCCGCCGCCCTCGGTTGCGCTACTAGCAGATGCGCAGGGGGCTCCCCTCGCCGTCCCAGCCATAGGAGACGAAGTCATCGATGCGAGCTCTGCCTTGATGTCGATGGCGTGCTCGCACAGTCCGTATGCGATCACGTCGGCCGGCAGCCCGGAGGACAGGAGGCCGTGACACTGCCGGAGGCGTCGACGTTTAGGGGATGGAGCGTGGCGTCGAGCACGAGCCAGATCGCGCGGTGCCGCTTGCGTGACGTCGCGTCGGGGCCAACCTTCTTGCCGCCAACCAATGCTGTCACGATGACGCCGTCGCCGACGAGATTCCGGCCGGGCGCTCCTGCTCTGTCTGCGCCGCCCGCCATGCCGAAGGCTGGGGCCTAGAGCGGATGATCGACCTCGCGGACGCGCGACGGGAACAACTCAAGAGTGATCATCACGCCCCGATGAGGCCAGGGAGCCGTGTGTGTTCTGTCAAGGCGTCTTGCGACGCCGCGCACGACGGCACGCCGGATTGTCGTTGAGGAGCAGCATGTCTTGGTTTGTCTTGCAGCACATCCCTTCGCGTGGGCGTCGACGCGGCGTACTGCGCGCGTGGGCAGCCGGGGTGGCGCTCGCCCTGGCTGCTCCGGCGCTGGTACTGACCGTGGCCGCTCCTGCGCACGCCGCCGTCTCACGTCCGTTCGATCCGGTGTTCTCGGCGAACACCAACGGCGACGTGCTGCTTCTGGGGAACACGCTGATGACGTGTCAGGACGCCGCTGCGAACTGCGCCGCTGCCCGTGCGGGCACCGCGGCAGCGCTGAACAACAACAGCTACGCCTCGCAGTTCGTCGACGTCGACGCCGACGCGGGGACGTTCAACTCCTCCTCGGCGGACCTGACCGTTCCCTCCGGCGGGAGCGTCCTGTTCGCCGCCTTGGTGTGGAGCGGCCGCATCGCTGCGACGGTGGCGAACACCGCCGATCCTGCCCTGCGTTCCCAGGTGCGACTGACCACGCCGGAGCAGACGCTGTCGCTGACCGGCACCCGGCTGGACACCACCGGCCAGGCGTACCAGGGGTACATCGACGTCACCGACGCCGTCGCCGCCGCGGGTTCGGGCGCCTACACCGTCGCCAACGTGCAGTCCTCCTCGGGTGGGACCGACCAGTACGCCGGCTGGTCCCTCCTCGTGGCCGTGGCCGACCCCTCTAAGCCGCGCCGCAACCTCACGGTCTTCTCCGGCTTCGGCGACGTGACGACCGCCAACGGCGGCACGACGACGATCTCCCTTTCGGGCTTCCGCACCCCGCCCTCCGGCCCGGTGCAGACGACCCTCGGCGCCGTCACCTACGAGGGCGACGCCTCCTACACGGGTGACACCTTCAAGCTCAACAGCACCACGATCAGCGACGCCCTGAACCCGGCGGCCAACCCCTTCAACTCCACCATCGCCGCCCGCGGCACCCGGGTGACGTCCAAGAACCCTGACTACGTCAACCAGTTCGGCATGGACATCGACACCTTGGACGCCTCCGGCACCTTGGCGAACAACGCCACCAGCGCGACCATCACGCTGACGACCACACAAGACGTCTACTACCCGGGCGTGGTCACGTTCGTCACGGACCTGTACGACCCGCAGCTGCTCGGCACCAAGACCGTCGTCGACGACAACGGCGGCAGCGTCGAGGTCGGGGACACCCTGACCTACACCGTGCCGGTGGAAAACATCGGCCTGGACGTGGCCTCCGACAGCCGCCTCTTCGACGCCATCCCCACCGGCACGACCTACGTGCCGGGCTCCCTAACCATCGACGGCGCCCCCGTCACCGACGCCGTCGACGCCGACACCGCCTTCTACGACGGCTCCGACAACGGGCACGTCATCGCCTACCTCGGCGCGGGCGCCACCCCCACGGCCGGTGGTGACATCCCCGTCTCCACGGGCGCCCCCCAGCACCACGTGACCTTCAAGGTCACGGTGAACAACGACGCGACCACCGGGCAGGAGCTCGTCAACGCCGCCTCCCTGTCCTACAACGGGTTCACCACCCGAGCCGCTGCCGCCTCGGCGACGAATGCGGTCATCAGCCCCGTCGCCGGCACCGCCAACCCCAGCAACCAGCCGCCGACCGCCGCCCCGCACATCGTCGCCTTCACCCCCTCGCCGAGCGAGCGCACCCTGGCCATCCCGGTGCTCACCGGATCAAGCGACCCCGACGCCGGGGACACCCTCACTGTCGTGGCCGTCACCGACGCCGCCGGTGGACCCCTGACGATCAACCCCGACGGGACCGTCACCTACGCCCCCCGCGACACCTTCGCCGGCCGCGACGTGTTCACCTACACGCTCGAGGACAGCGCCGGGAACCGCTCAACGGCCCCCGTCCGCGTCGACGTGGCCAACGCCGCCCCGACCGCCGTCGACGACACCGCCACCACCCCCGCCGGTACCCCGGTCACCGTGCCCGTGCTGACCAACGACACCGACAGCAACGGCGATGCCGTCTCCGTCCGCTCGGTCACCCCCCCTCCACCCAGGGCGGCACCGTCAGCCTGAGCAACGGCACCGTGACCTACACCCCGGCGCCCGGCTTCCGCGGCACCGACACCTTCGGCTACACCGTCCAGGACACCCGCGGCGCCGCCTCGACGGCCACCGTCACCATCACCGTCACCAACAACGCCCCCGACGCCGTGAACGACGTCTACGACACTGCCTCCGGGACACCGGTAAGCGTGACCCTGACCGGCAACGACTCCGACCCTGACTCTGACTCCCTGACCGCCACCGTCACGACCGGGCCCGCGCACGGCACGGTCACCCTCGCCGCGGACGGCACGGGCACCTACACCCCAGCCGCCGGGTGGTCGGGCACCGACACCTTCACCTACACGATCAGCGACGGCCACGGCGGCACCGACACCGCCACCGTCACCGTCCGCGTCAACGGCAGCCCCGACGCCGTGGACGACACCGCCAGCACCGCAGGCGACACCGCCGTGGACGTCACCGTGCTCGGCAATGACAGCGACCCTGATGGCGACGCACTGGACGTCACCACCACGACGGCGCCCACCCACGGTGCCGCGACGGTCCTGACTGGCGGTTTGGTGCGCTACACCCCTCACACCGGGTGGGCCGGCACCGACACCTTCACCTACACGATCAGCGACGGGCGCGGCGGCACGGACACCGCCACCGCCATCATCACCGCCGCGAACCTGGCCCCCGTGGCTCGCCACGACGTCGCCGCGACGGGCACCGACACCCCGGTCACGGTCGACGTCCTGGCCAACGACAGCGACGCCAACGTCGACGCCGGCGTCCCCGGGCAGCAGCTGGCCCTCACCGGCACCCCGAGCGCCGATCACGGCGCCACGGTCTCCGTCGGCACCGACGGAGACCTCACGGTGACTCCCGCGACCGGGTACTCCGGCCCCGTGACCGTCACGTACACCCTCAGCGACGAAGCCGGCGGCACGGCCACCGGAACCCTCACGGTCACCGTGGACAACGCGGCCCCCACCGCGATCCCCGACGGCCCCGTCCACACCCCGACCGGCACTGACGTGCTGATCGACGTGCTGGACAACGACAGCGACGCCAACGGGGAGAGCCTGACCCTGGTCGCGGGCGGGCTGACCGACCCCGTTGACGCTGACGGGCACGTGCAAGGCACCGTGACCATCGAGGCCGGCCAGGTCCGCTACGTCCCGGCCCCCGGCTTTGCCGGGCAGGTGACGTTCGAGTACACCGCCGGTGACGGCACCGACACCAGCACCGCCCAGGTCACCGTCGTCATCGAAAACGCCCCTCCGGTCGCCGACGACGACACCGCCAGCACCCCGACCAACACCCCCGTCACGGTCGACGTGCTCCACGGCGACATCGACCCCAACATCCCCGGGACCTCCCAGGTCCTGAACATCACCGCCACCACCGCGGACCACGACGCGACCGTCACGGTGAACACCGACGGGACGCTCACCGTCACGCCCGCTGCGGGTTACAAGGGCACTGTGACCGTCACCTACACCGTGGCCGACGGCGCCGGCGGCACCGACACCGGCACCCTCGAAGTGCAGGTCGCCAACGCCGCGCCCGTCCCCGCCGCCGACACGGCCACTACGCCCTACGGCCGGCCTGTAGACGTCGACGTGCTCGCCAACGACAGCGACCCCAACGGCGACACCCTCACGCTGGTTCCCACCAGCGTGGGCACCCCTCAGGACGAGCAGGGCACCCCGCGCGGAACCGCGCAGGTCATCGACGGCAAGATCCGCGTCGTGCCCGCCGACGGCTTCTCCGGACCCCTGACACTGAACTACCACGTCAGTGACGGAACCAGCGCCCGCACCGGCACCCTCACCGTCACGGTCGCGAACACCGCGCCCGTGGCGAGCACGCCGACCGTCGCGACCGCCGCGGTCGCCGGACAGCCGATCGTCATTGACGTGCTCGCCAACGTCACCGACCCCGACGGCTCGCCCCTGCGACTGGTCGCCGTCGACCCGCCGGCGCACGGCAGTGCCCAGATTGCCGACAACAAGCTGCTATACACCCCGGCCACGGACTACTCCGGGCCGGTGACACTCGCCTACACCGTTGCGGACGCGGCGGGAGCCCTGACCACGGGAACCGTCCAGGTCGAGGTCACCGTGCCCTTGGCCACGACCTCGACCAGCAGCTCTACCGCTGGACGGTTGGCGCAGACCGGTGCCAGCCCTGCCCTGGCCGCTCTCGTGGCACTGCTGACCCTGGGCACGGGCGTCGCCCTCAAGGCACGCTCTGGTCGCGCCCGTGCTGGCCGGCACGTCGCCTGAAAGGACGGCGGTGCGGTCGCCACACCGTGCGGCGACCCGCCACCGCCTGCCGGCGCGTCGACACCCCTTCCTGCCGCGCTGCCACGTGACCCGTCGCAGAGGGAGCAGCACCGGTCGCGCCCGTCGCCGAGGCGCGCCAATGAAGTGAGGCGGGCAAGCGCACTCGAGGCCCATGTGCGGTGCGCGGCAGCCTTTGACCGGAGAGCAGCGAGGCAGTCTGCGCTGTTCAGCAGAGCTCGTCGCCGCCCGCTGACGCGCGAGTCCCGGCGCGCAGCTGGCGGTCCACCCCGTCACTATCGAAGTGCCGGGCTGCCTTGCGTCGCACGACCGTCGACAGACGCCTTCGCGCCACTGGAGGCTCTTCTGGGCCCTTCGACCTATCAAGGAGCCTCCTCCCCGGCGACTGCGGACGCCGGCGCCGTTGGAACGTTCTGGGTGGTCTCACATCCGCCGTGCGCCGTCCGAGAAGCCACATGGACGCTTCTGCTGATGAACTACCGTGTCGGCGTCTTCTACGACTGAGTGCCTGTCGGTGCCGGGGCGAAGAAGGACGGCACGGAGTCAGCGAGTCGGCGCCGAGCGCGCGCGTCTAAGGCGCCGTGTGTCGCGAGGAGGACGTGCGCGCCGGGAGCACGAGGAGGAGGTGACCTGTGGCAGGGCAGTGGTGGGGACCGGAGTACGAGATCTTCTGGCGCCGCCATGTCCGCATGGGTGCTGCGCTGACGGCGTCACTGGCCGCGTTTGTCGCCGTCCGGGGGTGGTGGGTCGGGCTGCCGGTCGGGGAGCTGGTGGTGGCGTTGACGGTGCTGGCCCTGTCCCCGGCGCTGGTCTTGGTCCCGGTACATCGGTTGTTGCGCCACGCCCGCGGATGGACGTTCTTCGTCGGCTGGTCGGTCCTGGGTGTGGTGCTGATCGGCGTCATGATGGTCGTGGAGGGCGACCCTTCAACTGAGCTGGTCCTCACGTGGTGCTTGGTCCTGATCCATGCGGCCTCGGCCTACCCGCCCGGCCCGACCGCCGTCATCGGCGCCTCCATCGTCGCGGTGCACGCGTCGGTCCAGACCCTGACGTCGGCGCCGCCACGTTGGCCGCCGCACGTCGCGTCGGCGTTGGCGTGCCTGTATGCGGTCGGTGCTGCTCACAACCGGTACCGCTACCTGCGGGAGATCAACCAGCTGGCGTCCACGGACGAGCTGACCGGCTGCCTCAACCGCAGAGCGTTCGACCAGGTCCTGGGCGAGGTGATGCGTCGACGCCATGATTGCGTGAGCCTGATCCTGCTGGACGTGGACCTGTTCAAGCAGGTCAACGACACCCGCGGACACCATGAGGGGGATCAGGTGCTGGCCGCGGTGGGTCGTGTGCTGCAGCAGCAGCAGCGCCCGGGCGACACCATCGCCCGGCTGGGCGGGGATGAGTTTGCGGTGCTGCTGCCGCACACCGCGGCGCCGGCTGCCGGCGCCGTGGCCGAGCTCATCCGAGAAGGCCTGCACGGCCAGGTGCCAACTCCAGTCACGGTCAGCATGGGCGTGGCCGCCACGCGCACCCCCGCCGCTGCGCAGCGCTTGGTGCGGACCGCTGACGAGGCTCTGTATGCCGCCAAGCGCGGCGGCCGGGATCAGATCCGGCTGGCATGAGGCGGCCCACTTCACTCCTCTGGACGCTTCGTGGTCTGAAGCGTCGGTCGATAGAACGGGTGTGAGCACCTCCTTCGCTGTACCGGCGATCAAGGGCCAGCGCACGGGAGAGGCGGCCGCGGGCGCCGACACCGCCGGGCTGCAGGCCGTGGTCGCAATGGCCGCCGCTATCGCCGCCGTGCCGACGGCGACGATCAACTTGTTCGTCGGCGACCTGCAGTGCCAGCCCTTCACCACGGGTTTCGTGGGGGCAGCGACCGCGTTGGACGAGTCGATGTGCGCGGTGGCGTCCCGACCCGCGACCGTCGTGGTCGCCGACGCCCGCAGCGACCCCCGGTACGCCGGCAACGCCTGGGTCGACGGACGGCGAGCCCACGTCCGCCTCTACGCCTCAACCCCCTTGTTCGCCGTCGCTGCCGCCGCCGAGGGACCTGCGGGTGGCAGCGGCACAGATGGGCAGGGCGGCGCTGGACCGGGTTCGGGCGTCATCGGTTCGCTGTGCGTCTTCGACGAGCGCCCCGGCGACCTGCGTCCCTCTCAGGTGGCCCAGCTGGAGCTGCTGGCGCGGACGGCGGAGGCGTTGCTGGCCCACCGGACGCAGGCCCGTCATTGGCAGGCCGTTGCGACACAGGCCGAGCAGCGCCGCGTCCTGCTCGAGGCCGTCCTGGACTCCGTCGACGTGGCGATCGTGGCCGCCGACGCCGACGGACGCTTGTCCCTGTTCAACCGCACGGCTCGTCAGTGGCACGGCATTGACGCCGACGCGGCGATCGATCCGAGCGACCTGGCGCGGGCGTATGACCTGTTCGCCGAGGACGGGCACACGCCCCTGGCCAAGGACGACATCCCGTTGCTGCGGGCGCTGCGCGAGGGCCGGGTCGACGACGCCAGACTGGTCATCGCCCCGCAGCAGGGCCGCCGGCGCACGGTGCAGGCCAGCGGCCGGGCATTGCGCGGCACACAGGGCAGGTCGCACGGAGCCGTGGTGGCCATGGCCGACGTCACCGCGGCCCAGCAGGCCGCCGCACGCGACGCCCGCCTTCTTGCGCGCGAACAGGCGCTGGTCCGGGCACAGGGTCGGGTCGCTGCCGCCGAGCTCGTGCCCGCGGTCGTGATGGAACGGATCTGTCAGGGCGCGCAGGACGTGGCCGGCGCCTCTGGTGCCGCTCTGGTCGAGCTGCACGACGGGAACCTGCTGGTGCAGTGCACCACGGGGTCGCTGACGATGCTGCAGGGGATTGCGATGGATCCCTTAGAGTCGCTGAGCGGGTGGTCGCTACTGGCGGACACCCCGGCGCGCGCCGGCACGAACCAGATCCCCCTGAGTGAGGTGTTCGAGGGCGGGTGCACCAGTGCCTCCTCCCTGCTGGCGGTTCCCCTGCATCACGAGGGGCGCAGCGTCGGTGCGCTCCTGGTCGCCGGCTCCGCCGTGGTGGCTCCGCAGTCAGAGGAGGACGCCGCCGCGTTGCAGCTGCTGGCCGCACCGTTCGCCGCTGCGATGAGCAACGCCTGGGCGATGCAGCGCGCCGTGCGGGACGCGGCCACCGACGCCCTGACCGGTCTGCCGAACCGCAGCGCGGGAATCATGTGCTTGGAACAGGCGCTGGCGCGGCAAGACCGGCACGGCGGCCACCTGGCGGTGCTGTTTCTGGACCTGAACGGCTTCAAGCAGGTCAACGATCGTTACGGTCACCGCGTCGGGGACGATCTGCTGGTCGCCGTCGCTGCCCAGATCCGGCGCACCCTGCGCCAAGGCGACACCCCGGCCCGCTATGGCGGCGATGAGTTCCTCGTCGTCGCCGAGGGGCTGAGTGCCCGCCAGGACGGGTCCCTGCTGGCCGAACGGCTCCGTCAGGCTGTCGGTGAGGTCACCGCAACCCTGCCTGCGGGGTCGGTGCACGTGGCCATCGGCGTAGCTCATGCTCCAGAGGGCAGCGCCCGCACACCGCGACCGCTCGTCGATCGCGCCACCTCGCTGCTCGTGGCGGCCGACGACGCAATGTACCGCGACAAGCGCGCAGGAGATGTGGCAGCGAAGGAGTCCCTTCCCTCCTCGAAGTAGGACACGATGGACTCGTCACTGGGCGGCCGGCCGCACGCCGCTCCCGTGCTGTTCCCGTGTTCTGTCGAAGGGGGACGAGTGCCGACAAGGCACCTCGAGGACGAGGCGCCGGTGACCGGACCGTCCAGAAGGAGGTCCCGTGATCGACCACAACGCGATGGTCCGTGTCGTTGACGAGTTCTTGGCCACCGTCGTGGAGGAGTTCGACGGCTCGACGATGCTGCGGCGCCTGGCCGACGGGGCCCGTACGGTTCTCAGCGCGGACGCCACGGGCGTCATGGCACCCGAGGCAGACGGCAGCGGGCTGCGGTTCGAGCACGCCACCGACGAGGGCACGAGCACCATCGAGGCGCTGCAGGAGCAGTTCAGCGACGGACCCTGCTACCACGCCATGCGAACCCAACGGGTCGTCGACGTGCCGGATTTGCGCACCGCGCACCAGTGGCCCCAGGTGCGCGCTGCCGCTCTGGCGCGGGGGTGGCACGCAGTGACCTCCATTCCCTTGCTGGCCCGGGGCCGCTGCTGGGGCGTCCTGGACGTCTTCCGGCGTCAGGCGCGGCCGATGCACGAGCAGGAGCTGGTCGTCGCCCGTCAGCTGGCAAGACTGGCGACCTCCTACCTGGTGCTGGCCTCAGAGCGCGACGAGGCCCGCGCGATGCGGCAGGAGATGGCGCACCGCGCCATGCACGACCCCGCTACCGGTCTACCTGTGCGTTCGGTGCTGCTGGAACACCTGGACCACGCCCTGCGCCGGTTGCGGCGCCACCCCGGTGTGCTGGCCGTGCTGTTCGTCGACATCGACGGGCTGAAGTACGTCAACGACACCTTCGGTCACCACGCCGGCGACCAGCTGATCGCCGGGTGCGCGATACGCCTGCGCTCAGGCCTGCGGCCAGAGGACACGCTGGCGCGGGTGGGCGGCGATGAGTTCGTCGCGGTCTTGGAGGACCTGCCCGATGCACAGGCGGCGCTGCAGGTCGGCGCACGGCTGGTCGAGCTCGTCGCGGCGCCCCTGCACCTGACCGCGGCCAGCGTCGCGCCCTCGATCAGTGTCGGAGTGTGCGTGGTCGAAGACCCAGCGGTCCTGGCCTCGGCGATGATCGCTCACGCGGACGCAGCGATGTACCAGGCCAAGCGTCGCGGACGTGGCGGTATGGCCCTGTTCGACCCGTTGCAGTACTTGCCCGCCAGCGCCAGCGCCAGCTCGCTGGATGAGGAGTTGCGCCGCGCCGTGCACGAGGGCTCTCTGGCGGTGCACTACCAACCGATTCATCATGCCGGCGAGGAGCTGCCCGCCGACGGGCACGATTGGAACGGCGCATGCGCGGTGGAAGCCCTCGTGCGGTGGGACCACCCCGACCGGGGCCTGCTCGCTGCGGCCCAGTTCCTTCCGCTGGCCGAGCGGCTCGGGCTGCTGCCGGCCATCGACCGGCTCGTGCTGCGGCAGGCGTGCGCCCAGCTGGCCACCTGGCGGACCGCCGGCGACGGCACCCCGCGCGAAGTCTTCGTGAACCTGTGCGCGCAGAGCGCGGCCGACGCCACCTTGCCCGCGGACGTCTTCACCATCCTGGCCACGACGGGAACAGCGCCCGCGGCTCTGGTGCTCGAGCTGACCGAGACCTCCCTCCTGCTCGAGGGGACTCCGCGCACCCTGGAGGCGCTCGTCGCCGGCGGTGTCAGGATCGCTGTGGACGACTTCGGTGCCGGGTACTCCTCCCTGGCCCGACTGGTTGAGGTCTCCTCAGACATGCTGAAGATCGACCGCTCGTTGACCGTCGCCCTGCACACCAGCGCGGCGGCAACGACGGTGATCGCCGCGGTCGTCGCTCTGGGGACGGCTCTACGCCGACGCGTTATCGTCGAGGGCGTCGAGACCCGGGCCGCCGTCGAGGAACTGCACGCCCTGGGTTGTCGGTACTTCCAGGGCTACTACTTCAGTGCCCCACAACCACCCGAAACGCTTCTGCCCGCCTGAAGCGGCGCCGGCAGGTCCCGTGCCCCCATGGTCACCACTGCCGCCCGCCGGTGCTGGCTGGCACGTGGCGATCGCTGATCATCAAACCAACACGGTGCCTGGCAGGTGCTGCTGCGGAACCATGGCTGCAGGGTCGATGCGTGGTCCGGTTCGCTGCGCCAGCCATGGATCGACGAACTCGGCGAGCAACGCTCGCAGCGCCACTGCTGCGCCAGGAGTCAACCCTCCAAAGACGTCCTGCACGGCCGGCAGCATCCTGACCGCCGCCCGCTGCACGACCTGCTCACCGGCGGGGGTCAGGGCCAGCCACACCATGCGCCGATCGGTGGTGTCCCGGGTGCGGGACATCCACCCGCGGCTCTCCAACCGGTCCGCAATCGCACTGACGGTCGACTGACGCACGTTCAGCAGCTGGGCGAACGCGCCGGCGACGATCGGGCCGTGCACGTGCAGCTCGTACAGGGCGTTGACATCAGCAGAGCCCAAGCCCTCCTCAAAGGGCACCTGATCGGTGGCGTGCTGCACCACCCGCCCGGCCAGGACGAGCAGGTAGCCCAGGTCAAAGTCCGAGGCTTGCTGCATCGCGGCCTCCAGCACACGTTGGGTTCACCGTCGTAGGAGCATACGCAGCGCTTCACCAGATCCCACCTGGGGCGTGGTGCAGCGGCAGGTCCTCACCGGCTGCTTACGCTGTATGCACTCTTTCCGCCGCCGCGGCCAGAAACTTCGACGGCGCTATGATCCGCTCCGGTGCCGAACTCGCCGAAGTTCGCAGCGGTGGCACCTTCAACGGACCAGATCGGGGAGTCGTGCCGCACACCACGCCGGGCGCCGGGGACCCCTTGCCGGGGCCCGAGCACCAGGTCCAGCCCGCCCCAGATCTTGGGGCACACCCGGCCGGCGACGATCCGGTGCTCAGCACGGAGCAGCAGCACCTGAGCTGGACGCAGAACCTGATCCAGGACGCCGAGGCGGTGGTGGCGGGCGGGGCGCAGCAGGCCGCCGCCAGGCTGGAGGGCGACCTGGCTCGGGTGGCGGCGACGCGGCGCCTGCTGCGCTCGGCGCACAACCCCGCTCTGGATCGGCTGGTGAGCCTGGCGGCTCGGCTGGCCGGGACTGGCGCTGCGCAGATCTCCCTGCTGGCCGAGGCGCAGGTCATCAGCGCGACGACCGCACCTGACAGCCAGGCACGACTGACGCCCTTGGCAGATTCGCTGTGCGCCCTGACCGCCGCACAGGGGCAGCCGCTGATCATCGCCGACGCCCGACACGACGTCCGCGTCGCTGACCTGGAACCGGTCCGTGCCGGCGCGGTGCGCTCCTACCTGGGGGTGCCGCTGCTCGGGCAGGACGAGCAGATCGTCGGTGCCCTGTGCGTGTTCGATGCGGTGGCGCGAGCGTGGTCGTTGTCGGACGTGGCGTTGCTGCAGGACCTGGCCACCTATGCCGTCACCGAGCTGGAGCTGTCAGCCCTGGCAGTGGAGTACGAGGCAGACCGGCTGCGGTGGCAGCTGGCGGTCACCGCCGGGGGAGTGGGCAGCTTTGACTGGGACCTGACCACCGGTGCCTTGACTTGGGACGATCAGCTGCTGGCCCTGTTCGGCCTGACCAGGGAACAGTTCGCCGGCACCATCGAGG
This sequence comes from Cellulomonas endophytica, assembly GCF_004123805.1. Taxonomy (GTDB): domain Bacteria; phylum Actinomycetota; class Actinomycetes; order Actinomycetales; family Cellulomonadaceae; genus Cellulomonas; species Cellulomonas endophytica. The sequence continues at coordinate 9,047 of NZ_RWJX01000046.1, read as the reverse complement.
CCTTCACCGCCCTGGTGCACCCTGATGACCGCGACCGGGTCACCCAGGCGTTGCAGGAGGCCATCGACCGGTGCGGGGGATACGAGGCGGAGTACCGGGTGCTGATGCCCCAGGCAGGGGTGCGCTGGCTGCTGGCCCGGGGCGCGACGTTGGCCGATCCGTCGGGGCGCGCTGTGCGCGTCCTGGGCGCCGCGTACGACACCACCGTCCTGCGTGAGGGCGACGCCCGGATCTCCCGGGTGCTGGAGACGATGTCGGCGGCCTTCTTCTCCCTCGACCACGACTGGAACTTCAGCTACGTCAACGCCGAGGCCGAGCGACTGCTGGGCCGCTCCCGGGAGGAGCTGCTCGGGCAGGAGATCTGGACGCTGTTCCCCGCCGCAGTCGCCTCGCAGTTCGAGGAGCAGTACCGCGGGGCTGTCCACACCCAAACCACGCGGACGTTCGAGGCGTACTACCCCGCCCCGTTGGACGCCTGGTATGAGGCGCGGGCCTGGCCCAGCGCCGAGGGACTATCGGTGTACTTCCACGACATCAGTTCCCGGCGCGCCGCCGAGACCGAGGCCCAGGTGGCCCGTGAGGCCGCCGAGAGCGCGCGCCGCGCTGCCGAGGCCGCGCGTGCCGTGGCCGAGGACGCGTTGCGGGCTGCCGAGCAGGCCCAGGCCGCCAGCGACCGGGCCGCACACCGGACGCACCTGCTGGCCAGGGTCAGCGCCGACCTCAGCTCCACCCTAGACACCGAGGAGGCGGTGGCACGGCTGGCCCAGCACCTGGTCCCCGGCCTGAGCCAGTGGTGCATCGTGACCCTGGTCGAGAGCAACGGTGCGCTGCGCGACGTGGGCTCCTGGCACACCGACGACCGCGGCCGGGCCCTACTGGGGGAGTACCGCGAGCACCGGCTGCACCAGATGAGCTCGGACTTCCACTTGCAGCGGGCGCTGAGCACGCGCGCCCCGGTCCTCATCGAGCAGGACGCCGGCGAGACCATCGCTAGCAGCGTCGACGCTGAAGCGGCCCGCGCCATCCGAGCCCTGGCGCCCGATGCCCTGTACGTGCTGCCGCTGCAGGCCCGCGGCCGGGTGGTCGGGCTGGTGTCCCTGTTCCGCGGCCCCGGGCAGGGTCGCTTGTCCGCCTCCGACCTGAACCTGGCCTCGCAGATCGCCGACCGGGCTGGCCTGGCGGTCGACAACGCCCGCCTGTACAGCGAGCAGCACCGCATGGCCGAAGGCCTGCAGCGTCAGTTGCTGTCAGCACCGGTCGAGCCCGATCACCTGCAGATCGCGGTGCGGTACCTGCCCGCCGCGCGCGCCGCTCAGGTCGGCGGCGACTGGTACGACGCGTTCCTGCAGCCCGATGGCGGCACCGTGCTGGTCATCGGGGACGTCATCGGCCATGACAGCGCCGCAGCCGCCGCCATGAGCCAGGTCCGCACGCTGTTGCGCGGCATCGCCTACGCCACCGGGCACGGCCCCGCACAAGTGCTGTCCGGGCTCGACGCGGCGATGACCGGCCTGTCCGTGCACACCCTGGCCACCGCCGTGGTCGCCCGCCTCGAGCAGGTCGGCGACGAGCGGGACCGGGACGTGACCCGGTTGCGCTGGTCCAGCGCTGGTCACCTGCCACCCCTGCTGCTGCACCCCGACGGCACCGTCACCCTGCTGCACGGCAACGGCGGGAACCTGCTGCTGGGGATCGACCCGCACGCCCCACGAACCGATTCCCTGATCAGCGTGGACCGCGGTTCCACCCTGCTGCTGTACACCGATGGTCTGGTCGAGCGCCGCGGGTCGACGTTAAGCGCGGACCTGGAGCGGCTCCGTGCCACCGTCGCGCAGGTCCAGCAGGACCGTCCCGAGGACCCGCTCGACGTGATCGTGGATGAGGTCCTGTCCCGCATGGTCTCCGACCGACCCGAGGACGACGTGGCCCTGGTCGCGGTCCGGCTGCACCCGCACGACGCACCACGCCCCCCTGAAGCCGGTCCCGTCCACATCCCTCCCACCCCAGCGGTGCCACTGCCGGCCACGGGCCCACCCACGACCCGAACTGCCGGTGCGGCCTCGCCGCCTGCGGACCCGACCCTTGGAGGGGAGTGACGCCTGTGATGACCGCCCGCCGGCACGAGCCGGCCGTAGCCCTGGCGGTGATGCCGCTGCTGAACCTGACGGCACCACAGCACGTCCAGGTCGGGTGGGCCTTGATCGCGACTCACCACGCGGCTGTCGCTCAACGGCACCAACGACTGGCGCAGCTGGCCCGCGCCAGCGCCGACGCACACCCCTGACGGCTCTGATGACCGAGCACACTCCGCAGCACCACGTCTCGTCTCAGGCGCAGCCGCGAGCCCAGCGCCACAGTCCAGACGCCCCGGCGCTGCTGCCCTCACCGGTGCCGCCTGCGCCCGTTCCGGGCACAGGACCGCCCTGCCTTGTCCTGGCACGACACTGCGCGCAGGTGTTCGAGCTGGCGCGACGGGACCTCACGGTGCCCGCTGCGCTGCGGCCCCTCGCCGAGGCGGTCAGGAACGCCCTAGGTGTCGACGCGGTCAGCGTCGTGCTCGGCTCTCCCACCGCCCCGACGGCCGTGGCCGGTACGGGCGCCGTCGCCGGGCGCGGCGACGAGCTTCAGCTGCGCACCGGCCACGGGCCCAGCATCGCCGCCCTGACCACAGCGACGTGGGTGCTCACCAAGGACCTGCCCGCTGACCGCCGGTGGCCGGCCCTGAGCGCAGCAGCTCGCCGCTCCGACGATGGGGCGACCGCTCGAGCTGTAGCGGCACGGGCACTCGACGCGGGTCACCAACAGGTCGTCGTGACGCTCTACCGGACCCAACCGGGAGCCTGGAGCGTTCACGACCTGGCCGCCGCGGACCTGGTCACCGACGCCGCAGGTGTCGTTCTCGCAGTCTTGCAGGACCGGCAGCGCAGCACGACCCTGACCGCTCAGCTGCAGCAAGCGCTCGGCAGCCGGGCGACCATCGAGCAGGCCAAGGGCATCGTGATGGCGCACCGCGGTGGTACACCCGACCAAGCGTTCGCGTTCTTGTCCGGCCTGAGCTCTCACCGCAACATCAAGCTGGCGCAACTAGCCGGCGACCTGGTCGCCCGCACGCAGCACCCCAACGGTCCTAGACCCTCGGGCCCCGGCACCCCGCGTCCCAGGCCGCTGGACCCGACCTAATCGGTCCGTGCCCGTTCCGACCGTCCATGCGTCGAGCACCGTCGAGCACCATCAAGCACCATCAAGCACCGTCGAGCACCGTCGAGCACCGTCGAGCACCGTCGAGCACCGTCGAGCACCGTCGAGCGCCGTGACGATCCGAGGTACAAGACGGCAGGGCTGGTCGGCTCGAAGCCGACCAGCCCTGCCGCGCGTGCGATGTCCGGACCGGTACCGCTCAGATCTGGGAGGGCCGAGCGGTGCCGCTCTCGTCGTCCAGCTCGACCTCCTCGTGGCGCGTCTGGGCGGTGACGGTCTCCGTGGAGGTGACGGTCTCCTTGTCCAGGCGCACGCGCTCGACGGGGACGGTCTCGGTGGCGATGACGGGGCGCTCCTCGGTGAGGATCACCTCGTGCTCCTCCGAGGACAGGTCGGGACCGGCCAGCGCGGCGCCGCGGTTCGCGTCCGTGATGGGCTCGCGCTCGAGGCGGACCTCCTCGCGGGACACGGGGACCTGGACGGTCTGCTGCTCCGTCACGACGTACTTGCGCAGGCGGGCGCGGCCGGCCTCGCGGCGCTCCGTGCCCACGTCGAGGCGCTCCTCCGACAGCGTCATGGCGTCGTCGGTGGTGGGGCCGGAGGTGTCGTGGCCGACGGTGCCGCGCGCGTCGGTGTCGGCGTAGCCCGCCGTGCCCGTCGTGGCGTAGTCCGTCGAGTAGTCGAGGGAGTAGTGGCGGTACAGCGCCTCCTCCTCCTGCGGGTCGAGGTGGCCCTCGGCGTCGATGGAGGGGGCGTTCTTCACCTGGTCGGCCGTGAAGGGGACCGTGAGGCCGTCACCGCTGGCCGTGGCGTCGGCCACGGGCACGAAGTGCTCCTTCGTGCCGAAGAGACCGGTGTGGACGGTCACCCACTCCACGGAGCCGCTGGCGTCGTCGAGGTAGACCTGGCCGACCTTGCCGATCTTGCCGCCGTCCGAGCCGTGCACGGTGGCGCCGGTGAGGGTCTGGGCCTGCTGCGTGCTGATCACGTCACCGTCTCCTTCGTTCATGCGCCGCACCACTTCTCGGGTCAGCGCGGTTCACTGCGTTGCCCTCCATGCGACCAGAGGATTCGCGCCGCGCAACTCGAAACGCCCGGCGTGGCAACCTTGCCTCCAGGTGTCCTCCGTCTGCTGCCCCTGCCGATGGCGGTCTGGGCGGCCTGTGCCTACCGTCGGTGTCACGGCCACGGGCGGATGCGCCGCGCCCGTCCCATCGATTGCCGGAGGTTCAGGGGGTGAACGACACCGCTCGCACGCCCGCCCTGCGGTCAGCACTGCCACTGCTGCACCTGCCCGTGGTGCAGCAGTGGACCCTGACCTCGGTCAGCGACCTTGCCGCCCTGCGTGCCAGCCTTCGGTACGAGGTCGACCGAGCGGTCGCCCGCCCCGGGCCTGTGCTCCTCGACAGCGTCCCCGAGCACATCGCCCTGGTCGCCACCGAGCTCGCCACCAATGGGCTCGTGCACGGCGAGGCACCCGTAGTGGTGCATCTGCGCACCGACGGCGTCACGTACCTGCTGGATGTCGCGAACCCCGCCACCGCCGACCGCCCCCACGTGGCCGAACCTCGCCCCGCCGGCCACGGCGGCTTCGGTCTACACATCACGCACCTGTTGTCTCAAGACACCGCCTGGTACCGCACCCCGGACACCGTCCATGTCTGGGCCACCTTCACTCTTCCTATCGAGACCTTGCCCATGTCGCACGGCGCACTGTGACCTGACCACGACACCCTCAGTCCTCCGCGCCGTTGCATCGAGTCAGAATGACGGTCGCGGCGACGAGGAGCGGTGCGCAGCGGCGAGGGCCTACAGCACTGAGAAGCAGCGCCGGCGTCGCGCCGCTCCGCGGGCCGTGCGGTCGCGCCGGACAGTGTCGTCCTCGAGCGGGACGCAGGAGTCGCTCGACGTACCGCTGCGGAAGACTGGGTGGCCGCGCCGAACCTCGTTCTGGTGACCGTTGCGACTCCACCTGGCAGAAGCGGCCAGCGAAGACAATGCTTGCGGTTGCGGTACGACCGCACGCGCGCTGCGCCACCTGTGCAGCTCCCGCTCACAGTTCCGCACAAGGAGGACGCCGCGTGCCGCTCAACGCCCGCCTGGTCGAGGTCTTCGTCCAGTTCGCGCAGCACGCCACCGGCGACTTTCAGGTCGCTGACATCTTGCACCAGCTCGCCGCCGCATCCGCCGACATCCTCGACATCGCCGGCGCCGGAGTGGTCTTCAACGTCGGGGACCGCATGCAGCTGGTCTCGGCGACCTCACCCGCCGTGCAGTCCGCCGAACAGATCCAGGACGCCATGATGCGCGGGCCGTGCATGGACGCCCGCGCAAGTGGACGCGTCGTCATCGAAGAGGACCTCGCAGCCCATCCGCAGCGGTGGCCGCAGTTCTGCGAGCACGCCCAGTCCTTGAGCCTGCGCTCCGTGGCCTCTATCCCGCTCCTGGCTCGCGGGCACGTGTGGGGAGCGTTAGACGTGTACCGCGCCAGCGCAGGGTCCTTCGACGAGACGTTCCTGCGTACCGCGCAGGCCCTGGCAGACGTCGCGGTCGCCTACGTCGTTATGGCGCACGACCGCGACCAGGCCCGCGCGGCACACCAGGTCGCCGCCCATAGCGCCACCCACGATCCCCTGACCGGGCTCGGGAACCGCGCGTTGCTGTTCGCCCAGCTGGAGCAAGCCATCACCGCGGCATCCGGCAGCGGCATCGGGGTGCTGTTCATCGACCTCGACAACTTCAAGTCGGTCAACGACCAACACGGGCACCTGGTCGGCGACCAGTTGCTGATCGAAGTCGCGCGCCGGGTCGCTGGCGCCCTACGCCCTACTGACATCCTGGCCCGCTACGCCGGCGACGAGTTCGTCGCGCTCTGCCCCGACCTGCCCACCCCCGCCACTCTTGCCCAGCTGCAGCAGCAGGTCCAACAGGCGCTGGCCGCGCCGCTGACACTCAACGACACCGAGCTGGACGTGAGCGCCAGCATCGGCGCAGCCGTGCTCGACCCCACCATGAACAGCGCCGACAACCTGCTCCGCGCTGCTGACCAGGCCATGTACGAGGCCAAGCGCCGAGGCCGCCCCTGACCTCTGCTCTGCCCGACGACGATGGTGAGGCACCATGCGGCCCGAACGGCTGACAGAGGTGACGTGGGACGAGGACGTGGCCAGGCCGGCCGCTGCTGACGGGGGGACCCCGCCCGGCGTTCCACGCCCGCGCCGTCGATGGTCGCGGCGGACGCGCTGGGGCGTCGGCGCGGCTGCGCTGCTTCTCGGAGGCTTGACCGCCGTCGACGCCGTCGTTGCCGCCAGGCTCGACGCGCGGCTCGCCGTGACCCAGGGGTTGGCAGCAGACCTAGGAGCACCCCTCGTGCAGACCTGGAGGACCGCCGGCGCCGCAGTGCTGATGGAGACCGATGAGACCGTGCTGATCGCACAGCACGACGGAAAAGTCCGGGCCGTTCGAGTCGACGACGGCCGGGCCATCTACGCCCTCGATGGCCCCTGCACCACGGCCACGGTCGCGAAGCCGGGCCTCGCGACCAGCAGCAGCGCGGTGTGCGAGGAGCACCACAGAGGCCAGGGACGGGGCGGCTTGTCGCTGCGGGTGCATGAGCCGGCCACGGGCGCCCAGCGACTGGCGCTGGACGTACCGCTGGGGAGCGCCAATCTGCTGACCGAGGACAGAGCTGTGTTTTACGGCCTCGACGAGGATAGCCGGGTCACTCTCGAGGCTCGTTTCCTGACGACGGGGGAGCGGATCTGGTCTTGGACGGACGACACCGTGGCCGGGGATGGCCTAGCGGGCGTGTCGGTGTGGCAGCAAGGGAGCGAAGTTCTCGTCGCCGTCGGCGATGGCAAGGTGACAGTCCTCGAAAGCGGCAGCGGCCGTGAGCTCAGCGGAGCTCCGTCCTGGTCCCCGTATGCCGCCGGCGCGGTCGACCTGTTGGACGGTAGGCAGGTGCGGCAGGGAGCGCGTCGTGCGTACGGTCCTGCTGTCGAGGTGCTTGACGCCGACGGATCACTCGCCTGGTCCGCGGCGGGGTACCTCGTCGCCCCGGACATTGACGACGGCAGCAGGTCGGACCTGGTGTTCGTGCAGTCGCTGAACGGGCTGCTGCACGCTCGCGACGCGCAAACCGGTGAGCGGCGCTGGTTGCGATGGGCGGCCCCTCAGCACGTGCAGGTCGTCGCGGGCGTGGTCCTGCTTGAGGAAGACGACGTGTTTCGCGCCCTAGTGCTCAAACAGGGGACGCGCTGTGGACAGTTGGCGACATCGATGGTGGGCATGCGACAGACGGCCGGCAGGTCGTGGTCTCGACCGCTGAAGGCCGGCTCGAGGCCCGCAACTTGCGAACGGGACGCCTGCTGTGGCAGGTACCGGTACCGGACGGTGTCAGAGCGGCTGTCAGCTCCGGACGTCACGGTCTTCTGCTAGTCGGCGGCGGCCTCGTTTCCCATTGGCGGCCACCGGAAGAACCTAGGTAGGAGCTTCCGAAGCCGGTCGAGCGAGGCCAGCGGAGATATTTCATGGTGCGAGCTGAACGCCTCTGACGCGGTTCGGGCCTTCCTTCGGCGCGTCGCACGCTGACCGCGGAGACGTGGCTGCGCGCAAAGATGCGATTCGTCTGGCGGACGAGAAAGTGAGCCCAACTGCTCGCCTCAGGCGGATCGCATGTACTTGCACGTCCAGCGCCTCAACCACAAGATCGTCCCCGACGAGCCGGACTCGGCCGCCGCGAACGCCGGCCTTCGCGCGGCCTGTCGCCCGGTGACGAATGCGTATAGGCGCAAGATCAGGCAGCGCAGGCTTGTGACGAGGACGCAACCGCTTGCGACCTGGAAGCCCATGCTGACGCGAGCGCCGCGCAGACACAGGAGGTACGCGACCGACAGTGGCACCGGCGGATGGAGGGCCCGAGGAAACGACCGTGGCGATACCCAGGACGAGGAGTCCGACGCACCAAGGAAAGAATCTTGCCGAACCTCGGCGGCGAGGGCCGGCGTTAGCTCGTGAAGCGCGCCGCCATCGCGGCCTGCTGCTCGAGCACGTCACCGATGCGCTGCTGCACGGCGTCGAGCTGCCCGACGATCTCGCTCGTCGCGTGGATCCCGGCGGCGACCGACCGGCTGCTGGACTGGATGCCGGCGATCTGGTCGGCGACGCGCTGCGTGGCCGCGGCCGTCTCGCCGGCGAGCTCCTTGACCTCGTTCGCGACGACGGCGAAGCCGCGGCCCACCTCGCCGGCGCGGGCCGCCTCGATGGTGGCGTTGAGGGCCAGCAGGTTCGTCTGCTGGGCGATGGCGGTGATGACCTTGATGACGTCGCCGATGGCGGCCGAGGCCTCGCTGAGGGCCGCCACCTCCTCGCGCATGGCGCCCGACTGCCCGACCGCCTCCTCGGCGACCCGCCCGGCGTCGCCCGCGGCGGCCCGCAGCTGCGACACCGTGTCGAGCAGGAGATGCGCGTTGCGGGTGTCCTCCGCGGAGCGGCGCAGCACGGACAGGCGATGCGAGACGAGCTGTGCCACGTTGCGCAGCGCGGCGGCGCGCGAGGGGGACAGCTCGATCGTCTCGGTGACGAAGAAGTCCATCGTGCCGATGACGTGCCCCTCGTCGACGACGGGGAAGCACACGCCCGACCGCACGCCGGCCCGCTGCGCGGCGGGAGCGCGGACGCAGTCGGTCACCTCCGCGAGGTCGCGGACGAACACGAGGTCGCGCGCCCGCCAGGCGCGGCCCGACAGCCCGACGCCCTCGGCGAAGGACGCGGCCAGCGTCACGCGCCGGAACTCGTCTCCGGCGGAGCCGCTCTCCTGGGCGAAGCGCAGGACGCCCGCCTCCTCGTCG
>NZ_RWJX01000045.1 GCF_004123805.1 Cellulomonas endophytica | reverse complement strand
CCGGGGCCGGCGACCACCGCCCCGACACCGGTCGCGCCGGCGGCGCCGGAGCGGCCCGGGGCGCGCCGGGACGAGCGCGAGGACGAGGTCGAGCCCGAGGACGGCGCCCTGCTGGCCGCCGGGGCGGCGGGCGCACCCGCCGGCGACCGCCCGCGCCCGCGCCGGGGCCGCGCGAAGGTCCCGAGCTGGGACGAGATCGTGTTCGGGGCCCGCCCGGAGTAGCCGCCGCCCGTCCGTCGGCCGCGAGGCCGGGGCGGGGCGGGCGGTGCCCGTGCTCGCCCCGCGGCGGCGTCAGGCGGTCGGGGGGGTCGGGGCGACGGCGCGGGCGACGGCGGCCGTCATCCGCCGCACGTGGTGCCGCCGGCACAGGACCTCGTAGGCGACCTCGCCCGCGACCGGCTCGACGTCCCCCACCACGACCTGGTCGCCCTCGACCACCATGAGGCCGTCGGCCGTGCGGGCGTTGTGCGTCGCACGCGCGCCGCACCAGCAGAGGGCCCGCACCTGGAGCACCTCGACGCGGTCGGCCAGCTCGACGAGCCGCGCCGAGCCGGGGAACAGCCGGGCCCGGAAGTCCGTGGTGATGCCGAAGGCGAACACGTCGACCTCGAGCTCGTCGACGACCCGGGCGAGCTGCTCCACCTGCTCCGCGGCGTAGAACTGCGCCTCGTCGCACACGAGGTAGTCCACGGCGGCACCCGCGGCCCGCCGCTCCAGCACGACGCGCCAGAAGTCCGTGGCGTCCGTGACCTCGTCGGCCCGCCGCACGAGGCCCAGGCGCGAGGAGATGAGGGCGGTCCCGGACCGGTCGTGCTGGGTGAAGAGCAGCCCCTGCCGCCCCCGGGCGGCGTGGTTGTGGTGCATCTGCAGCGCGAGGGTGGACTTGCCGCAGTCCATGGTCCCGGAGAAGAAGACGAGCTCGGCCACGTCAGCGCCTCACGCCTGCACCACCAGCAGCGGCACGAGCATCTCCGCCGGCGTCCGGGAGCCGTGGACCCCCACGAGCTCCAGGGACGCCTCGCTCTGGGTGGCCGGGTCCACGACGGTCGCCCGACCCGCCATCGCGACGACGACGTCGCCGACCACCGGCCGTACCGCGGCGTCGACCGGCCCGAACCAGCCCGCCTCGACCGCCGCGTCGCGCTCGGCGACGACCGCGTGCTCGCCGAGCACGTCGCGCCACCGGGCGGCGACGGCGCCGGCGACGTCCGGCCGGCCCGGGGCGGCCGGGGTGGTGTGCAGGTGCAGGAACCGGGGCTCCCCCGCCACGAGCTCGACGCCCTCGGCGAGCCGCGGGTCCGCGGCGGCGTCCCAGCGCAGCGCGCGGTCGACGTCCACCATCCCGTGGTCGGCGGTGACGACGACGAGGGTGCCCGCGGGCAGGCGCCGCACGAGCGCGCGCAGCCCGGCGTCGACCTCCTCCAGCGCCGCGCCCCAGGCGGCGGAGCCCCACCCGTGGTGGTGGCCGGCCTTGTCGACCTCGCCCCAGTACAGGTACGCCAGACCCGGGCGGCGCAGCACCCGGGCCACCGCGTCGACCCGCGCGTCGAGCCCCTCGGCGGCGACGAACTCCGCACCCCGCAGGGCCGCCTCGGTCAGCCCGGAGCCGGCGAAGCGGGCGGGCCCGACGCTCGTCGTCGTCACCCCGGCGGCCGCGAGCCCCGCGAGCACACCCGGGACCGTCTGCCAGGCGTGCGGCCCCGGCAGGTCCGTCCACGACACGAGGTTGCCGAGCCGACCCGTGCCCGGGTCGCGCACGGTGTAGCCGAGCATCGCGGTCCGTCCCGGGCCCTCCCCCGTGCCGAAGGTGCCCATCGCCGTGGCGGTCGTCGACGGCACCGTGCTCACGAGGGGCTCGGACCCCGCGAGGAGGGAGCGCAGGAAGGGGGCGTGCCCCGACCGCTCGGCGAGGTTCAGGTGCCCCAGCCCGTCGACGAGCACGACGCAGACCCGCTCGGCGGTCGGCAGCCCGAGCACGGCCCGGGCGGCACCGCCGTCGGGGTGCACGGGCGCGCCCAGGGCGTCCGCGAGGGCGGGCAGGACGCGGCCGAGCCGCCGCTCGCCGCCGGGGTGGAGGAAGCCGGCCCGCACGGCCTCCGCCTCCGCGGCCGCCGCGGCGGCGCGGGCTCCGTCCGCCCCGGGAGCGGGGTTGCCCGACGGGGCCGGGACCGCGGGGTCGGGCGCTGCGGGGGCCGGCGCTGCGGGGGCCGGGACCGTGCCGGGGACCGGGGCGGGCATCAGCCGCGGGCGCTGGCGGCCGACAGGCGCCGGGCGAAGCCGAGGGCGGCGCGCACCGCCCCGACGCCCTCCGCGGCCGCGCTGACGCGCACGACGACGTCGTCGGGCGACATCGTGCCGGTGAAGCCGTGGTCCGCGTCGCACTCCGGGTCGCCGCACGTGGCGGGCTCGAGGTCGACGCGCGAGACGCCCGCCCAGCCGATGGCCAGGGTGACCTCGCCCGCGGTGGCGCCCGGGGTGTGCGCGGCCGGGGAGTCCACGACGTGCGTGACGGCCACGGAGCGCAGCGCGTGCAGCGGGACGGCCTCCGTGGTGGCGGCGGCGCTGGCGGCGGGGTGCTCGGAGTCGGCGGGGTGGTCGTCGACGTGCGCCACGACGAGCCGCGTCGGCGTCAGGGCCAGCACCGTCACGTGCCGCCGCACCTCGACGTCGTCGAAGGTGGTCTCCGGGTGCACGAGGTGCGCCTCGACGGTCTCGTCCGCGAGCGCCACCGCGAGGACGTCGGCCACGAGGTCCGGGTAGTAGCCCGCGTGGTGCAGGTCGGAGCGCAGGTCGGCGGGAACGGCAGGCACACCTCATCCTCGCACGCACGCACGGGCCCCGTGCGCGCCCGTCCCCCGGTCGCCACCCCCGCGTCCCGGGCGCCGGCCGGCCGCGGCCCCTACCGCTGCAGGGCCCGCCGGGGCACGTCCGTGCGGTCGGCCGGGCCGAGCTCGACCCGTGCCGCCAGGACCCACGCCCCGCGCCGGGCGACCACGACCGGGTGCAGCTCGAGCGAGCGCAGCTCGGGCAGCGCGTCGGCCAGGACGCTCACGCGCGCGACGACGTCCTCCAGGGCGGGCACGTCGAGCTCGGGCTGGCCGCGGTAGCCGAACAGCCGGGGGGCCGCGCGCGGCGTGCGGATGAGGGCAGCCACGTCCTCGGGCGTCAGCGGCGGCATCGCGTACCCGACGTCGCCGAGCAGGTCGGTGGCGTCCCCCGCCAGCCCGAAGCTCAGCACGGGGCCGAAGAGCGGGTCCTCCACGGACCGGACGACGCAGGGCACCCCGGGCGGGACCATCTCCTGGACCTCGAGCGGCTCCGGCACGTCACCGGTGGGCTGGCCGGCGGCGACGGCCAGCACCCCGGCGGCCGCGGCGCGCACGTCGTCGTCGTCGGCCAGGTCCAGACGCACGCCGCCGAGGTCGGCGCGGTGCCGCAGGACCGGGGAGGTCGACTTCACCGCGACCGGGTGGCCGATCCGCCGCGCCGCGAGGACCGCCTCCTCCGGGTCGTGGGCGGGCAGCGTCGGCACCGTCGCGAGGCCGACGGTGGCGAGCAGCTCGTGCGTGCGCGCGGGGTCCAGGCGCACGGCCTCGCCGGGCACCCCCCACCGCCGCACCAGGCGCCGCGCGGCCCGCACGTCCACGCCGGGCGGCTGCACGGGCCGGCCCCGCTCCCCCTCGACCCAGCGGGCGTACCGCGCGGCGCGCGCGAGCGCCGCGGCCGCGTCGTCGGAGGTCGCGTACGCCGGGACGGTCCGCGGGCGGCCGTCGGCGTCCGGCGCCGTGAGCTCGGCCGTCACGCCGGGCGGGCCCGACAGGCAGGCGGCGGTGGTGCGTCCGGTCCGGGCCGCGGCCTCCGCCACCGCGCGCGCCAGGTGGGGGTCGGGCCCGTACACCACGGGCACCCGCACGACGAGGACGGCGTCGGCGTCCTGCGCGAAGACCGCGTCGACCGCACGCTGCACCCGCCCGGGGTCGGCGTCCTCGGGCAGCACCACCGGGTCCTCGCGCACGACGAGGCCCGCCGCCGTCGCGGAGGCCGTGACGACGGCCGCGGTCGTCGCCGAGCTCGCCAGGACGGCGCACCGCCGGCCCGTCGGCAGGGGCTGGTGCTGCAGGAGCTGCACGACGTCGAGCATCTGCCGCACGTCGTCGACCCGGACCACGCCGGCCTGCCGCATCATCTCCTCGAGCGTGCGCGGCGGCACGTAGGTCGTGCGCACCGCGTGCCCGGGCGGCACCACCTGCCCCGACCGGCCGGCCGTCACGACGACGACGGGCTTCGTCGCCGCCAGCCGCCGGGCGATCCGCGTGAACTTGCGGGGGTTGCCGATGGACTCCAGCAGCAGGGCGACGACGTCCGTCCCCTCGTCGGCCGTCCAGAACTGCATGAGGTCGTTGCCCGAGACGTCCGCGCGGTGCCCCGCCGAGACGAACTGCGCCAGGCCCAGCCCGCGCTGCCGCACGGCGTCGACGAGCCCGACGGCCACCGGTGCGGACTGGCAGAACACGCCCACGCGCCCGACCGGCAGGGGCTCGCGCGCGAGGGAGGCGTCGAGCACCGTGCCGTCGGGACGGACGGAGCGGATGCCGAAGGAGGCCGGCCCCAGCACCCTGATGCCCGCCGTGCGCGCCGCCCGCACGACCGTGCGCTGCAGCTCCACGCCCCCCGGCCCCGTCTCGCCGAACCCCGCCGACAGGAGCACCACGGCCCGCACCCCGTGCCGCGCGAGCGCCCGGACCAGGCCCGCGGCGTCGCGCGCCTCGACGGCGAGGACGGCCAGGTCCACCGGGCGCGGCAGCGCGGCCAGCGCCTCCCACCGGTCCGCGCCCGCCTGCCCCGGCACCCCGACGAGGTGCACGGGCAGCTTCGGGTCGGCCGTGCGCAGCGAACGCACGACCGTCTCGGCCATGCGCGCGACGAGCCCCTGCCCGTGACCGGGCCCGACGACCACGACGGACCGGGCGCCGAGCACCCCGCGCACAGACAGCGCCTCCGCGCGGTGCTCCCGCTCCGCCATGACGGCCAGGGAGCGCTCCGTGGGGTCGATGTCGAAGCCCACGCTGACGACGCCGTCCTCCGTGCGCTGGCGCACGCCGTAGCCCGCCTCGCGGAAGGTGGCGATCATCCGGCCGTTCTGCGGCAGCACCTCGGCGACGAAGCGCCGCACCCCCCGCTCGCGTGCGGCGGCGGCGAGGTGCTCCAGCAGCGCCGAGCCCAGCCCGCGGCCCTGGTGCGCGTCCGAGACGTTGAACGCCACCTCGGCGGTGTCGTCGTCCACCCGGTCGTAGCGCGCCACGGCGATGATGCGCTCCGTGTCGTCGTCGTCGGTCTGCACCGCGACGAGCGCGACCCGCTGGTCGTGGTCCACCTGCACGAGCCGGGCCAGGTCGCGGTCCGGGATGCGCTCGAGCGCCGCGAACCAGCGCAGGTAGTTCGAGCGCTCGGACTGCCCGAGGTGGAAGGCCTGGAGGGCGTCGGCGTCGTCGGGGCGGATGGGCCGCACGTGCGTGGTGCCGCCGTCGTAGAGGACGACGTCCGCCTCCCAGCCGGCGGGGTAGCCGCCGTCCGGTCCTCCCGCCGCGGGCCCCGGCGCGGGGCCCTGCGCGGCGGGCGCCCCGGCCCCGTCCCCGCCGACGTCCACCATGGTCGTCACCCTAGCGAGGCCCCCCGCCCCGGTGCGCCCCGACCCGCGGCGCCCCTCAGGGCACCCGGCCGCCGCGGGGCCGGGTGCCCGGGCCCCGCCCGCGCACCCGCCCGCGTGCCCCGCCCGCGTGCCGTCGCGGGCGCGCCCGGCGTCCGGGGGACAATGCCCGCAGCCCCGACCCGACCGACCCGAGAGGCCGCCGCCCCATGGCCCGTCGCCCGTCGTCCCCCGACCTGCCGCCCGAGGACGTCGCCGAGCGCATCGTCGACATCGACGTCGCCGCGGAGATGGAGTCGTCGTTCCTCGAGTACGCCTACTCCGTCATCTACACGCGCGCGCTGCCCGACGCGCGGGACGGCCTCAAGCCCGTGCAGCGCCGGATCCTCTTCCAGATGTCGGAGATGGGGCTGCGCCCCGACCGGCCCTACGTGAAGTCGGCGCGCGTCGTCGGCGACGTCATGGGCAAGCTGCACCCCCACGGCGACACGGCGATCTACGACGCGATGGTGCGCCTGGCGCAGCCGTTCTCCCTGCGGCTGCCCCTCATCGACGGGCACGGCAACTTCGGCTCGCTCGACGACGGGCCGGCCGCCCCGCGCTACACCGAGGCCCGCATGGCGCCGGCCGCCACCGCCATGACGCAGGGCCTCGACGAGGACACCGTCGAGTTCGTCCCGAACTACGACAACAAGACGATGCAGCCGGCGGTCCTGCCCTCGGCCATCCCGAACCTGCTCGTCAACGGCGCGGCGGGCATCGCGGTCGGCATGGCGACGAACATGGCGCCGCACAACCTCGTCGAGGTCGTCGCGGCGGCGCGGCATCTCGTCGCCCACCCGGACGCCACGCTCGAGGACCTCCTGCGCTTCGTGCCCGGCCCCGACCTGCCCACGGGCGGCAAGGTCGTCGGCCTCGAGGGCGTGCGCGAGGCCTACCGCACGGGCCGCGGCGCGTTCCGCACCCGGGCCACCGCGCGCATCGAGAACGTCACCCCCCGCCGGCAGGGCATCGTCATCACGGAGCTGCCGTACCTCGTCGGCCCGGAGAAGATCCTCGAGAAGATCAAGGAGGGCGTGCAGGCCAAGCGCCTCGTCGGCATCTCGGGCGCGGACGACTTCACGGACCGCACGCACGGCGTGCGCCTCGTCGTCGAGGTGAAGTCGGGGTTCCACCCCGAGGCGGTGCTCGAGCAGCTCTACCGCGCCACCCCGCTCGAGGACTCGTTCAACATCAACAACGTCGTGCTCGTCGACGGCCAGCCGCGGACCCTGGGCCTGCGCGAGCTGCTCCAGGTGTGGGTGGACCACCGCATCGACGTCGTGCGGCGCCGGTCGCGGCACCGCCTCACCCAGCGCCTGGACCGCCAGCACCTCGTCGAGGGGCTGCTCCTGGCCATCCTCGACATCGACGAGGTCATCCAGCTCATCCGCGCGGCGGAGGACGCCGACGCCGCCCGCACGCGCCTGCAGCAGGTCTTCGACCTGTCCGAGAAGCAGGCGGAGTACATCCTCGAGCTGCGCCTGCGCCGCCTCACCCGCTTCTCCCGCGTCGAGCTCGAGTCCGAGCGGGACCGCCTCGCCGCGGAGATCGCCGAGCTGCAGGAGATCCTCGGCGACGAGGCGCGCCTGCGGGCGCTGGTGTCCGACGAGATGGCCGAGGTCGCGCAGACCTACGGCACGCCGCGGCGCACCGTGCTGCTGGAGTCGGCCGGCGCGTCGGCGGTCGGCGCCTTGCCCGTCCCGGCGACGGCCACCGGCGGGCGGGCCTCGGCCCGCGCGGCCGCGCCGCTCGAGATCGCCGACACCCCCTGCTTCGCGCTCCTGTCGGCCACCGGCCTGCTCGCCCGCACCGCCGACGACCACCGCCCGACGCGGCCCGAGGGCGCCCGTGCCCGGCACGACGTGCTCACGAGCGTCGTCGCGACGACCGCCCGCGCCCAGGTCGGTGCGGTGACCTCGCACGGCCGCGTGGTGCGGGTCGGCGTGCTCGACCTGCCGGCGCTGGCACCCAGCCACGGGGCGCCGAGCCTGTCCGGCGGCGTGCCGCTGGACGAGGTGATCGCGCTGGACAAGGGCGAGCGCGTCGTCGGGCTGTGCTCGCTCGCGCCCGACGCGCCGACGCTCGCGCTCGGCACCGCCGGCGGCGTCGTCAAGCGCGTGACGACCGCCGAGGCACCCGCGAACCGCGACGCCTGGGAGGTCGTCGGGCTCAAGGACGGCGACGTCGTCGTCGGGTGCGCGGAGGTCACGGACGAGGACGAGCTCGTGCTCGTCAGCTCCGACGCCTCCCTGCTGCGGTTCCGCGCCTCGGCCGTGCGGCCGCAGGGCCGGCCGGCCGGCGGCATGGCGGGGATCGCGCTCGGTGCGGGCGCCCGGGTCCTGTCCTTCGGCGCGATCGGCCCGGGCGTCGAGGCGCAGGTCGTCACCGTCGCCGGGAGCTCCGTGGCGCTGCCCGGCACGCAGGCGGGCACGGCCAAGGTGACGCCCTTCGACGTCTACCCCGCGAAGGGCCGGGCGACCGGCGGCGTGCGCTCGCACCGGTTCCTCAAGGGCGAGGACACGCTCCTGCTCGCGTGGGTCGGCCCGGCGCCCGCCTGCGCGACGGGCTCGGCGGGCCAGGCCGTCGACCTGCCGACGCCCGACCCGCGGCGCGACGGCTCCGGCACGCCGCTGGCGGCCCCGGTGCACGCGGTCGGCTGACCGCGGGACGGGGCGCCGGCGGCCGCCGGGTCGCTCGCCCTAGAGCTCGATCGACCACATCGTGCTCGAGTGGTACGCCTCGTAGCCCAGCGAGGCGTACAGCCCGTGCGCCCCGGAGGGGTTGGCGGTGTCCACGCCGAGCTCGGCGAACTGCATGCCGTCGGCCCGGTAGGCCTCCATGACGGCGACGAGGAGCGCGACCGCCAGGCCCCGGCCCCGCCAGGGACGCCGGACCCCGAGCAGCTCCGTGTAGCCCGAGGAGTACCCCACGACGGGCCAGTCCTGCTCGTAGCGGCCGGACAGGGCGTACCCGACGACCTCGTCCGAGGCGGTGTCGACGGCGACGACGCTCCACCCCGGCGCGAACATGCTCCGGTGCTGGGTCCACTGCTCGGCGGTGCGCGGCTCGCTGCCCCAGTGGTCGGAGAACGCCTCGTTGTGCGCGACCCGGACGCTCTCGTCGCGCTCCGGCGACCACGGCTCGAGCCGGACCCCGTCCAGGGCCCGCGGCTGCGGCAGCGGCACGGCGAGGTCGCGTCGCATGTCCGTGTAGTACCGGGCGGGCGTGAAGGGCGAGCGCTCGAGCAGCGCGACCGTCGCCGCGGCCGAGTCGTCGGCGTAGAGGGCGATGCGGGCCGGGAGCTCCTTGCCGGAGGCGGCCAGCAGCTGCCGGGCCCGTGCCTGCGACCACGCGAGGAGCGCCGTGCCCACGCCCCGCCGGCGCCAGTCCGGGTGCACCCCGCCGCGGACGAAGGCCCGCACGACGGAGCGGTCGCCCGGCGCCGTGTCGACGTCCGCGTAGGCCCGCAGCACGCCGTCGGCGTCGCGGCCGCCGAGCGTGTCGAGCGCGAGGTCGCGCCAGGCGCCCTCGAACAGCTCGGCGACCTCCTCGGGCGCCATGCGCGCGGGCGCGCGGTCGGCCTCCTCGACCGCGGCGACGAGGCCGTGCAGGTCGGCGGCGTCGTCGGGGCCCAGCGGCCCCCACGCCAGGCCGAGGGCGGCGTCGGGGAGCGGGACCTGGGACGGGGCGGCGACCCGGTCCGTCAGCGGGGCGAGGGGCGGGGTGGAGACGGTCGTCATCCCACCAGCCTGCCAAGCGCCGCCCCGTGCACGCCAGGCCATTGCGCTGCGCCTGCCGCCCGCCGTGCGACCGGCCGGGTCCCACGGGCCCGTCGATGACCCGGGCCGGCCGGACCGCTCGACCGGCCGACCGGGCGCCGCGGACCTAGGGTCGGCCCGATCCCCCCTCGTCGTCCCCCGGAGCCCACCATGCCCTCCCTGCGCCGCCGCCCGGTCCCGCCGCGCGACCCTCTCCCCGCCCCGGACCCCTCGGCAGGGGCGCCCGTCGCCGCCGCCGGCCCGCACGGCGCCGCTGCCCGGACGGCCGCGGCGGGGTCCGCCACCGACCCGGCCGGTGGCCGCCGGGACCGTCCCGTCGACGCCCTCACGACGGCCCGCGCCGCCTCGCCGTGGGCGGACACGTTCGGCCGTGCCGCGGTGCGGGGGCTGCAGGGCCTGGCCCTCGTCGCCGTGCTCGTGGTCGCGACCCGGGCCGTCAGCAGCCTCACGCTGGTGGTCATCCCCGTGCTGCTCGCGCTCGTCCTGGCCGCGGCGATCTACCCCGTGGTCCGGCTCTTCGAGCGGGTGATGCCGCCGGCCCTCGCCGCGACGCTGGCCCTGCTCGGGCTCGCCGCCGTGCTCGGCGGGGTGCTCGCGGCCGTCGTGCTGGCGGTCAGCCGCCAGTGGGACGAGCTCGCGGACTCGGCCGTGGAGGGCGTCCAGCAGCTGTCGACGCAGTTCTCCCAGCTGCCCTTCGACATCTCGGACGAGCAGATCCAGGACGTGCGGCAGAGCGCGACGGAGTTCCTCACCTCCAGCACGTTCGGCACCAGCGCGGTCGCGGGCGTCTCGGCGACGGCGAACTTCGTGACGGGCCTCGTGCTCATGCTCGTCGTCCTGTTCTTCTTCCTCAAGGACGGGCCGCGGCTCTGGGAGTTCCTCCTGCGCCCCTTCGAGGGCGAGTCCTACGCCCGCGCCCGCCGCGCCGGCGACCAGACGATGCACACCCTGGGCGGCTACGTCCGCGGCACGGCGATCGTCGCCGCCGTGGACGCCATCGGCATCGGCATCGGGCTGGTCCTGCTGCGGGTTCCCCTGGCGATCCCGCTGGCCGTGCTGACCTTCCTCCTCGCGTTCGTCCCGCTCGTCGGGGCGACGCTGGCCGGCGTCCTGGCCGCGCTCGTCGCGCTCGTCACGAACGGCCCGACGGCTGCGCTGGTCGTCATCGGCGTCGTCGTCCTCGTGCAGCAGATCGAGGGCAACTTCCTCCAGCCGGTCGTCATGGCGCGGTCGCTCGCCCTGCACCCGCTCGTCATCCTCATCGCCCTGACCATCGGGACCGTCCTGGTCGGCATCACGGGTGCGGTGCTCGCCGTGCCGATCGCCGCCTCGATCTGGGGCGTGCTCAAGGTCTGGAACGGCGAGCACGAGCCGGCCCACCCGGTGGCGGTCAAGCACCGCCCGACGCCGGCCGACGGCGCCTGAAGCGCCTCCGTGCGGCGCGGCGTCGGCCGCCGTGCCGCACGGGCGCGACCTGGGGCGGGCCGTCCTGGGGCGAACCGTCCTAGGTGTCGATGCGGCTGCGGTCGAGGGCGTTCGCCCCGGCGACGATGAAGTCCTTGCGCGGCGCGACGTCCGAGCCCATGAGGAGCTCGAAGATCTCCTCGGCACGCTGGGCGGCCTCCGCCGTCACGCGCCGCAGCGTGCGGTGGCGGGGGTCCATCGTGGTCTCCGCGAGCTGGTCGGCGTCCATCTCGCCGAGGCCCTTGTAGCGCTGGATGTCGTCCTTGTAGCGCCGGCCGGCCCGGTCGAGCTTCTTCAGCGTGGCCGTCAGCTCCGCCTCGGAGTACGTGTAGAGGTACTCCCCCTTGCGGCCGCCGGACCCCATCACCTCGATGCGGTGCAGCGGCGGCACGGCGGCGAAGACCCGCCCCGCCTCGACGAGCGGCCGCATGTAGCGGAAGAAGAGCGTCAGCAGCAGCGTGCGGATGTGGGCGCCGTCGACGTCGGCGTCCGTCATGAGCACGATCTTGCCGTAGCGGGCCTGCTCGAGCTCGAAGGTGCGGCCGGAACCGGCACCGACGACCTGGATGATCGCCGCGCACTCGGCGTTCTTCAGCATGTCCGAGATCGACGCCTTCTGGACGTTGAGGATCTTGCCGCGGATGGGCAGCAGCGCCTGGAAGTCCGAGGAGCGCGCGAGCTTGGCCGTGCCCAGGGCGCTGTCGCCCTCGACGATGAACAGCTCGCTGCGCGCGACGTCGTCGCTGCGGCAGTCCGCCAGCTTCGGCGGCAACGAGGAGCTCTCCAGCGCGTTCTTGCGGCGGGAGATCTCCTTCTGCTTGCGCGCGGACAGCCGCGCGCGCATCTCGCCGACGACCTTCTCCAGGAGCCGGGCCGACTGCTCCTTGTGGTCGCGACGGGTCGAGGTCAGCAGCGCGCCCAGCTCGGCGTCGACGACGCGCGCGACGATGGCCCGCACCGGCGCGGTGCCGAGGACCTCCTTCGTCTGGCCCTCGAACTGCGGCTCCGCGAGGCGGACGGTCACCACGGCGGTGAGCCCCGCCAGCACGTCGTCCTTGTCGAGCCGCTCGTCGGAGTCCTTGCCGCTGATCTTGAGCTTCCGGGCGTTCGCCTCCACCGCCTTCTTCACGGTGCGCAGGAGCCCCTGCTCGAACCCGGCGAGGTGGGTGCCGCCCTTGGGGGTGGCGATGATGTTGACGAAGGAGCGGACCTCGGTGTCGTACCCCGTGCCCCACCGCAGCGCGATGTCGACCTCGCAGGTGCGCCGGACCTCCTGCGGCGTCATGTGCCCGCGCTCGTCGAGGACCGGCACCGTCTCGGTGAAGTCGCCCGACCCCGTGAGGTGCCAGGTGCCGGTCTCGGGCGCGTCCGGCGCGAGGTGGTCGACGAAGTCGACGACGCCGCCGTCGAAGAGGAACTGCTCCTCGTGCGGACCGTGCTCGCCGGGCGTGCCCGCCAGCCCGCGCTCGTCGCGCACGACGAGGGTGAGGCCGGGGACGAGGAAGGCCGTCTGGCGGGCGCGCGTGACGAGCTCGTCGTAGGCGAACACCGCGGTGGCGGGGAACACCTGCCGGTCCGCCCAGTACCGCACGCGCGTGCCGGTGCGCGCCTTGGCGACCTTGCCGACGACCGCGAGCTCCGACCCCTGGACGAAGGGCTCGAAGGGCGACTCGGGCCCCCGGCCGGCGCCGTCGTCGAACGTCCCCGGCTCGCCGCGGTGGAACGTCATGCGGTGCGTGCGCCCGTCGCGGTCGACCTCGACGTCGAGGCGCGAGGACAGGGCGTTCACCACGGAGGCGCCCACGCCGTGCAGGCCGCCCGAGGCGGCGTACGAGCCACCGCCGAACTTGCCCCCGGCGTGCAGCTTCGTGAAGACGACCTCGACGCCCGTCAGGCCCGTCTTCGGCTCGAGGTCCACGGGGACGCCGCGGCCGTTGTCGCGCACCTCGACGGAGCCGTCCGCGTGCAGCACGACCTCGATGCGGTTCCCGTGCCCGCCCAGCGCCTCGTCGACGGAGTTGTCGATGATCTCCCACAGGCAGTGCATGAGCCCGCGGCTGTCCGTGGTCCCGATGTACATGCCCGGGCGCTTGCGGACGGCCTCGAGCCCCTCCAGCACCGACAGGTGCCGTGCGGTGTACGCGGACGGGGAGGAGGTGGCGGTCACCCCGCGATCGTAGGACGAGGGCGCTCCCGGACCCGCCCCCGCGGCGGCGTGGCGTCCGCCGCGCCGCTCAGCGGGGCTGGGGGCGTCCGGCCCACCGACCGGTGCGCTCTCACCCGAGCGCCAGGAGGGCGGCGGCGCCGACGAGGAGCGCCGCGGCGGCGGCGGCCAGCAGGCGGCCGCGCCGGGGGGCCGGCGGGCGGGCGTCGCCGGGCACGGCCTCCACGGTCATCCACGCCGGCTCCTCGGGGTCGTAGCGCACGTCCACCGGTTGCCCGACGAGGTACCGCGTCCCCGGGGGCGGCGTGCGGGGCGTCGTCTGCAGCGCCGCCCCGGCGACGTGGTAGCGGACCGTCGGCAGGACGTGCCCGTCACGGGCGCCCACCGACACCACCTCCCCGGAGGCGGTGCGGGCCCGGCCGAGGCGCTCGCGCACGCCTCGGCTCGCCCGCAGGTCCCGGGCCGCGGGGACGGCGAGCACGACCGCGGCGACGACGAGGGCGAGGCCGAGCACGACGAGGGGGTCCACACGCCCAGCGTGCCCCACCGCCCCCGGGGCGACACGCCCGGCGCCCGCCGGCCGGTGTCCGGCTGCTGGACACGTGCCGCGCGCCACAGGTGCGTGCCAGGAGCGTCCGTGGACCGCCGCGGAGCGGCCGTCGAGGCACGCGGACGCAGGTCACGGCGCTGCCGGGGGCCGGCAGACCCGCGCGCGGGCCCCTGCGCCGGATGTCGACGAGGTCACCGCCGTGTTGCCGTTCGGGGACATCTGCCCCGAACCCTGTACGCCCGGGGCGAACCTGCCGATGCTCACGGCATGGACAGGGACCTTCGATGGTTGACTGACGACGTGAACACGACGATGAGTGCCCCTCTGACGGTGGCGGACCGCTGCGACCGCTGCGGCGCGCAGGCCTACGTGCGTGTGGTCCTGGGCGCGGGCGAGCTGCTCTTCTGCGCGCACCACGCGCGCGAGCACGCGCCCAAGTTCGCGGACGTCGCCACCCATGTCCAGGACGAGACCGACCGGCTCCACGCGGAGCACGGTGCGGGAGCCGGCGCCGCGCGCTGACGCCCGACCGCCGTCCGGACCACGGACGGCACCCCGGCTCGCCCACGGGCCCGGACCACCTCGGTCCGGGCCCGTCGGCGTCCCCCGGCGCCTGCGCGCTGCGGCGTCCCCGTGGTCGCCGCCGCCGGACGGCACGCCCGCCGGACGAGCGCGCGGCCCGGAGCACGCAGGCCCACGACGACGCAGGCCCCGACCGCGGGACGGTCGGGGCCTGCGTCGTCCCCGGGCAGGGCCGGGTGCGTGCGTCAGTCGAGGTAGTCGCGCAGGACCTGCGAGCGCGACGGGTGCCGCAGCTTCGACATCGTCTTGGACTCGATCTGGCGGATCCGCTCGCGGGTCACGCCGTAGACCTTCCCGATCTCGTCGAGCGTCTTGGGCTGGCCGTCGGTGAGGCCGAACCGCATGGACACCACGCCCGCCTCGCGCTCGGACAGCGTGTCGAGCACCTGGTGCAGCTGCTCCTGCAGGAGCGTGAAGCTCACGGCATCGGCCGGGACGACGGCCTCGGAGTCCTCGATGAGGTCGCCGAACTCGCTGTCGCCGTCCTCACCCAGGGGCGTGTGCAGCGAGATGGGCTCGCGACCGTACTTCTGGACCTCGACGACCTTCTCGGGCGTCATGTCCAGCTCCTTGGCCAGCTCCTCCGGGGTGGGCTCGCGGCCCAGGTCCTGGAGCATCTGGCGCTGGACGCGGGCCAGCTTGTTGATGACCTCGACCATGTGCACCGGGATGCGGATGGTGCGGGCCTGGTCGGCCATGGCGCGGGTGATGGCCTGCCGGATCCACCAGGTGGCGTACGTCGAGAACTTGTAGCCCTTGGTGTAGTCGAACTTCTCGACGGCCCGGATGAGTCCGAGGTTGCCCTCCTGGATGAGGTCCAGGAAGAGCATCCCGCGGCCCGTGTACCGCTTCGCGAGCGAGACGACGAGACGCAGGTTCGCCTCGAGCAGGTGGTTCTTCGCACGGCGGCCGTCGTGCGCGATCCACTTGAGCTCGCGCTCGAGCTTCGGGTCGACCGCGTCGCCCGCGGACAGCTTCTCCTCGGCGAAGAGGCCGGCCTCGATGCGCTTGGCGAGCTCGACCTCCTGCTCCGCGTTGAGGAGCGCGACCTTGCCGATCTGCTTGAGGTAGTCCTTGACCGGGTCGGCGGTGGCGCCGGCGGTGACGACCTGCTGCGCGGGGGCGTCGTCGTCGTCGGCGTCGGAGTAGACGAAGCCGCCGCTCTCGCCCTCGGGCTCCTCCGCGGCCTTCGGGGCGGGCTTCGACTCCTCGTCGCCCGACTCCTCGGTCTCCTCCTCCGCGACCTCCTCGACCGCGACGACGTCCTCGACCGCGACCTCCTCGAGGTCCACGACCTCGGTGGGCTCCGCGTCCTCGGGGGTCTCGTCGACCTCGCCGGCCGGGGCCGCCGCGGTCTTCGCCGACGCCTTGGCGGCGGGCTTGGCGGCCGCCTTCGCGGCGGGCTTGGCCGCTGCCTTGGCGGCCGGCTTCGCGGCGGCCTTCACCGCGGGCTTGGCGGCGGCGCGCGGCGCGGCCTCCTCGACGGAGGCCTGCGCCGACGGGAGGGTGCGGGCCGACGTGGCGGCGACGGCGCGGGCCGGCGCGGGCTCGGCGCTGGTCACGGCGATGCCGGCGGTGGCCAGACCCCGGACGACCGCCCGCAGCCGCTTCGCGTCCTGGACGTCGGCGGACTCGCACGCCGCGCGGACGTCGGCCGCGTCGACACCGCCGTGCGTGCGACCGCGCCGGACCAGCTCCTGGAGGGCGGGGTGCTCGAACTCACGGGGGAGCGCGGGATGCGTGGTCTGGGACGTCACGGAGGACCTTTCGGCAGCACGAACCGGAGGAGGGGTTCCGGAGGGCAGATCAGTAGTGTACCGACCCGTCCCGACGCCGCGGGGAGAGGGCACGCGTCCGGCGGTCATCCCCACGGGTGGGTCGACCCCTGTCAACCGTGGTTGCGACCGCGGAATTCCCGGCCCGGGCACGGCCCGGGCCGGTGCGTCAGGACGGCCCGGGCTTCGCCGTGAGGACCGGGCAGGGGGCGTCGAACAGCACGCGCTGGGCGTTCGCGCCGAGGATGAGCTTGCCGACGGGGCTGCGGCGGCGCAGGCCGAGGACGACGAGCGACGCGCCCACCTCCTCGGCCGTGCCGATGAGGTCCTCGGCCACGTCCCCCCCGTCGAGCACACGCACGTCGTGCGGGACGCCGTGCCCCTCGAGCTCCGCGCGGACCGTCTCGAGCTCGACCGACAGGCGCTCGCGCTCCTCGGACCCGGCGTCGGGGCGCGTGCTGGCCACGAGCACCACGGGCTCGTCCCGCAGCCGCGCCTCCGCGACCGCCGCGTCGAGCGCCGCCCGACCCTCCGGCGTGGCCACGTACCCCACGACGATGCTCATGCTCTGCGTCTCCCTCGTTCGTCCGCGGCCGTCCTGGGGCGACCGTACCCGTCCGGGCCCGTCCCGGACGGGAGGGCGCCCCCGCCGCGCGACCGGACCGTCAGGGCGTGCCCCGGACGTACCAGCCCGGCGGCACCCCGGCGTCCAGGAGCCGGGAGAGGAGCCGCGCCAGCCCGTGCGCGGGGTCCGCCCGTCCCGCCCGCTCGACGAGCACCGCGGCGCGGGCGCCGTCCCCCTCCCACCACGCCAGCAGCGCCAGCAGCGTCGTGGGGGCGGCCACCGCGTCCTCGCGGGCGTGGGCGACGACCTGGGCGAGCGCGGCGGCCGCGGCCGGCGCCCCCGCCGGGGGACGCACCCCGCGGCGCGCGTCGAGGAGGCGGCCGAGGGCGGCGCCGATCTCGTCGTCGGCCGCCGTGCGCCCGTCGCCGGCACGCACCAGGGTGCGCTCGGGCAGGTCGCCCACCCCGGGGACGAGGGTGAGGAGCACCGCGTCCCGCACCGCGAGGTCCTCCAGCCCCGCCGTCACCCGGCCGAGGAGCCGGCGGGGCACGGGCCCGGGCGCGTCCTGGGCGAGGACGAGCGCGCGCCACGCGGCCAGCGACGACAGCCGCCAGGAGGCCAGGGCGACGGGGTCGTGCACCGCCGCGGCACGGCGACCGCCCCACCGGGTCCGCACGCGCCCGACGGCCCGGCGCTCCTCCCCCGACGCCGGGCGCACCGCGCCGAGCTCGGAGCGCTCGCCCAGCACCACGGTGCCGGCGAGCACCATCTCCGCGCCGACGAGCGTGGACTCGAGCTCGCGCAGCGGGCGCCCGCCCGGCGGGCAGCAGCCCGGGCCGCAGCCGAGGTGCCCCCACCCCCCCGGGCCGACCACCCACGTGCTCACCTCCTCCAGCACCGCCTCCGCCGCCTCCCGCACCCGGTCGGCCGCCTCGCGCACGGGCGCGCCGGGGCCGGGGTGGGCGTCCACGTAGCCGACGACGACGAGGCGCGTCGCCCCGTCCCGGCCGGCGTGGGCGACGAGCGACCGGGCGAGCCGGGGCCCGTGCTCGGCGTGCGTCAGGTCGGGCAGGTCGACGCGCGCCACGAGCCCGACCTCACCCCGCGGCGCGCGCAGCCCGACGAGAACGAGGCTCTCGCGCGGGCGGAAGCCGAGCCGGAACGGGACGAGGGCGAGGATCTCGCGCGGCTCGGTCACCTTGAGGGTCGTCAGGGTCACGGGGTCCATGCGCCGACCCTCGCGTCGCGGGGCCCTCCCGTGGCGGCCCCGTCCCCCGGTGCCCGTCGGCGCGGTCCCGACGGGGGGCTGTGGTCGGCTCGGCGCCGGGCGGCCCCGGCTACCCTGGCGCCGTGCCCGCACCGGACCCCCTCGCACGCCGCCGCGGGTCGCGGGGCGCGTCCGCCGGTGAGCCCCGGCGCCGGCCCGCCCGCCCCCGCCCCCGGCACGCCGCCACCGTCCTCGTGGTCGCCGCCCTCGTCGCCGCGGTGCCCGGGTGCTCCTCCAGCGCCCCGGCGCAGCGGTCCGCGCCGCCGACCGCGGACGTCCTGGCGACCCCGTCGGCCTCCGCCGCCGAGACCCTGCTCCCGACCGCGGCCCCGACGGGCTCGACGGTCGGTGCGCTCGCCGCGGGGTTCCCCGCCGACCTCGTCGTCGTGCCGCCCGGCGCCGAGGTGCTCGTGTCCGCGGCGGAGCCGGTCCCCGGGGGCGACCTCCTGCGCGTCAGCCTGAACCTGCGCAGCGCCCAGGACACGGCCGGCCTCGTCGAGGCGCTGCGGGCGCCGCTGCTCGCCGCGGGCTTCGCCGAGACGGCCGCGACCCCGGAGCCGGGGCTCGCGGCGCGCACGGCGTTCAGCCGCGGCGACGGCGCGGAGCTGCTGGTGCTCGGCGTCCTCGACACGGGGACCACGCGCACGCTCACGGTGGGCGGCACCGTCCGCGCGCCGTCGGCCGGCTGAGGCCCGGGGCCGTCCCGGGCGGCGCGGCGCGCCGTCCGCGGGCGACGCGACCGGCTCTCGACCAGCACCTAGGCTGCCCGCCGTGACACCCACCGCGCCCGGCGACCCCGACGACGTGCGTGCCCACGTCGAGAGGCACGTGCGGGGCCACCTGGCCCGCCTGCGGACGGTGCTGGCGGAGGCCGGGCCCGACACGGAGCCCCTCGCCGAGGCGATGGAGTCCATGCTCGCGGGCGGCAAGCGGCTGCGGGCGGCCTTCTGCTGGTGGTCGTGGCGCGCCCACGGCGGGGTCCCCGGGACCCCGGAGGCGGAGGCCGTGCTGCGCGTGGGCGCCGCCCTCGAGCTCTTCCAGGCGGCGGCCCTGTTCCACGACGACGTCATGGACGAGTCCGACACGCGACGCGGGCGCCCCGCCGCGCACCGGGCCTTCGCCCGCCGCCACGACGCGGAGGGCCTCGTCGGGCGGCCCGAGCAGTTCGGCCTCTCGGCCGCCGTCCTCCTCGGGGACCTGGCCCTCGTCGCCAGCGAGCAGGAGTTCACGGACGCGCTCGCGGGCGCCCCGGCCGCCCGGGCCCGCGCGACCCGCGAGGTCTTCGACCTCATGCGGACCGAGGTGACGGTCGGGCAGTACCTCGACGTGCTGGCGCAGGCCACGCCGTGGGGCGAGGACCCGGAGGCGGACGAGCGGCGCGCCCGGCGCGTGCTGCGCGCGAAGTCGGCGCGCTACTCCGTCGAGCACCCCCTGGTGCTCGGCGCCCGCCTCGCCGACGCGACGCCCGGGGCGGTCGCCGTCTGCCGGGCGGCGGGGCTCCCGCTCGGGGAGGCCTTCCAGCTGCGGGACGACCTGCTCGGCGTCTTCGGCGACCCGGCGACGACCGGCAAGCCGGCCGGGGACGACCTGCTGGAGGGCAAGCGCACCGTGCTGGTGGCGCGGGCGCTCGCCGGGGCGCGGGCGGCGGGCGACCGGGCGGCCGAGGACCTCCTGCGCACCCGCCTCGGGGACCGGTCCCTCACCCCCGCGGAGGTGGCCGGGCTCGCGGCGACGATCGTCGGCACGGGCGCCGTGGCCGCCGTCGAGGGGCTCATCGACGAGCTGAGCGCACGCGCCTTCGCGGTGCTGGGCGACGCGGACTGGCAGGAGCCGGGGCGCAGCCGCCTGCTCGACCTCGCGCACGCGGCGGTCGACCGCCGCTCCTGACCGAGCCGGGCGGGCCTGCCTCGCCGTCCGGTGCCGGTGCCGGCCTGGGCGGTCGGGTCCCGGCGCGCCCGGCGCGCCCGGCGGCCGTCGCGGTGCTAGAGCTCGGCCTGCGCCCGGCGGCGGACCTCGGTCTTGCGGCCCGAGCGCAGCGCCTCCAGGGGCGTCCCCGGCAGCGAGTCGTCGGGCGTGTGGAGCCAGACGACGGCCTCCGCGTCGGAGAACCCGGCGTCGGCGAGGACCGTCAGCGTCCCCTGCAGGGCCGCCAGGACCGCCCACTCGCCGACGTCGGGGTCGCGCGACGGCGCCGCCGGGTTCGCCAGGTGCCCCGGGACGAGGAAGCCCTCCGGGATGCTCGCGACGGGCGGCTCCCCCCGTCGGACGGCGACGAGCCTGCCCTCCTGCAGCAGCCGTCGCACCTTGCCGGGGTCCGTGCCCAGCCGCTCGGCGACGTCGGGGACGGTGAGCCAGCCGGGGACGAGGCGGTCCAGGGCGGTGTCCGGGTTCTCCACGCGCGCCAGCCTAGCCAGCCGTCGTCGGCCCGCCCCGCCACGGGTGCCACGAGCACCTCCGCGTCGGCCCCGGTCCCGACGAGGAGGACCCCGGACGCGGGTCGCGGCGCGCGGCGGGGTGAATGACACCGGTGGAACTCCCCCGTTCGACTTCCCGACCTCAACTCCGGTCCCGTACCGTCGACTTCAGTCACAGCAGTCACATGCGCAACAGCGTTCACCTCAGTCACATGAAGAGAGCCCCCATGCCCTCCACCCCCCGCGCCGCCGGTCTCCGCCGCGTCGGCCCCTCCACCGGCGCCACGCTCGTCCTCGCGGCGGCGGCCGTCGCCACCGGTGCGACGCCCGCGGTCGCCGACGACCAGGTCACGGTCCGCTCGGGCGACACCGTGAGCCGGATCGCCGCCCGTTCCGGCAGCACGGTGGGCGCGATCGCCCGGGCGAACGGCCTCGCCGACGTCCACCGCATCCGGGCCGGCCAGGTGCTCACGGTCCCGACGGGCGCCGCCGCGGCCGCCGCGCCCGCACCCGCCGCCCCCGCGCCCGCCGCGACGACCTACACCGTCGCCTCCGGGGACACGGTGGGCCGCATCGCCGCGCGCCACGGCACGACGGTCGCCGCCGTCGTCGCCGCGAACGGCCTGGACGCCCGGGCGTTCATCCGCGCGGGCCAGACCCTCACGATCCCCGCCGCCGGGGGTGCCGCCCCGACCGCGGCCGCACCCGCACCGGCGGTCGCCGCGGCCGCCACGGCCTCCTCGTCGACGAGCCACACCGTGCGCCGTGGCGAGACCGTCGGCTCCATCGCCGCCCGCCACGGCGCCTCCGTCGCGGCCGTCGTCGCCGCGAACGGCCTGGACGCCCGCGCCTTCATCCGCGCGGGCCAGACCCTCACCGTCCCGGTCGCGGCCGCCGCGCCCGCCGCCACCGCCACCGTCGGCAACACCTTCGCGGGCCGCACCTACGCGCCGGAGGTCGTGGCCTCCGCCAACGCGAACAAGGCCG
The DNA here is from genome assembly GCF_004123805.1 of Cellulomonas endophytica. GTDB lineage: Bacteria > Actinomycetota > Actinomycetes > Actinomycetales > Cellulomonadaceae > Cellulomonas > Cellulomonas endophytica. Next base: position 6,313 of record NZ_RWJX01000045.1, on the reverse strand, counting down.
CGCTCGTCGCCGCGGGCGTGCCGTCGAAGGCCGAGATGCAGGCGAAGGTCGCCGCGACCGCCCGGGCGATGGGCGTGGACCCGGCCCTCGCGCAGGCCGTCGCCTTCCAGGAGTCGGGCTTCAACCACACGGCCGTGTCGCCGGCCAACGCCATCGGGACGATGCAGGTGATCCCCTCGTCGGGCGAGTGGGCGTCCCAGATGGTCGGGCGGAGGCTCAACCTGCTCGTCCCCGACGACAACGTCGTCGCCGGCGTGGCCATCCTCCGCTCGCTCGTGCGCACCTCCCCCGACCTGCCCTCGGCCATCGCCGGGTACTACCAGGGTGCGTCGTCGGTGGCCCGCAACGGCATGTTCGACGACACCCGGCGCTACGTCGCCAGCGTGCAGACGCTCATGGCGCGCTTCGCGTGAGGCGCCGCCTCCCGGGTCCGGCCGCGGGCCGCCCGTAGACTGCGCCGCGTGAGGGCACCCGCCGCCGACCCGATGATCGGCCGTCTCGTCGACGGCCGGTACGCCGTGGTCTCCCGGATCGCGCGGGGCGGGATGGCGACGGTCTACCTCGGCGTCGACCGCCGGCTCGACCGCGAGGTCGCCGTCAAGGTCATGCACCCGCACCTCGCGGACGGGGTCAGCGGCGCGGAGTTCGTCGCGCGCTTCCGGCGCGAGGCCCGGACGGCCGCCCGCCTGACCCACCCGGGCCTCGTCGCCGTGTACGACCAGGGCGTCGACGACGGCACGAGCTACCTGACGATGGAGTACGTCGAGGGCACGAACCTGCGCCGCCGCATGCTCGACGAGGGTGCCCTCCGGCTGGGTGACGCGCTGGCGGTGGCGGAGAGCGTGCTCGACGCCCTCGCCACCGCCCACCGCCAGGGCCTCGTGCACCGCGACATCAAGCCGGAGAACGTGCTGCTCGCGGCGGACGGGCGGGTCAAGCTCGCCGACTTCGGCCTCGCCCGTGCCGTCACGGAGGTGACCTCCACGTCCACGGGCACGATGCTCGGCACGGTGGCGTACCTCGCGCCCGAGCTCGTCGCCCGCGGCACGAGCGACGCGCGCACGGACGTCTACGCGGTGGGGATCCTGCTGTACGAAGCCCTGACGGGACGGCAGCCCTTCTCCGGGGAGACGCCGCTCATGGTGGCCCTCCAGCACGTGAAGGAGCGGGTGCCCGCGCCCTCCGCGCGGGTGCCCTGGCTCCCGGAGGAGGTCGACGCGCTCGTCGGCGCCCTCACGGCGCGCGACCCCGACGAGCGGCCCGTCCACGCCGCCGACGCCCTCGAGCGGCTGCGCCGGACGCGGGCCGTCCTCGACGAGGAGACCCTGGCACGGCGCGCCGAGGTCACGCCGACCGCCGTGCCCGTCCCCGTCCCGGGCGACGACGACGAGGACGACCTCGACGAGGGCCCGCCCGACGCCACGAGCACGACGGTCCTGGCGACCGGCCCGGGCACGACGGTCTCCCTGCCCATCGGTGCGGCGCGCGCGCCGGGCGGCACCACCGCGACCGGCGACGCCGCCGGGCCGCGTCCCCGCCGGCGCCGGGGACGCGTCGCGCTCGTCGTGCTCCTCGTCGCCCTGCTCGGCCTCGCCGGCGGCGCCGTGTGGTGGGTGCAGGCCGGCCCCGGCGCCTACGTCGCCGTGCCGCGCGTGGTCGGCGTCGAGGAGCCCAGGGCCGTCGCGCTCCTCGAGGGGGCGGGCCTGGAGCCGGCGCGGGACGAGGCGTTCAGCGACCGCCCTCGCGGCACCGTCGTGGCGGCGGACCCCGGCGTGGGCGAGCGCGTGCGCCGCGAGGGCACGGTCGCCTACACGGTGTCGCTGGGACCCGACCTCGTCGCCGTCCCCGACGGGCTGGTGGGGGCGCTCCAGGCGGACGCCGCCCGGGCGCTGTCCGACGCCGGCCTGGAGGTGGCCTACGAGCGCCGCCCCGACGACGCGGCGGCCGTCGGCGCCGTCCTCGCCGTCGCGGGCGACGACGGCGCGGACCTCGCCGCCGGCACGCAGCTCGAGCGCGGCTCGGCCGTCCGGCTGACGATCTCCACCGGGCCGGCCCCGGTCACGATCATCTCCGTCGTCGGCATGGCCCTCGACGCGGCCCGCGAGACGCTCGCGCGCGACGCGCTCGAGGTGCGCGTGGAGGAGGAGTTCTCCGACACCGTCGAGGCCGGCGCCGTCGTCCGGCAGGACCCGCCCTCCGGGACGGCGGGGCACCGGCGGGACACCGTCACCCTCGTCGTGTCGAAGGGCCCGGAGACCGTCGAGGTCCCCGACCTCACCGGTCGTCAGTTCACGGAGGCGGAGGCCCAGCTCGAGGCCCTCGGGCTGCGGGTCGAGCGCAGCAACGTGCTCGGCGGCATCTTCGGCACCGTCCGCGCCCAGAGCGTCGAGGGCGGCGTGGCGGTCCCCAAGGGGTCGACCGTCACCCTCACCGTCGTCTGAGCCGCGCGGGGCCGAGCCGCGCGGGGTGGGCGCGCCCCCGCCCCGCCCTCTCCTCGTGCCGGTCGCCGCCTCAGCGCTGCGCGCGGAGCAGCTCCACGACCTGGAACGCCATCTCCAGGGACTGCTGGTGGTTCAGCCGCGGGTCGACGAGGGTCTCGTAGCGGCGCGAGAGCCCCTCGTCGTCGATCTCCTCGCTGCCGCCGAGCACCTCGGTGACGTCGTCGCCGGTGAGCTCGATGTGCAGGCCGCCGGGCACGGTGCCCAGCGCGCGGTGCACCTCGAAGAACCCGGCGACCTCGTCCATGACGTCGCTGAAGCGGCGGGTCTTGTAGCCGCTGGCCGACGTGATCCCGTTGCCGTGCATGGGGTCGCACACCCAGGTGACGGGCCGGCCGTCCGCGGCGACCTTCTCCACGAGCGCCGGCAGCAGGTCGCGGACGCGGCCCGCCCCCATGCGCGTGATGAAGGTGATGCGGCCGGGCTCGGCCGTCGGGTTCAGCCGGTCCACGAGCGCCAGCGCGTCGTCGCCCGTGGCCGTCGGCCCGAGCTTGATGCCGATGGGGTTGTGGACGCGGGAGAAGTAGTCGACGTGCGCGCCGTCCAGCTGCCGCGTGCGCTCCCCGATCCAGAGGAAGTGCGCGGAGCAGTCGTAGGGGCGTCCCGTGCGCGAGTCGATGCGCGTCAGCGGCCGCTCGTAGTCCAGGAGCAGGCCCTCGTGGCTGGCGAAGAAGTCCACGGAGCGCAGGGCGTCGAAGTCCGCGCCGCAGGCGGCCATGAAGCGGATCGCGCGGTCGATCTCGGCCGCGATCTCCTCGTACCGGCTGTAGGCGGGGTTCTGCATGAACCCGCGGTTCCACTCGTGCACCCGCTGGAGCGAGGCGAAACCGCCCGTCGTGAACGCCCGGACGAGGTTCAGCGTCGACGCCGACGTGTGGTACGCCTCCAGCAGCCGCTGCGGGTCCGGGGTGCGGGCCTCCGGTGTGAAGTCGTAGCCGTTGATGATGTCGCCGCGGAACGCGGGCAGCGTGACGCCGTCGCGGGTCTCCGTGTCGGCGCTGCGCGGCTTGGCGTACTGCCCGGCCATCCGGCCCATCTTGATGACCGGCAGGCTGGCGCCGTACGTGAGCACGACCGCCATCTGCAGGATCGTCATGATCTTGTGGCGGATCTTGTCCGCGGTCGCCTCGGAGAACGTCTCCGCGCAGTCCCCGCCCTGGAGCAGGAAGGCCTCGCCCCGCCCGGCCGCGGCCAGGCGCGTGCGCAGGTCGTCGGCCTCGCCCGCGAACACGAGCGGCGGCAGCGAGGACAGGCGCGACGTCACGGCCGCGAGCCGCTCGCCGTCCGGCCAGGCGGGCTGCTGGACGACGGGCAGGGAGCGCCAGGCGTCGAGGCCCTCGACGACCTGCGGGTCCGCCTCGACGCTCACGCGTGGCTCGCCGGGACGAGGGGCTGGCCGATGTCGGCGAGGAGGGCGCCGAACCAGGGCTGCGTGACGTCGAAGGGCTTGCCGCCGGCGATCCGCGGGAAGGCGATCGCCGTGAGCCGGTCGCCGTCCTCCTCGTCGTGCCCGATGACGCCGGACTCGCCGCGCAGGGCGCACTCGACCGCGAGGTCCGTCATGGACTTGATGAGGCGCAGGTCCTCGGCGTTGGCCGCGGCCGCCCGGCTGAAGTAGCCCGACTTCTGCACCATGACCTTCTCGGCGCCGAGCTTCTCCGCGAACTGCTTCGCGAACCACTGGCCGGGGTTGATGGTGTCGAGCTTCACGTGCCCGAAGGCGTCGCGGCCGACCTCCTGGCCGGACGCCTCGAGCTGCTCGACGATCTCGTGCATCCCCGCGCCCTCGGACAGGAAGATGTTGACGTTGCCGAGCTCGTCCATGACGCCGCGCAGGCGCGTCGCCTCGGCGTCGAGGTCGAGGTGGGCCTCGGGGACGAAGACCGCGTGCACGTCCCAGCGCTCGCGCGAGAGCCCGATCTCCGGCACCCACTCCTGCTGGTCGAGCCACTTGCGGTACTCCGCCGCCGCGGCGGCCGTGAGCCACCCGCAGTGCCGGCCCATGACCTCGTGGACGATGAGCATGCGCGGCCCGGAGCGGTGCTCGCCGATGATGTTCGCGGCGTAGCCCGCCGCCTCCTCCGCCGCCGTCCAGGCGCCGAGGGACTGCCTGATCGGCACCACGTCGTTGTCGATCGTCTTGGGCAGCCCGACGACCGTGAGGCCGTAGTCGTGCTCGGCGAGGTAGGCGGCCAGGTCCGCGGCGGTGGTGTTCGTGTCGTCGCCGCCGATGGTGTGGAGGACGTCGACGCCGTCGGCCTGCAGCCTCTCCGCCGCGACCTGGAGGGGGTTCTGCCCCTCCTGCACGAGGCCGCGCTTCACGCAGTCCGCGACGTTCGTGAGCTTCACGCGCGAGTTGCCGATGGGCGACCCGCCGAAGCGGTGCAGGACGCCGGCGCGGCGGCGCACCTCGTCGGACACGACGATCTTCTGGCCCTTGAGCAGGCCCCAGTAGCCGTGCTCGTAGGCGATGATCTCAACCTCGGGCGCGATCTCCGTGTACCGCTCGATCAGCCCCCCGACGGCCGAGGACAGGCACGGGGCGAAGCCGCCGGCGGTCAGGAGCGCGACGCGACGAACCGACATGGGGAGCACCTCTCGTTGTCGGGCGCCGCTCGCGGTCCCGCGGGGCGCGGGTGCTGCGGGGACGGCGTCCGGGGACGGGTCGGGCCGGGGCGCGGCGCCGTGGTGCCACCCGACGCACGCGACCGGTGGCGCCGCCCGACGTCCGCCCGCGAGGCCGCGCTCATCCTACCGACGCGCCACCCTCGTCCTGCGGCGGGACCGGAACCTGGACGTCCGGGACCTGCCGCCCGCCCGGGGCCGACGGCAGGTGCTCCGTCGCGCCGGGGCTCCCGGCCGGGTGGCCCGTGGCGATGCGGGCCTTCTGGGTCGCCGCGTAGACGTCCACGTACTCCTGGCCCGACAGGCTCATGATCGCGTACATGATCTCGTCGGTGACCGACCGCAGGATGAAGCGGTCGTTCTCCATGCCCCGGTAGCGGCTGAAGTCGAGGGGCTCGCCGATGACGATGCCGATGCGCATGACCCGCGGGATGCGCTGCCCGATGGGCTGCGCCACGTCGGTCCCCACCATGGCGACGGGGATGACGGGGGCCCCGGACTCCAGGGCGAGCCGCGCGATGCCGGTCTTGCCGCGGTACAGCCGGCCGTCGGGGCTGCGGGTGCCCTCGGGGTAGATGCCGAAGAGACCGCCCTCCGCGAGCCGGCGCAGGCCGGTGCGCAGCGCCGCCTCGCTGGCCTTGCCGCCGCCGCGGTCCACGGGGATGGTGCCCACGCCCCGCATGAACCCCGCCGTGAGGCGCCCCTTGAAGCCGCTGCCCGTGAAGTACTCCTGCTTGCCGATGAAGACGAGCTCGCGGTCGATGACGAGCGGCAGGAAGAACGAGTCGATGACGGCGAGGTGGTTGCTCGCGAGGATCGCGGCACCCTCGGCCGGCACGTGCTCGGCCCCCCGGACCCACGGCCGGTACACCAGGCGCAGGAGCGGGCCCACGAAGACCCGCTTCATCAGCCAGTAGAACAAGGGGCCGCCTCTCGTGTGCCTCGGTGCGCCCGGCGCCGTGCCGGCAGGGGCCGCGCAGGCAGCGCCCGGCTCTGCGGGGACGACTCTAGAGTGCATCCATGGCGCAGCGCCCCGACGACCCCTCCGCGGCGGTCCCCGACGAGACGTGGGCGGACATCGTCGCGCGGCTGCGGGCGGCGGACGACGCGCCCGGCGCCGACGGGGTGCCCGACGCCGGCGCGGGGGCGGGCCCGGGCGGCGCCGCGCCGGGCCCCGCGGGGCTCCCCCG
>NZ_RWJX01000044.1 GCF_004123805.1 Cellulomonas endophytica | reverse complement strand
CGCGGTGCCGGCGGCGGGCGGGTCCCGCGCCCGGTCCGGCGTGCCCGCGTCCGGCGCGGGCGGGGTCGGCGCGGGGGGCGGGCCGACCCTCAGGCCCGGGGGAGGCCGGCCCAGTGCCGGGAGACGTCCTGCAGGTCCGGGGCCGGCGCGACGCGCAGGGGCCCGCGGGCCGAGCCGGCGCGGAGCCCGTCGAGGACGACCTGCAGGTAGCGCCGGTAGAGGTCCGGCTGCACCTCCGCGCTGTGCCGCGCCACCTCGGTCACCATCCACAGCGCGATACGCACGTCCTCCACGACGACGTCGGGGCGCACGTCGCCCTCGGCGACGGCCCGCTCCAGGAGCTCGACGAGCACCGTGCTGATGGCACCGCCCACGGCCGGCAGGACGCCGGGGTCGGCCGTCAGCACGAGCGAGCGGAGCCCGAGGTTCTCGGCGAGCGCCGCGGCGGCGCCCTCGAGGAGGGCGCCGAGCCCGTCGACGGCACGCGTCGCCGTCCGCGCGCGCCCGGCGAGCGCGAGCACCTCGTCGCCGGGCTGCTCCAGGGCGGCGAGCACGAGCTCGTCGCGGTCGGCGAACCGGTTGTAGACCGTGCCGACGCCCACGCCGGCCCGGTGCGCGATCTCGTTGAAGCCGACGTCGAGGCCGCGCTCGGCGAAGAGCTCGCGTGCGGCCGCGACGATCCGCTCCCGGTTGCGGCGGGCGTCCCGCCGCAGGGGTCGCCCGGCCGTGGTGCCGTCGCGACCCGTGCCGTCCATGGTGGCCGAGGGTACGGCCGGGAGCCGCCTGGGAGCACCGTCACAGCGGCCGGGGCCGGTCCCCGGCGCGGTGGGACGGCGGCGCCCGCCTACGATGCTGATAGCACCTATCAGGACGCGCCCCGGCGCGTCGCCCGATCCGGGGGGACACCCATGGCCGACCTGCTCTACCGGATCGGACGCGCCTGCGGCGGCCACCCGTGGCGGGTGGTGGTGGTGTGGACGCTCGTCCTGGCCGCCGCCGTGTCGGGCTACCTCGTGGCCGGCGGGACGCTCGCCTCCACGCTGAGCATCCCGGGCACCCCGACGGCCGAGGTCACGGAGCGGCTGCAGCGCGAGCTGCCGAGCACGAGCGGCGGGACGGGGTCCCTCGTCCTGCGCTCCGCCGACGGCACCCCGCTCGACGACGCGCAGCGCGCCGGCGTCGGCGACGCCCTCGCGGACGCCGCCGAGGTCGCGGGGGTCGCGGCCGTCGTCGACCCGTTCGTCACGCAGGAGCAGCGGGCGGAGCAGGAGGCCCGGCTCGACGACGGCGAGGCCGAGCTGAGGGACGGGCGCGCCCAGGTCGAGGCGGGCCGGGGCCAGGTCGCGGCCGCCCGCGCGCAGCTCGACGCCGGGGCGGCGGCGGGCGCGGACCCCGCGACCCTGGAGGCCGCGCGGGCCCAGCTCGACGCCCAGAGCGCCGAGCTCGACGCCGCCGAGAGGCAGCTGGAGGGGGGTGCGGCGGCCCTGGCCGACGGGCGCACGCTGCTCGACCTGGCCGAGGGGATCCGGACGGTGTCCCCGGACGGCGCCACCGCCGTCGCGACGATCGTGTTCGACGAGCCCCTGCTCGCCGTCACGCCGGAGACGAAGGGCGCGGTGGTCGAGGCGGTGGCGGGCGCCGACCTGCCGGGCGTGCAGGTCGAGCCCTCGGCCGACCTGTCCGGCGGCGTGCCGTCGCTGGGCGGCGTGTCGGAGGTCGTCGGGCTGGCGGTCGCGGTCCTCGTGCTCGTCGTCATGCTCGGCACGCTCGTGGCGGCCGCCCTGCCGCTGCTCACGGCCCTGGTCGGCGTCGGCGTGGCCGCCACGGCCACCCTGTCCTTCTCCGGCGCGGTCGAGATGTCCTCGGTGACGCCCGTGCTCGGCCTCATGCTCGGCCTGGCGGTCGGCATCGACTACTCCCTCTTCATCCTCAACCGCCACCGCCGCCAGCTGCGCCGGCACGTGCCCGTGCTCGAGTCCATCGGCCTCGCCAACGGCACGTCGGGCAACGCGGTGGTCTTCGCGGGCAGCACGGTGGTCATCGCCCTCGTCGCGCTGAACCTCACGGGCATCGGGTTCCTCGGGCTCATGGGCACCGCGGCCGCCGTGGCCGTCGCCGTCGCGGTGCTCGTCGCCGTCACCCTCACGCCCGCGCTCCTGGCCCTGGCCGGGCCGCGCGCCCTGCCCCGGCGCCAGCGGACGTCCGAGCCCGCCCCGGCGCCGCCCGCCCGCGCGATGTCGACGCCCTGGGCGGTGCTGCGGGTCGTCCTGTGCGTCGTCGCGCTCCTCGTGCTGGCCGTGCCCGCCGCGTCCATGCGCCTGGGCCTGCCCGACGGGTCGCAGGAGGCGGAGGACACGAGCGCGTACCGGGCCTACGCCGCCCTCGCCGAGGGCTTCGGCGAGGGGGCCAACGGGCCGCTCCTCGTCGTCGCGGACGTGCCGGACGGCGCCACCGGCGACACGCTCGTGGCGACCCAGGCGCGCCTGGCGACGGCGATCGCCGGCACCCCGGACGTCGTCGCCGTGGCCCCCGCCGGGTCCGACGCGGCCGGGACGGTCCTCGCGTTCCAGGTCGTGCCGGCGGAGGGCCCGACGAGCGAGTCCACCGCGGACCTCGTCCACGCGCTGCGCGCCCTGACGCCCGCCGAGGACCCCGACGTGCGGCTGTCCGTGGCGGGTGCCGCCAGCGCGAACATCGACATCTCGGAGAAGCTCGCGGACGCGCTGCCGCTCTACCTCGTCGTCGTCGTCGGGCTCTCGCTGCTCATCCTCGTCATGGTGTTCCGGTCGCTGCTCGTGCCGGTCCTCGCCACGGGCGGCTTCCTCCTGTCGCTCCTGGCGACCTTCGGCGGCGTCACGGCCGTCTACCAGTGGGGCTGGCTCGGCGACCTGTTCGGCGTGCACGACCCCGGGCCGGTGCTCAGCTTCCTGCCGACCATCCTCATCGGGGTCCTCTTCGGCCTCGCGATGGACTACCAGCTCTTCCTCACCTCGGGGATGCGGGAGGCGTACGCGCACGGCGCGCCCGCCCGCCTCGCCGTCACGGAGGGCGTCCGCGCCGGGCGGGCCGTCGTCACGGCCGCCGCGATCATCATGGTCTCCGTCTTCTCCGGCTTCGTCTTCTCGCACGTGGCGGCGGTCCGTCCCATGGGCTTCGCCCTCGCGTTCGGCGTGCTCGTGGACGCCTTCGTGGTGCGCATGACCCTCGTCCCCGCGCTCATGCACCTCCTGGGCGAGCGGGCGTGGTGGCTGCCCCGCGGGCTCGCCCGGGTGCTGCCGGACGTCGACGTCGAGGGGGCGGCGCTCGAGCGCCACCACCCGGTCGCCGCCGTCGCCTCCGCCCCCTCCGCCGCCGCGCCCGGGATCGCCGGCGGGCCCGCCGTGCCCGCGGTGCCCGCCGCCGCGGGACCGGACGCCGCCCCCGGCGCCCCGTCGACGGCCCTACCGGAGCCGACCCCCGGGGCCGGCACGACGGCCGGACGGCACGCCGCCCCACCGTCCGACGGCGCCCGGGGGCGCCCCGACGGCCCGGACGGCAGGGACGGCACGCACGGCACGGGCGGCCCGGACGGCCGGGACGGCACGGGCGCGACGGCCGGGCGCCGGGCCCGCCGCCAGGCCGGGCGTCCTGCCGGCCGGCACGCGGCGCCGTCCCTCGACGAGGGGCGGACGGAGGTCTGAGACCGGCGGTCCCCGACGGGAGTGCCCGCGGCGGCGCCCCACGGCCGGGCCCGTGCGGGCGGCGGGCGGCGGCGTCAGCGTCCCGGTGCGTGGTGCGGCGGGTCGAAGGGGTGCCGGACGTGCTCGGCCTGGTGCAGGACGTGGGCGACGAGGGCAGCGACGTGCTCGTTGGCCAGCCGGTAGTGGACCGTGCTCGCCTCCCGGCGCGTGCGCACGAGCTGCCCGCCCCGCAGCCGGGCCAGGTGCTGCGACACGGCGGGCACGGGCCGGTCGAGGGCGAGCGCCAGCGCGCCCACGGAGCGCTCGCCCGCGGCCAGGTGCCGCAGGAGCGCCAGCCGCGTCGGGTCCGCCAGCAGCCGGAGCACCTCGACGGCGACGTCCAGGTGCGCGGGGTCGAGGTCCGCGGGTCCGAGGTCCGCGCTGCCCGGGTCGGCGGCGTCCTGGTCGGCGGCGTCCTGGTCGGCGGCGCCCAGGTCCGCGGGGCGCAGGGGCGTGGCGTGCGCGTCCGGGCCGGGGCCCCGACGGGTGACGGACGCCGCCGCGGGCAGGCCCGCCCCTGCCCCCGCGGGCACCGGCCCTCCGGGGGTCGGCCGGCGGTGCCCGGGACCCGTCACGCGTCCGATGCTGCCACCGCCGCGGCCCGCCCGGGCGCCGCGGCCCCGGCGCGCCGCAGCAGGAGGGCGGCGGCGATGGTCGCCCCGCCGGCGAGGGCGGCGCACACGAGCGCGACCGCGCCCAGGCCCAGGACCGTGCCCAGCCACCCGACGAGGGGGTAGGTCACGAGCCAGCAGGCGTGCGAGAGGGAGAACTGCGCCGCGAGGACCGCGGGGAGGTCGGTGTCGGCGACGTGACGGCGCAGGATGCGGGGAACGGGCGTCTCCGCCGCGCTCCACCCCGCCCCGACGGCCACCCAGAGCGCCGCGACCGCCACCGCCGCGGACGCCGGGCCCGGGGCCGCGAGGGCCGCCGGGACCAGGGCGCACCCGGCGGCGGCGACGGCCGCGCCCGTGAGGAGCAGGCGGCCCTCCGGCACATGCCCGAGCACGCGGGGGAGCACGAGCGCGACGAGCACGGACCCCGCCCCGACGGCCCCCAGGAGCGCGGCGGCGCCGTCCTCGCCGAGGCCGAGCGTGGTCCGCGCGAGCACCACGGTCTGGACCAGCACGAACGCGCCCGCCGCGGCCACGGCCAGGTCGAGCGCCAGCACCGGCCGCAGCGCCGGCGTCCGCGCCAGCAGCGCGATGCCCCGCCCGGCGCGCCGTCGGACGCCGCCGCCGTCCGGCGCCGGCGCGTCCCCCGCGGCCACCGGGGCGGGCAGCCGCACCCGCAGGAGCAGGGCCGCCGAGGCGGCGAACCCGGCGGCCGTGCCCCAGAACAGCGCGGACGAGGGCAGGACGAGCAGCAGGAGCGCGGCCAGCAACGGGGCCGCCACCATCTCGAGGTCCTCCGCGACCCGTGACGCCGACAGCGCCTGCGTGTAGCGGCGGTCGTCGGGCAGCACGCGCGGCAGCGCGGCGGCGAACGCTGGGGTGTGGACGGCCGACGCGGCCTGGAGGACGAGGACGAGCGCGTAGACGTGCCAGGTCCGGTCCACGAGCGGCAGGCCCGCGACCGCCACGACGCGCACGAGGTCGGCGCCCACCAGCACCCGCCCGGTCGGCCGGGCGTGGACCACCGCGGCGGCCACGGGGGCGAGGACGACGTACGCGACCATCTTGATCGCGAACACCGTCCCTAGCACGAGCCCCGCGTCCCGCCCGGCCATGTCGTAGGCGAGCAGCCCGAGCGCCACGGTCGTCAGGCCGGTGCCGACGAGGGAGACGACCTGGCCCGTGAGCAGGACGCGATACGTCGGGTGGGCGAGGGCGGACGGCACGGCACGATCGTCACCCCAACTTGCGCCGTTGCGCAAACAGCGGAGTCGACAGGCTGCTCCTTGCCCGCGCGGGTGCAACCGTGGTTGCATCGCCGCGTGGACGGGTCGGGGAGCGGCGGCGGCGCGTGGGTCCTGCTCACGTACCACCTGCCGCGCGAGCCCTCGACGCCCCGCATCGCGGTGTGGCGCCAGCTGCGCCGCCTGGGGGTCGCCCAGCTCGCGGACGGGCTCGTCGCGCTGCCCGCGGACGCCCGGACGCGGGAGGCGATGGACCGGACCGCCGACCGCGTCCGTGCGGCGGGCGGCACCGCCGGGGTCTGGCTGGCGCGGCCCGGCGCCGCCGACCAGGAGCGCGAGCTGGCCCGGGGGCTGCGCGAGGCGCGGGCGGAGGAGTACCGCGGGATCGCCGCGCGGGCGTCCGCAGCCGTGGGCACGCCCGAGGAGCGACGGCGGGCCGCGGAGCGGCTGCGGGCCGAGCTGCGCCGCGTCCGCCGGCGCGACTTCTTCCCGCCGCCGGAGCGCGAGGCGGCCGTCGCCGCGGTCGAGGCGCTGGCCGCCGGCGGGACCGGGGTAGCACCGGGGACGGCACGGGCCGCGCTCGCCCGGGTGGAGGGGACCGCGTGAGGTGGGCGACCCGCGCCGGGGTGCACATCGACCGGGCCGCGTGCACCTGGCTCATCCGGCGCGCCGTCGACCCGGGGGCTGAGTTCGTCCTCGTCGCCGGTCCCCACGACGTCCCGGCGGACGCGCCACCCCGTTCGGCGGGCTCCGACCTGGCCCTGCGGGGCCTGTCCATGGTCGCCGACGACGAACGGGTGCCGGAGCTGTCCGGCCCGCTGCTCGACGGCGCCCACGAGTTCTTCCGACGCGAGCTCCTCCCGGGGAGGGAACCGGCATGACCGCCACCCACGACGACGACCGCCCGGCCGCCGGCCGCGCCCCCGGCACGGGCGCCGACGTCGTCCCGTTCCGCGACGCCACCCGCGCGTGGTTCGCCATCTCGCTGCAGACGTTCGGCGGGCCGGCCGGCCAGATCGCCGTCATGCAGCGCACGCTCGTCGACGAGCGCCGCTGGATCGGGCAGCGCCGGTTCCTCCACGCGCTGAGCTTCTGCACCCTGCTCCCGGGGCCGGAGGCGCAGCAGCTGGCCGTCTACGTCGGCTGGCTGCTCAACGGGGTGCGCGGCGGGCTCGTCGCCGGGACGCTCTTCGTGCTGCCCGGCGTCGTCGCGCTGCTCGCCCTGTCCGGCCTCTACGTGGCGGCGGGCGACAGCGCCGTGGTCACCTCCCTCTTCGACGGCCTCGCCGCGGCGGTGCTCGCGATCGTCGCCCAGGCGGTGGTGCGCCTCAGCGGGCGGGCCCTCGGGCACCCCGCGCTCGTCGCCGTCGCCGTCGCGTCCTTCGTCGCGCTCGCGCTGCTGGCCGTGCCGTTCCCGGTGGTCGTGGCGGCCGCCGCCGCCGTCGGGTGGGTGCTCGGGCGCTGGGTGCCGCGGTCGGGTCGGCCGTCGCCCGAGCGCCCCGACGCTGGGCCGGCGCCGCTCGTCCCCGACGACGCCCTGCACGCCGGACGTCCCTCGGGTCGGCACGCCGCGCGCGTGCTCCTCGTCGGGCTCGCCGTCTGGGCGGCCCCGGTCGTCGCGGCCGCGCTGCTGCTCGGCCGCGACGGCGTGCTGGTGGAGATGGGCCTCTTCTTCTCCGGCACGGCCCTCGTGACGTTCGGCGGCGCCTACGCCGTGCTCGCCTACGTGGCGCAGCAGGCCGTCGCCGTGCACGGCTGGCTCGGCCCCGGCGAGATGGTGCGCGGCCTGGCGCTCGCCGAGACGACGCCGGGCCCGCTCGTCATGGTCGTGCAGTTCGTCGCGTTCCTCGGCGCGCACCGCGACCCGGGCGGCCTCGACCCGTGGGTCGCCGCGGTGCTGGCGTCGCTGCTCGTCACCTGGGTGACCTTCGTGCCGAGCATCCTGCTCGTGCTGCTCGGCGCCCCGTGGGTGGAGCGGCTGCGCGGGAACCGCGCGCTCACCTCCGCACTCACCGGCATCACGGCGGCGGTCGTGGGCGTCATCGCGAACCTGGCCGTCTACTTCGCGCTGCACACCCTCTTCGCGGGCACGCGGACGGCCGCCTGGGGGCCGGTCTCCCTCGAGCTGCCGGTGCTCGGGACGCTGCGGCCCGCGTCGCTCGTCATCGCGCTCGTCGCCGCCCTGCTGCTCCTGCGGCTGCGCTGGTCCGTGCTGCGGACCCTGGGCGTCTGCGCGGCGCCGGGGCGCCGAGCGGTCGGGACGCGTCAGGACGCGGGCGCGACCGGCCCGTACAGCGGCTGGACCTCGTCCATCTCGAGCTCGGCCGTGCGCTGGATGAGCGCGAGCAGCTCGGGGTCCAGGCCGGGGGCGAACTCCTCGGGCCGCTCCTCGGCGATCTCCAGCGGCACGCCCTCGGGCGCCTGCTCCGTGGCGTCGAGCGTGGTGCCGTCCGCCGAGGGCGACATCCCCCGGTAGATCTTGCCGGCCTCCGACGCCGCGGTGAGGTCGAAGCTGTACTGCTTGCTCTGCAGGCCGAGGTCGACGAGCTTCTTGACCTCGGGGAACCGCTCGGCGTTCGTCTTCGGGATCGGCAGGACCTTGCCCCAGTCGACCCCGAGGGTCTCCAGGGCGCGGGCGTAGGCGTTCTCGTGCGCCTGGTCCCGCACGATGAGGTAGGAGATCGTCGAGCGCGCCGTCCTGTTGTCCGTCATCTCGTAGATGCGGCACTTCTGCAGGCGGCCCGTCGACTCGAGCATGAGGTTGTAGAGCAGGTCGAGCACGAGGTTGCCCGAGTTGTAGACGCAGGAGCCGCTCCACGGGTTGCCCGCCGCGTCCACGGGGAGCGCACCCTGCGAGGCGACGAGGTAGTGGTGGATGTTGCCCTGGTCGAGGGCGAGACCGAGCGGGGTGGCACCGCCGGCGCCCGGGGTGTCGAGCGGGTCGGTGGGCTTGCCCTGGTAGCGCGGCGAGCCGTCGAGGAGCCGGGAGATCGTCGTCCCGATGAGCTCGACGTGGCTGATCTCCTCCGTGCCGATGCCCTGGAGGAGGTCGCGGTAGGGCTTCCCGGCCGGCCCGCGGAAGTTCATGCTCTGGAACAGGTACTGCATCATCGTGCGCATCTCGCCGAACTGGCCGCCGAGCCCCTCCTGCAGCGCGTTCGCGGCGGCCGGGTCCGGCTCGTCGGCGACGATCTCGTGGATGAGGCGCTGGACGTGCAGGTACATGGTGCTTCCCTCCGTCGGGTGAGCGTACGGACCCACCGTGCGCCCCCGCCCCGGGTCCGGCACCCCGGGACGCTGAGAGCGGGGTCCGGCCGGCCGCCGCCCGGGCCCGCGGGCGGGGGCGGCCGGGGTTACGCTCGCGCCGATGACACCTCCTGACGCCGCCACCGTCGGCGAGCTGCGGGCCCTCGGGCACGTGGCGAAGACGGTCCGGGACGAGATCCGCGACAACCTGCTGGCCGCGCTGCGCGAGGGACGGGACCCCTGGCCGGGGATCCACGGCTTCGACGGCACGGTCGTCCCCCAGCTGGAGCGTGCGCTCCTCGCCGGGCACGACGTGGTCCTGCTCGGCGAACGGGGGCAGGGCAAGACCCGCCTGCTGCGCTCCCTGGTGGGTCTGCTCGACGAGTGGACGCCCGTCATCGCGGGGTCGGAGCTCGGGGAGCACCCCTTCGAGCCCATCACGCCCGCCAGCCGCCGCCGGGCGGCCGAGCTGGGCGACGACCTGCCGGTCGCCTGGCGGCACCGCGACGAGCGCTACGCCGAGAAGCTGGCGACCCCCGACACGAGCGTCGCCGACCTCATCGGGGACGTCGACCCCATGAAGGTGGCGGAGGGCCGCACCCTCGGTGACCCCGAGACGATCCACTTCGGCCTCGTCCCGCGCAGCCACCGCGGGATCGTCGCGATCAACGAGCTGCCCGACCTCGCCGAGCGCATCCAGGTCGCGATGCTCAACGTCATGGAGGAGCGCGACGTCCAGGTCCGCGGCTACGTGCTGCGCCTGCCGCTCGACGTGCTCGTGGTCGCCAGCGCGAACCCCGAGGACTACACGAACCGCGGCCGGATCATCACGCCGCTGAAGGACCGCTTCGGCGCCGAGATCCGCACGCACTACCCCGTGCGGCTCGAGGACGAGGTGGCCGTCATCCGGCAGGAGGCGACGCTCGTCGCCGACGTGCCGGACCACCTCGTCGAGATCCTCGCCCGGTTCACGCGGGCGCTGCGCGCCTCGAGCGCGATCGACCAGCGCAGCGGCGTGAGCGCACGCTTCGCCATCGCGGCGGCGGAGACCGTCGCGGCCGCCGCGCTGCACCGGGCGACGCGGCAGGGCGAGCCGCAGGCGGTGGCGCGGCCGGTCGACCTCGAGACGGCCGTCGACGTGCTCGGCGGCAAGCTCGAGTTCGAGTCCGGCGAGGAGGGGCGCGAGGACGAGGTCGTCGAGCACCTCCTGCGCATGGCGACCGCCGAGACGGTCCGGGCGCACCTGCGCGGGGTCGACCTCGCGCCGCTCGTCGAGGCCATCGGCGCCGGGCGCATGGTGACCACCGGGGAGCAGGTCGCGGCGCGGGACGTGCTGGTGGGGCTGCCCCCGCTGGACGGGTCCGGGCTGTACGACGAGGTCTGCGCACGGCTGGGCGCCACGGACGACGGCCAGCGGGCGGGCGCGATCGAGCTCGCCCTCGAGGGCCTCTACCTGTCGCGCCGGGTCGGCAAGGAGACCGGCGACGGCGAGACGATCTACGGCTAGGGGACCGCTGTGGCCCGCTCGAACCGCCGGCTGACGCGCCGGTCCCGCTACGCCCCGTACACGGACGGGCCCGACCCGCTCGCGCCGCCGGTCGACGTGTCCGAGGCGCTCGACGCCATCGGCGAGCAGGTCATGGCCGGCACGTCGCCCGAGCGCGCCCTGCGTGAGCTGCTGCGGCGGGGCACGGGTGACCGCGCCGGTCTCGACGAGCTCGGCCGCCGGGTCGCGGAGCGTCGGCGCGAGCTGACCCGCGAGCACCGCCTCGACGGCACGCTGCAGGAGGTGCAGCGGCTGCTCGAGCGCGCGGTGCTCGCCGAGCGCGGGCAGCTCGCGCGGGACGTCGACCTCGACGAGGGCGACCGGGCGCTGGCGCAGATGCAGCTCGACGCGCTGCCGCCCTCGCCCGCCGCCGCCGTCCGCGAGCTCGCCGGGTACCCGTGGCGGAGCGCCGACGCCCGGCGGGACTACGAGGCGATCCAGGACCTCCTCGGCCGCGAGCTCGTCGACCAGCGCTTCGCCGGGATGAAGCAGGCCCTGGAGGGCGCGACCGACGAGGACCGCGCCGACCTGGCGCGGATGCTCGACGACCTCGACGACCTGCTCGCCGCGCACGCCCGCGGAGAGAGCACCGACGCGCGGTTCGAGCGGTTCATGGCCGAGCACGGGGAGTACTTCCCGGAGCGGCCCGGTTCGGTGGAGGAGCTCCTCGACGGGCTCGCGCAGCGGGCCGCGGCGGCCCAGCGGATGCGCAACTCGATGACGGCCGAGCAGCGCAGGGAGCTCGACGCGCTCGCGCAGGGGGCGTTCGGCTCGCCGGAGCTCCTGGACCGGCTCTCGCGGCTCGACGAGCGCCTGCGGGGGCTGCGCCCGGGGGAGGACTGGGGTGGCTCCGAGCGGATGCAGGGGGAGCAGGGGCTCGGCCTCGGCGACGGGACGGGGGTGTTCCAGGACCTGGCCGACCTCGACGCGCTGGCCGAGCAGCTCGCGCAGCACTACGAGGGCTCCCGCCTGGACGACCTCGACCTCGAGGCGCTGGCCCGCCAGCTCGGGCAGGAGGCGGTCGTCGACGCGCGCACCCTGCAGCGCCTCGAGGGCGCCCTGCGCGACTCCGGCACGCTGCGGCGGACCGCGGACGGCTCGCTCGCGCTCACGCCGAAGGCCATGCGGCGCCTCGGGCGGCATGTGCTCCGGGCGGCGGCCGACACCCTCTCGCACCGCACGGGCGGCCACGACGTGCGGCGCGCGGGCGCGGCGGGGGAGCGCTCCGGGTCGACGCGCGCGTGGGCCTTCGGCGACACGGAGCCGTGGGACGTCACCCGCACGCTGACGAACGCGCTCACCCGGCGCGCCGCCTCCGGGACGGCCCCCGGGGGGCGGGTGCCGATCGACATCGCCGACGTGGAGGTGCAGGAGACGGAGGCCCGGAGCCGCGCCTGCGTCGCGCTGCTCGTCGACACGTCCTTCTCCATGGCGATGGAGGGCCGGTGGGTGCCCATGAAGCGCACCGCCCTCGCGCTGCACACCCTCGTGAGCACCCGGTTCCGCGGGGACGCCCTCCAGCTCGTCGGGTTCGGGCGGTCCGCGGCGGTGATGGAGATCGACGCGCTCGTCGGGCTCGACGCCCAGTGGGAGAAGGGGACGAACCTGCACCACGCGCTGCTCCTGGCGAACCGGCACTTCCGCCGGCACCCGGACGCGCAGCCCGTGCTCCTCGTGGTCACCGACGGCGAGCCGACGTCCCACCTCGAGCCCGACGGCGAGGTGACGTTCTCCTACCCGCCGGACCCGCTGACGATCGCGCTGGCGGTGCGCGAGCTCGACGCCGCCGCGCGGCTCGGTGCCCGCACAACCGTCTTCCGCCTCGGCGACGACCCGGGCCTGGCGCGCTTCGTCGACGGCATCGCCCGGCGCGTGGGCGGGTCCGTCGTGGCGCCGGAGGCCGACGACCTCAGCGCCGCCGTCGTCGGGTCGTACCTGGGCGCCCGGGGGGACGGGCCGCGGGGCGGCGGCGGGTCCGAGGACGGCCTCCGCGGCCGGGGCGGCCGCTGGGCGGGCTGACGCCCGTCCCGGGGCTGGTCGGGCCGGTGGTCGGGCCGGTGGTCGGGCCGGCGCTCAGAACAGGGGCCAGGGCACCGCGGGCATGTCGCCCTCGTGCCCGGGGAACCGCCCCTCGTCGAGCAGGCGGTCGCAGCGGCCGCGCAGCGCGACGAGCTCCGGCCCGCTGAGCATCCCCGCGAGCACGGCGCCGAGCGCGTCGTCGAGCGCCGTGCGGACCCGGGCCACGCCGGCCAGCTCCTCGTCGTCGAGGGGTTCGCCCACCCAGCCCCACAGCACCGTGCGCAGCCGCGGCTCCTCGTGGAACGTGACGCCGTGGTCGACGCCTCGCCGGCGCCCGTCGGCCAGGGGCAGCACGTGGCCGCCCTTGCGGTCCGCGTTGTTGAGCACGACGTCGAGCACCGCCATGCGCCGCAGCGCGGGGGAGTCCTCGTGCACGAGCGTCACGGGCCGGTCGTCCTCGTCCGTGCCGCTCAGGACGGCGCGCCACCCCGCGCCCGGCGCACGGCGCGCGGAGACGACGTCCACGGGGTCCTGCCCCGGGTCCCACTCCTGCCAGAGCTGCACCATGCCGGGGCCGCGGGGACCGTCGCGCAGCCACGTCCGCGGCACGACGCCCCACCCCGTCGTCTCCGAGACGCGGTGCGCCGCCACCTCGCGGAGCGCGAGCGTGCCGTCGGGGAAGTCCCACAGCGGCCTCTCGCCCGAGACCGGCTTGTAGACGACGTCCACCGTGCCGATCCGGGCCCGGAACGTCGCGTTCGAGGCGGTCCGGATGCGTCCGACGACCTGCAGCGGCTCCGTGGCCAGGGCCTCCTCGTCGAGGGGCCCGTCCTGCGCGGTCCCCGCGTCGGTCACGGGCCGTCGGGCGCCGGGCAGGTGTGGCCGTCCTCGTCGAGCGGCTGCCCGCAGCGGGGGCACGGCGGCCGGCCCGAGAGCACCACCCGCCGCGTCCGGTCGACGAAGGCCCGGGCGGTGCCCACCGGCATCCGCACGACGAGCACCTCGCCCGGCTCGACCGGCTCGAGGGTGTCCTCGTCGTCGTCGTCCGTCAGCGGGAAGGCCTCCACGACGACCTGCGCCGTCGCCGGGTCCCATCCGAGCCGGATGGTCCCGGTGCGGAAGCTCTCCTCCACGGGCTGCTCGAGCGGGTCGTCGTCGACGAGCTCCGCCGGCGTCGCGTCGGGCACGACCACGCGGCTCGCGCCGTCCGCGGCCAGGGTCTCGAGGATCTCGTCGATCTTCTCCGCCAGGAGCGCGGACTGCTGCTTCTCCAGCGCGATGCTGGCGATGCGGCGCCCGGCGCGGGCCTGGAGGTAGAAGGTGCGGGACCCGGGACGCCCGACCGTGCCGACGACGACGCGGTCCGGCCAGTCGAACTCGTGGACGACGGTCGGCATGCGCCCACTCTAGGAGCGCGGGGCGCGGTCCTGCTCCCCGGGCCCGTGCGCGCCGCTCTCAGGCGCGGCGCCCCCCGGTCCCGCCCCGCCGCCGACGGGCGCGTCCCCGGCCGGTGCGGCGGCCCGCAGCCAGCCGAGCTCGCCCCCGTCGGTGTTCGACGCGACCACGTCCGGCCGGTCCGGCCCGTACCGCACGATGGACACGGAGGCCGGGCTCACGCCGATGCGCTGGAAGAGGTCGAGGTGCAGGCCGAGGGCGTCGGCGAGGACCGACTTGATGACGTCGCCGTGGCTGACCGCGGCCCAGACCGCACCCCTGCCGTGCTCGGCCTCGACCAGCGCGTCGTGCCGCCGCACGGCCGCGACCGCCCGCGCCTGCATGGCGGCCATCGACTCGCCGCCGGGGAACGTCACCGCCGACGGCTGGCTCTGCACGACGCGCCAGAGGGGCTCCTGGGCGAGCGCGGCGAGGGTGCGCCCCTGCCAGTCGCCGTAGTCGCACTCCGTCAGCGCGTGCTCCACGTGCAGGTCCGGCCGGCCGTCCTGCCGGTCGAGCAGCGCCCGGGCCGTCTGGCGGCAGCGCTCCAGCGGGCTGGTGACGACGGCGACGAGGGGCACGGACGCGAGCCGGGCCGCCGTCCGGGCCGCCTGGTCGCGGCCCACGTCGTCGAGCGCGACCCCTCCGGTGCGCCCCGCGAGCACCCCCGTGGCGTTGGCGGTGGTGCGGCCGTGGCGGACGAGCAGGACGGTGGCCATGCGGCGAGCCTAGGCAGGCCCCGGCGCCGACCTCGCAGCAGGGCCGGCGGGCGGCTCGGGGCCGGTCCCGCCCGGCGCCCCCGCGCGGGCCGCGGCGGCGTCGACGTGGCCCAGCGCCATGCCGGGAGCGACGAGGTCCCGCACGCGCCGCTTGAGCTCGGTGACCTCGGGGAAGCCGCCGTCCCGCTTGCGGTTCCACACGGCCGTGCCGTCCACGTCGACGCGGAAGACGCCGCCCTGCGCGGGGACGAGCGTCACGCCGCCGAGGACCTCCTCGAAGGTCTGGAGCAGCTCGCCGCAGTACCACTGGGCGCGCAGCATCCAGCGGCAGCGGGTGCAGTAGGTGATGGTGACGACGGGACGGCTCACGCCCCCATCGTGCCCCGGGGCCTGCGCGGGGCGGGAGGACTCCCGTCCGGCCGCGGGGCTGCGGCGGAGCGCGCGGGGGAGGAGAGTGGCGGGGCAGGGCACCGGCACGGCCGTCGCGCTCGTCCGTCGCGCTCGTCCGTCGCGCTCGTCCGTCGCCGTCGTCCGTCGCCGTCCTCGTCGTCCCCCCGGAGGTCCGCCATGCACGTGCGCACGCTCGGCCAGGGACTGCGGGTCTCCGCGGTCGGCCTCGGCGCCATGGGCATGTCCCAGAGCTACGGCCCCAACCCGGGTGACCGCGCCGCGATGATCGGCGTCCTGCGCGGTGCCGTCGAGCGGGGGGTCACCTTCGTCGACACGGCGGAGGTCTACGGGCCGTACGCGAACGAAGGGCTCGTCGGCGAGGCCCTCGAGCCGCTGCGGGACGACGTCGTGATCGCCACGAAGTTCGGCTGGCGGATCGAGGACGGCCGCGGCGTCGGCACCGACAGCCGACCGGAGCAGATCCGCCGGGTCGCCGACGCGTCGCTGGGGCGGCTGCGGACGGACCGCATCGACCTCTTCTACCAGCACCGGGTGGACCCGGAGGTGCCGATCGAGGACGTCGCCGGGGCCGTGGCCGAGCTCGTGCAGGCGGGCAAGGTCCACCACTTCGGCCTCTCCGAGGCGGGGGCCGCCACGGTCCGCCGGGCCCACGCCGTCCACCCCGTCACCGCCGTGCAGAGCGAGTACTCCCTGTGGACCCGCGACCCGGAGCCGGAGGTGCTGCCCACGCTGGCGGAGCTCGGCATCGGCTTCGTGCCCTTCAGCCCGCTGGGCAAGGGGTTCCTCACGGGCACCGTCGACCCCGCGACGGAGTTCGCGGAGGGCGACATCCGCCGGACGATCCCGCGGTTCACGGCGGAGGCGCGGGCGACGAACACCCGGATCGTCGAGCGCGTGCGGGCGCTGGCGACGGCGAAGGGCGCCACGCCCGGGCAGGTGGCGCTCGCCTGGCTGCTCGCGCAGGGGCCGTCGATCGTGCCGATCCCGGGGACCCGCCGCCTCGAGCGGGTGGAGGAGAACGTCGGGGCCACCGCGCTGCCCCTGTCGGCCGACGAGGTGGCCGAGCTAGACGCGCTCGTCGCCACGGTCGGCGTCGAGGGGGACCGGTACGACGAGGCCGGCATGTCGATGGTGGGCCGCTGACGGCGGCCGGCCTCAGGCCGGCCCGACCCCGACGCGGAGGCGCGCGGAGAAGCCCGTGCCGCCGATGGCGAACGCGCGCTGGCCGGGGTGCCCGGGGACGGGCACGGCCTCCTGGACCTCCGCTCCCGCGCCCGGACGGGCGTGCCTCTGCAGCGAGGCGCGGTCCGACCCCGGCCCGCCGGTGAGGAAGCGCTCGCCCGTGTGGACGAGCAGCTCCCACGGGTCCCCGGGGAAGACCTGCAGGTAGTACTGCTTGCGGAACACGACGTTGTCGGAGAAGCCGATGCCGTAGCTGTCGCGCTCGCCCACGTAGACGTCGAGCCGGAAGACCAGCCCCCGGGCCTCCTCGGGCGCCGCCGCCGCGTCGATCCACCCCTCCCACACGAGCCGGTCCGGCCCCGCCCAGCCCGTGGTGCGGTCCCCGAACTCGGCGAGGGGCCGGGACAGCTCCCGCTCCAGGTCCGGCAGCGCGTCGGACAGGTCGTCCCGACGGAACGGGCCGTAGCAGTTCTCCGCCTCCGCGCTCTGGTGCACGAGCTCGAAGTCGACGTAGCGCGGCTTGATGGACACCCCGAGGTAGAACTCGCTGCGGCCGAAGCGGTCGCCACCCCGGCTCACCTCGGCGTCGTCCAGCCACAGCGCGACGCGGTGCGAGCCGTGGAAGAACCGCATGGCGATCTCGTACGCCTCCCGCGACGTCACGAGCGAGTCCCGCCCGCCGTGGCACTTGTGCACGAACGTGCGTGGCGCGCCGGGCAGCTGGGCGGAGGCCTGCTTCACCAGCCCGTCGCTGCGGTTGTGGGCGAGCGTGCCCTCGTCGAGCAGGTTGCTGAGGCGGTTGGCCGCGGAGGCCACGGCGGAGCCGTACGAGCGGTGGTCGGTGCCGACCACGGTGAGGACGCGCCGCACGTCGAAGCACTCGGCCCAGCCGGTGAACCGCGTGCTCGTCGGGTCGAAGGACGACAGCTCCTTCTCGGCCTTCTCGATGGCGGGCAGCGCGCGCAGCAACCAGCCCGGGGCGCGCTGGAAGGCGATGCCGCGGTGCGGGGTGCCGAGGGTGACGACGCGGTGCACGAGGCGCCGCGCCGACCCGGCCTCCTCCGCGTGCATGCTCATGAGGCCCTCGCGCACGACGAGGCCGCCCATGCTGTGCGCGACCACGTCGACCCCGTCGAAGGGCTCGCCGTGCCGCTGCGCCGAGCGCTCGACGAGCCGCACGAGCCGCCGCAGCCCGTCGCCGTACCGCTCGAGCGCCCGCGGGCGCAGGTCGTAGTAGCGGTAGACCCAGATGGTGCCCGCGACCCCGGTGCGCAGCACCCGCGCCTCCGTGGCGGGGTCGAGCACCACGCTGCCGCGCACGGAGTCCTCGTCGAGGTGCAGCGCCGCCACGGGCGGGTCGACGTCCTCCGCGTAGAAGCCGACGACGTTCGTCGCGTCGCGGTAGGGGTACGCCTCGGACTTGAGCGCCCGCAGGACGAAGCCCTCGTAGATGTAGTTCTCGCCGCGGCGCGTGGGGTAGACGGAGCCGTCGTTGAAGCCCTGGTAGGGGCTGCCGGTCTCGTCGGACACGTCCGGCCCGCCGAAGCCGCGGACGAGCACCAGGGGGCGGACAGGTGCGGCCATGGGGGCTCCCTCACCGGCACGCCGGTGCGTCGGTGCGCCCGCGGCGGCTCGGC
This sequence comes from Cellulomonas endophytica, assembly GCF_004123805.1. Classification (GTDB taxonomy): domain Bacteria; phylum Actinomycetota; class Actinomycetes; order Actinomycetales; family Cellulomonadaceae; genus Cellulomonas; species Cellulomonas endophytica. The sequence continues at coordinate 9,984 of NZ_RWJX01000044.1, read as the reverse complement.
GACCACGCTACGCGCACGTCCCGCGACGCGGAAGGGGCGGCGGAAGGGCCGGCGCCGCACCCCCGTCAGACGGGACCGACGCCGTCGTCGTCCGTCCAGCCGGAGGCGAAGGCGTCGCCGGCCGCGAGCGACTCGGCGACGAGGCGCTCCAGGAGCTCGCCGGCGCTGGCGGACCGCAGCAGGGCGAGCCGGTCGAGCGGGCCGACGGGGGCGATGCCCGCCACCTGCCACAGGCGGACGGCGGGGTCCTCCGACAGCTCGACGTCCGCCGGCCACGGCACGTCGACGAACTCGCTGGCCCGGGCGAGCACCTCCCGCACGGTCCGCTCCGCGCCGGCGAGCCGGGCGGCGTCCGCCTCGTCGACGGCGAGCGGGGGCAGGTCGCGCACCAGGGCCCGCGGGTAGGGCTCCTCGGCGAGCCACCGCACCACCTCGAACCGCGTCGTCCCGCGCGCCACCAGGACGATGACCTCGTCGCCGACCTCCACCTGGAGCACCTGCGCCACGGTGCCGACGCCGAACCGCACGTCCCCGCCGCCGACCTCGGATCCCCGCTCGATGAGGACGGTGCCGAAGGCCCGCTCCGGCGTGGCGAGCACCGCCTGGAGCAGGGCGACGTACCGGGGCTCGAACACCTGCAGGGGCAGCGGCATCCCGGGCAGGAGCACGGAGCCGAGCGGGAAGACCGGCAGCTCGCGGGTGTCGGGCACGCACCCGATCCTGCCCTGTCCGACCTGGGCGCGCGCCGACGCGCCGCCGGGGCCGGGCGCCCGCCGGCGTGGTGAGATGCACCATGCCCGGCGCCCGCACCCCCGCCGTCGAGCTCGAGGTCGGGTCCCGCACCGTCCGGCTCTCGAACCCCGACCGCGTGTACTTCCCCGCGACCGGCGCGACGAAGCTCGACCTCGCGCGCTACTACCTGGCCGTCGGGGACGGCATCGTGAACGCCCTGCGGGAGCGGCCGACGATGCTGCACCGCTACCCCACGGGCCTGGCGGGGGAGAAGGTCCACCAGAAGCGGCTGCCGCACGGCGCGCCGCCGTGGATGGAGACCGTGGAGGTCTTCTTCCCCCGGTACCGGCGCACGGCCGACGAGCTGTGCGTCACCGAGCTGGCGCACGTCGTGTGGGCCGTGCAGATGTCGACCGTCGAGTTCCACCCGTGGAACAGCCGCCGCGCCGACACGGAGCGCCCCGACGAGTGGCGCATCGACCTGGACCCCATGCCCGACTGCCCCTTCGACCGCGTGCGCCGGGTGGCGCACGTCGCCCACGAGGTGCTGGAGGAGCTCGGAGCGGTGGGGTGGCCGAAGACCTCGGGCGGCCACGGCCTGCACGTCTACGTGCGCGTCGCGCCGGACCACGGCTTCACGGACGTGCGCCGGGCGGCCCTGGCGTTCGCCCGCGAGGTGGAGCGGCGCGCCCCCGACGACGTCACGACGACGTGGTGGCGCCGCGACCGCGACCCGTCCCTCGTCTTCGTCGACTACAACCAGAACGCCCGCGACCACACGATCGCCTCGGCGTACTCCGTGCGCGGGACGCCGACGGCGACCGTCTCGACGCCGCTGCGCTGGGACGAGGTCGACGACGTGGACCCGCGCGACTGCACGATCGCGACGGTGCCCGCGCGGTTCGCCGCGCTGGGCGACCTGCACGCCGGCATCGACGACGCCGTGTTCGACCTCGCGCCCCTGCTGGCCTGGGCCGAGCGCGACGAGCGCGACGGCGCACCGCCCGTCCCCGGACCGGACGACGAGGCCTGACGGGTCCGGGCGACGGCGCCGGCCGCCCCTCCGCGCAGCTCGCCGGCGCGGAGCGGATGTTCACCCGGTCGTCGCGTCCCGGCCACCCCGGCCTCCTAGCGTGCGGTCCGCCGCCGCCCCGGCGCGCCCCGAGACGAGGACACCGATGACCGCTGCCGGACCCGCCCGCACCCGCACCCGACGACTCCTGCTCACCGCCGTCGGCGCCGGCCTCGCCGTGGGGTGCGCCGCCTCCGCCGCCGCCTCCGTCCCGACCGCTGCCGGCGCCCCGGTCGGCGCCGCGGCGCTCGTGCCCGTCACGCTCAGCGCCGACGACGCGGCCCTGTCCCTGGCGCCCGTCGGCACCTACGCGACGGGCGTGTTCGACGCCTCGGCGGCGGAGATCGTCGCCTTCCACCCCGGCTCGCAGCGGCTCTTCGTCGTCAACGCGCAGGCGGGCCTCGTCGAGGTGCTCGACGCCTCCGACCCCGCCGCACCGGCGAAGGTGGCCGACGTCGCGACCGCGGGGACGCCGTCGGCGGACGGGTCCGTCGTGCCCGAGGGCGCCGTGGCGAACTCCGTCGCGGTGCGCGCCGACGGGCTGGGTGTCGTCGCCGTGGAGTCGCCGACGAAGACCGACCCGGGCTGGCTCGTGCTGTTCGACGCGGCCGCGGACGTCCCCGTCGCGCTCGGCGCGGTGCGGGTCGGCGCGCTGCCGGACATGGTGGCGCTCGACGCCACGGGCACCCTCGCCGTCGTCGCGAACGAGGGCGAGCCCTCGGACGACTACGCGGTGGACCCGGAGGGGTCCGTCTCGGTGGTGGCCCTGCCGCGCCGGGTGACGGCGCCGGAGCAGGACGCCGTCCGCACGGCGGACTTCCACGCCTTCGAGGCCCCGGGGGCGCTGCCCGCGGGGGTGCGGGTCTTCGGGCCTGCCGTCGACGCCGCCCGCCCGGTCTCGGCGGACCTCGAGCCCGAGTACGTGACGATCAGCGGCACGACCGCCTACGTGACGCTGCAGGAGGCGGACGCGGTCGCGGTCGTCGACCTCGTCACCGCCACGGTGCAGGAGGTGCTGCCGCTGGGCTGGAAGGACCACGGGGCGGCCGGCGCGGGGCTGGACCCCTCGGACCGCGACGACGCGGCGGACGTGCGCACCGTCCCGGGCCTGCGCGGCCTGTACCTGCCGGACGCCATCGCCTCCTACACCGCCGCCGGCAGCACCTACCTCGTCACGGCGAACGAGGGCGACGCCCGGGAGTGGGGCGACTACGTCGAGGGCGCGCGGGTGAAGGACCTGGGGGAGGACGGCCTGCCGCCGGTCTGCGCCGGGAACCCGCTGGCCCTCCGCACCGCCGACGAGGACCTCGGGCGGCTGGAGGTCTCGACCGCGAGCGGCCTGAGCGCGGACGGCTCGTGCTACGCCGAGCTGTACGCCTTCGGGGGGCGCTCCTTCTCGATCTGGGGCACGGACGGCACGCTCGTCTTCGACTCGGGCGACGCGCTCGAGCGGATCACGGCGGAGGCCATGCCGGAGGCCTTCAACACCGACCACGCCGCGACGGCGTTCGACGACCGCTCCGACACCAAGGGCCCGGAGCCCGAGGGCGTCGCGATCGGCACCGTCAGCGGGCGCACGTACGCGTTCGTCGGCCTCGAGCGCGCCGGAGGGGTGGCGGTCTTCGACGTCACCGTCCCCGCCGACGCCGCCTTCGTCACCTACGTGAACAACCGCGACCTGTCCGTGTCCGTCGAGGACGACGGCGAGGAGAGCCTGGCGCGGGCGGGCGACCTCGGCGCCGAGGGCGTCACCTTCGTGCCGTCCTACCTGTCGCCCACGGGTGCCCCCGCCCTGGCCGTCGCCAACGAGGTCTCCGGCACGACGACCCTGTTCGGCATCACGGTCGCCGAGCCCACGGCCTCCGTCGCCGAGCTGCGGACGGCCTGGAGGGCCTACCGCGCGCAGGGGGAGCTGCGCGGGCCCGTGGCGTTCCTCACGGGGCAGGACCTGGCGGCGGCGGAGCGCTTCGCGGCCCGGGGCTTCGCGGCGCAGGCCGACCGTGAGCTCGAGCGGTTCGTCGGGCGCCTCCTCGCAGCCGTCGGGAGCAGCACCGCGACCCCGGCGGCGGTCGCCGACCTGGCCGATCGCGCCACCGAGCTGCGCACCACCGGCACCCTCGTCAGGACGGCCGGCTGACGGCCCCGGGGGCGGGCGGCGGGTGCCGCCGTCCGCCCCCTCGACGGGCGCGCGGGCCCGCGCCGACCTACCGTCGACCCGCAGCGGGGACCCCCCTCGCGTCTCGGGGTGACCGCGTGACGGACGACGTACCGGCGATCGGTGACACGCGCGCCCTCGCCGACCGGGCCGTGCGGGCCGCCGAGCTCCCGCCGGCGACGCACGTCGTCGGCAGCTGGTCGCTCGAGGGTGCGGAGGGCCTGGCGCCCGTGCGGGCCCGGCTCGGAGACTGCCTGCGGCACGAGCTCGACGACGCGACGTCCCCCGCGAACGCCGCGATGCGTCACCAGCTGCTGCTCGTCGCCTCCGAGCTCGCCACGAACGGGCTGCGCCACGGCCGGCCCCCCGTGCACGTGCACCTGCTGGTCGGGCCGCGGGCGCTGCTGCTCGACGTGGTCGACCTCGACCCGACGACCCTGCCCCTCGTCGCCGGCCGCCGGGGCCCCGGCGCCGGGGGCTTCGGGCTCATGATCACCGAGAGCCTGTCGACGCGCTTCGGGTGCTACGTCACGGCGGCGACGAAGCACGTCTGGGCCAGCTTCGTCCGGCAGGCAGGGGTCGCGGGCCCGGGCACGGCCGGGGCCGCGGCGCGCTGAGCGCGACGCCCCGCCGCCGCCGGCGTCAGGACCCCAGGCCGGTGGCGTCCCACCAGACGACGAGCGCGCCCTCGAGGTCCGTCGGGGGGAGCTCGAGCTCGACGGACGCGCCGGGCGCCACGGGGCGCTCGCTCGTGACGGCCAGCCTGTCGACGCGGCGGGACGTGGGGAAGCCCTCACCGGCGACCCGGACGTCGAGCGCCACCCGCTGCTCGACGCCCGTGCCGTTCACGAGCACGACGCGGTAGGCGTACCGCCCGCCGGGCAGCGTCCGGGTCTCGCCGCCGGCGCGGGACCAGCCGTTCGAGACGACCCCCACGGCGTCCGTCGCGTCGGCGCCCAGCAGGGCCTCCGTCCGGGCCGCGCGCGCGAGGTCCTGACGCCGCTCCGCGGCGGCGGCCCGCCGCTCGCGGTCGGCCACCTCGTCCGCGAGCCCGCGCCGGCCCTGCCACTGGGCGAGCGCGAGGACGAGGGCTCCCAGCAGGGCGAGCACGAGGACGACGAGGAGGACGCGCGGCACGGCCACGGTCGCACGGGCGCGGTTCACGCCGGGATCCTCGCACCGGCGCCCGCGCCGGTCGCCCCGGGCGGGACGACCCTCACCCGTCCGCACCGGCGCCCGGCGCGACGTCCGTCGAGGTGCTCGCCGGGGCGCCGTGGGCGTCGGCCGCCCGCGACCGGCGCTCGCGGAACGCCTGCACGTGCAGCCGGTTCGCGCAGTTGTTGACGTCGCAGAAGCGCCGGGAGCGGTTGCGGGAGAGGTCGACGAGGACCGCGGAGCACCCCGGCGCCCCGCACACCCGCATCCGGTCGTACTCGCCGGAGCGGACCACGTCGACGACCGCCATCGCCGCCTCCGTGAGGATCCGCACGGGCAGGGGCGCGTCCATCGGGGTGGCGTGGAGGTGCCAGTCCCAGCCGTCGTGCCGGACGAGCCACGGGCGGGCGTCGGCCTCGAGGAGCATCGCGTTGACCAGGCCGGCGGCCTCGTCCCGCGGCACGTCCCACAGGCGCCGGACGCGGTCGCGGACGCCCCGCACCGCGGCGAGCTCGGCGGCGTCCCGGTCGTGCCGGCCGGCGAAGCCGTTGGCGGCGTAGAAGCGGTCGAGGTCGTCGACGTCGACGAGGCGGTCGACCCCGTCCCGCCTCCGGTCCCCGGCCGTGTTCACCAGCGCGGCGGCCGCCTGGAGCGCCACGCGGGTGTCAGGGGCGAAGCTCATGTTGACTCCTGTCCTGCGGGGACCGTACGGTCAGGAGCATACGGGGCGGACGCCCCTGACAGCGTGGCGGTCCTCGTCGCGCGCCGCGAGTCGGGGACGGGGGACGCACGTGGGCGCAGGCAGGCCGCGCAGCCGGGGGGTCGCGGCGGGGCTCGTCGCCGCGCTGGCGTTCGCGACGAGCGGCCCCGTCGTCAAGCCGCTGCTCGAGGCGGGCTGGAGCCCGGGCGCCGCCATCCTCGTGCGGCTCGGTCTCGGGGCGCTGCTGCTGGCCGGTCCCGCGGTGCTGGCGCTGCGCGGGCGCTGGGACGTGCTGCGCCGGGAGTGGCGGCTCGTCGTCGCGTTCGGGACGCTCGGCGTGGCGGCGGCGTCGGCGTTCTACTTCGCGGCGGTCGAGCGGCTGCCCGTGGCGGTCGCGCTGCTCGTGGAGTACACCGGCCCGCTGCTCCTGCTCGGCTGGACGTGGGCGCGGTCCCGGCGCACGCCGGCGCGGCAGACCCTCGCCGGGGCGCTCCTGGCGACCGCCGGCCTCGCCCTCGTGCTCGACCTCACCGGCGGCGCCTCCCTCGACCCCGTCGGCCTGCTGCTCGCCTCCGGGGCCGCCGTGGGCAACGCCGCGTACTTCCTCCTCACCGGCCGCCCGACGCAGCTCCCGGCCGTCACCCTCGCCGGGGCCGGCATGGTCGTCGGGGTGGCGGTGCTCGCCGTCCTCGCCGCCACCGGCCTGCTGCCGCTGCACGCCCCCCTCGTGCCCGTCACGGTGCTCGGGTCGACCGTGCCCTGGTGGCTGCCGCTGCTCGTCGTCGGGACGGTCCCCACGGCCTTCGCGTACGGCGTCAGCGCCGTGTCCGTGCGGCTCCTGGGGGACCGCACCGCCTCGTTCCTCGCGCTGTCGGAGGTCCTGCTCGCCGTCGCCCTGGCGTGGGTGCTGCTCGACGAGGTGCCCCTGCCGGTCCAGCTGGCCGGCGCGGCGCTCGTCGTCGCCGGCGTGGCGCTCGTCCGGCGCGGGGAGGCCGAGCCCGTGCCGCCGACCGTCGAGGCGCCCCTCGTCGCGCCGCCCCGCGTCCCGGCGGTGCCCGACGGCGCGGGACCGGTCCGCGCCGTGGCCGCCGACGCCGCCCGCTGACCCGCGGCCGTCCCGCCGGCCGGGGGGCGGGGCCGGGGGGGCGGGCCCGGGCGCCGACGTGGCAGGACGGGTATCACGCGGACCGTCCAGGGCTCCGGGAAACCGAGGGGCACCGGCCGCCCGGCCGCCGCCGTCTCGTCGGTGTCCCCACCCCCGGGTGGCTCCACCGGTTCCCTGCGGCGTAACCGGAGAGGCCCCTCGTGCACCACGTCCTGGACCCCCAGCGGGCCGCCCGCCTGCAGTCCCTCGTCCGCAGCGGCGTCGACGGCGTCGACGGCGCGCTGCTCGACGCCGACCGGATCGCCGACCACGTCCTGAGCCCGTCCCTCGAGGGCGCGGTCGCCGACCTCGGGCTCGAGCGCGCCGTCTTCACCGCGCCGACCCGGATCCCGCTGCCGACGACCTACCACCTGGACGTCGCGGCGTTCGAGAACGCCCTGCGGGCCGAGCTGACGGGCACGCTGACCGGCGGCGCCTACCGCCTCCGCCGCTCGGGCGAGACGGTGTTCGAGGGCACCTGGGCGCAGGCCCGGCGCCCGGAGGACCCGGCCGGCGCACCGGCGCTCGCGTGGACCCTCACGGGGCGGATGCACGTGGCGAGCGTGAGCAAGCTCGTCACGGCGATCGCCCTCGTGCGCGCCCTGGCCGACCGCGGCCTCTCGCCGGACGCGCCGATCGCGCCGTGGCTGCCGGCGTACTGGGCGCCGGGGCCGAACATCGGCCTCCTCACCTTCGCGCACCTCATGAACCACACCTCCGGGCTCGGGCGTGCCGGGGAGTCGGCGTCCGACCTCCCGCTCATGCGCGACCGCGTCGAGGGCGGCACCGCCGGTGTGGGGACGGCCCTGTACTCCAACCTCAACTTCGGCCTGTGCCGCATCCTCGTCGCGACCCTGACAGGGGACGTCGCCGTCGGCATGCACGTGGGGCTGGGGCTCGACGACGTCCTGTGGGACTCCGCCACGCTGGCGTCGTACGTCCGCTTCGTCGAGACCCGCGTCTTCGCCCCCTCCGGCGTCGCCGGCGGGGGCCTGGTCCACCAGGACGCCCACGCGCTGGGCTACCCCTGGCCGGGCGCGGTGCCCGGGTGGGCCAGCGGGGACCTGCGCTCCTGGAGCGGCGGGGTCGGGTGGCACCTGTCCGTCGACGAGGTGCTCCGCGTCCTCGGCACCCTGCGGCGCGGCGGGGCGATCCTGCCCGAGCCCGCGGTGCGCACCATGCTCGACCGCGGCTTCGGCGTCGACGGGCCCATCGCCACGCGCGGGGGCCGTATCGACCAGAAGCTCGGCTGGTGGACGAGCGGGACGCGGGTCCAGCAGTCCCTCGCGTGGTTCCTGCCCGAGGACATGGAGCTCGTGGTCCTGGCCAACTCGGGGCAGGGCGCCGCGAACGTGCACCTCGCGGGGCGGGTCAGCACGATCTACTCCGAGTGCCTGCGCCCGCAGTACCACTTCCCCACGGACCCGGTGGCCGTGCCGGCGTTCGTCTACGGCGTCGAGCCCGACGGCGACCTGCTGTGGTACCGGCACGACGGCGCCGAGACCGGCGGCGGGGCCGGCACCTGGCGCGGCCCGGCCCGGGTGGGCGTGGGCTGGGGGAGCGCGCTCCACGTGGTCCCGGGCGGCGGTGACGTGCTCTACGTCGTCGACGCCGGGGGCCTCCTCTGGTGGTACCAGCACAGGGCGTTCAACACCGGCGACGGGCTCGAGCGGGCGGACAGCTGGGCCGAGCGGCGGCTCGTGGGGCGGGGGTGGGGCGGCTTCCGGACGATCTTCTCGGGGGGTGACGGGGTCCTCTACGCGGTCGACGCGGAGGGGCGGCTGCAGTGGTACCGCCACCACGGCGTCGCGACCGGGGCGGGGCTCGACGTCCCCGGGTCCTGGTCCGGGCCCCACGAGGTCGGGACCGGGTGGGGGACCGCCCGGCACCTGTTCTCGGCCGGGGACGGCATCCTCTACGCCGTCATGCCCGACGGGGTGCTGCGCTGGTACCGGCACGTGGGGCACGCCGACGGGCGCGGGCTCGGGTCGCCGGGCGCGTGGGCCGGACCGGTCGACGTGGGCACGGGCTGGGGCGACGTCACCGCCGTGTTCAGCAAGGGCGACGGGATCATCTACGCCGTCATGCCGGACGGCACCCTGCGCTGGTTCCGGCACGAGGGGTTCCGCACGGGCGCCGTGCAGTGGCAGGGGCCGGTCCAGGTCGGGCACGGCTGGGAGTCGCTGCACCCCGTCCTCGCCCTGCTCCCGCGGCAGCCCTCGCCGGTGCGCTGAGGCCCGGTCGGGGCGGCGCGGCGGCGACCGCGGACCCGGTGGACCACGGCGCGGGCAGGCCCTCGACACGGGAGGGGGCGGAGGGGCAGGCTCGTCGTGCGCCGCCGCGCGGCGGCCGCCTCCTGCAGCAGACGAGAGGCACCACGATGACGAGCACCGATGCCCTGATGATCGTGTCCGGCACGCCCTACACCGTCACCGGCGTCGGGGGGCGCACCCCGACAGGGCCCGGGGACTTCGCGGGCGCGGTGACCGTCACCGTCCACGGCGCCACCGGCGAGCACGAGGTGGCCGGCACGGGGGTCGAGCAGCCGGACGGGACGGTGCGGCTCTACCAGAAGGACCACCACGGCACCGGCAAGGACGTCCGCGTCTGGACGGTCACGCCCGACCCGTCGAGTGGCGGGTTCGTGGCCGCCGGCTGACGCCGCCGCCGGTGCGGCCCCGGGTCAGGGGGCGAGGGTCGCCCGCACGACGAGGTTGTCGACGTAGTGGCCCGTCGTCCGGTCGAAGTCCCCGTCGCAGGTGATGAGGCGCAGCTGCGGCGTGGGCGTCGTCCGGTACACCTCGGACGTGGGGAACTCCGCCTTCGGCGCACGGAGCGCGTCGTCGACGAGGAACGTCCGCGTCGACCCGTCGGACAGCGTCACGACGACCGGGTCGCCCGGCGCGAGCCGCTCGAGGCCGACGAAGACGGCCGGCCCGTCGGAGGAGTCGACGTGCCCGGCGACGACCGCGGGCCCGACGTCGCCCGGGACGACGCCCTCGCGGTACCAGCCGGCCCGCTGCCAG
>NZ_RWJX01000043.1 GCF_004123805.1 Cellulomonas endophytica | reverse complement strand
GGGCGCGTGCGGCCGGGCCTGGGCTAGCGTCCCGGCCCGTGCCCCGCGACCCGTCCCGCGCCGCCGCCCGCCCGCGCCCGTCCGGCCGGGCGGGCGGCGGCGGCGGTGGCGGCCTGGGCACGCGGGTCGCCGCCGGGACGGTGGCGGCCCTCGTCGGGTTCCTCAGCGCCTTCGCGGTGGTGCTCGACGGCCTGCGGTCCGTCGGCGCGACACCGGCGCAGGCCGCCTCCGGCCTGCTCGCCGTCACCGTGGCGATGGGCGCCGCCACGGTGGTGCTGGCGCTGCGGACGCGGGTGCCCGTCACGGTCGCCTGGTCGACGCCGGGCGCGGCGCTGCTGGCCGGCACCGGCGCGGCGGCCGGCGGGTGGGCGCAGGCGGTGGGCGGCTTCCTCGTGTGCGGGGTGCTCCTGGCCGCGACGGGGCTCGTCGGCCCGCTGGAGCGCGCGGTGCGGCGGATCCCCGTGCCCGTGGCGCAGGCGATGCTCGCCGGCGTGCTGCTGCCGCTGTGCCTGCGGCCGGTGACGGCGGTCGTCGACGCCCCCGCCCTCGTCGGGCCCGTGGTGCTCGTGTGGCTGCTGGCGATGCGCCTGGCGCCGCGCTGGGCGGCACCGGCGGCGATCGCCCTCGCGGTCGCGCTGGCGCTCACGAGCCCGGAGGTCCGCGCGCTCGACGCCGCGGCGCTGCGTCCCGACCTGGCGCCCACCGTGCCGGCGTTCGGCGTCGCCTCGCTCGTCTCCGTCGCCGTGCCGCTGTACGTCGTGACGATGGCCTCGCAGAACATCCCGGGCGTCGCCGTCCTCGCCGGGCTGGGCTACACGGCGCCGCTGCGGCCGTCCCTCGTCGTCACGGGGGCCGGGACGGTGCTCGCCGCGCCCTTCGGCGGGCACGCGATCAACCTCGCCGCCATCAGCGCGGCCCTCGCCGCCGGCCCCGACGCCGGCCCCGACACCTCCCGCCGCTGGCAGGCCGCGGTGACGACGGGGGTCGGCTACCTCGTCCTGGGCGTGTGCTCGGCGGCGGCCGCCGCCGTCGCGCTCGCCGCGCCCGGTGGCCTCGTCGCCGCCGCGGCAGGGCTCGCGCTCGTCGGGACGCTCGCCGCCTCCGTCGGGGGCGCCTTCGCCCACGAGCGCGACCGGGTCCCGGCGGCCGTGACCCTGCTCGTCACGGTGTCCGGGGTCAGCGTCGCGGGCGTGTCCGCCGCGTTCTGGGGCCTGCTCGCCGGCGTCGTGACGCACCTCGTGCTGCGGCGCCGCGGCTAGGACGACCGGGGGCCCCGCGGGCCGACGCCGGCGCCCGGCGGTCGCGCGTCAGCGGCGCGCCTCGTACTCCTTCATGAGGTCGATGCGGCGCTGGTGGCGCGGGTCGTGGCTGAACGGCTCCTTGAGGAACGTCTCGACGAGCTCGACGGCCTCGTCGATCGTGTGCTGGCGCGCGCCCACGGCGACGACGTTGGCGTCGTTGTGCTGGCGGGCCAGGACCGCCGTCGCGGGGTTCCACGCGAGCGCGGCCCGCACGCCCGGGACCTGGTTCGCGGCGATCTGCTCGCCGTTGCCCGACCCGCCGATGACGACCCCGAGGCTGCCGGGCTCGGCGACCACGGCCTCCCCCGCCGCGAAGCAGAAGGGCGGGTAGTCGTCGAGCGCGTCGTACCCGTGCGCGCCGTGGTCGACGACGTCGTGCCCGGCGCCCTGGAGGTGCTCGACCAGCGCGGTCTTGAGCTCGTAGCCGGCGTGGTCCGAGGCGATGTGGATGCGCATGGCGTCATCCTGCCGCACCGGGCCGGTCCCCCGGCGGCCCGACCCGGTCCGCGGCGGCGACGGGCCCTGAGCGCGGGCCGCGCCGCCACCGCGCCCGTCGGGGCCGGGTCCTACGCTGGCCCGAGCCCGACCCGCCCGACCGGAGGACGCCCATCCATGACCACCACCCCCGCCCGCAGCGGCGTCGACACGTCCGCCCTGGACCCGGGCACCCGCCCCGCCGACGACCTGTTCCGCCACGTGAACGGCCGCTGGCTCGACGCCCACGTCATCCCCGCCGACCGCGCCGCCGACGGCGCGTTCCGCCGGCTGCACGACGAGGCCGAGGTCCAGGTCCGCGACATCATCCTGGAGTCGGCGCAGGCCGCGACCGACGGCGCCGCGACCGGCGTGCAGGCCAAGATCGGCGCGCTCTACGCCTCCTTCATGGGCACGGACGCGATCGAGGCGGCCGGGCTGGCCCCCCTCGCCCCCGACCTCGACCCCATCGCCGCCGCGACGACGAAGGACGAGCTCGTCACCGTGCTGGGCGCGCTCCAGCGGACGGGAGCCGCCGCCGCGGTCTCCTTCTGGGTCGACAACGACGCCAAGGACCCCGAGCGGTACGTCGTCCACCTCACCCAGGACGGGCTCGGACTGCCCGACGAGTCCTACTACCGGGAGGACGCCTACGCCGAGGTGCTGGCGGCGTACCGGCCGCACGTCGCACGGATGCTGCGCCTGGCCGGCGTCGCCGCCGACGAGGCGTCCGCGGACGCGCTCGCCGACCGCGTCGTGGACCTCGAGACCCGGCTCGCCGCGCACCACTGGGACGTGGTGAAGGACCGCGACGCCGAGCTCACCTACAACGCCATGACGCTGGGCGACCTCGTCGTGAGCGCGCCGGGCTTCGGCTGGCGGGCGTGGGCGCAGGCGCTCGGCGCGCCCGAGGGCACGCTGGAGCGGCTCGTCGTGCGGGAGCCCTCGTTCGCCACGGGGTTCGCGGCGCTGTGGGCGTCGGCCGACCTCGAGAGCTGGCAGGCCTGGGCGGCCTACCACGCCGTCTCCGCGCGGGCGCCGTACCTGACGCAGGAGCTCGTCGAGGCGAACTTCGACTTCTACGGGCGCCGCCTCACCGGCGCGCAGGAGCTGCGCGACCGCTGGAAGCGCGGCGTGTCCGTGGTGCAGGGCGCGCTCGGGGAGGCCGTGGGCGAGGTCTACGTCGCCCGCCACTTCCCGCCGGCGCACAAGGAGCGCATGGAGGTGCTCGTCGCGAACCTCGTCGAGGCCTACCGCCGCTCCATCGAGGGCCTGGACTGGATGGGCCCCGAGACGCGGGCGAAGGCGCTGGCCAAGCTCGAGAGCTTCACGCCGAAGATCGGCTACCCCGTGCGGTGGCGCGACTACTCGGCCCTGGAGGTCGCCGCCGACGACCTGCTGGGCAACGTCCGCCGGGCGGCGGCGTTCGAGCAGGACCGCGAGCTGGGCAAGATCGGCCGGCCCATCGACCGCGACGAGTGGTTCATGACGCCGCAGACGGTCAACGCCTACTACAACCCGGGCATGAACGAGATCGTCTTCCCCGCGGCGATCCTGCAGCCGCCCTTCTTCGACGCCGACGCCGACGACGCGGTGAACTACGGCGGCATCGGCGCGGTCATCGGCCACGAGATCGGCCACGGCTTCGACGACCAGGGCTCGAAGTACGACGGCGACGGCCGCCTCGAGGACTGGTGGACCGCCGACGACCGCGCGGAGTTCGAGACGCGCACGAAGGCGCTCATCGCCCAGTACGACGCGTACTCCCCGCGCCAGCTCGACGGCTCCCACCACGTCAACGGGGCGCTGACGGTCGGCGAGAACATCGGCGACCTCGGCGGCCTGGCCATCGCGCTCGAGGCCTACGAGATCGCCCTGGGCGGCCCGCTCGAGGAGGCGCCCGTGCTCGACGGGCTCACGGGGCTGCAGCGCGCCTTCATCGGCTGGGCGCAGAGCTGGCAGGGCAAGTACCGCGACGAGGAGCTCGTGCGCCGCATCTCGACGGACCCGCACTCGCCCGACGAGTTCCGCTGCAACGGGGTCGTGACGAACATCGACGAGTTCTACACGGCGTTCGACGTCCGGCCGGGCGACGCCCTCTGGCGCGACCCCGCCGACCGCGTGCGCATCTGGTAGGCCGCACCGGGCGGGGGGCCCACCCCCGCCCGGGCCGCCCCGGGCTGCCGTCCCGTGCGGACCCCGGCGTCCGGCGTGCGGGGGTCGGATGCGCTCAGGGCAGGGGGGTGAAGGCGCCCGAGGCGAGCCGGAAGCCGACGCCGGACGCGGTGGCGGTGCAGGTGGCGCCGTCCGTCCCGCTGCCGCAGGTCCACGGGCCGACGGTGCTCGTCTCCCCGTACTCGAGCACGGGGGCGTCGGCGGCGGGCGCCGGGTCCCCCTCGACGCAGGGCAGGGACGCGCCCGCGGCGTCGAGCACCGCCACGGGTCCCACCGCCCCCGTGCAGCCCTCGACGGCGGGCGGGGTGTAGCTGAAGCCGCCGATGGTGCAGGCGACCCGCTCCTCGGTCATCTCGCACGAGATGTTGCCGCTGGGCAGCCGGAACGCGGCCGGGCCCGCCGTCGGGGTCGCCGCGGGGGACGCGGTGCCCCCCGGCGGCGGCGCGGGGGTGGTGGCCCCGCCGTCGCCGGGCGCACCGGACGAGGCGCCCGGGTCCCCGGCGCCCGCGGGCGCTCCACCGCCGCTGCCGCCCATCAGCGTCCACAGCAGCACCCCCGCGAACGCGAGCACGAGCACGACCACCACGGCGAGGAGGGCGGTCAGCCCGCGCCCCAGGCCGGCGCCCGCGTCGGGGGCACGCCCCGACGGCGTCGCCCCCGTCGCCGCCCCGCCTCCGCTCACGTCGACCCCTCCCCGTGCAGGACGTCGCTCAGAGCTGGGGGCCGGCCGTGCGGGTGCGCTTGAGCTCGTAGAAGCCGGGCACGCCCGTCATGAGCACGAGCCCGTCGAAGAGGCGGGCGGCGTCGTCCCCCGTCGGCGCGGGCGTCACGACCGGCCCGAAGTAGCCGACGCCGTCGATGGCCACGACCGGGGTGCCCACCTCGTCGCCCACGAGCGCCAGGGCCTCGGCGTGCGAGACGCGCAGGGCCTCGTCGACCTCCGTGGTCCCCGCCACGTCCGCCAGCCCCGCCGGCAGCCCGACCTCCGCGAGCGCCTCCGCGACGATCGCGTCCGTGTCCGTCCGGCCGCCGGGGTGGCGCCGGGTGCCCATCGCGTCGTAGAGCGGCTTGAGCACGCCGTCCCCGTGGTCCCGCTGGGCGGCGACGAGCACCCGGACGGGGCCCCACGAGGCGTCCATCAGGGCGCGGTACCCCTCGGGCAGGTCGCGGCCCTCGTTGAGCACGGAGAGCGACATGACGTGCCAGTGCACGTCGACGTCCCGCAGGCGCGCGACCTCGTCCATCCAGCGCGACGTCATCCACGCCCAGGGGCAGGCCGGGTCGAACCAGAAGTCGACGCGGGTCCCGGAGCCGGTGCTCGTGCGGGCGGTGTCCGTGCTGCTCACGCCTGGTCTCCCTGTCGTCCACGACGGCCCCGGGGCTCCGGGCGCCGCCCGGCCGCCCGCGTCGCGCGCGCGCCGGCCGTCGGGGGCATCGTGCCCCACGACGACGGGCCTCCGCGCGCCGGCACCCACCGGTGGCGAGCGGGACGCCCACAGCCCCGGTACCGCCGTGACCCCCGGGCGGGGGCCACCCGACGCGGTCACCGCGTGGCGGCGGTGTGCGAGCATCAGGCGTCGTCGTCGGACCGCCGCAGGACCGACGGCGCAGGTCCCGGCCCCGTCGACCGACGCGGCCGCGCGGTGCACGGCGCCCCCCGGGGGCGTCACGAGGGGAGCAGTCGGTGCCTGGAGAGAACCTCACGCGCGCGGAGGCCCGCGAGCGGGCCTCCGTCGTGCGGACGGAGTCGTACGCGGTCGAGCTCGACCTCACGACGAGCCCGAAGACGTTCGCCTCCCGCACCACCCTCCGCTTCGGCGCCACGCCGGGTGCCTCGACGTTCGTCGACCTCATCGCGCCCGCGGTGCACGAGGTCGTCCTCAACGGGCGCTCCCTGGACCCCGCGGAGGTGTTCCGCGACGCCCGCATCCGGCTCGACGACCTCGCCGAGGACAACACCCTGCTCGTCGTCGCCGAGTGCGACTACATGCACACGGGCGAGGGCCTGCACCGGTTCGTCGACCCGGTGGACGACGAGGTGTACCTGTACTCCCAGTTCGAGGTGGCCGACTCCCGCCGGGTCTTCGCCGTCTTCGAGCAGCCGGACCTCAAGGCGACCTTCGCCTTCACCGTGACGGCTCCCGCCCACTGGGTCGTCGTGTCCAACTACCCGCAGGTCGGGGCGCCCGAGCCCGTCGAGGGCGGCGTCAACGCCAACGGCGGCCGCGACGAGGGCACCGCGGTCTGGCGCTTCGAGACGACCCCGCGGCTGTCGTCCTACGTGACCGCCGTGGTCGCCGGCCCGTACCACGCCGAGCACGGCGAGCTCACGAGCTCCGACGGCCGCACGGTCCCCCTCGGCGTCTACTGCCGCCGGTCGCTGGCCGAGCACCTGGACACGGACGAGATCCTCGACGTGACGCGTGCCGGCTTCGCGTTCTACGAGGAGCGGTTCGACCACCCGTACCCCTTCGCGAAGTACGACCAGCTCTTCGTGCCGGAGTTCAACGCGGGCGCGATGGAGAACGCGGGCGCGGTGACCTTCCTGGAGTCCTACGTCTTCCGCTCGAAGGTCCCCGACGCGACGGTGGAGCGCCGGGCCACGACGATCCTCCACGAGCTCGCGCACATGTGGTTCGGCGACCTCGTGACGATGCGCTGGTGGGACGACCTGTGGCTCAACGAGTCGTTCGCGGAGTACGCGTCCACCCTCGCCGCGGCGGAGGTCACCCGCTGGACGTCGTCGTGGACGACGTTCTCCTCGCTGGAGAAGAGCTGGGCCTACCGGCAGGACCAGCTGCCGAGCACGCACCCCATCGTCGCGGACATGCGCGACCTCGAGGACGTCGAGGTGAACTTCGACGGCATCACCTACGCCAAGGGCGCCAGCGTCCTCAAGCAGCTCGTCGCGTGGGTCGGCCGGGAGCAGTTCTTCGCCGGGGTCCGGGCGTACTTCGCGAAGCACGCCTGGGGGAACACGGAGCTGCGGGACCTGCTCACGGAGCTGGAGGCCACGAGCGGCCGCGACCTGGGTGCCTGGTCGGCCCTGTGGCTCGAGAGGGCGGGCGTGACGCTGCTGCGCCCGGAGCTGACGGTCGACGACGACGGCCGCATCGCCTCCTTCGCGGTGCTGCAGGAGGTCCCCGAGGAGCACCCGGTGCAGCGCCCGCACCGCCTGGCGGTCGGTGGCTACGCCCTCGACGACGCCTCGGGCCGCCTCGAGCGCACCGTCCGGGTCGAGCTCGACGTCGACGGCGCCCGCACGGACGTGCCCGAGCTCGTCGGCACGCCGCTGCCCCCGCTGCTCCTGCTCAACGACGACGACCTGGCCTACGCCAAGGTGCGCCTCGACCCCGCGTCCACGGCGTACGCCGTGCGCTACCTCGACCGCTTCGCCGACTCCCTGCCGCGCACGCTCGTCTGGGGCGCGGCGTGGGACGCCACCCGGGACGCCGAGACCCCGCCCCGCGACTTCGTCGACCTCGTGCTGGGCAACGTCGCGGCCGAGAGCGACTCCTCCGTCGTCCTCGTCCTGCTCCGCCAGCTCGCCACGACGGTCGAGCTCTACGTGGCGCCCGAGCACCGCGAGCAGGTCCGCACGGCCGCGGGCGACCGTCTCCTCGAGCTCGCGCGGGCCTCCGCCCCCGGCTCCGACACCCAGCTGCAGCTCGTCAAGGCCGCCGCCGCCCGCGCGACGACGTCCGCCCAGCTCGACTTCGTCGCCGGGCTGCTCGACGGCTCGGCGGCGCTCGAGGGTCTCGTCGTGGACACGGACCTGCGCTGGGAGCTGCTCGTCGCGCTCGTCGCCGGCGGGCGGGCGGGGCGGCCCGAGATCGACGCCCAGCTCGCGCTGGACGCCACCGCCACGGGCCAGCGCGCCGCCGCCACCGCGCGGGCCGCCCTGCCCGACGCGGCCTCGAAGGCCGAGGCGTGGACCGCGCTCGTCGAGCGCGACGAGCTGCCCAACGCGGTCCAGGCCGCGACGATCGCCGGCTTCGGCCGCGTGCACGACCTGGCCCTGCTCGTGCCGTGGGTGGAGCCCTACTTCGCGGCGCTGGAGACCGTCTGGGCCGAGCGCACGAACGAGATGGCGCAGAACGTCGTCGTCGGGCTGTACCCGTCGGCGCTGGCCGGCTCCGACGCGGTCGACGTCCTCGGCCTCACCGACGCCTGGCTGTCCGACCACCCGGACGCCGCGCCCGCGCTGCGCCGGCTCGTCGCCGAGGCGCGGGACGGCGTCCGCCGCGCCCTCGCCGCCCAGTCCGCGGACCGCGCCCGCGGCTGAGACCCTCCCCGGGGCCGGCACCGGGTCCCGGGGCCCTGCGCCTGCGCCGGCCCTGCGCCGGCCCTGCGCCGGCCCGGCTCCGCACCGCGAAGGCCCGGCCCCTCCACGTGGAGGGGCCGGGCCGTCGTCGTCGTACGGATCCCGCCGGTGCCGCTCCGTCCACGCAGGTCGCCCACGCAGGTGGTCAGCGCAGGTGGTCAGCGCTCGTTCATCACCCGGGCCAGCGACCGCAGGCGGGAGCTGTCGACGAGGTCCTCCACGAGGACGGGCTGGGCGTTGCCGTCGCCCAGCGGCACCTTCCAGTTCGGGTACTCCTGGTCGGTGCCGGGCTGGTTCTGCGCCCGGCGCTCCCCCACCGCGTCCGCGAGGGAGACCCCGAGGAGGGCGGCGGGCGAGGCGAGGATGTAGCGGTGGAGCGCCTCGACGGTCTCCCGCTCGCTGGCGTCGGCCCCCAGCAGGCCGCGGTCGCGCAGGAGGCCGAGCATCCGCTCGCGCTCCTCGCGCGCCTGCGCCCGCACCTGCTCGACGGGCTCCGTGAGCAGCCCGAGCCGCTCGCGGATGGCGACGTGCTCGTCGGCGAGGTAGCCCGCCGTGGGGGGCAGGTCGTGCGTGGTCACCGTCGCGAGCACGAGCCGCCGCCAGCGCTCGGGAGCCAGCGGCCCGCCGTGCTGGTCGTACTCGAACCACAGGATCGAGGTGCCGAGGACGCCGCGCTCCGAGAGGTAGTCGCGCACCCACGGCTCGACGGTGCCGAGGTCCTCGCCGATGACGACGGCGCCGGCCCGGTGGGCCTCGAGCGCGAGGATCCCCACGATCGCCTCGTGGTCGTACTTCACGTAGGCGCCGAGGGCCGGCGACTGGCCGCGCGGGATCCACCAGAGCCGGAACAGGCCGATGACGTGGTCGATCCGGATCGCGCCCGCGTGCCGCAGGATCGTGCGCAGCATGTCCCGCCACGGCCGGTAGCCGGCGCGCGCGAGCTCCTGGGGGTGCCACGGCGGCTGCGACCAGTCCTGCCCCTGCTGGTTGTACATGTCGGGGGGTGCGCCGACGGAGGCCTCGGGCGCGAGCACGTCGCGCAGCGCCCAGGCGTCGGCGCCGCCCGGGTGCACGCCGACCGCGAGGTCGTGCATGATCCCCAGCGCCATGCCGCCCCGGCGTGCCGCGGCCTGCGCCGCCTCGAGCTGCTCGTCGGCGACCCACTGCAGCCACCGGAAGAAGTCGACGCGGTCGGCCAGCTCGGCCCGCGCCGCCGCGACCGCCTCCCCGTGCGGGTCGTGGAGCTCGGCCGGCCACTCCGCGCCCGCGTGCCGCTCGACGAGCGCGCACCACAGCGCGAACTGCTCGAGCCCGGCGCCCTCCTCATGGCAGTACGCGTCGAAGGCGCGCTGGCGGGCGCCGGTGCGCGGTGCGGCGTGCACGACCTCGAGCGCGGCCTTCTTCGCCGTCCATGCCACGTCCCGGTCGATGGGGCCCGTGTCGGTGTTCAGGGCGCGGGCCGGCTCCGCGGCCCACTCGACGAGCGCGCGGTCCGCGGCGGACAGGTACGCGGCCTCGCGCACCGCCTCGGGGCGCACGAAGAGCGGGTTGACGAAGCGGCGCGTGGTCGGCAGGTACGGCGACGGCGTCATGGGCGTCGTCGGCTCGGCCGCGTGCAGCGGGTTGATGAGCAGGAAGTCCGCGCCGCACTCGTGGCCGAGCAGCCACCCCATGTCCGCGAGGTCGACGAGGTCGCCCACCCCCCACGAGGCGCGGCTGCGCACGGAGTACAGCTGCGCCATGAAGCCCCAGCCGCGGGCCTCGCCGTCGAGGGCCGCGGGCAGGCGCAGCCGGTCCGGCGTCACCACGGCGGGGCTGTGGCCGCGGGCGCTGGGCCCCTCCACGACGACCTCGTGCCAGCCGAGCGGCAGGCTGCCGGGCAGCACGAAGACCGCGCGGCCCACCCGTCGGCCGTCGACCACGCGCGGGGCGACGTACTCGTCGGACTGCGAGAGCTCCACGCGCCCGCCGCCGGCCTCCGGGTCGATCTCCACCCACGCGCGCACGGGGTCGCCGTCCGTGACGTGGACCGGCACGTGGGCGTCCCGGCCGGCCCGGGTGACGACGAACGGCGGCAGGACCTGGCGCCACGGCTGGTCCTCCGCGTGCGCGAGCGCGAGGTCGACCAGCGCGGGCGACGAGGCGTCGACCCCCATGGCGCCGAGCACGCTGCGCAGGGTCGCCCCCGACGGGATGCGGTGCTCCCCGTGGAAGTCCCAGAACTCCGTGGTGATGCCGTGGGCCCCGGCCAGCCGCAGCAGGGCGTCGGAAGGTCGGTCGTCGTCGCTCACGCCCCGATCCTGCCGACCCGTCAGGCCCTGTGCACGCGGGCGGACGGTGGTGTCGGACACCCGGACGGGTGACGGCCGGGCCGGGCCCGGGGCACGGACCGGCCGACGAGGGGTCCTCCCGCCGCCGTCGGGGGGACCGCAGGACCGGCCCGGGACCTCCGCGCACCCGGGCCCTGCGCGCGACGCGGGCGCCCGCGTCGGCCCACGTAGGCTCGCGGGCCATGGACGCGAGCACCCCGACGACCGCCGCCGGCGCCCCCGCCACGGCGCTGCCGCCGTACCCCGACGCCGAGCGCCTCGACCTCGTCGAGACCCTGCACGGCCACCGCGTGGCCGACCCCTACCGCTGGCTGGAGGACCCGGAGGCGCCCGCCACCCGGGCGTGGTCGCAGGCCCAGGACGAGCTCTACGCCGCCTACCGCACGCGCTGGGACGGTGCGGAGGGCCCGCTGGGCACGTCGGCCCTCACCGCCCGGCTCGGTGCGCTCCTCGGCGCCGGCTTCGTCGGCGTGCCCGTGTGGCGGGGCGAGCGGCTCTTCTTCTCGCGTCGCGTCGGGGACCAGGAGCACGCGGTCGTCCTCGTCCGGGAGGCCGACGGCACGGAGCGGGTCCTCGTCGACCCCCTGCGGCTGGACCCCGCGGGCACGACGACGCTGGACGCGTGGCGGCCCTCGCTCGAGGGCGACCGCCTCGCCTACCAGGTCTCCACCGGCGGCACCGAGGAGAGCGTCCTGCGCGTCCTCGACGTCGCGACGGGCGCGGACGTCGACGGACCCGTCGAGCGCGCCCGCTACTCCCCGGTCGCCTGGCTGCCCGGCGGCGACGCCTTCCTCTACGTGCGTCGCCTGGCGCCCGAGGGGCTCCCGGAGGACGAGCGCCAGTACCACCGCCGCGTCTGGCTGCACCGGCTGGGCGCGGACCCGGCCACGGACGTCGAGGTCTTCGGCGCGGGCCTGGCGATGACGAACTACTACGGGGTCACGGTCTCGCGCGACGGACGCTGGCTCGTCGTGTCGGCGTCCGCCGGCACCGCCCCGCGCACGGACGTCTGGCTCGCGCGCATCGACGCGACGCCGGGCGACGAGGGCTCGGCCGCCGCGCCGGCGTTCACGCCCGTCCTCGTCGGCCACGACGCGCAGGCCGGCGTCTGGGTCGGGCGGGACGGCCGCCTCTACGTCCACACGGACCTCGACGCCCCCCGCGGGCGGCTGTGCGTGGCCGACCCGGCCGTCCCGGGCGTCGAGCACTGGACGACCCTGCTGCCCGAGGACCCCGGCTCCGTCCTGGAGGACGTGGCCCTCGTCGACGACGGGGACCCCACCGCGCCCGTCCGGCTGCTCGCGGCCCGGCGCCGCCACGCCCTCAGCGAGGTGACGGTGCACGACCCGGCCACGGGCGCGCCGCTGCCCGGCGCGGACGGCACCGTCGCGCTGCCCGGCCTCGGGTCGATCTCGGGCCTGGCCACGCGGCCCGAGGGCGGCCGCGACGTCTGGTTCTCCTACACGGACCACACGACGGTCAGCACCGTGCACCACCTCGACGGCCTGACGGGCGCGACGACGGTGTGGGCCACGCCCCCCGGTGCGCTGGCCGACCTGCCCGACGTCCGCGTCCAGCAGGTCACCGCGACGAGCGCCGACGGCACCGCCGTGCGGGCCTTCGTCGTCGCCCGGGCCGACGCCCTCGACGCCGAGGGCCGGCCCCTCGCCCCGGCGCCGACCGTGCTCTACGGCTACGGCGGCTTCCAGGTCTCCCTCGACCCCGCGTACTCCGCCTCGACCCTGGCGTGGGTCGAGGCCGGCGGCGTGTGGGTCGTCGCCAACCTGCGCGGCGGCGGCGAGGAGGGCGAGGGCTGGCACCGCGACGGGATGCGCGCGCACAAGCAGCACGTCTTCGACGACTTCCACGCCGTCGCGCAGCTCCTCCTCGACAGGGGCTGGACGACGGGCGACCGGCTCGCGTGCTGGGGCGGCTCGAACGGCGGGCTGCTCGTCGGCGCCGCCCTCACGCAGCGGCCGGACCTGTTCGCCGCGGTCGTGTGCTCGGCGCCGCTGCTCGACATGGTGCGCTACCAGCGCTTCGGCCTCGGCGTGACGTGGACGGAGGAGTACGGCGACGCCGACGACGCCACCGAGCTCGGCTGGCTGCTGGGCTACTCGCCCTACCACCGGGTGGTGGACGGCGCCGCCTACCCCGCGACGCTCTTCACCGTCTTCGAGGGCGACACCCGCGTCGACCCGCTGCACGCGCGCAAGCTCGCCGCCGCGCTCCAGGCGGCGACCTCCGCGCCGCGCGACGAGCGGCCCGTCCTCGTGCGGCGCGAGGTCGGGGTCGGGCACGGCGCCCGCGCCCTGTCCCGCACGATCGGGCTGACCGTGGAGCAGCTGCAGTTCGTCGCCGACCGGACGGGGCTGGTGCAGCCGTGACGCCCTTCCCGACCGCCCCCGCCCCGGCCGCCCGGGCCGCCGTCGACCCCTCGCCCTCCCCGAGCTCCGTGACGCAGGAGCTCGGCGACGCCTGGGACCGCCTGCCGTCGACCCAGTCCGACTGGCTGGCGCTCCTGCTCGGCGCCCCGCTCCAGATCGTGCTCACCCTGGTCCTCGGGTTCCTCGTGCTGGCCGCGCTGCGGTTCGGCATCCGGCGGACCACGGAGCACATCGCCGACGGCACGCCCGTGTGGCGCCGCGGCGTCCTCGGCCAGCTCGGCGAGTCCGAGCGGGCCGCGCAGCTCCTGCGCCGCGACCCCGTGGCGGCCGCCCGCCGGGCGCAGCGGGCCCGGACGGTGGGCTCCGTGCTGCGCTCCACGGCCTCGCTCGTCGTCGGGACGATCGTGGTGGTGCTCGTGCTCGACGCGCTCGGCGTCAACATCGCGCCGTTCATCGCCTCCGCCGGCATCGTCGGCGTCGCGCTCGGCTTCGGCGCGCAGAGCCTCGTGAAGGACTTCCTCACGGGCCTGTTCATGCTCGTGGAGGACCAGTACGGGGTCGGGGACGTCATCGACCTCGGCCCCGCCACGGGCACCGTGGAGGCGGTCGGCCTGCGCGTGACGCGGGTGCGCGGCGACGACGGGACGCTCTGGTACGTCCCCAACGGCACGATCCTGCGCGTCGGCAACAAGACCCAGGGCTGGTCCACCGCCACCGTCGAGGTCGACGTCGACTACTTCGTGGACGTCGACGAGGTGCAGGCGCTCCTGCACGAGGCGGCCCGCCGGGTGGCGCGCGACCCGGAGACCGTCGACCTCGTCGAGGGCGAGCCCACGGTGACGGGTGTGGAGCGCCTGGCGGCGGACGCCGTGACGATCCGGCTGCGGGTGCGCACGCGCCCCGGGGAGCAGTGGGCGGTCGCCCGCCGGCTGCGCACGGAGGTCCGGCGGCTGCTCGAGGAGGCCGACGTCCCCCTCGCGGGCCAGCGCGACGCGCTCGTGGCGCACCGCGAGCGCCTCGCCGCCGTGGCCGCCGCAGGGGGCACCGCCACCCCCGCCCCCGCCCACGTCCCCGCCGACGGGACGCCCCGCCCCGCCTGACCCGGCGCACCCCGCTCCGACGCACCCCGCACCGGCGGCGCGCCACGAGGCGGCGCAGGGCGGGACGGCGGAGGGCAGGGGCGGGCGCCGGCATCCCACCGTCGGCGACTGCCGGGCACGGCCTCGTCCCGGCTGCCCCCTACCGCCAGCGCAGCAGCGGCTCGCCCGTCGCCACGGCACCCCTGAGGGCCGGTACGGCCGTGATGTCGGCCGCGTCCGCCTCGAGCGCCACCACGGGGCAGACGGTCGCCAGCCCGCGCCGCGCGATGTCGAGCGGCGACCACCCCACGACGGGGTCGCCGGCGCGGACGGCCTGGCCGACGGCGACGTGCAGCGTGAACCCCTCGCCCTTGAGGGTCACGGTGTCGATCCCGAGGTGCACGAGGACGCACCGGCCGTCGGGGACCTCGAGCACGAAGGCGTGCGGGTGGAGCGTCGTCACGGTGCCCGTCACGGGGGCCACGACGGTGAGGAGGTCCTGCCCGTCGGGCTCCAGGGCCACGCCCGGGCCGACCATGCTCTCGGCGAAGACGGGGTCGGGCACCTCGGCGAGGGCCACCACCGTCCCGGGGACGGGCGCGAGGACGGTGAGGAGCGGCCGTCCCGGGGGCAGCGGGCCGGCGGCGGGGTCGCTCACCGGGCCCGCCGTCGGTCCGAGCCGCGCATCCGCATCAGCGGAGGCTGTCGAGCTCCGCCGCGAGGTTGTCGGCCTCCGGGCCCACGATGACCTGCACGATGCGCCCGCTGCGCACGACGCCGAACGCGCCGGACGCCTTCAGCGCCGCCTCGTCGACCAGCTGGGAGTCGCCGACCTCGACCCGGAGCCGCGTGATGCAGGGCTCGAGGTCGACCACGTTCGTGTCGCCCCCCAGCGCTGCGAGGATCTGCTCCGCCTTGCTCACCGCGACTCCTCCGTCCCGCGCACCGGCTGCCGACGCGCCGGTCCAGAGTAGCGCCCCGGCGCGTCCCGGCCAGGCGGGCCTCCGACGGCACCCTCCCGAGGGACCCGCGGCCTGTCGCCTGGCGCAGGGACGGGCGGCTCCGCCACGATACGGCGATGACGACGGCGAGGTCGCAGCGGTGGCAGCGGTGAGCACGACCACGGTCCTGCACGGCGTCCCCGCGAGCCCGGGACGCACCTCCGCACCGGCGGCCCGGCTCCCGGACCCCGTCGTCGAGCCCGCTCCGGGCCTGCGCCTGCCGCCCACGAGCGACGTCGCCGCGGCGGCCGCGCGCATCGACGCCTCCTCCGCCCGGGTGCGCGAGCGCCTCGAGGCGGACGCGGCCCGGGTGCAGGGCGAGGCGCGCGAGATCCTCCACGCCACGGCCGCCATCGCGGCCGACCCCGCCCTGCTCGACGACGCGCGGCAGCGGGTGCTCGACGACCACCTCGTGCCCGAACGGGCGGTGTGGGAGGCGGCGGAGGAGGTCGCCGCGATGTTCGCCGCCCTCGGCGGGCTGTTCGCGGAGCGGGTCTCGGACGTCGCCGACGTGCGCAACCGGATCGTCGCCGACCTCACCGGCCGTCCCGTCCCGGGCCTGCCCGCGGCCGACGGGCCGGTCGTCCTCGTCGCCGGCGACCTCGCGCCCGCCCTCGCCGCGACGCTGGACCCCACCCACGTGCGCGCGGTCGTCACCGCGACGGGCGGCCCCACCTCGCACACCGCGATCCTCGCCCGGGCCCTGGGGGTGCCGGCGGTCGTCGCGGTGCCGGGGGTCGACCGCATCGTCGCCGACGGGGACCTGCTCCTCGTCGACGGCGACGCCGGGACGGTGACGCTGCACCCGGTCGAGGAGACGCCCGCCGCGCCCGCCCGGGTGCCCGTCCCGGCGGGGCCGGCCGTCCTGCTCGAGCGCGGTCGCACCGCGGACGGCCACGCCGTGCCGCTCCTGGCCAACGTGGGCACGCCCGCCGACGCGGCCGCCGCCGCGGCGGCCGGCGCGGAGGGGGTCGGCCTCTACCGCACGGAGGCGAGCTTCCTCGGCCGGGCGACGGCCCCGACCGTCGAGGAGCAGGTCGCCACCTACCGGGCGGTGCTCGACCGCTTCCCCGGGCGGGTGGTCGTGGTGCGCACCCTCGACGCCGGCGCGGAGCAGCGCCTGCCCTTCCTCGTCGACCACGGCGAGGCCAACCCCGCGCTCGGCGTGCGCGGCCTGCGCACCTCCGTGGCGCACCCGGACCTGCTCGACGACCAGCTGCGGGCGGTCGCGCGGGCGGCGGACGGCTCCGACGCCGACGTCTGGGTCATGGCGCCGATGGTCGCCACGGTCGGCGAGGCGCGGGAGTTCGTCGAGCGCTGCGCCGGGCACGGGCTGCGGACGGCCGGCGTCATGATCGAGGTGCCCGCCGCGGCCCTCGTCGCCGGCCCGATCCTCGCGCACGCGGCCTTCGCCAGCGTCGGCACGAACGACCTGACCCAGTACACGATGGCCGCGGACCGCTCCCTGGGCACCGTGGCGCGGCTCAACGACCCGTGGCAGCCGGCGGTGCTCCAGCTCGTCGCGGCCGCGTGCGCGGCGGGGACGGGGCGCGGCCGGCCCGTCGGCATCAGCGGCGAGGCCGCGGTCGACCCCCTGCTGGCGTGCGTCCTCGTCGGGATGGGGGCCGCGCACCTGTCCGTGCGGCCGAACGCGCTCGGGCCCCTCGGGGCCGCGCTCGCGGCGACGACGAAGGACGACTGCGACCGTGCCGCCGCGGCCGCGCTCACCGGCTCCTCGCCGGAGGAGGCCCGCGCGGCCGTCGGCGAGGTCCTGGGGCACCTCCTCCAGGCGGAGGCGGCGCGCGCCCACGGCTAGGGTCTCCCCCGTGAGGACCGACTCCTTCTACGAGGCCGTCGGTGGGCACGCGACGTTCGTCCGCCTCGTCGACGCGTTCTACCGCGGCGTGGCCGACGACCCCGTGCTGCGGCCCATGTACCCCGAGGAGCAGCTCGGCCCGGCGCGCGAGCGCCTGACCCTGTTCCTCGAGCAGTACTGGGGCGGCCCGACGACCTACTCCGACACGCGGGGCCACCCCCGGCTCCGGATGCGGCACGCGCCGTTCAAGGTCAACCCCGACGCCCGCGACCGCTGGCTGCTGCACATGCGCGCGGCCGTCGACGAGCTCGACCTCGCCCCGCTGCACGCCGCCCAGCTGTGGGACTACCTCGAGCGCGCCGCGCACTCCCTGCTCAACACCTTCGAGGACTGAGGCCCGTGACCGCACCCGACGGCGCACCCGCCGCACCCGGCGCCGCGCCCGACGCGACGGCCGCCGCCGCCGTGCAGGCGACCCTCGACGTCCTCGACCTCGAGCGCCTCGACGAGGACCGCTTCTCGGCGCGGAGCGTGCCGCAGCCCATGGGGCGCGTGTACGGCGGGCAGGTGCTGGCGCAGGCGCTCGTGGCCGCCGCCCGCACGGTCCCCGAGGGGCGCCTGCCGCACTCCCTGCACGGCTACTTCCTGCGCGCCGGGGACGTGACGAAGCCCATCGAGCTCGCGGTCGAGCGCCTGCGCGACGGGCGGTCGTTCTCCGCCCGGCGCACGCACGCCCTCCAGGACGGCGTGCCGATCCTGTCGATGATCGCCTCCTTCCAGCCCGACCAGCCGGGCGTCCGGTACGCCGACGAGCTCCCCGGGCCGGTCCCGGCACCGGAGGACGTGCGCTCGGCGCACGACGTCATGGGCCACCTCGACCACCCGGTCGCGCAGTTCTGGACCCACCAGAGCGCCTTCGACGTCCGGCACGTGGACGGCTCGCTCTACCTGCGGCCGGCCCCCGACGACGACGGCGCGCAGCGCGTGTGGATGCGCGCCCGCGCGCCGCTGCCCGACGACCCGGTGCTGCACCGCGCCCTCGTCGCCTACGCCTGCGACCAGGTCATGCTCGAGCCCGTGCTGCGCCGGGCGGGCCTGGCGTGGACGACGCCGGGCCTGGCGGTCGCGAGCCTCGACCACGCCCAGTGGTGGCACCGGGACGTGCGCGCCGACGCCTGGCTGCTCTACGTCCAGGGCACGCCGGCCGCGCAGGGCGGGCGCGGGCTGGGGACGCTGCGGGTGTTCGACGAGGGCGGGGCGCTCGTCGCCACCGCCGTCCAGGAGGGCATGGTCCGGGTCCCGGACGCGCGGGGCGACTGAGACCGCCGGGCGGACGGGCGGGCCGCTCGCCGAGCGCTCCGGCGGGCCCCCGGGCACGATGCCCGCATGGTCCGCCTGCGCCGCGTCCGCATCGACGCCCCCGGTTGGACCCGTCGCCGGTCCGGCCGCGGCTTCTCCTACCTCGACCACACCGGTGCCCGCGTCACCGACCCGGAGCACCTCGACCGCATCACGCACCTGGCGATCCCGCCGGCGTGGCAGGACGTGTGGATCAGCCCGTGGCCCAACGGGCACATCCAGGCCGCCGGTCTCGACGAGGCCCAGCGCCGCCAGTACCTGTACCACCTGCAGTGGCGCGCCCGTCGGGACAAGCAGAAGCACGACCAGGTGCTCGTCGTCGCCCGACGCCTGCCGTCCGCGCGCCGCAAGGTGACCGCCGACCTCGAGCAGGAGGGCTTCCCGCGGGAGAAGGCGCTCGCGCTGGCCTTCCGCCTGCTCGACCTGGCCTACCTGCGGGTGGGCGGCGAGGGGTACGCCAAGAAGCACGGGTCCTACGGGTTGGCGACGCTGCGCCGCGAGCACGTGGAGGTCCTCGACCCGGAGCACGACGGCGACGAGGGGCGCGTCCACCTGCACTTCCCCGCCAAGTCGGGGCAGATCCGCGACACGGTCGTGGAGGACACCGTCGTCGCCGACCTCATCCGCACCCTCGTCCGCCGGGACGACCCCAGCCCCGAGGTGCTCGCCTGGCGCGACGACGAGGGCACCTGGCACGACGTGACGAGCGCGGACGTCGGCACGTACGTGAAGGCGCGGCTCGGCGAGGAGGCGTCGCCCAAGACGTTCCGCACCTGGCACGCCACCGTGCTGGCGGCCCGGGGCCTCGCGGGGGTGGGCGAGCCGCCGGCGACGGACCGGGCGCGCAAGCGGGCCGTCTCCGGCGTGGTCAAGGACGTGGCCGCCGAGCTCGGCAACACGCCCACGGTCTGCCGCGCCTCCTACATCGACCCCCGCGTCATCGAGCTCTGGGAGCGCGGCAGCACCATCACGCCGACGCGGTCCCAGCGCGTCGCGGAGAAGCGGACGCTGGAGCTCCTCGGGTCCTGACGCCGTCCGGCCCGTCCTGACGTCGGGCTGAGGCGCCGCGTCCGCCCGGGTGCGGCGCCCCCGTCCGGGGCCCACACTCGCGGCGTGCCCACCACGCCCTCCGCCCCCGCCCCGACGGCCGAGGACGCCCACGCGGACGACCTCGCCCGCGACCCGGTCTTCCGCACGCTGACGGGCCTCGTGCCCGGGGTCGGGGAGGACGGCCGGCCCCGCCCCGACGCGCCGCTCGTGGCCGTCACGGGCGTCACGGGTTACGTCGGCGGTCGCCTGGTGCCCGAGCTGCTCGCCGCCGGGTACCGCGTGCGCGCCGTCGCCCGCCACCCGGACCGGCTGCGCGGGCGCCCGTGGCACGACGACGTGGAGACCGCGGAGGCCGACGTCACGGACCTCGCCACCACGCGCGAGGCCCTCGAGGGCGTGCAGGTCGCGTACTACCTCGTGCACTCCCTGGGCTCGGGCCGTCGCTTCGAGTCGACGGACCGCCACGCGGCCCTCGTCTTCGGCCAGGCGGCGCGCGAGGCGGGCGTCGAGCGCGTCGTCTACCTCGGCGGGCTGTACCCCGAGGGCGACGACGTGGACCTCTCCCCGCACCTGCAGTCGCGCCGCGAGGTGGGCGAGATCCTCCTCGCCTCGGGCGTCCCGACGACGGTGCTGCGCGCCGCCGTCATCCTCGGGAGCGGCTCCGCGTCGTTCGAGATGATGCGGTACCTCACCGAGCGGCTGCCGGCGATGACCGTGCCGCGCTGGGTGCGCAACCGCATCCAGCCCATCGCCGTGCGCGACGTGCTGCGCTACCTCGTCGGGTCCGCCTCGATGCCGCCCGAGGTGAACCGCGCCTTCGACATCGGCGGCCCCGAGGTCCTCACGTACCAGGACATGATGCAGCGCTACGCGCGCATCGCCGGGCTGCCCCCGCGCATCATCGTCCCGGTGCCCGTGCTCACCCCGCGCCTGTCGAGCCACTGGGTCGGGCTCGTCACGCCGGTGCCGGCCGGCCTGGCCAAGCCCCTCGTCGGCTCGCTCGTCCACGAGGTCGTCTGCGACGAGCACGACATCGCCGCGTACGTCCCCGACCCCCCCGGCGGGCCCGTCGACTTCGACCGTGCCGTGCGCCTGGCGCTCCGGCGGGTGCAGGACTCCGCCGTGGACACCCGCTGGTCGTCGGCGGCCGTGCGCGGCGCGCCGAGCGACCCCCTGCCGAGCGACCCGGACTGGGCCGGCGGGTCCGTGTACGTCGACGAGCGCCGGACCGTCGTCGACGCCTCCCCCGCCGCTCTGTGGCGGGTGCTGGAGTCCGTGGGCGGCGACCACGGCTGGTACTCGTGGGGCCTGGCCTGGCGGGTCCGCGGGCTGTTCGACCGGATCGTCGGCGGGCCCGGCCTGCGCCGCGGACGGAGCAACCCCGACCGGCTCGTCATCGACGACGCCGTGGACTGGTGGCGCGTGGAGGAGATCCAGCCCGGCCGCCTCATCCGGCTGCGCGCCGAGATGCGGCTGCCCGGGCTCGCGTGGCTCGAGCTGCGCATCGAGGACCCCGAGGGGGAGGACGCCCCCGACGACGAGCGGTGGCGCCGCCCGCCGACGGTCTTCGCCCAGCGCGCGCTCTTCCAGCCCCACGGCCTGGCCGGGCAGCTCTACTGGGCCTCGGTGACCCCGTTCCACGGCGTCGTCTTCGGCGGCATGCAGCGCAACATCGCGCAGGCCGCCGAGCGGGCCGAGCGCGCACGGCGGGACGGCACGGGCGGCCCGGCCGCCGACGCCGGGAACGCGTCGGCCCCCGCGGCCTGACGCGGCCCGGCGGACGGCGCACCCGGTCCGCCGCCAGGATTCCGGGTCAGCGGCGTCGCCGGAACGCCACGGGCTCCTCGAGGAACGGCGACCACGCCGCCCGCTCCTCCGCGGAGATCCGCCGCGGTGCGCCGGTGGCGGCGTCGACGAGCACGAGCGTCGACATCGCGCGGGCGTGCACCGCCGACGCCGGGTCGCCCGGGGGCAGGTCGTGCACCTCGTAGCAGATGTCCAGGCTCGCCCCGCCGAGGTGCCCCACCCACAGCACCACGACGACGGGGCGGCGCTGGTACGCCAGCGGCAGCAGGTACTCCACCTCGTGCCGGGCGACGAGGGTCGCGACCTCGGCTCCGGGCCCGGCGCGCAGGACCGCGGTCGGCCGGGCCGACCCGTCGCCGCGCGCGACCCCCACCGTGCCGGCCGCGTCCCCGGCGGGCGCGCCCTCCGGGTCCGTCGGCGCGTGCTCCGCCCCGGCCAGCGGCGGGTGCCGCCAGAACGCCTCGATGCGCGCCTCCTCGAGGAGCGTCATCATCTGCACGTTGTTGACGTGCGCGTACGCGTCCATGTCCGACCAGCGCAGCCGCACCGGCACCTCGAGCCTCGCCACGACACCCTCCGTCCGGGCCGCGCGGTGCGGCCGCCGGGCCATCCTGCCGCGCCGGCCGGCCGTCACGGCCCACCACGGGGCACGTCAGCCCGCGGCGGCCTCCGACGCCCGGTCCCGGCACCGCCGCAGCCGATCGAGGTCGGCGGCCACGGGCTCCACGACGAGACGCTCGGCCACCCCCGCCACCGCCGTGCGCAGGCGCCGGCGCGCCCGGGCCGCCCGCCGCCGCGCCCCGACCCGGGCGAGCAGCGCCGAGAGCAGCGCGAGCAGCAGCCCGACGAGCACGCCGCCGGCCACGAGCGCCGTCGGCACGGGCAGCGGCCCCCACTCGGGCGTGCGCGGCACCGGCAGCTGCAGGTACGCGGCGCCGGCCAGGGCCCCGAGCCACCCGAGACCGACGACGGCCGCGGCGAGCAGCACCCACTGCAGGGCGCCGACCACCCGCCACCAGAGCGCGGGACGCTCGGCGAGCAGCTCCGTGCCGGCCACCGCGGTGTCGAGCGCGTCGGCGACGACCTCGCCCGTCGCCCCCGCCTCCCGCAGCGCCCCGCGCGTGCCGAGCACCCACTCCTCCGGCAGCCCGGCGGTGGCGGCGTCGACGTAGCCGCGCACGGCGGTGGCGGCACGGGCGCGCACGGCCGGGGCCGCGGTCGGCAGGGAGGTGCGTCCCGTGGCCACCGGGTCCGGCGCCCCCACGCGCAGGTGGAGCCGCCGCAGGGGGTCGGGCCGCCACCGCGCCAGCCAGCGCAGCGGGGGCCACCCCGTGTGCGCCCGGGCCCGGCGCAGGGCCGACCCGCGCACCGCCTGGACCACCGCGGGCACGCCGGCCGCCGCCTCGAAGGCGTCCACGAGGGGCCGGGCGTCGGCCCGGCCCGCCGCGCCGGTGCCGCAGGCGGCGACGACCTCCGCGGCCGCGGCGCGCAGGTCGCCCCGCACCCGCGCCCCGGCGGCCTCGCGGCGGCGGGCGGCCTCGACGAGGAGGTCGCGCAGGGCGTCGACGCCCTCGCCCGTCCGCGCGCTCACGGCGAGCACCGGGACGTCCCGCAGCCCGTCCTCCGCCGCGAGGCGACGGGCGTCGGCGAGCCAGGAGGAGCGCTCGGGCGCCGGCACGCGGTCGGCGTGGTTGAGGGCGAGCACCATGACCCCCGCCAGGGGCGCCAGGGGCCGCAGGTAGCGCTCGTGCAGCACCCCGTCGGCGTACTTCTGGGGGTCGAGCACCCACACCAGCAGGTCGACGCGCTCGTAGAGGCGCTCGGCGACGGCCCGGTGCTCCGCGACGACGGAGTCGTGGTCGGGCAGGTCCAGCAGCAGCAGGTCGGTGGGGACGGTGCGGGCCGGCGGCACCGGCGGCCGGTGCCGCACGTCCACCTCCAGCCAGTCGAGCAGGGCGTCGGCGGCGTCCGGGTCGTCCGCCCAGACGGCCGCGAGCGCGCGGGAGGTCGTGGGCCGCAGCGCGCCGGGGACGGCCAGCTCCGTGCCGGCGACGGCGTTGAAGAGGCTGGACTTGCCCGAGCCCGTCGCGCCGGCCAGCGCGACGACCGTGAGCCCGGCGGCGAGGCCGAGCCGCTCGCGCGCGCGCTCCAGGGTCTGCGTCGCGCGCGCCACCACGTCCTCGGGCAGCCGGCCCCCGCCCGCGGCGAGCGCGTCGGTGAGGGCGTCCGCGACGTCCGCGACGGGCGCGGTGCGCCTCACGCCGAGCCGTCCTCGTCGGCGCCGGTGAACCGCCGCCACCACCCCCGCAGGCCACCGCTGTCGGCCCCCTCGCGCCGACCGTCGTCGCCGCCGTCGCCGCCCGGCCCCGTCCCGGCGCTGCCGGTCGCAGCCGCCCCGGCCCTCCCCGGTCGCGGCGCGTCGCCGGCCCGTCCGGCCCCCCGCAGGCGTCCCCGCCCGGAGGAGGGTGCGGCCTCGACGGCCTCCGGCAGGGGCGCGCGCTCGACGAGGGACACGGCGGCCCGGAGCCCGGACCCGTCCCCGCGGTCCGTGCCGAGGGCGTCGAGCTGGGCGGTGAACCGGGCCGCCTCCGCGCCGAGCAGCCCCTCGACCCGCTCGGAGAGGAGCTCCTGCGCGCGCACGGTCAGCCGGCGCACCGCGTCGTCGCCGAAGACGGCCTCCAGCAGCCGCTGCGCGAGCAGCGCGGAGCCGCCGGCGATCCCGACCTCGGCGCCCGTGAGCCCGCCGGTGGAGGCGAAGACGACGAGCATGAGCGCCGCGCCGAGGCCGTTCACGCCGAACGACAGCGCGCGGGCCTGCGTGCGCTTCCCGCTGCCCTCGTCCGTGACGAGCGCGAGGACGTCGCCCTGCCACGCCCGCACCTCCCCGGCGACCCGGCCGCGCAGCCCGGCCGAGGCCCGGGACAGCGCCAGGCCCTCGAGCAGCGGGCGCCCGGCCGCGTCGCCCCGCCAGGCGGCGTGCGCGCGCTCGGCGGCGCCCTCGGCGGCGTCGAGGACCACGGCGTCGAGGCTGTGCCCGATGGCGTCCTGCAGCGTCGGACCGTCGGCTCCCTTCCCGCGCAGCGCGGAGGTGACGCGGTCGCGCAGCCGGGACACGCCCTGCTCCACGGAGCGCATGAGCTCGCCCGTGCCGACGAGCTCCTGCCACCGCGCGAGCACCTCGCCGCGCAGGAGCGTGCCGTCGGAGGTGGCCTGCCGGACGTCCTCGGCGGCGGCCGCGTAGGCGGAGGCGACCACGGACCGCAGGCGCGCGTCGGCGGCCCGCTGGGCGTCGGCGGCGGCCGCGAGCTCGCCCGTGCGCACGAGGAGGTCGCCGATGAGCCCGTCCCGGGTGCGCTCGACCACGCCGCGGCGCGCGGCCGGGTCCGCCGCGAGCGCCGTGAGCCAGTCGGCCAGCGGCGCCACGGCCCACTCCGGCAGCAGCCCGTCGACGAGGGGGGCCTCCGGCACGGTCAGCACCGTCGTGCCCGTCAGGTCGTGCTCCTCGAGCATCGTCCGCAGGTGGGCGGCGACCGCGGCCTCCTCCCCCGGGTCGACGCGGTCGAGGACGAGCGCCAGCTCCACCCGGCGCCGGGCGGCCGTCGCGAGCAGCTCCCAGGGCACGGCGTCGGCGTACCGGGCGGCCGTCGTGACGAAGAGCCACAGGTCGGCGGCGCCGAGCAGCTGCCGCGAGAGCAGCCGGTTCTCCTCGACGACGGAGTCGATGTCGGGCGCGTCGAGCAGCGCCAGCCCCTGCGGCAGCTCCTCCGCCGGCGCCAGCCGCAGGCCGCCCCCGGCGTGCACCCCGGCGTCCGTCGTCCCCGTGGTGACGCCACCGGGGGCCGCCGCCTCGACCGGGGCGCCGCGCGCCGCCACCCCCGCGCCCTCGACCCAGCGGGCGAGGCCGGGCAGCACCCGGTCGGTGGTGAACCACCGGGCGTCGAGGGGGTGGTGGACGAGCACGGGCCAGCGGGTCGTCGGGCGCAGCACGCCCGAGCGCGAGACGGCCCGCCCGAGCAGGGAGTTCACGAGCGTCGACTTGCCCGCGCCGGTGGACCCGCCGACCACGACGAGCACGGGCGCCGCCGACGAGCGCAGCCGCGGCAGGAGGTAGTCGTCGAGCTGGTCGAGCACCTGCCGGCGGACCGCCCGCGCCTCGTCGATGCCGGGGCCGCCCAGGGGCAGGTCGAGGTCGGCGACCCGGGCCCGCAGCAGCACGAGCGCGTCGACGAGGTCGGGCGCAGGGCCCGCGCCGGCCCCGGGCTCGGCGTGCCGGGCGGGGGCACCTGCGTCGTCGACCACGGGCCGATCGTCGTCGGGCGCGACGGCCGCCGCCACCCGGGGACGAGGACGGGCCGGGGGCATGCACCCCCGGCCCGTCGTCACCGAGCCCGTCGGCTCGCCCCGCAGGTCAGTCGCGGCGCAGCTTGCGGTGCGTCACCCGGTGCGGGCGCGCCGCGTCGGCGCCCAGGCGCGCGACCTTGTTCTCCTCGTAGGAGGCGAAGTTGCCCTCGAACCAGTACCAGCTCGCGGGGTCCTCCTCCGTGCCCTCGTACGCGAGGATGTGCGTCGCGACGCGGTCGAGGAACCACCGGTCGTGGGAGACCACCACGGCGCAGCCCGGGAACTCCAGCAGCGCGTTCTCCAGGGAGCCGAGCGTCTCGACGTCGAGGTCGTTCGTCGGCTCGTCGAGCAGGAGCAGGTTGCCGCCCTGCTTGAGCGTGAGGGCCAGGTTGAGCCGGTTGCGCTCCCCGCCGGACAGCACGCCCGCGGGCTTCTGCTGGTCCGGGCCCTTGAAGCCGAAGGCCGCGACGTAGGCACGGCTCGGCATCTCGACGTTGCCGACCTTGATGTGGTCGAGGCCGTCCGAGACGACCTCCCACAGCGTCTTCTTCGGGTCGATGCCGCCGCGGCTCTGGTCCACGTAGGAGATCGAGACCGTCTCGCCGATCTTGAGGTCGCCCGCGTCCAGCGGCTCGAGGCCGACGATCGTCTTGAACAGCGTCGTCTTGCCGACGCCGTTCGGGCCGATGACGCCGACGATGCCGTTGCGCGGCAGGGTGAACGAGAGCCCGTCGATGAGCTGGCGGTCGTCGAAGCCCTTCTCGAGCCCTTTCGCCTCCAGGACCACGGAGCCCAGGCGCGGGCCCGGCGGGATCTGGATCTCCTCGAAGTCGAGCTTGCGCGTGCGGTCCGCCTCGGCGGCCATCTCCTCGTACCGGGCCAGGCGCGCCTTGCTCTTCGTCTGGCGGCCCTTCGCGTTCATCCGGACCCACTCGAGCTCGTCCTTCAGGCGCTTGGCGAGCTTCTGGTCCTTCTTGCCCTGGACGTTGAGGCGCTCCTGCTTCTTCTCCAGGTACGTGGAGTAGTTGCCCTCGTAGGGGTAGAGCCGGCCGCGGTCGACCTCGCAGATCCACTCCGCGACGTGGTCGAGGAAGTACCGGTCGTGGGTGACGGCGAGGATGGCGCCGGGGTACTCCTGCAGGTGCTGCTCCAGCCACAGGACGGACTCGGCGTCGAGGTGGTTGGTGGGCTCGTCGAGCAGCAGCAGGTCGGGCTTCTGCAGGAGGAGCTTGCACAGCGCGACGCGGCGGCGCTCGCCGCCCGAGAGGACGGCCACGTCG
Organism: Cellulomonas endophytica; assembly: GCF_004123805.1. Lineage (GTDB taxonomy): Bacteria > Actinomycetota > Actinomycetes > Actinomycetales > Cellulomonadaceae > Cellulomonas > Cellulomonas endophytica. The sequence goes on along the minus strand of NZ_RWJX01000043.1, from coordinate 3,187 downwards.
GCGTCCGGCGGCGGGCAGCGCAGCGCGTCCATCGCCTGCTCGAGCTGGGTGTCGAGGTCCCAGGCGTCGGCCGCGTCGATGTCCTCCTGCAGCGTGCCCATCTCGGCCAGGAGCGCGTCGTAGTCCGCGTCGGGCTCGGCCATGAGGGCGGAGATCTCGTTGTAGCGGTCGAGCTTGCCCTTGATCTCGCCGACGCCCTCCTCGACGTTGCCGAGGACGGTCTTCTCCTCGTTCAGCGGCGGCTCCTGCTGCAGGATGCCGACGCTGAACCCGGGCGCCAGTCGCGCCTCGCCGTTGGAGGGCTGGTCCAGCCCCGCCATGATCTTGAGGATCGTCGACTTCCCGGCGCCGTTCGGGCCGACGACGCCGATCTTGGCGCCGGGCAGGAAGTTCAGGGAGACGTCGTCGAGGATGACCTTGTCCCCGTGCGCCTTGCGCGCCTTGTACATGGAGTAGATGAACTCAGCCACTGGCTCTCTCGTCCGCCTCGGTGCTCGGGTGCTGGTGCAGGACCTGGTGCTCCGACGGGTGCGCGGCGGGCCCGCTCGCGGCGCCCGGCCCGGGGACCCGGGCAGCCCCGGCGTCCCCGTGCGTCCGGGCGCGCGGCGGCCCGCCGCCCCCGTCGTCCGGTCCCCCAGCCTAGGCGATCAGCGCGCGGCGCCGGTCGCCGCCGCCGGGTCGAGGTCGGACCCCTCCTCCGTCCCCGCGAGCGCCTCGTCGACCTCCGCGACGAGCGCGGCCGCCGCCTGGGAGACCCTCTCGTCCCCGTCGTCCTCCGGCGGGAGCTCCACGAGGCCCGAGACGTCCGCCGGGGGCGCGCCGCGCACGGCGCCCGCGGTCCGCTCGAAGGCCGCGGTGCCCAGCGTCAGGTCGTGCCCGACGGCTCGGGCCACGATGACGAGGTCCGTGCGGACGCCGTCCGGGCCCTCCCACTGGTCCGTCGCCAGCCGGCCCTCGACGACCACGGGGTCGCCCTTGCGCAGGCTGTGGCGCAGGTTCTCCGCGGCCTGCCGCCACACCTTGACCGTGAACCACATCGTCGGGTCCTCGCGCCACTCGCCCTTCTGGACGTCACGCCACCGACGGGTGCTGCCCAGCCGGAAGGAGGCGAAGTCCGTGCCGGTCGCGCTCGCCGCGCCGGGCCGGACGTCGGAGCCCACCCACCCCGTGACCGTGATGCTCGTGCCGTTGCTCATGCTGCCCCTCTCGCCACGCCCGGCCGTCCGCCGGGCTCGTGAGGGCAGCGTCGCCGGGGCGGCCCCGCCGGCGGGGGGGCGGCGGCGGCCCCCGGGGGACGGGGCCCGTCCCGTGCGGGCTGGGGGCGGCTCGCCGCCGCCCCGCCGCGACCTCGTCCCGACCTCGTCCCGGCCGCGTCGGTGCCCCGGTGCCCGGCGCCCGGCCGGGGTCAGCGGACGGTGCCGGCCGCCCGCGCCCGCTCGACGAGGGCCCCGACCGCCTCGTGCTCCGCGAGCACCGCCCGCGCCGGAGCGCCGGCGTGCACGTCCACGACCTCCGCGAGCACCGCCCGCGCCGCCGCCGGGGCACCGGTCGCCGGGGGTGCCGCCGCCCCGCGGCGGCCCCGGAGCGCGACGAGGAGCAGGACGGCCCCGGCGACGAGCAGCACCGCGCCCGCCACCACCGCGGCGGTCGCCGGCAGCACCAGCCCCAGCACCAGGGCCACCGCCCCGAGCGCCGCGAGGACGCCTCCGGCGACGACCCGGCCGGTCCCCCGCCCCGGCGCGACGGCCGCCCGCGCCGGCACCGCCGAGCGCAGCGCGTCCCGGGCGGCGGCGTGCAGCCGCTCGGCGGGGGCGGCACGGCGGTCGAGGTCCTGCGCCCACGCGGCCGGGAGCCCGCCCGACCGGGACGCCACCCAGCGCCGCCGCGCCAGCGCGACGGACTCCGCCTGCAGGTCGTCCGGCGTCCAGGCCGCCGACGTGCCGCCGGCGGGCGCGCCGGCCGCCGCCAGGAGCGCGTCGACGAGCGCGTCGTCCGCCGTGGCACCCCCGCCGCCGTCGGCGGTCGCGGCCCCGGGCTCGTCGTCCGCCGGCCGCAGCTCCGCGCCGAGGCGCTCGGCCACCTCGTCGAGCAGCGACTCCGCCCGGTGGGCCGCCAGCCCCGCCCGCCCGACCCTCTCGGCCAGCCGGGCCCGCAGCGCCGGGATCCCCTCGCCCGTCACCGCGGACACCGGGAGCACCGGCACGTCCAGCCCGTCCTCGCGCAGCAGCCGCGTCGCGTCGCCGAGCAGCCGCTCGCGCGCGTGGGGCGGCACGGTATCGATCTGGTTGAGCACGACGACGACCGCCACCTCGTGCGCGGCGAGCCGCCGCAGGTACCCCGAGTGCAGGGCGTCGTCGGCGTACTTCTGCGGGTCGAGGACCCAGACGAGCAGGTCGGCCTGGGGCAGGAGCCGGTCGACGAGGTGCCGGTGGGCCTCCTGCAGGGAGTCGTGGTCGGGCACGTCGAGGAGCACCATGCCGCGCAGGGCGGCCTCGGCGTCGCCGTCGAGCGGGCTCTCGCGCTGGGTGCGCCGGGCGGGGTCCACCTCGAGCCAGTCGAGCAGCGGCCCCGCGGACCGTCCCCACACGCACGCCGTCGTCCGGGAGGTCGTCGGCCGCCGCACGCCGACCTCGGCCAGCGGAAGCCCGCTCACGGTGTTGAACAGGCTCGACTTGCCCGAGCCGGTGCCGCCCGCGAGGAGCACGACGGTGTGGTCGACGCCGAGCCGGAGCCGGTCGCGCACGGAGCCCAGCGCGTGCTCGACGCCCGACCGCGTCCCGGGGTGCCAGCGGTCGGTCCCGAGCGCGAGGGCCCGCACCAGGGTGTCCGCCCGCTCGAGCAGCGCCGCCGTCCGCGGCCCCGCCGTCGCCGGGGGCGTCACCGCACCCGCCGTCGTGGGCGTCGTGGGCGTCCCGGCAGCCGCGGCCGGCGTGCCGGCACCCCTCGTCGTGGCGCCGTCCGCGTCCCGTCCCGTGACCGTCACCCGACCATCCTCCCCCGGACCCGTCCGCCGACCCGTCAGGTGAAGGTCCGCAGCACCGCGAGCCGCAGGCGCAGCCCCGCCGCGGCGTCCGGCGCCAGGTCCGCGGCCCGCAGCGGCGCCGCCACCGCCGCACGCGCGGCGTCGACCCGGTCCCCCGCCCGCTCCACGAGGTCCGCCCGCAGCGCGTCGACGGTCGCGCCGGCC
>NZ_RWJX01000042.1 GCF_004123805.1 Cellulomonas endophytica | reverse complement strand
CCGTTGGCCTGTCCAGAAAACCAAGACCCACCACTCACCCCACACCCACCACAACGGAAGGCACATGGCAAGCAGCAGACCATCTTGGCATCGACTACTTTGACACACTGTTGAGTTCTCAAGGAGCAGACGCACTCGGTCCGAGATCTTGCGATCCGGCGCCGGGGCAACCGTTCAAACTTATCTGCCGGCCTCTGGGCTGTCAACCTCGGCTCTCGCCGTGCTGACCGCCCCGAGAGGCAGATCCACCCACGGCCGAGCAGGCGGACGAATCCGCCGTGTCGTCAGAGGGTGGGCCTCCCCGGTGTCCGGCCACCGGCCTGAGCCCGTGTCCGGCCCTCCCTGGCGGGCGGCCGTCGAGAACTGTAGGACGGTCCGGCCGGGCCCTGCAACTCCGGCGAGCGTGACCCGCGTCACCGGTCGTCCGGTCGCGGGACGCCCCGTCCGCAGCTGGGGCGGGGCCCGTCCGAGGGCGCGCACCGCGCCGCGCCGCGCCGCACCGCGCCGCACTGCGCCGTGCTGCAGCGGTGCCGGCCGCGGCCCGCCGGACGGCGGCGCGCGCCCGGTGGCCTCAGTACAGGGCGGCCGCGAGGGCGCGGCGCGCGGCGTGGACACGCGGGTCGTCGCCCCCGACGACCTCGAAGAGGTCGACGAGCCGGGTACGCACCCGCTCGCGGTCCTCGCCCCGGGTGAGGCGCACGAGGTCGACGAGCCGGTCGAAGGCGTCCGCCACCTGGCCGCCGAGCACGTCGAGGTCGGCCACCACCAGTCCGGCATCGACGTCCGCCGGGGCGTCGGCGGCCGCGGCACGGGCGGCGCGGGGGTCGACGGCCTGCGTGCGCTCGAGCAACCCCACCTGAGCGAGCCCGGCGCGAGCCAGGTCGTCCCGCGGGTTCTCGCGCAGGGCCTGCTCGTAGGCCGCCGCGGCGGCGGTGAAGTCACCCTCCTCGATGGCGTCGTACGCGCGCTGGTGCAGCGGCGGCAGCGGGGGCTCGGCCGGCTCCTCGGGCTCCTCCACGGGGGCGGCCGCCGTGACCCGGCCGGTGATTCCGTTGGCCTGCGCCGCAGCCAGGACCTGGTCGAGGACGGAGGCGACCTGGTCCCGCGGCAGCGCGCCCTGGAAGAGCGGCAGGGGCTGCCCGGCCAGGACGGCCACCACCGTGGGGACCGACTGCGTCTGGAAGGCCTGCGCGATCTGCGGGTTCGCCTCCGCGTCGATCCGGGCGAGGAGCCAGGTGCCGCCCGCCTCGTCGGCGAGCGCGCCGAGGTCGGCGGCGAGGGTCTTGGCGGCCTCGCTCCAGGACGCCCAGAGCAGCACGACGACGGGGTGCTGCGTCGAGCGCTGCACGAGCGCCGGGAACCCCTCCGTGTCGACGTCCACGACGTACCGGCCGCCGACGGGCACCCCGCCCGGGCTGCCGGGCGGCGGGGTCGCGGGCCGTGCGAGAGCGGACAGGTCCACCGCCCCCCGCACGTCGAGGCGGGGGCGGGGGCCGCCCGTCGGCTGCGTCATCGTCGTTCCTCCGTTGTCGGTCGTGCCGGGTGGGGCGCGCGCGGGAGCGCGCGGCCGCCAGGTGGGGCTACTCGCCGCTGACGCTCACGCGGCCGTGCTCCGCGGCGAGCAGCCGCACCGGGTCGGACGACCCCGCCGCGGGCACGTGGAACGCGAGCACGTCCTGATAGGTGTACACGAGGGTGCGGGTCACCTCCGGACGACCGCTGAGCGCGGCCTCCGTCGGGTCGAGCGTCAGGCTGCCCTGGGACACGGTCAGGGTGGTCGTGGTCGTCGTCTGGCCGACGACGATCGCGCCGCCGTCCAGCGTGCCGAGCGCGACGACGCCCTCGGGCACCGCCACGGTGGACTCCGCGACCGTCGCCACGGCCGCCACGCTGGCGGCCGTCTGCTCGCGCGCGGTGCGCAGGCCGTCGCGGAAGGCGTCGGCGGCGAAGGCCGGCGCCGCCGCGGACGCGTCACCGTTCGTCAGCACGTCGGCGTACTGCTCGAGCACCTGCGCCGGCGCCAGCCGCAGCGCGTCGGTGTCCGCGGCCAGGACGGGGCTGCCGGTCGCGCTGCTGGCCACCGCCGGCAGCTGCACGCCGGGGAGCAGCCGGGCCCAGCCCCACAGCCGGTACGGGCTGCGCGCGTCGGGCTGCTGGAGGACGAGGATCCGCTGCGCCTGCAGGTCCGCGGGCTGCTCCGTCACGACGAGCTGCGTCCGCGGCCACGTGGTCGTCGCAGGCACGACGACGGACTGGGCCCGCGTCGGCAGCACGGTCGGCGTCCGGGCACCGGCGGTCGCGGTCTGGCGCACGTACTCCGCCGTCCGGACCGCGAGGGCCGGCCCGGTCACGCGTGGCCCGAGCGCCGCCGGGTCGAGGGCGGCGTCGCCGGCGGCCAGGACGGTGCCGAGGTCGGCGAGGACGCGGTCCACCTGGCCGGCGGTCAGGGCGGCCGGCGCCACCGCCGGCGCCGCGGGGGCCTCCGGGGCCGGCAGCGGCGTGCCGCACCCGGCGAGGCCCGCCGTCAGGGCGACCGCGAGAGCGGCCGCGGCCGCACGTCGGGCGCGGGCGTGCTGCGGTCGTGCCGTCACCGGGACTCCCCCCGCTCGTCCTCCGCCGGCCGGTCGGCCACCGCCGGCGGGCCCTCCTGCCGGGCACCCTCCCCCAGTCCCCAGGCACGGCGCCACGCGTCGCCGCGCGTGGCGGCCGCCGCACCGGGCTCGAGGGGGGCCGCACCCGGGGGCGTCGGACCGGCGGGCTCCGCGTCCGCCGTCGCCGCGTCGGCAGGCGCGGGGCCGTCCGTGCCCGGGGCGGGGTCCTGCGCCTCCGTCACCTCCGGCACCCAGCCACCCGGCCGTCCGGCTCCGGGCGTCGGGCCGGACCAGCGGGGCGGCACGACGGGGACGTCCTCCCCCGGCGCCACGCCCGGCCCGGACGGGGTGACGTCGCCGGGCGCGCGGGTCCCGGCCCCCGGGGCGGCACCCGTCCCGTCGGTACCCGCAGCGGTGGGCTGCGCGCGACCGAGGGCCGACCGGAGGCGCTCGACCAGCGAGGGGCGACGGTCCGTCGTCGGTGCGGGCGCGGCCGCGGGGACGTCCGCGGCCGAGGTCGCGCCGCCCGTCGGACCGTCGCCCTCGCTGCCGCCCGGACGGCGGAGCTCGGCGAGGTCCTCCGGGTCCGCGGACGGCCGACCACCCGGCGCCCGGCCGAGGACGCCGTCGCCGTGGACGCGCGGGGCGTCGACGCCGGTCGCGTCGACCGCGGCGCCGTCGGGCGCCGACGCGACGACCGGCTCCGGGACAGTCCCGGGCGCCGAGGGGGTCGACGTCGCCCGGGCGGCGTCGTCGCCCGGCTGCTGCGGGACCGCACCGACGGGGGTCGCGCCGCTCACCGTCGGCACCGCACCGCTCACCGTCGGCACCGCACCGCTCACCGTCGGCACCGCACCGGTGCGCGGGCCCCGGCGCGACGCGTCGCGGGCGGCCTGCTCGGCCGCGCGCAGCGCCCGGCGGCTCGGCACGGTCGCGACGCCGTGGGGGTCGGTCGCCACGGGGACGGCGCCCGTCGTGACGGGGACCCAGGCGTCGCCCCGGGCGCGGCGACCCGCGCGGACCCACACGGCGAGCGCGACCAGGACCAGCAGCGCGCCCGCCGTGACGAGGGGCCACAGCCACGGCGTCGTCACCACCCGGGGCCACGACAGCGAGAGCGTCGGGTCGCCGGACCCGGTGGTGGCGGCGAGCAGCAGCCAGCGCCCCTCGTCGGGACGCGGCCAGACGAGCTCGGCCGACCCCGTGCCGCTCACCTGGGTCACCCACAGGTCGGACCCCGACGGGTCGGGCGCGGGCGCCGGTGCGGCGGCGTCCGTGCCGGCCGACGGCTCCGCGGCCGTGCTCGACGCCACGCCCGCCGCCGCGCCCTCGCCGCCGGCGCTCGTCGCCAGCGCGTCCCAGGAGGACAGGCCCGTCACCCGCGTCCAGGGGTCCGTGCCGACCCAGCCGAGGACGTCCGTGTCGCGGCCGACCGCGAGGACGACCGGGGCGTCGTCCGGGGCCGTCACCCGCACGGTCACGGGGTCGCCGCCGAGCTCCAGCACGCCGGGGTCGGTGACCAGCAGCGGCGTGCGCGAGGTGGCGGTGGCGGTCAGCACGTCGTCGGCGCGCCAGAGGGTTGCCGACGCGACGCCGAGGAGCACCAGCACCACCCCCACCGCGGCGAGGACGGCAGCGAAGGGCCGAGTGAGCACACGTCATCCTCACCCGGCGGGTGCGGATCCGGGTAATCCGGGCACGGCCGGCGCCCCCGCCGGAGCCCCGCGTCAGAGGGCCCGCGTATCCTGGCGCGCGGTCGACGCGGCCCCGCGCCGCGTCCCGCCGGTGCCCCGCGCACCACCGCCGCGCGGACGCCCGACGTCCCGCCCGCCTGCTGGAGGACCCGTGACCGAGCCCACCGCCCCCTTCCCCGTCGTGAGCTTCCGCGGGTACGACCGGGAGTCCGTCGACACGCGGGTGGCGCAGCTCGAGCAGCGCCTCGCCGACGCACGGGCGCAGGTCGAGGCCGCCGACGCGCACGCGCTGCGGACGGCCGGCGAGCTCTCGGAGGCGCAGGCCCGGCTGTCCGAGGCCGAGCGCCCCACCTACTCCGGCCTCGGCGCGCGCGTCGAGCAGCTGCTGCGCTCCGCGGAGGAGCAGTCGGGGGACGTCCTCGCGCAGGCCGAGGCCCGCGCGGCCGAGACGCGGCAGAAGGCCCGGACCGCGGCCGAGCAGCTGCGGGCGCGCGCCGAGGGCGAGGCGGCCGAGCTGCTCGCCGCGGCACGCCGCGAGGCCCAGGAGGTGCGCGCCGCCGCCGGGGCGGAGGCGACGGGCGCCACCGGGGCCGCACGCCTGCGGGCGGAGGAGCTCGTCGCGTCCGCCGAGCGGGAGGCCGCGCGCATCGCGGCCGCCGTCGCCACGGAGGAGGCGGAGCGGCGCACCACGCTCGAGCGCGAGCTCGGCACCCTGCGGGCCGGCGTGGAGCACGAGGTGACCCAGCTGCGGGTGGCGACGGAGCGCGCGGCCGCGGAGCTCGCCGACCGGACGAACGCCGACGCCGCCGCCGCCCGGACGGCGGCGGAGAGGTGGGCCGCGGAGCAGCGGCGCGCCGCCGACGAGGAGACGACGGGCCTGCGGGCCGCGGTCGCCGTCGAGGTCGCCGCCCTGCGGGAGGACACCGAGGCCCGCGCCGCCGCGCTGCGGGCCGCGGCCGAGCACGACGCGGCCGAGCTCCGCGACGCCGCGGCGGCCGAGGTCGCGCGCCTGCGCACCCTCGCCGCCGAGGAGGTCGCGGCACTGCGCGACGACGCGCGCCGCGAGACGGACGCCCTGCGCGACGGCACGGCCCGCGAGGTCGCCGAGCTGCGGGAGCGCACCCGCCTCGAGCTCGACGCCGTGCTCGCGGACGGGCGCCGGGCGGCGGCCGAGGAGGTCGGGCGGGCCCGCGCCGAGGCCGACGCCCTGCGCCGCGCCGCGGAGGCCGCGCGCACCGAGGGCGAGCTCGCGATCGCGGCGGCGCGCGAGGCGTCCGAGCGCGCCGACGCGGACCGGCACGCCGCCGCACGCGCCCAGACGGAGGCGCTCGTGCGCGACGCGGAGGCTCACGCCCAGGACGCGGAGCGTCGGGTGACCGAGGCGCTGGCCCAGGCCGAGCGGGTGCGTGTCGACGCCGAGCGCGCCGCCGCCGCGCTCCTGGCGCAGGCGCGGGCGACGGCCGACCGCGTGGTCGCCGAGGCGCGCGAGCACGCCGACAAGCTCCGCGGGGACGCCTCGGGCGAGGCGGACCGCGAGCGCCGGACCGTCCAGCGGCAGGTCGAGGACCTGCGGCGCCAGCGCGAGTCCGTCAGCACGTACCTCGACGAGCTGCGCGGGCTCCTCGGTGACGGCTCCGACCAGAGCCTCCTCGCCCGGGCCCGGGCGGCCGAGCGGCCGGCGGACGACACCTCGGCGGACCGCCCCACCCGCGACGACCGGCCGGTCGTCGCCGCGGCACCGGGACCGGCGGACGACGGCGCGGCGCCGGCCCGGCCGGGACCGTCCGGGGGCGGCGAGGGCGTGGACGAGGCCCGCACCGGGGACGCGGCGCACGGCCCGGCCGACGACGACGAGCACCCCGACGGCGGCACCGGCGGCGGCACCGGTGGCGGTCCGACGGGGGCCGGCGCGTCGGTGATGGCCGGTCCGGGCGACGACGCGCACTGAGGTGACGACGGGCGAGGGACCTCGGGACGGGGCCGCGGCGTGGCGCGAGGAGCGCCGCGAGGCCGCCGCGGCGCACGAGCGCGCCCTGGTGGCACGCCAGCGCGCGGAGTCGGAGGCCGCCGGCGTGCTCATCGCCGCCTTCCTCGAGCGGGCCCGCGTGGACGGACCGCCACCGGTGCCCCTGCGCGCGCTGTCCTACGACCGCCGGCGCCGCTTCCGCACCCCGCTCGAGGGCTGGTACCTGCGCCGCGACGGGGCCGTGGGGGTGGACACCGACGGCCGCTTCTACGTGCTGACGGCGCCGACGAGCCTCGCCGCCCTCGTGCGCGGCGTCCGGCCCGAGCCGTCGCCGCCGCCGCTCGTCATCGGCGCCGGCGGGCGCGACGGCGACTCCATCGACCTCGCGGACGCCCTCGAGCGGGTGCTCACCGGCGAGGGCTGACCTCGGACCGGCGTCAGGCCCCCGCCGCGACCCGCTCGCGCAGCCGGGCCAGCGCCGCCGCGACCGCCTCCGGCCGCTCCAGCGCCGACAGGTGCCCGGCGCCCGGCACCACCCCGTGCTCCACGCGCCGCCGGTCGGCCACCGCCGCGACGAGGTGCCCGGCGGCGTCGGGGCCGCTGAGGGCGTCCTCGTCGCCCCGCAGCACGAGGACCGGACCGCCGAAGGCGGCGAGCGCGGCGGTGCGGTCGGGCCGGGCGGCCATGGCGCGCTGCGCCCACGCGACGCCCGTCGCCGGCTGGTCGCCGATCCAGCGGCGGACCTGGTCGACGAGGTCCGGCCGCTCGCGACGGGTCGTGGGGCCGAGCAGGTCGTCCGCCATGCCGACGACCGGCCCGGCGTGGCCCTCGGCGAGCACCTCCTCGGCCACGACCAGTCGCCTCTGCCGCGCCGCGTCCGGGTCGGCGGTGCTGCGCGTGTCGAGCAGCGCGAGCCCGGCGACGAGGTCCGGGTGCCGCTCGAGCAGGGCCAGCGCGACGTAGCCGCCCAGGGAGATGCCGGCCACGACGACGGGACCGCCGGTGCCGAGCGGCCCCTCCCGCAGCGCCCTCGCGAGGTCGTCGGCCGCGTCCTCGAGCGCGGCCGCGGCGACGTCCGGCCCCGGCTGCGCCACGGGCAGGCCCGCGCCCGGCAGGTCCGCGGCGAGGACGGGCCCCGTCCCCACCAGCGCCGCCGCCGCGTCGCGCCACATCCGGTGGTCGAGGGGGAAGGCGTGCAGGAGCACGAGCGGCGCCGGCGCGGGCCGCCCGCCCTCCCCCGGGGCGGCGGGCACGAGGACGTGCAGGCGCAGGCTCACGCGTCGGCCGCCGTCCGCGTGCCGTCGGCGGGGGCACCGGCCTCCGGGGACGCCTCCTCGACCGGCCCCGACCACGTCCGGGGCAGGGGCACGGGGACAGCGGGGGCCACGTGCGCGACGATCTCGTCGAGCACGCGTCGCACCGCGGCCTCCCCCACCCACAGGTGCTTCGCGCCGTCGACGCCGATGACCTCCGCCTGCGGCACCCGGGCGAACCGGCGGCGGGCCTCGTCGGGCCGCAGGTAGTCGTCGAGCTCCGGGACGAGGACGACGAGGGGCCGGCCGAACGCCGCCCAGGCGTCGAGGTCCGCGTCCGTGGCGCGGTGCAGCGGCGGGGACAGCAGCACGGCGCCCTCGACGCCCGGGTCGTGCCCGTGCATGAGGGCCAGCTCCGTGCCGAAGGACCACCCGACGAGCCAGCGGCGGGGCAGGTCGGAGAACTCGGCGAGCTCGATGGCCGCCTGCACGTCGAAGCGCTCGTCCACGCCCTCGGAGAACCGGCCCTCGCTCGTCCCGCGCGGGCTGGACGTGCCGCGCGTGTTGAAGCGCAGCACCGCGAGGCCGGCCAGGGCGGGCAGCCGCCACGCGGCCTTGCGCAGCACGTGGGAGTCCATGTACCCGCCGTGCGTGGGCAGCGGGTGCAGGGTGACGAGCGTGGCGGCGGGCTCCGCGGGCGCCCCGTCGAGGCCGACGGGGCGGGCGAGCTCGCCCACGAGCCGCAGCCCGTCGGCGGTGTGGAGCTCCACGTCCTCGCGCACGGCGGGCAGGACCGTGAGCGACCGGATCTCGTGGGCGTCGGGTGCGGTCTCGTCGGCGGTGCTCATCGCGACGAGCCTAGGCCTGCGCCTGCGCGGGTGCCCGCGCCGGCACCCCGTCGGGTCGGGCCCGTGCCCCGGGGCTACCGGCGGCGGGTGGGCCCCCGCCGGCCCCGCGCCGCCCAGCAGGCGGCGTGCCAGTGCCGGCGGTCCGCGAGCGCGGCGTCGGCCCCGAAGAGCCCCTCCGCCGACCACGCCACCACGTGCGCCGTGCCGGCCGGCACCTCCTGGTCGCAGCCGGGGCACCGGTAGGGGCGGTCCGACCCCCGCACGCGCTGGACGACCCACTCGCCGTCCGGACCCGCCTCGACCGTCCGGCCGCCCGTGGCGCGGGACAGGTCGAGCTCGGGCGGGGGCGTCCCCCAGGGGCGCTTGCCGGAGCGTCGGGACGAGGGCACGGGCCCATCATCGCCCAGCCCGCCGGCCCGGTCGCGCCGCCGGCGCCGCCGGTGGATCGGCGGTGGTACGGCGGTGGTACAGCGGTGGTACAGCGGTGGTACGGCGGAGGCGTGCCGGTGGGGCACCACCCCGGCGGGGCCGACGGTCGTCGTCGGCCCCGCCGGGGACGACCGTGTCAGACGGTCAGGGCGGGCACCACCGCGTCGACGGGCGGCACGGCGTTCGTCCGGACGAGCTCGGCGTACCAGGCGGCGGAGTCCTTCGGCGTGCGCTCCCCCGTGGCGTAGTCGACCCGGACGATGCCGAAGCGCCGGCTGTAGCCGTAGGCCCACTCGAAGTTGTCCATGAGGGACCACACGAAGTAGCCGCGCACGTCGGCGCCGGCCTCGATCGCCTCGCCGACGGCGTCGACGTGGTCGTGCAGGTAGGCGATGCGCTCGACGTCGTGCACCCGCCCGTCGGCGTCCGGCACGTCCTCGAAGGCCGCGCCGTTCTCCGTGACGACGAGCGGCAGCGCCGGGTAGCGGTCGCGCAGCTCCAGGAGCAGGTCGACGAGGCCCTTCGGCTCGATGTTCCAGCCCATGGCCGTGTGGGGGCCCGGCTGCGGCAGCCACTCGACGCGGTCCGCGCCGACCCACGGGCTGTGCGCGGAGGACCGGTGCCCGTCGGGCCCGGGGCCGCCGTCGCCCACCGCCGGCGTGCCGGCCCGGACGCGCCCGGTCGAGTAGTAGTTGACGCCGAGCTGCGTCAGCGGCGTCCGGATGATCTCCAGGTCACCGCTCTGCACGAAGGACCAGTCGGTGACCGAGGCGGTGTCCGCCGCCACGCGCTCGGGGTAGCGCCCCTCGAGGATCGGCTGGAGGAAGACCTCGTTCGCGATGGTGTCGATGCGGTCCTTCGCGTCGAGGTCCGCGGGGTCGTCCGTCGCGGCGCGGGTCACGTGGAGGTTCAGCGTGATGGACACCGGCGCGTCGGCGCCGAGCACGTCGCGGATCTCGCGGACCGCGAGGCCGTGGGCGAGGTTGAGGTGGTGGACCGCGGCGAGCGCGGCGGCGCCGTCGGTGACGCCCGGGGCGTGGACCCCGGAGGCGTAGCCCAGGTAGGCCGAGCACCAGGGCTCGTTGAGCGTGGTCCACAGGTGGACGCGGTCACCCAGCACCTCCGCCAGGCGGCGGGCGTAGCGCCCGAAGTGCTCCGCCGTCGCCCGCACCGTCCAGCCGCCCGCGTCCTCGAGGGCCTGCGGCAGGTCCCAGTGGTACAGGGTCACGACGGGCTTGATGCCGGCGGCGATGAGACGGTCGACGAGGTCGGAGTAGAAGGCCAGGCCCTCGTCGTTGAACGCGCCCTGGCCCGTGGGCTGCACGCGCGGCCACGAGACGGACAGGCGGTAGGCGCCCAGGCCGAGCGCCTGCATGAGGGCGACGTCCTCGGGCACGCGGTGGTAGTGGTCGGCGGCGACGTCCCCCGTGTCCCCGTCGAGGGTCTTGCCCGGGGTGCGGGAGAAGGTGTCCCAGATGGAGGGGCCGCGGCCGCCCTCGTCGGCGGCGCCCTCGATCTGGTAGGCGGCGGTGGCCGAGCCCCAGAGGAAGTCGGCGGGGAAGGCACGTCCGTCGGGACGGGTGGCGGGCATGGTGGCCTCTCGGTGGTGCCCGGCGCGGGGGCGCGGGCGGGTGGACGGCTCTGTCAGCACGGGACGATAGAGGGCGTGGGAGCGCTCCCGCAATCACGGGGCGCCGAGGACGGACGGGTCAGGCCGGCGCGGGGTCGCCCCCGGCGGGGAGGCTCAGCTCGAGCGGGGCGCCGTCGGGGCTCGTCGCGAGCTCCGGGCCGGTGCCCAGCGCGACGGCCCAGCCGCGCGCGCCCTCCGCCTCGACGCGGACGCGGTCGCCGCGCCGGGTCACGGTGAACGTCGCCCCGCCCGTGCCGTCGGGGCCCGGGACGCGCGTCGTCGAGGAGTGGCCGTCGGGCAGCCGGAACAGGCGCAGCACGAGGTCCTGCGCGAGGTCCCGGTCGGGGCGGTCCGCCCGCCGGCCGACGGGCAGCACCGTCCCGGGCCGCACGAGCAGCGGCAGCGAGTCCACGCCGTGCTCCTGCCGGTGCCAGCGCGGCCCCTCGAGGGTGGAGCCGTCGAGGAGCGAGGTCCACGTGCCCGACGGCACGTAGACGTCCACGGTGCCGTCGGCGGACAGCACGGGGGCGACGAGGAGCGCGTCGCCGAGCAGGTACTGCGTCGCGACGTCGGCGGTGCCCGGCTCGTCGGGGAACTCCAGGAACATCGGGCGCATGACGGGCAGGCCCTCCTCGTGCGCCACCCGTCCGGCCTGCGCGAGGTAGGGCATGAGCCGCAGCTTGAGCTCGGTGAAGCGGCGCGTCACGTCGACGGCCTCCTCGTCGAACAGCCAGGGCACCCGGTAGGAGCTCGAGCCGTGCAGCCGCGAGTGCGAGGACAGCAGGCCGAAGGCGGTCCACCGCTTGAACACGGTCGGGTCCGGGGTGCCCTCGAACCCGCCGATGTCGTGGCTCCAGTAGCCGAAGCCCGAGGCGGCCAGGGACAGGCCGCCGCGCAGGGACTCGGCCATCGCCGCGAAGGTGCTCTCGCAGTCGCCGCCCCAGTGGACGGGGAACTGCTGGCCCCCGGCCGTCGCCGCCCGCGCGAAGAGCACCGCCTCGCCGCGGCCGCGCTCCTCCTCCAGCAGCCGGAAGACCGTGCCGTTGTAGAGCTGGGCGTAGTGGTTGTGCATGCGCTCGGGGTCCGAGCCGTCGTGCCAGACGACGTCCGTGGGGATGCGCTCGCCGAAGTCCGTCTTGAAGGCGTCCACGCCCTGGCGCAGGAGGGCGCGCAGGTGCTCGGCGAACCACGCCGCCGCCTCGGGGTTCGTGAAGTCGACCAGCCCCATGCCGGCCTGCCACTGGTCCGTCTGCCAGACCGAGCCGTCGGCCCGGCGCACGAGGTAGCCCCTCTCGCGCCCCTCGGCGAACAGCCGCGACCGCTGGGCCAGGTAGGGGTTGATCCACACGCAGACGCGCAGGTCCCGCTCGTGCAGCCGGCGCAGCAGCCCCTCGGGGTCGGGGAAGGTGGCCGGGTCCCAGACGAGGTCGGTCCAGTGGAAGGCCCGCATCCAGAAGCAGTCGAAGTGGAAGACGCTCAGCGGCAGGCCGCGCTCGGCCATCCCGTCGACGAAGGACAGGACGGTGGCCTCGTCGTAGCTCGTCGTGAACGAGGTGGACAGCCACAGGCCGTACGACCACAGCGGGACCCGGGCCGGGCGGCCCGTCAGCGCGGTGTAGCGGCGCAGCACGTCCTTCGGCGTCGGGCCGCCGACGAGGTAGTACTGCAGCTCCTGCCCGGCGACGGAGAACTGCGTCGCCGAGACGGCCTCCGACCCCACCTCGAAGGCCACGTGGCCGGGGTGGTCGACGAACACGCCGTAGCCCGCGTCGGAGACGTAGAACGGCACGTTCTTGTAGGCCTGCTCGCTGGAGGTGCCGCCGTCGGCGTTCCAGATGTCCACCGCCTGGCCGTTCTTGGCGAACGCGCCGAACCGCTCCCCCAGCCCGTAGACGTGCTCGCGGACGCCGAGGGCGAGCTGCTCGTGGACGAAGTCGCGGCCCTCGGCGTCCCGGACGACCCCGATGCTGCGGGCGCCGGAGGAGGTCAGGACGCGCCCGTCCTGCACGAACTCCACCGACCACGGGCCCTCCGTGGCGATGCGCGCGGTCAGGGCGCCCGAGGTGAACGTGGCGACGGGCTCGCCCGCGTCCTCGGGCAGGACCGTCTTGACGTCGACGGGCCGGCGCGCCAGCTCGAAGGCGGGCCGCGCGGGCGCACCGCCCGCGTGGTGGACCACGCGGACGCCGATGACGCCGTCGAGGGGGCTGGAGAACGTCACGGACACCGTGGGGCGGTTGAGCGTGTCGCCGCGGGTGCGCAGGGGCGCCGTCGAGGCGTGCACCGTGAGCGTGTCGGGGCCGGCCTCGACGTCGACCACCTGCTTGGGGCGCAGGGCCTCCACGCCGGGGCGCAGCTGCCAGTAGCCGTCGGTGAACTTCATGCGGTCGGGACCTCTCCGGGGGGGATGGGCGTCACTTGACGGAGCCGGCGGTCACGCCGCGCGTCAGGGTGCGCTGGAACAGGAGGAAGAACACGAGGGCCGGCACGAGGGAGACGAGCGCGCCGGCGTTCGTCGTCGGCGCGTCCATGAGGCGGTCGCCCTGCAGCGACGCGAGCGCGACCGGGACGGTCTGGGTGTCGTTGGTCGTGAGCATGACCAGCGGGATGAAGAACTCGTTCCACGTCCAGATGAAGAAGAAGATCATCAGGACGGAGAGCGTCGGGCGCACCACCGGGAAGACGATGCGCCAGAGGATCTGCCACCGGCTCGCCCCGTCGAGGGCGGCCGCCTCGAGCAGCGCCGGCGGGAAGGTGTGCAGCACCGAGGCGAGCAGGTAGGTGCCGAACGCGGACTGGATGACCGTGAAGATGATGATCACCGACCACCGCGAGTTCGACAGGCCCGCCTCCTGCGCCATGGTGAAGAGCGGGTAGATGAGGGCCTCCTGCGGCAGCATCGTCGCCAGCAGGAACAGCGTCGTCAGCCACAGCCGGCCGCGGATGCGCCCGATGCCGATGGCGTACGCGTTCAGGAGCGACAGCAGGGTCCCCGCCACGGCGACGACGCCGGAGATGACGACGGAGTTCCACAGCTTCTGCGGGAACTGCACCCGCTCCCAGAACGCCTGCACGCCCGCGGTGTACAGCTCCCGGGGCCAGCTCAGCGGGCCGTGCTGCGAGTAGTCCTGCGGGGACTTGAAGGCGTTGAGGACCATGATCGCGATGGGCACGAGCATGAGGACCGCGACGAGGACGGCGCCGGCGAGGACGAACCAGCGGGTGACACCGCGGCGGTGCCGGGCGTCCACGCCGGCCCGTCGCCGACGGGGGGCCGGGGCGCCCGCGGGGCCGCGCGCGCCGGCGGCACCCGGCGCGGGGGCCGCGCCGGTCGTCGGGGCGGTGGTTTGGGTGGTGGGGGTGGTGGGCGCGGTCATGCGCGACCCGCCTCCTCGCGCCGCTCGCTGCGCGCCTGCGCCACGAGGAGGGTGACGGCCACGACCACGATGACGAGCGTGAGCACGTTCGACACGGCGGCGCCGTAGCCGACCTTCGACTTGTCGAAGAAGTTCAGGTACGAGTAGTAGCTGGGCACGAGGGTCGAGCTCTCGGGCCCGCCGCGCGTGAGCACGTAGATCGGCCCGAACACCTTCAGCGCCGCGACCGTGCAGGTGAGCACCACCACGAACGTCTCGGGCTTGATCTGCGGCAGCGTGATGGCGCGGAAGCGGCGGCCCCACCCGGCGCCGTCGAGCTCGGCGGCCTCGTAGAGCTCGGGGTCCACCCGCTGCAGCGCGGACATGAACACGACGACCGGGTAGCCGATCTGCACCCAGACGAGCACGAGCATGACGCTGGGCAGCGCCGTCGACGGCGAGCCGAGCCAGTTCGGCGGTTCCGTCACCCCCCAGGAGCGCAGCAGCTCGTTCACCGCCCCGGTCTGCGCGTTGAGGATCCAGTTCCAGAGCACCCCCGCGACCGCCACCGGCAGGATCTGCGGCAGGTAGTACGTGGCCCGCAGGACCGCGGAGGTGCGGGCGCCGAACGTCTTGCCCAGGTAGTCGAACAGCACGGCGGCCAGGAGCAGGCCCAGCAGCGTCGGGACGACGACCATCGCGAGCACCATCGCGAGGGAGTTCTGGAACGACGTCCAGAACTGGGAGTCGCGCAGGAGCGCCGCGTAGTTGTCGAGGCCGACCCACCGGTGCGGCGCGAGCCCGCCCTTCCAGCTCTGGAAGCTGAGGACGACGTTCGTCGCGAACGGGTAGCCGACGACGACGACGAACCCGACCAGGCCGGGGACGAGGTACGGCAGGTACGGCAGCCAGGGGGGCCGGCGCCAGGGGCGCCGGGCCGGGCCCGCGGCGGGCGGGCGGCGGCCGGCCGGGGCGTCGAGCGTGGGAGCGGACATCGCGTCCTCCGGGGGAGGGGGGTACGGGCGGGGGCGGCGGGGCGGCGACGCGGTGGGGCGGGTCCCGGCGGGCGGCGCACCGCCCGCCGGGACCGCGCCTCAGGGGGTGACGAGGTCGGCCTTGCCCTGCTCGTACGCCTCCTCGAGGCCGTCGAGCACCTCGTCGGGCGTCTTGCTGCCGTTCACCAGGGACTGCAGCTGGCTGACGACGACGTCGTAGAACCCGGCCACGGGCCAGTCGGGGTAGAACGCCAGGCCGTCCTCGGCGAGGACCGCCTGGAAGTTCTCCGTCATCTCCGCGGTCTTGGGGTCCGCGATGGTCACGTCGTCCGCGGCCACCGGCAGGCCTCCGGCCTGGGCGAGGACCTCCTGCACCTCCGGGCGCAGCGTGATGTCGATGAAGTCCTGGGCCAGGTCCGGGGAGTCGGCGTTGGTCGGGACCACCCAGAGGTTGCCCGACGAGCCCGGGTGCAGGTCGTTGCCGGGGAACAGCGTCTGGGACCACGCGAACGGGATCTCCGACTGCAGCCGGCCGAACCACCAGGAGCCCGACACCATGATCGGGTACTCCCCCGAGATGAAGGCCGTGCCCATGTCCTCGGCCGTCAGGCCCGCCGAGTCGGGGGCGACGTAGCCCGCCTCGACCCACTCCGCGAGCTTCTCCGTCGCCTGCGTCATGGCCTCGCCGTGCCAGTCCACGTCGCCGTCGAAGAGCTGGTACTGGTCGACGAGGGCGCGGTCGCCGTAGTGCAGCACGAGCTCGTACCACAGCTGCCCCAGCGGGTACTCGGCCCCCGCCTCGGCGAGCGGGGTGATGCCCGCGGCGGCGAAGGCGGCGAGGGCGGCCTCGAGCTCCTCGAAGGTGGTCGGCGTCGCGATCCCGTTCGCGGCGAACAGGTCGTCGTTGAGGTACACCCCGACGAACTCCCCGTAGTTGGGCACCCCGTACCACTCGCCGGACCCCATGAGGCCGTTCTCGTCGTACTGGGCGGTCGTGGCGATCGACGCGGGCAGGGCCTGCGTCCAGCCCTTCTCCTCCGCGACCTCCGTCAGGGGGGCGAGCAGCCCCTGCGAGGCCAGCTGGCCGGCGGTGGCGTTGCCCTTGTTGTACTCCATGACGTCGGGGACGTCGTCGCCGGTGAGGACGATCTTCGCGTTCTTCTGGATCTGCTCGAAGGTCTGCTTCTCGACCTCGACCGTGACGTCCGGGTGCTCGGACTCGAAGATCTCGATGGCCCGGGCCCACGCCTGGCCCATCGCCGACTCGTCGTTCTCGTAGTGCCAGATCGTGAGCGTGCTGGCGTCCCCGCCGTCGGCGGACGGACCGCCGCTGCTGCAGGCGGTCAGGACGGCGGGCGCCAGGAGGGCGGCCACCGCGGTGGCCCCCCAGCGCCGGGTGCTCGTGTGCATCCAGGTTCTCCTCGTCGAGTGGATGGGCCGGCCGGGTCGTCCGGGCCGGTCGTCGAAGCGCTTCGACAGAATGCCGTGCGCGGTGGGGTCTCCGCAAGGGGCTCTTCTCCCCGGGCAGCGGTCCTGATGTGGAGGGCCAGTGGTCGAAGCGTTTCGACCTGGCCGTCCCGACGCCTGGCCCGTCAGCCGTCCAGCGGGCCGGCCGTCCCCGGCCCCGCACCTGCCGCGTCGGACGTCGCGAGGGCGAGGACGCCGTCGGGCTCGAGCACCTGCCGGCGCCCCAGCACGGCGTCCGTGAGGAGGTCGCGGCGGCCGCCGAGGCCGTCGAGCGGCACCGGGCCGCCCGTCGTGTTCAGCAGGAAGAGGACGGGCCCCCGCCGCACCGCCTCCACGCCGGCCGGGAGCCCGGCGGCGGCCGGGGCGACGCCGGCCGCGGCCACGGCGTGGGCGACCAGCGCGCCCGTCGCCGCCGGGGGCAGGAGGGCACCGGCGTAGACGCCGGTGCCGCCGGAGGCGTGGCGGCGCGTGACGACGAGGGGGACCCCGTCGAGGTCGCCGCCGCGCGCGACGAGGAGCGCCTCCCCGCCGTCCGTGCGCAGCCGCTCGGCCCAGTCGCCGACCCGGTGGGCGCCGAGGACGCCCTCCACGGCCACGGGCGCGGCCAGCGGCACGTACTCCTCGCCCGACCCGCCGACGAGGTCCGTGAAGGGCGCCGGGAACCGGCCGGGGCGCAGCCGTCCGTGCCCGTCGAGCGCCGCGCTCCACGGCCCGAGCACCAGCACGTCCCCGCGCTCGACGACGGCCCGCAGCCCGGGCACGTCCGCGTCCTCCACGAGGTGCAGCTGGGGCGCGAGCACGAGCCGGTACGGCGTGAGGTCCGCCCACGGCGGGACGACGTCCGCGGTGACGTTCGCCGCGTGGAGGGGCCGGTACCACTCGCGCAGCAGGTCGAGGACGTCGAGGCGGTCGGACGGGGCGGCGGGCTCCTGCGCCGCCCACCAGCTCGACCAGTCGAAGACGAGCGCCACCTCCGCGGGCACCCGCGCGCCCACGACGGGCCGGAGCCGGCGCAGCTCCGCCCCGTGCGCGCGGACGGCGCGGTGGAGGCGCGTGTCGGGACCGGCGGCCGGCAGCAGCGCGGAGTGCCACTTCTCCGCCCCGGCGAGCGACTGCCGCCACTGGAAGAACAGGGAGGCGTCGGACCCCCGGGCGACGGCCCGCAGCGAGTCCAGCCGCATCCGGGCCGGGGTCTTGGGGACGTTGTGCGGGCGCCAGTTGACGCCTCCCGCCGCCTGCTCCATCTGCACCCAGGGCCGCCCGCCGCCGATGCCCCGCGCGAGGTCGTCCTGGAGGGCCTGCAGCAGGTGGCCGTCGGGGTCGGCGGGGTCGGGGTAGTGGTCCTCGGACACCACGTCGAGCTCCGGTGCCCACCGGGCGTCGTCCGTGTGCGGGTGGAAGCCCATGAGGTTCGTCGTCACGGGCACGCCGGGAGCCGCCGCGCGGACGAGGTCGCGCTGCTCGCGGTAGAGCCCGAGCAGGAGGTCGGAGGCGAACCGCCGGTGGTCCAGCGACTGCCCCGGGTTGCGGATGTAGGGCGCGACGCGGGGCGGCACGATCTCCTGCCAGTCCGCGTAGCGCTGGCTCCAGAAGGCCGTGCCCCACGCGGCGTTCAGGGCGTCGAGGCTCCCGTGACGGACCTGCAGCCAGCGCCGGAACCCGTCGGCGCAGAGGTCGCAGAAGCACACCTGCCCGAACTCGTTGCCGATGTGCCACATCCGCACGGCCGGGTGCGACCCGTACCGCTCCACCAGGGCGCCGGCGATGCCCCGGGCGGCCCGTCGGTAGTCCGGCGACGAGGGGCAGAAGTGGTTGCGCGAGCCGACGGCCATCCGGACGCCGCTGCGGTCCACGGCCGACGACGTCGGGTACCGGTGCGCGAGCCACGGCGGCGGGGACGCGGTGGGGGTCGCCAGGTCGACGGCGACGCCGCCGGCGTGCAGGTGGTCGAGCACCGTGTCGAGCCAGCCGAGCTCGAGCCGTCCCTCCTCGGGCTCCATGCTCGACCACGCGAAGACGCCGACCGTGACGAGGTTGACGCCGGCCTCGCGCATGAGCGCCACGTCCTCCGGCCAGACGGCCGGGTCCCACTGCTCGGGGCTCCAGTCGCCGCCGTAGAGGACGCCGAGCTCCGACGTCAGGGCCGCCAGGGGCGCGGGGGCGCCGCCGGGTGCTGTCCGCTGCTGCACGCAGTTCTCCTCGTCGAGTGTCGAAGCGCTTCGGCCATGCAAGCGCCCTCCGCCGGTCCGTGTCAACGCCCCGCGCCGACCGGCGCCGGCGCCTCGTCGCCGATCCGTGCGCGCAGGCCCTGCTGAAGGGGGTTGACACCGCAGCGCCGGGGCCCGAACACTGGCGCCCAGCGCGTCGAAGCGCTTCGCCTGGCGATCGCCGGCGCACACGTCGAAGGAGATGTGACATGCGGACCACGAAGCTCGTCGCCGTCGCGACGGCGGCCCTCACCTGCGTCGCCCTGGCGGCGTGCTCCAGCGGGTCGGGGGACGAGGCCGCGGACGGCGACGGCCCGATCACCCTGGACTACTGGGCCTGGGGCACCTCGCAGCCCGGGCTCGTCGAGGCCTGGAACGCGGCGAACCCCGACGTCCAGGTGCGGCACACCGACGCCGGCGGCGGCACGGACTCCTCGGCCAAGCTGCTCACCGCCACGCGCGCCGACGAGGCGCCCGACGTGGCCGTCGTCGAGTACAACACCCTGCCCGCGATGATCGTCGGCGACGTCGCGGCCGACATCACCGAGCAGGTGGACGAGGAGACGAAGGGCGCCTTCACCGACGCCGTCTGGGGCCTCACGACCTTCAACGACGCGATCTACGGCATCCCGCAGGACGTCGGCCCCATGGCCCTCGTCTACAACGAGGCGCGGCTGGCCGAGCTCGGCGTGGCCGTGCCGACCACGTGGGCCGAGTTCGCCGACGCGGCCGCCGCGGTCCGCGCGGCCGACCCCGACACCTACCTGGCGACCTTCGCCCCGGGCGAGTTCGGGTTCTTCTCCGGCATGGCGCAGCAGGCCGGGGCCGAGTGGTGGTCCGTGGACGGCGAGACGTGGACCGTCGGGATCGACGACGAGCCCTCCCGGGCCGTCGCGGACTACTGGCAGGACCTCGTCGACCGCGACCTCGTCAAGGTCGAGTCCCTGCTGACCCCGGAGTGGAACGCCCAGCTCAACGCCGGGAACATCCTGTCCTGGCCCTCCGCCCTGTGGGCCCCCGGCGTCATCTACGGGGTCGCCCCCGACATGGCCGGCCAGTGGGCGCTCGCGAAGCTGCCGCAGTGGGAGGCGGGCGACGACCGCGTCGCCTTCCAGGGCGGGTCCGCCGTCGTCGTGACGACCTCCTCGGAGCACCCCGCCGAGGCGGCCCGGTTCGCGGCGTGGATCAACTCCTCCGAGGAGGGGGCCGCGATCCAGATCGAGACGGGCCAGTACCCCGCCTCCCTGACGGGTCAGGAGCTCGCCACCCAGAGCGAGCCGCCGGTCCTCATGCCGCAGCAGACGGACTTCTGGACGCTCGCCGCCGAGATCGCCGGCAGCACCCTGCCGGACATCAGCTGGGGGCCGAACGTCAACGTCGCCTCCTCCGCGTTCCAGGACGCCATGCAGGCCGCGGCCGACAGCGGCACCCCGTTCCGCGACGCGCTCGCCACGACGCAGGAGACGGTCGTCGAGGACATGACGACCACGGGCTTCGACGTCCAGGAGTGACCGCCGGGGGGCCCGGGCGCCCACGCGCCCGGGCCTCCCCCACCCCCCGGAGGGCCGCATGACCACCACCACCCCGCGCGCCGCGCACGGGTCGGCCGCGACGGCCGCCCCCGCCGGCGCCCCCCGCCGCCGCCGCCGGCCGACCCTCGCGCCCTACGTGCTGTCGGCGCCGGCGGTCCTGCTGTACGTCGCGTTCCTCGCCGTGCCCATCGCCTACGCGGTCTACCTCAGCTTCCGGGGGCTGCGCCTCACCGGCGGCGGTGCCTTCGGGCGGCGGCGCGAGGTGTGGGTCGGCGCCGACAACTACGTCGCCGCCCTGACCGACCCCGAGCTCGGCGCCGGCCTGCTGCGGCTGCTCGTCTACGGCGCGATCGCCGTGCCGCTCACGCTCGGCCTCGCGCTGCTGTTCGCCCTGCTCCTGGACATGCGCGGGGCGCGCCTCGTGCGGTTCTCGCGCACCGCGATCTTCCTGCCCTACGCGGTGCCCGGCGTCATCGCCACGCTCCTGTGGGGCTTCATGTACCTGCCGTCGACGAGCCCCTTCAGCTGGGTCACCCGCCGGCTCGCGGACGTCACGATCCCGTTCCTCGACGTGCCCCTGCTGTACCCGTCGCTGGCGAACATCGCGATCTGGGGCGGCGTCGGCTTCAACATGATCATCCTCTACACGTCCCTGCGCGGGATCCCCGACGAGATCTCCGAGTCCGCCCGGCTCGACGGCGCCTCCGAGTGGCAGATCGCCCTGCGCATCAAGGTGCCCCTCGTCGGGCCCGCGCTGGTGCTCACGGGGCTGTTCGCCCTCATCGGCACCCTCCAGGTCTACGGCGAGCCCGCCACCCTCAAGCCCATGACGAGCGCGATCTCGTGGACGTTCGTGCCCCTCATGAAGATCTACCGCGACGCGTTCCTGCGGGACGACCTCCCGCTCGCCGCCGCGTCCTCCGTGGTCCTCGCCCTGGGGACCCTCGTCGTGTCGATCGCGCTGCTGCGGCTGGGCCAGCGCCGGGTCTTCGGGGAGCAGTCATGACCACCACCGCACCGGCCCGCGGCCGCACCGGCGCGCAGGGGTCCGCCCCGCCGCGGCTCGCCCGGCACCGCACCGGGCGCACCGGCCCGACCCTCGTCCTGGCGCTCGGGGCCCTCTACTGCCTCGTCCCGGTCGTCTGGGTCGTCGTCGCCTCCACGAAGGCGCGGTCCGAGCTCTTCAGCACCTTCACGTTCGCGCCCGGGAGCGGGCTGCTGGACAACCTGCGCGACCTGTTCGCCTACGGGGACGGGCAGTACGGGCTGTGGGTCCTCAACACGGCCCTCTACGCCGGCGTCGGCGCCCTGCTGAGCACGCTCGTCTCGGTCATGGCCGGCTTCGCGCTCGCGAAGTACCGCTTCGCGGGCCAGCGGGTGCTCCTCTACGCGATCCTCGCCGGCGTGCTGCTGCCCGGCATCACGCTCGCCATCCCGCAGTACCTGCTGCTGGCCGAGCTCGGCCTGGCCGGGAGCCACCTGTCCGTGCTGCTGCCGTCGGTCATCAGCCCGTTCGGCATCTACCTGTCCCGCGTGTACGCCCTGTCCGCCGTGCCCGACGAGACGATCGAGGCCGCCCGCATCGACGGGGCCCGCGAGAGCCGCGTCTTCACCTCCATCGCCCTGCCGATGATGCTGCCCGGCATGGTGACGGTGTTCATGCTCCAGTTCGTCGGCATCTGGAACAACTTCCTCCTGCCGTTCATCATGCTGTCCGACCAGGACCGCTACCCCCTCACCGTCGGGCTCTACACCCTGCTGTCGAAGGGCTCCGGCGAGCCGGCGCTCTACTCCATCGCGATCGTCGGCGCCGCCCTGTCGATCGTGCCGCTCGTCGCGATGCTCCTGTTCCTGCAGCGCTTCTGGCGGCTGGACCTCATCAGCGGGGGGCTGAAGGGGTGAGGGGCCCGACGCGCCGCGGCGACGGGCTAGCGTGCTGCCATGCCCACCATCGGTGACGTCGCCCGCGCCGCGGGGGTCTCCGTCTCGACGGTCAGCTACGTCCTGTCGGGCAAGCGCACGATCTCCGCGCCCACCCGGGAGCGGGTGGAGCGGGCCGTCGCGGACCTGGGCTACCGGCCCCACGCCGGCGCGCGCGCGCTGGCCTCGGCCCGCAGCAACGTCATCGCGCTCGTCGTGCCGTTCCGCCCCGGGATCAACGTCGGGATCATCATGCAGTTCGTCGGCGGCGTCGTGACCGAGGCCCGGCGGCACGACCACGACGTCCTGCTCCTCACCCAGGACGACCCCACCGGCATCGCGCGGATCGCCGCGAGCTCCACGGCCGACGCCGTCATCGTCATGGACGTCGAGGCCGACGACGTGCGCGTGCCCGCGCTGCGGACCCTGCCCGTGCCGAGCGTGCTCATCGGCGTGCCCGACGACAGCTCCGGCCTGGCGTGCGTCGACCTCGACTTCACGGCTGCCGGCCGCACGGCGGTGCGGGCCCTGGCAGGCCACGGCCACCGCCGCGTGGCCCTCGTCGGCGCGTCCGCGGACCGCCTCGCCCACCGGGCCAACTACGCCCTGCGCATGCGCGACGGCTTCGTCCAGCAGGTCGCGGCGGAGGGGGTCGAGGGGGTGGTCGTCCCGGCGGAGCCGACCTTCACCGGCGGCGTCGACGCCGTCACCGCCGTCCTCGAGCAGCAGCCGGGCACCACGGGCCTCGTCGTGCACAACGAGGCGGCCCTCGGCGGCGTCCTCGCCGGTCTCGACCGGCGCCGGCTGCGCGTGCCGGCCGACGTCTCGGTCGTCGCCGTGACGCCGGCCGACATCGCCGCGGGCCTGCCCCTGCCGCTGTCGACGATCGAGGTGCCCGGGGAGCGCATCGGCCGCATCGCCGTCCAGATGGTCATGCAGCGGCTCGCCGGGGAGAGCGGGGCGGAGACGCGGCTCGTCGGCGTGGACCTGTCCGGCGAGGCCTCGATCGCCGCCCCGCCGCCGGCCGTCCGCGCCGCCGGGGCCGCGGCCGGCTGAGCGACCCGCGGCCGCCGGGGTCGCCGGGGTCGGCGGGGTCGGCGCACCTCCTGGCCCCGCGTCAGAACAGGCGGGCGTCCACGTCGTCGACGCCGCGCATCGCCTCGAGGTCCAGGAGCAGCGGCGTGATGCCGCGGTCGACGGCGAGCACCCGCGCCTGCGGCCGGATCTCCTGCGCCGCCAGCACGCCGCGCACGGGCGCGAGCAACGGGTCGCGGTTGAGCAGCTCGAGGTAGCGGGTCAGCTGCTCCACCCCGTCGATGTCGCCGCGGCGCTTGATCTCCACCGCGACCGTCCCGCCCGTGGGGTCCTTCGCGAGGATGTCCACCGGCCCGATGGCGGTCGGGTACTCCCGCCGCACGAGGACGTGCCCCGGCCCGAGCAGGGAGATCTGCTCCGCGAGCAGCACCTGCAGGTGCGCCTCGACGCCGTCCTTGACCAGCCCGGGGTCCACGCCGAGCTCGTGCACGGAGTCGTGGTGGACGTCGTACAGCTCGATCTCCAGCCGGTCGTCGGACTTCGCCGCCTGCACGGTCCAGACCGCCGTGACGCCGGCGCCGCGCTGCGCGGCGTCGGGGGCCCGCTCGGCGAGGGCGCAGGGGGGGCTCATCCAGTTCAGGGGCTTGTAGGAGCCGCCGTCGCTGTGCAGCAGGACGCTCCCGTCCGCCTTCACGACGAGGAGCCGGCGGGCGCGCGGCAGCTGGGCGGACAGCCGCCCGGTGTACCGGGCGGCGCACTCGGCGACGACGAGACGCATGGGGACCACCCGGGGATCGGGACGGACGGGGAGGGGCCACCGGGCCGGGGCCCGGCGGGACGTCGCGGCGGCGCGCGAGGCGTGCGGGCGGCGGCGCCGTCAGGTGACGACGTTGACGCCGGTGGTGGTCGCCTCGAGCCACGAGGTGAGGCCCGCGTAGGCCTCGGGCGACATCCGCAGCAGCACCGTCCGGTCCCCCACCGCGCACGTGACGACGAGGAGCTGGACCCCGTGCGCGGTGACGACCGTGCGGTCGGTCACCCGCATCCGGCGCCGCGGCAGCACCAGCCGCTGCCGGCCGACGCCGAGGAGGCCCGGCGTCCACGTGAGGGCGGCGGTGCTGTAGACCGCGGACCCGGCCGTCCACGGGCCCGTCGGCGTGCGGCCGACGGCGCAGCCGAACGCCCCCGTCCGGCGGGCCGCGCCGGAGGTCCGGCGCCACGTGAGGACGAGGGCGAGCAGCAGGGCGAGGGCGGCGAGCGCCAGCGCGAGGGGGAGGTGGTCGGTCACCGACGTGCGGGGCTCGGGTCGGCCGGCGTCAGCGGGCCGCCGGGGCGACGGGCGTCGCGGCGTCGACGACCACGGTCACGTGGTCGGAGTCGACGGACAGGAACCCGCCCTCGACCGTCCAGCGCTCCGGGGCCCCGCCGCCTGCCGGCGTCACGCGGACCTCGCCCGGACGCAGCACGGACAGCAGCGGCGTGTGGCCGGCGAGCACGCCGATCTCGCCGTCGGCGGCCGGGGCGGTCACCTGCCGGGCCGTGCCCGACCAGACCTTCCCGTCCGTCGCCACGATGTCGACCTCGAGCTCTGCCACCGGTCCTCCTCACCGACGGGCCGCTGCGGGCCCGGGACGTCGTGCTGCGTCGTGCGGCGCCCCCGTCGCGGGGACGCCGGGGGCGCGGGGCCGGACGGTGCCGGCCCCGCGCCCGGCGGGGTCAGGCCCCGTACTCCTTCTGGATCCGCGCCCAGTTGCGCTCGAGGTCCTCGAGGCCGCCGGTGTTGAAGAACGCCTGCTCCGCGATGTGGTCGAACTCGCCGTCGGCGATCTTGCCGAACGCCTCGACGGTCTCGGACCGCGGCACGGTCGAGCCCTCGACGTTCGTGAACTTCGTCGCCATGTAGGTGTTCTGCGAGAGGAACTGCTGGATGCGACGGGCGCGCGCGACGACCGTCTTGTCCTCCTCCGACAGCTCGTCGACGCCGAGGATCGCGATGATGTCCTGGAGCTCCTTGTTGCGCTGGAGGATGGACTTCACGCGGGTCGCCACGTCGTAGTGCTCCTGGCCCACGTAGCGCGGGTCGAGGATGCGGCTCGTCGAGGTGAGCGGGTCCACGGCGGGGTAGAGGCCGCGCGAGGCGATCTCGCGGGACAGCTCCGTCGTGGCGTCCAGGTGGGCGAACGTCGTCGCCGGCGCCGGGTCGGTGTAGTCGTCCGCGGGCACGTAGATCGCCTGCAGCGAGGTGATCGAGTGACCGCGGGTGGAGGTGATGCGCTCCTGGAGCTGGCCCATCTCGTCGGCCAGGTTGGGCTGGTAGCCCACCGCGGACGGCATGCGGCCGAGCAGCGTCGACACCTCGGAGCCGGCCTGCGTGAACCGGAAGATGTTGTCGATGAACAGCAGCACGTCCTGCTTCTGCACGTCGCGGAAGTACTCCGCCATCGTCAGGGCCGACAGGGCGACCCGCAGACGCGTCCCCGGCGGCTCGTCCATCTGGCCGAAGACGAGCGCCGTCTTGTCGAAGACGCCCGCCTCCTCCATCTCGACGATGAGGTCGTTGCCCTCACGGGTGCGCTCCCCCACGCCGGCGAACACGGACACACCGCCGTGGTTCTGCGCGACGCGCTGGATCATCTCCTGGATGAGGACCGTCTTGCCGACGCCCGCACCGCCGAAGAGGCCGATCTTCCCGCCCTGCACGTAGGGGGTCAGGAGGTCGATGACCTTGATGCCGGTCTCGAACATGGTCGTCTTCGACTCGAGCTGGTCGAAGGCCGGGGGCTTGCGGTGGATCGGCCAGCGCTCCGTGATCTCCAGGCGCTCGCCCGGCGGGAGGTTGAGCACCTCGCCGGTCACGTTGAACACGTGGCCCTTCGTCACGTCGCCGACGGGCACGGAGATCGCCTCGCCCGTGTCCGTGACGACGGCGCCGCGGACCAGCCCGTCGGTGGGCTTCAGCGCGATGGCGCGGATGAGGTTGTCGCCCAGGTGCTGGGCGACCTCGAGGGTCATCCGGAACTTCGACTCCCCCTCGCCCTGCGACGACAGGTCGATGTCGACCGTCAGCGCGTTGTAGATCTCGGGGATCTGGTCCGCCGGGAACTCGATGTCCACGACGGGCCCGATCACGCGGGCGACGCGCCCCGTGCCCGGCGTGCCGGACGCGGAGGACGTCTCCTCGACGGTGGTGGCGGTCATCTCAGGCCTCGCTTCGCTCGTCCCGGAGCGGCGCTCCGGCAGGGGTGACTCGGGTGCGGGTGGTGCGGGAGCAGGTCATGAGGCGAGCGCGTCGGCGCCCGACACGATCTCGCTGATCTCCTGCGTGATCTCGCCCTGGCGGGCCTGGTTGGCCAGCCGGGTGTAGGTGCGGATGAGGTCCTCCGCGTTGTCCGTGGCGGTGTGCATGGCCCGCTGCCGCGCCGCGAGCTCCGAGGCCGCCGACTCCAGCAGGCAGGCGTAGAGCCGGGCACGGACGTACCGCGGCAGCAGCGCGTCGAGCACCGTCACGGGGTCGGGCTCGTACTCGTACAGCGGCAGCGCCTGCCCCTGCGCACGCTCCTCGACGCCCTCGACGAGCTCGATGGGCAGCATGCGCTCCACCGTCGTCCGCTGGGTCACCATGTTGACGAAGCGCGTGTAGACCACGTGCACCTCGCCGACGCCCTCCGACCCCGGTCGCTCGTACGCCTCGAGCAGCGCGGTCGCGATCTCGTCGGCCGTCCCGACCTGCGGGGCGTCGGACTGGCCCGTCCAGGACCGCTCCACCGCCCGCTGCCGGAAGGTGTAGTAGGCGACCGCGCGGCGGCCGGCCAGGTACAGCACGACCTCCTTGCCCTCGCCGCGCAGCTTCGCGACCAGACGCTCCGTCTCGCGGATGACGGTGGCCGAGTAGGCGCCCGCCATCCCGCGGTCGGAGGCGACGAGGAGCACCGCGACGCGCTGCGTGTCCGTGCGCGGCGTCAGGAACCGGTGGTCCGCCCGGCCGTGCGCCTGCACGGCCGAGGCGGCCCGGGTCACGGCGCGCGCGTACGGCCCGGCGTGGGAGACGCGGTCGCGCGCCTTCCCGATCCGCGAGGCGGCGATGAGCTCCTGCGCCCGGAACATCTTCTTCAGGGACTGCGTCGAGCGGATCCGCGCCTTGTAGACGCGCTGCTGTCCTGCCATCTCAGGCGGACCGCAGCCCGGCGAGCGGCTGACCCTCGAAGGTGAGGAAGCCGGAGCGGAACTCGTCGACCGCCGCCGACAGCGCGTTCTCCGTGTCGCCGTCGAGCTTGCCCGTCGTGGCGATCGTCGTCAGCACGTCCGTGTTGCGACGCAGGTGGTCGATGAGCTCGGACTCGAAGCGGCGGACGTCCTGCACGGGCACGTCGTCGAGCTTGCCCTTCGTGCCGGCCCACACGGACGCGACCTGGTCCTCCACGGGGTACGGGGAGTACTGGGGCTGCTTCAGCAGCTCCATGAGCCGCGCGCCGCGCGTGAGCTGGGCGCGGGAGGCCGCGTCCAGGTCGGAGGCGAACATCGCGAACGCCTCGAGCGAGCGGTACTGCGCGAGCTCGAGCTTCAGCGTGCCCGACACCTGCTTCATCGCCTTGACCTGGGCGGCGCCGCCGACGCGGGACACGGAGATGCCGACGTCGACCGCGGGCCGCTGGTCCGCGTTGAAGAGGTCCGACTGCAGGAAGATCTGGCCGTCGGTGATGGAGATGACGTTCGTCGGGATGTAGGCCGACACGTCGTTGGCCTTCGTCTCGATCATGGGCAGCCCCGTCATCGAACCGGCGCCCAGCTCGTCGGAGAGCTTCGCGCAGCGCTCCAGCAGACGGGAGTGCAGGTAGAAGACGTCACCCGGGTAGGCCTCGCGGCCCGGCGGGCGGCGCAGCAGGAGGGACACGGCGCGGTAGGCCTCGGCCTGCTTCGACAGGTCGTCGAAGACGATGAGGACGTGCTTGCCGCCGTACATCCAGTGCTGGCCGATGGCCGAGCCGGTGTAGGGCGCGAGGTACTTGAAGCCGGCCGGGTCGGACGCGGGCGCCGCGACGATCGTCGTGTACTCCAGCGCGCCGGACTCCTCGAGCGCCGCGCGCACGGAGGCGATCGTCGAGCCCTTCTGGCCGATGGCGACGTAGATGCAGCGGACCTGCTTGTCGGGGTCGCCGGACTCCCAGTTGGCCTTCTGGTTGATGATCGTGTCGAGCGCGATCGCCGTCTTGCCCGTCTGGCGGTCGCCGATGATGAGCTGCCGCTGGCCACGGCCGATCGGGATCATCGAGTCGATGGCCTTGATGCCGGTCTGCAGCGGCTCGTGGACCGACTTGCGGGCCATGACGCCGGGGGCCTGCAGCTCGAGGGCGCGGCGACCCTCCGTCGCGACCTCGCCGAGGCCGTCGATGGGGTTGCCCAGCGGGTCGACGACCCGGCCGAGGTAGCCGTCGCCCACGGCGACGGACAGGACTTCGCCCGTGCGGCGGACCTCCTGGCCCTCCTCGATGCCCGTGAACTCGCCCAGGACGACGACGCCGATCTCGCGGACGTCGAGGTTCAGGGCGAGGCCGAGCGTGCCGTCCTCGAAGCGCAGCAGCTCGTTCGCCATGGCGCCTGGCAGGCCCTCGACCTGCGCGATGCCGTCGCCCGCGAGGACGACGCGCCCGACCTCCTCGGCCGCGACGGCGCTCGGCTCGTAGGACTGCACGAAGCTGTCCAGCGCGGCGCGGATCTCCTCCGGCCGGATCGTCAGCTCAGCCATTTCATCTCCTGTCGTCCCGCCCGTCGTGCGGGCGGAGGTTCACGGTGCCGGGGTCCGGCGAGGGGTGCGGGCGGCGGGCCGCCGGCGGGTGTCAGCCGGCCATCCGCCGGCGGGCGTCGGCGAGACGCCCCAGCGTCGTCGCGTCCATCACCTGCGGGCCCACCTGGACGCGCAGGCCGCCGAGCACGGCGGGGTCGACGATCTCGTTGATCTGGACCGCGTGCCCGAGGGCCCGCTCGAGCAGCCCGCCGAGCCGGTCCCGCTGCGCCGCGGTGAGCGGGACCGCCACCGTGACGGCGGCCGCGGAGCGCTGCCGCCGCTCGGCCACGAGGTCCGACAGCCGGCCCAGCGCCGCCGGGTACCGGCGGCCCCGGGGGGCCGCGGCGGCGCGCCGCGCCAGCTGCAGCGTCACGTCGGACGCCTTCCCGCCGAGCAGCCGCTCGACGAGCTCCGCCCGCGACGCGGCCGGGACGGACGGGTCGGAGAGGATGCCGAGGACCTCGCGCTGCCCGAGGAGCGCCCGTCCGAAGCGGAACAGCTCGTCCTCGACCTCGGCGAGCTCCCCGCGCACCTCGGCCGCGGTGAGCAGCGCCTGGGTCGCGACCCGCTCGACCGCCTCGGCGAGGTCGGCGTCCGCCGACCAGCGTCGCTGCACGAGCGCCGCCGCCACGTCGACGGTCCGCGGGTCCGCCTGCGCGAGGAGGGAGCGGACGAGCCGCTCCTTCGCCGCGCCCGGCAGGGCGGGGTCGGCGAGCGTGCGACGCAGCGAGCCGGACCCGTCGAGCGCGTCGACGAGGGCGAACAGCTCGGCCCCCAGCGTCGCCGCATCGGCCCCCGCCGCCGCGACGACCGGCCCGACGGCCGTCTCCGCCGCGGCCAGGGAGGCCAGGCTCGTGCCGCGCATCAGTACCCCTTCGTCTCCGCCGGGACGGCGGGCTCCGTGGACGCGTCGAGGTCGTCGAGGAAGCGGTCGACGACACGGGAGCGCAGGCCCTCGTCCGTCAGCGCCTCGCCGACGATCTTCTCCGCGAGCTGGGTGGCCAGCGCGCCGACGTCGGCGCGCAGCGAGACCGCCGCCGCCCGGCGCTCGGCCTCGACCTGGCGGTGGGCCGTCTCGACGATGCGGGCGGCCTCCTCCTGGGCGTGCTGGCGCGCCTCGGCGACGATCGCCGTGCCCTCGGCACGGGCCTCCTCACGCAGGCGCCCCGCCTCCGTGCGCGCCGCCGCGAGCTCGCGGTCGAGCTCGCCCTTGGCCGCGGCGGCCTCGGCCTGCACGCGCTCCGCGCGCTCGATGCCGCCCTGGATCTTCTCCGTGCGCTCGTCGAGCACCCGCGTGAAGCGCGGCATGACGTACTTGAGGAAGACCGCGAGGATGACGGCGGTCACGACCGCCGACCAGAACAGGTCGTAGCCGGCGGGGATGAGGACGCTCTGCTCCTCGTGGGTCTCCGCCGCGGCCGTCACGAGGGCCGCGGGGATCGCGGCCGCGCTCACTGGAAGAGGAACCCGGTGATGAGGCCGAGCAGGCCGAGCACCTCGACGAAGCCGATGCCGATGAACATCGTGGTGCGGAGCTGGCCGGCGACCTCGGGCTGGCGGGCCATGCCCTCGATCGTCTTGCCGATGAGGATGCCCAGGCCGATACCCGGACCGATCACCGCGAGGCCGTAGCCGACGGTGGCGATGTTGCCGGAGACGGCGTCGGCCGCCGCGAGGATCATGCTGGTGTCTGCCACGGTGTGCTCGTTCCTTCCGTTGGGTGCCCGGCCGGCCGGCCGGGCACTCGTGCTGGGTGGGGGTCCGAGGTCCCCCGGGTGGTGCTCCGCGACCAGGCGCGGACCCGTGCTCGGGTGGGTGCGCGGGTCAGTGCTCGGTCTCGATGGAGAGGTTGATGTACACGGCGCTGAGCACCACGAAGATGTAGGCCTGCAGCGCCGCGATGAACACCTCGAAGAGCGTGATCGCGAGGCCGGCGACGAAGGTCACCGCGCCGAACGCCTTGAGGGCGGGGGCCGCCTCGAGGATGAAGTAGTTCGTCGCCGCGAAGCACAGGACGAGCATGAGGTGGCCGGCGATCATGTTGGCGACGAGCCGGATGGCCAGCGTCGCGGGGCGCAGCACGAAGACCGTGAGGAACTCGATCGGCGTGAGCAGCACGTACATGGGGGCCGGCACGCCCGCCGGGAAGAGGTTCGTCCTGAGGAACCCGCCCAGGCCCTGCCGCTGGATGCCCGCGCGCAGGTAGACGACGTACATGATGACCGCGAACACGATCGGCAGGCCGATCACGGACGTCCCGGCGATGTTGAGGCCGGGGATGACGCCCGTGATGTTGAAGGCGAGGATCGCGAAGAAGATCGCGGTCAGCAGCGGCACGAAGCGCGCCGCCTCCTTGCGCCCGAGGATCTCCTCCGCGACGTTCACGCGGACGAAGTCCAGCAGGACCTCGACGACGTTCTGGCCACGGCCCGGCACGAGCCGCGCGCGGCTGGCGGCGAAGGCCATCACCGCGACGAGCAGGACGGCGGCGATGACCCGGACCAGCATGATCCGGTTGAACTCGACGAGGGTGCCGTCGCCGAAGATGGGCCCGGGGAAGAAGTCGGCGAGCGTGGGCGCGTGGAAGCCCTCACCCTCCTCCGCGGCGAGCGTCAGGGCGGCGGTCGCGGTGCTGGACAGGTCGCAACTCCTGGGGTCTGGGGTGGGCGGGCGAGCATCAGCGCAGGCCACGCCGGTCGGCACCCGGGCCGTCGAGGACGCGATGAGCCTAACCCATGGCCGGGACCCCGACGGCGGTGCGCGCGAGGGGTGAACACCACACCGGGGGGCCCCGTGGGCGGCGTCCCGGCCCCGGGGCCCGTGGTAGTGCGCGGCCCCGTGTCAGGCGCTGACGTACGGCAGCCGGGCCCGCTGCACCGCCCGGTAGTCGAGGACCGCGGACCCCACGACGCCCAGCGCCAGGACGGCGGCGAGCACCGGTCGGCTGTAGAAGTCCATGCCGCTGAGCACGGCGAGGGCCGCGACGACGACGACGACCTTGACGAGCCAGGCGCCCATGACGACGCCGGCCATCGCCTGCGGCGTGGCGCGGGAGGTCCGTAGCATCGACACGACCGTGGTCCCGGAGAAGACGAGGGCGAGGCCCACGCCGAGGAGAGCACCCCACACCCCGGGCACGCCCTCGACCAGCCAGCCGATGCCGACGCCGAGGACGGCGAGGGCCGCCAGCAGCACGAGCACGTCGCGCAGCGCGAGCCGGAAGACCGCCTCGACCTCGGCGGCGGAGCGGTCCGCGGCGGCGGGGCGGCCGGCCGGCCCGGCACCGGTGCCGTCGGGGGGCGGGGCCTGGGGGGCGGGGGTGGTCATGGCGTCGTCTCCCTCGTGGCGGTGCGGGCGGCCTCGTCGGCGGTGCCCGGCGCGCGGTCGGTGGCGTGGGGGGTGGTGCGGTCGGCGGCCCGGGGGGCCTCGGGGGTGCGGGGGCCGGCGGCCGGCGTGCGGGCGGGCGCGACG
>NZ_RWJX01000041.1 GCF_004123805.1 Cellulomonas endophytica | reverse complement strand
CCGCGAAGCCCTTGCCGGCCTCCCCGGCGCGCGCGGCCTCGATCGTGGCGTTGAGCGCCAGGAGGTTCGTCTGCTCCGCGATGGAGGTGATCATCTTGACGACGTTGCCGATCTCGCGGCTGGAGTCGCCGAGGCGGCTCATCGTCGTGCCGGTCTCCGCGGCGGCCGTGACGGCGCGGCGGGCCACCTCGGAGGCCTGCGAGGCGTTGTTGGCGATCTCCTGGATGGAGGCGCCCATCTGCTCCGTGCCGGCGGCGACCGTCTGCACGTTGCGCGTGACCTGCTCCGCGGCGGCGGAGACGACCCCGGCCTGCGTGGAGGTCTCCTCGGCGGAGGCGGCGATCTGCACGGAGCTCGCCGACAGCTGCTCGGAGGCGGCGGCGAGGGCGTCGGAGTTGGAGTCGATCGTCCCGACGACGCCGCGGAGCGACCCGATGGCGTTGTCCAGGGCGGCGCCCATCTGGCCGATCTCGTCCCGCGTGGTCAGGTCCGCGGTGCGGGTGAGGTCGCCGGCCTCGAGGGCGGTGGCGACGGAGCGGACCCGGCCGACCCCGGCGACGATGGCGCGGGCCACGGCGACGCCGAGGCCGAGCGCGAGGGCCAGGCCCACGACGAGCAGCAGGACCACCGTGCTGCGGTTGCCCTCGTACGCCTGCTTCGCGGCGGCGGCGGCCTCGGCCGCGTCGGCCTGCTGGCCGTCGATGAGGGAGCCGAGGTCGTCCATCATCGCGTCGATGAGGGGGGCGGCCGCGTCGCGGGAGGCGTTCCACGTGGCGATGTCGCTCACCGCGCCCGCCGGCAGGAGCTCGGCGTCCCGCACCTCGACGTACTCGCCGAGGGACTCCTCGAAGCCCTCGAGGGCCTCGGCCTCCACGGGCGTGACGTCCAGGGTGCGGTAGTCGGCGAGGGCGTCGCGGATGGCGGCCTCGTCGTCGGCGACCGCGGCCTCGTACTTCGCGATGGCGGCGGGGTCGGACGCCAGGGCCTGGTTCGCCACGTCGAGGCGCATCTGGACGGTGCCGCGCCGCATCGCGGTGGCGGCGGTGACGCCGGCCAGCTGCTGGCTGTACATCTCCTCGGTGCCGGCGTAGGTGCGGCCGAGCGCGCTGATGCCGATGACGCCGACGAGCAGCCCGACGAGCGAGGCGACGACCACCGCCGTGAGGATCTTGACCTGGACGCTGAGGTCCCGGAAGCGGGCGAGGGGCGAGCGGTGCATGCGGAGGCTCCACATCGGGGGTGCAGGACGGGCGCGCCGTGAGGTCGACGCACCCGTCCCATCGGCAGTCCGCGCCCGGGCTTGAGGGCCCCTACCGCCCGTGCGGCACGTGCGCGTCGAGGAACTCGAGCACCGCGTCGAGGTAGACCTGGCGCGCGGGCAGGGGCGACAGCGCGAGGTCGTGGGCGCCGCCGGGCACCGTGACGAGGCGGACGTCGGGCCCGAGCCGCGGCGCCCGCGCCGCCATCTGCGCGACGTCGAGCACGGAGTCGGTGCTCAGGAGCTCGTCGTGCCGCCGCCGGGCCGGCCCCGAGCGGTCGGACGTCAGCACCAGGACGGGCACGTCGACGTGCAGCCCGCGGGCGACCCGGCGGTGCCCGCGCCGCACCGCGCGGACGAACCCCGCGCGGACCGGGAAGCCCCTGAACGGCTTCCACGCGGTGTCGAAGGACCACTCGCCGCCGCCCTCGGCGTGCAGCGCCCGGGCGTAGTGGCGCCCGGGGTGCTGCACGACGAGGTCGGGCCCCACCCGCGCGACCACCTCGACGACGGGCGCGAGCACGTGGCGGTCCCACGCCGACCCCTGCAGGTCCAGCCACGGGCTGTTGAGCACGAGCGCGTCGACGAGGCCGCGACCGCGCCGCGCGTCCGCCCAGAGCGCCAGGACGAGACCCCCGGTGGAGTGCCCGAGCAGCACGAGGTGGTCGTACCGCCGCCGCAGCCGCCGGACGGCCGTGTCGATCTCCTCCGCCGTGACCCCGAGGTCGTGCGTGACGTTCGCGGGCCGGCCCGGGCGGATGGACCGGCCGTGGTCGCGCAGGTCCAGGGCGTGCAGGTCGTAGCCGCGCACCGCGAGCGCGGCGCCGACGTGGTCGTGGAAGAAGTAGTCCGTGTAGCCGTGCACGTAGAGGACGGCCGTGCGGGCCGGCTCCGTCTCGGCGAGGGCGGGGGACACGAGCGTGGCGACCGGGTCGGGGGCGCCGGCCCGGGCGCGCGCGTCGGGCCGCAGGAGCAGGGTCCGCGCGACCCAGCCGCCCCCGAGCACGTCCGCGGCCGCGGCCCGCTCGTCGTCCCCGGTCCCCGCCGGTCCCCGTGAGGCGTCCACAGGGCGATGCTGCCACGCCGCGGGTGGAGGACCAGGGTTGAGCGGAATAGGCTCAACCCTGCCGGGTGTTGCTCCCGTCAGCACCCCGCCGCACGACCGAGACCGGAGGCCGCACCCGTGGACGTGAAGTACACGACCAAGTCCCAGGAGGCCCTCGGCGACGCCCTCTCCCAGGCGTCGGCCGCGGGCCACCCGCAGCTCGAGCCCGCGCACCTCGCGAACGCCCTCCTCGGGCAGGAGGGCGGCGTGGCCGCCGCGCTGCTCGACGCCGTCGGCGCCGACCGCACCGCCCTCGGGCGGTCCGTCCGCGCCACCCTCGTGAAC
Organism: Cellulomonas endophytica; assembly: GCF_004123805.1. GTDB lineage: Bacteria > Actinomycetota > Actinomycetes > Actinomycetales > Cellulomonadaceae > Cellulomonas > Cellulomonas endophytica. The sequence continues at coordinate 29,686 of NZ_RWJX01000041.1, read as the reverse complement.
CTGCCGCACGCGAGCGGCTCCGCCGTCGCCCGGCCCGTCCCCTCGCGCGCGCTGTCCGTCGCCCTCGAGGCGGCGTCGTCCGAGGCGCGCACCCTCGGGGACGACTACGTCTCCACCGAGCACCTGCTCCTCGGCCTCGCCGCGGGGCAGAGCGGCGTGGCCGACGCGCTGCGCGCCCAGGGCGCCACCCGCGAGGCGCTCGTCGCCGCCCTCCCCGGCGTCCGCGGGTCGGCCCGCGTGACGAGCCCGAACCCCGAGGGCACGTACAAGGCGCTCGAGCAGTACGGCGTCGACCTCACCCAGCGGGCACGGGACGGGAAGCTCGACCCGGTGATCGGCCGCGACGCGGAGATCCGCCGCGTGGTGCAGGTCCTGTCCCGCCGGACGAAGAACAACCCCGTCCTCATCGGCGAGCCCGGCGTCGGCAAGACGGCCGTCGTCGAGGGCCTCGCGCAGCGCATCGTCGCGGGCGACGTGCCCGAGTCCCTGCGCGGCAAGCGCCTCGTCTCGCTCGACCTGGCGGCGATGGTGGCGGGCGCGAAGTACCGGGGCGAGTTCGAGGAGCGCCTCAAGGCGGTGCTGGCCGAGATCACCTCCTCCGAGGGCGAGGTCGTCACCTTCATCGACGAGCTGCACACCGTCGTCGGCGCGGGCGCCGGCGGCGAGGGCGCCATGGACGCGGGCAACATGCTCAAGCCCATGCTGGCCCGCGGCGAGCTGCGCCTCGTCGGCGCGACGACCCTCGACGAGTACCGCGAGCGCATCGAGAAGGACCCCGCCCTCGAGCGGCGGTTCCAGCAGGTCTTCGTCGGCGAGCCGTCCGTCGAGGACACCGTCGCGATCCTGCGCGGGCTGAAGGAGCGGTACGAGGCGCACCACAAGGTGACGATCGCCGACGCCGCGCTCGTGGCGGCCGCCGCGCTGTCCGACCGCTACATCACGGGCCGCCAGCTGCCCGACAAGGCCATCGACCTCGTCGACGAGGCCGCCTCCCGCCTGCGCATGGAGCTCGACTCCTCGCCGGTGGAGATCGACGAGCTCCAGCGCGCCGTCACGCGCCTGGAGATGGAGGAGGTCGTGCTCTCGGAGGCGGACGACCCGGCCTCGGCCGAGCGGCTCGGGCGGCTGCGTGCCGACCTGGCCGACCGCCGCGAGGAGCTGGCCGGGCTCACGGCGCGGTGGGAGCGCGAGAAGGCCGGGCACAACCTCGTCGGCGACCTGCGCGTGCGGCTGGACCAGCTGCGCGCCGACGCCGAGCGTGCCCAGCGCGAGGGCGACCTCGCCGCCGCCGGGCGGATCATGTACGGCGAGATCCCGGAGACGGAGCGCCAGATCGCGGAGGCCGAGCGCCGCGAGGCCGAGGCCGGGGCGGGCGGGGCGGCCCTCGGCGAGGCGCCGATGATCGCGGACAAGGTCGGCCCGGACGAGGTCGCCGAGGTCGTGGCGATGTGGACCGGCATCCCCGCCGGCCGGCTGCTCGAGGGGGAGACGGCCAAGCTCCTGCGCATGGAGGAGGAGCTGGGCCGGCGCCTCATCGGGCAGCGGCAGGCCGTCGCCGCGGTGTCGGACGCCGTCCGCCGCGCGCGGGCCGGCATCTCCGACCCCGACCGGCCCACGGGCTCGTTCCTCTTCCTCGGGCCCACGGGCGTCGGCAAGACGGAGCTGGCCAAGTCGCTGGCGGACTTCCTCTTCGACGACGAGCGCGCCATGGTGCGGATCGACATGTCGGAGTACGCCGAGAAGCACTCGACGGCGCGGCTCGTGGGCGCCCCTCCCGGCTACGTCGGCTACGAGGAGGGCGGCCAGCTCACGGAGGCCGTGCGGCGCCGGCCCTACTCCGTCGTGCTGCTCGACGAGGTGGAGAAGGCCCACCCCGAGGTCTTCGACATCCTGCTCCAGGTGCTCGACGACGGGCGGCTCACGGACGGCCAGGGGCGGACGGTGGACTTCCGCAACACCATCATCGTCCTCACCTCCAACCTCGGGTCCGCGTCCCTGGTCGACCCGACGACCGGCGAGGAGGCCAAGCGCGAGGCCGTCATGACGGCGGTGCGGGCGGCCTTCAAGCCGGAGTTCCTCAACCGGCTCGACGAGGTCGTGCTGTTCGACCCGCTGTCGCTGGACGAGATCGGTCGCATCGTCGACCTGCAGGTGGTGGCGATGCAGCGGCGGCTGTCCGACCGGCGGCTCACGCTCGACGTGACGCCGGCGGCGCGGGAGTGGCTGGCGCTGGAGGGCTACGACCCGGCCTACGGCGCCCGCCCGCTGCGCCGCCTGGTGCAGAAGCAGGTGGGCGACCGGCTCGCGCGCCGGCTGCTGGCGGGCGAGGTGCACGACGGGGACACCGTCCGCGTCGACCGCGCCGAGGACGACCTGCCCGGTGGCCGCGCGGGCACGGGGGGCCTGACGGTCGAGGCGGTCGCCCCGGCCCCGGCGGCCTGACCCTCAGCGGCCGGCCGCCCGGGTCCAGCGCACGAGGGGCCACTGCAGCGGCAGGCGCGCGAGCAGCACGGCCAGCCGCACGCCGGTGCGCGCACCCGGCGAGCGGCGGGCCGCCGCCGCGGCGTCCAGCGCCATCTGCACGTTGGCGGGGAAGACCCCCACGAGCAGGGCGGCCGCGGCCGGCCCCGCCGCGCGGCGGGTGCGCGGCACGAGCAGCCCGGCGGCGCAGGCGAGCTCGGCCACGCCCGACACGAGGACGAGCCGCCGCGCCCCGGGCAGCACCCGGGGCACGGCGCCCACGAAGACCTCGGGCCGGACGAGGTGCACGACCCCCGAGACGAGGAACGCGGCGACGACGCCCCGCGCCCCACGGGCGAGGGGCGGGACGGGCGCTCGGGCGGGGGTGGGATGGCGCACGGGCACCAGTCTGCGCCCGCCGGTCCCCCTGGCCGCCCGACGGCCCGGCTCACGCTCGTCGGGCAAGCCGTGCTGCGGCGTCCTGGGCGGGGGCCGCCGTCAGCGCGACGCCTCCCGGGCGGCGCGGTCGGCGGTGATCGCGTCGGCGTTCGCGACGACCCAGCCCATGAGCGGCAGCAGGTGCGCGACGAGCGCGCGGCCGCGCTCGGTGAGGGCGTAGTCGACGCGCGGCGGCACGGTCCCGGTGACCGTCCGGTCGACGATGCCGTCGGCCTCGAGCGTCCGCAGCGTCGAGGCGAGCATCTTCTCGCTGATGCCCTCGACGGCCCGGCGCAGCTCGCCCCAGCGGAGCCCCTGCCGGGCGAGGGCGACGAGGACGAGGACGCCCCAGCGGCTCGTCACGTGGTCGAGGACGACGCGCGAGGGGCAGGCGGCGGGCAGCCGGCCCTCCGTCAGCATCCGCTCGAGCCCGAGGCCGAGGTCGACGCCCTCCGCGAGGGCTCCCGCGGACGCCGTCGTCACCCTCACCGCCGGTGCGGCGCTCGCCGTGTCGATGACCTGCATGCTCACCTCCTGGTAGGTACCCGGCGCAGAAGTGGGTACCCCTTGTCCGGAAGGGTAAGCCGTCCGTGGCGGTTGGCGCCCCTGAACGCGTCGGGCAGCCCGCCCGCCGCACCGCACGAGGAGGAACCGCATGTCGTACGTCGTCACGGGGGCCACGGGGCACCTGGGCCGTCTCGTCGTCGAGAGCCTGCTGGCCCAGGGGGTGCCGGCGGCGGGGATCACCGCCACCGGCCGCCGGGCGGAGGCCCTCGCCCCGCTCGCGGACCGCGGCGTGCGGACGCACGTGGCGGACTACGCGGACGCCGGGGCGCTGACGAAGGCCTTCGCCGGCGCCGACGTGCTCGTCCTCGTCTCGGGCAGCGAGGTGGGCCGGCGGGTCGCCCAGCACCGCACGGCCCTCGAGGCCGCCGCCGCCGCGGGCGTGACGCGCGTGGTCTACACCAGCGCCCCGCACGCGGACACCACCGAGCTCGTCCTCGCCCCCGAGCACCGCGCCACGGAGGAGCTCGTCCGGGCCTCGGGCCTGGCGTGGACGATCGTGCGCAACAACTGGTACACGGAGAACTACGAGGGCGTCGTCGCGCAGGCGCGCGGGACGGGCGAGATCGTCACGAGCACCGGCCAGGGGCGGGTGGCGAGCGCGACCCGCGAGGACTACGCCGCCGGTGCCGCCGCGGTCGCCCGCGGCGAGGGGCACGAGGGCCGCGTCCTCGAGCTCTCGGGCGACGTCGCCTGGTCCTTCGACGAGCTCGCCGCGGCGGCCGCGGAGGCGCTCGGGCGGCCCGTCGTCCACCGGTCCGTGAGCCCGGAGGAGCACCGCGAGGCGCTGCTCGCGGCGGGCCTCGACGCCGGCACCGCGGGCTTCGTCGTCGCGCTCGACGAGGGGATCCGCCGCGGCGACCTCGCCGACGCCACGGCCGACCTGCGCACGCTGATCGGCCGCCCGACGACTCCGCTGGCCACGACCCTGGCCGGCTGGGCTCAGCGCTGAGGCCTGGCGGGGCCGACCGGCGCGGGCGGTGCGGGGAACCCCGCGCCGCCCGCGGCCGTTGGGCGGCGAGGACGAGGACGCCGCCGCGGGGCCCCGGGCCGTCGCCGGCGGCCCGACGGGCAGGGGGTGGGGGCCGGTGGCAGCATCGACCGCGATGAGGACCGCGACGACGACCGCGACGACGACCGCGAGCACGGCACGGCGGGCACGGCGGGCACGGCCGGGTCGGTGCGCATGAGCGGCGCCCTCGTCGCCGCGGCCGCCGGCTCGGGCCAGGAGCTCTCGGGCCTCACCGGGTGGGCCGTCGGCATCATCGAGTCGATCGGGCCCCTCGGCGTCGGGCTCCTCGTCGCCCTCGAGAACGCGTTCCCGCCCATCCCCTCCGAGGTGGTGCTCCCCGTCGCCGGGTACGTCGCGTCGACCGGGCGGATGTCCCTGGTGTGGGCGATCGTCGCCGCCACCGTCGGGTCCCTCGTGGGCGCCTGGCTGCTCTACGGCATCGGGCGCGGGGTCGGCGTGGACCGGCTGCGCCGGTGGATCGACCGGATGCCCCTCGTCGACGTCGAGGACCTCGAGCGCTCGGAGTCGTGGTTCCGGCACTGGGGCGTGTGGGCGGTGCTCGTCGGGCGGTGCGTGCCGGTCGTGCGCAGCCTCGTCTCGCTGCCCGCGGGCCTGGAGCGCATGGGGCTGCTGGCGTTCACGCTGCTGACCGCGCTGGGGTCCCTCGTCTGGAACTCCGGCCTCATCGTCGCGGGCTTCCTGCTCGGGGAGCAGTGGGAGGACGTCGGCCGCTACAGCGACTGGCTCAACTACGCGGTGTACGCGGTCCTCGTGTTCCTCGTCGTCCGCTTCGTCGTGAGCCGGGTCCGGCGGTCCCGCTCCCGGGGGCGCGCGGCGTCCTGACCGCCGGCGCCCCCGGGCTCTGGCCGGGCGGAGGCGTCACTTGATGCCGGTGGTGGCGATGCCCTTGATGAGCAGCTTCTGGCCGAAGACGAAGGCCAGGAAGACGGGCACGAGCGAGACCAGCGACATCGCGAACAGCGGCCCGAAGCTCGAGGACCCCTGCGAGTCCGTGAAGTTGCGCAGGGCGAGCGGCACGGTCCAGGTGTCCGGGGTGTTGAGGTAGAGCAGCGCGCCGAAGAAGTCGCTCCACGTCCAGACGAACGTGAAGATCGCCGTCGTCGCCAGCGCCGGGACCATGAGCGGCAGCATGATCTGCAGGAAGATCCGCGCGTGGCCGGCGCCGTCGATGCGCGCCGCCTCGTCGATCTCCCGCGGGATGCCGCGGATGAACTGCACCATGAGGAAGACGAAGAACGCGTCGACCGCGAGGAACTTGGGCACCACGAGCGGCAGGATCGTGTTGATCCAGTCCAGCCTGTTGAACAGGATGTACTGCGGCACGATCACGACGTGGAACGGCAGCATGATCGTCATGAGCATGAGGGCGAAGAACGTCCGCTTGAACCGGAACTGCATCCGTGCGAAGGCGTAGGCCGCCATGGAGCACGACACGAGCGTGCCGACGATCGCGAGCGAGACGACCACCGCGGAGTTCCACAGGTACAGCGAGAAGCTGTCCTGCAGGGACGTCCAGCCCTCCGTGTAGTTGCGCCACTCGAAGGTGGTGAGCAGCAGGCCCGGGGTGCGGAAGATCTCCTGCGTGGGCCGCAGCGAGCTCACGACCATCCAGGCGAGCGGGTACAGCAGGAACGCGCTCGCGGCGATGAGCACGGCGTGGACCGCGACGGACGTCGTCCGCCGGCGGCCCGACCGGGAGGCGGTGCGGCGGACCCCGGGCGGGCCGGGATCGACCACGGTCGACGTGCGGACCTCGGCGGTGGCCTCAGTCGTCATAGAACACCCACTTCTTCGACGCGACGAAGTTGACGGCGGTGAAGCCGGCGATGATGACGAGCAGCAGCCAGGCCATGGCGGACGCGTAGCCCATGTCGAAGCGCGTGAACCCCTGCTGGTAGAGGTACAGCGTGTAGAACATGGTCGAGTCGGCCGGGCCGCCGCTGCCGCCGGAGACGATGAAGGCCTGCGTGAAGGACTGGAAGGCCCCGATGATCCCCAGCACCAGGTTGAAGAAGATGATGGGGCTGAGCAGCGGCAGCGTGATGGAGCGGAACTGCCGGAACGCCGAGGCGCCGTCCATCTGCGCGGCCTCGTAGTACATCGTCGGGATCTGCCGCAGGCCGGCCAGGAAGATGATCATGGGAGCCCCGAAGGTCCACACGTGCAGCAGGATGATCGTCCACAGCGCCGTGCTGGGGTCCGAGATCCACCCCGGGCCGGTGATGCCGACGAGGGCCAGGACCTGGTTGACGAGCCCCTGCGACCCGAAGAGCTGGCGCCACAGGATGGCGACGGCCACGGACGCCCCGAGCAGCGAGGGCAGGTAGAAGATCGACCGGTAGAGGCCGACCCCCTTCAGGCCCCGGTCGAGCAGGAGCGCGATGCCCAGCGCGGCGGCGAGCTGCAGCGGGGTGCCGACCAGCACGTACGTGAAGGTGACCTTCAGCGAGTTCAGCAGCCGGGCGTCCTCGAACAGGCGCAGGTAGTTCTCGAGCCCGACCCAGCTGCCGGCCTGCAGCAGGCTGTAGTCGGTGAACGACAGGTACAGCGACACGGCCATCGGGCCGAGCGTGATGCCGACCAGCCCGAGCGTCCACGGCAGGAGGAACACCCATGCCGCCCGGTCGTCCCGGCCCTTCGACGAGGACGGCCCCCGGGCCGTCGCGTGGGACAGCTCTGCTACGACTGACATACGTCCTCCACCCGCATCGTTGCGAGAAAGCGATTTCACGGGAAGGATAGGCACCGATGGGTGCGGGTGGCAACGGTGCCGCCGCGACGAGGGCGAGGAGCGGCATGCGGTCGAGGACGTCGGCGAGAGCGCAGATCACGGACGTGGCGGCGCGGGCCCGGGTGTCACCGGCCACGGTGTCCCGGGTGATGAACGGGCACGCGAGCGTCGCCGCGGACCTCGTCGAGCGGGTGCTCAGCGCGGCCGACGAGCTCGGCTACCGGGCCAGCCCGGTCGCGCGCAGCCTGGTCCTGGGGCGGACGCAGACGATCGCGGTGATGGTCCCCGACATGGCCAACCCCTCGTTCCAGGAGGTCCTGCGCGGGATCACCCGGGCCGCGGCCGCCGACGGCTACCGGGTCCTCGTCGCGGACTCGCAGGAGGACGTCACCCAGGAGCCGGGCCTGGCGCGCGAGGCCCGGCGGCACTGCGACGCGCTCGTCCTGTGCGCCCCCCGCATGTCCGACGCCGAGCTCGCCGCGCTCGTGCCCGCCCTCGCGCCCGTCGTCCTCACCCACCGGGGCCCGACGCCGGGCGTCCCGACGAGCTCGGCCGACTACCGCGGGGGGATCGCGGCGCTGCTGGACCACCTGGCCGGCCTCGGCCACCGCCGCCTGGTGTACCTGGCCGGCCCGCCCTCGAGCGCCTCGCACCGGCGGCGCCTCGAGGGCATCGCGGCGCACGTGGCCGACCACCCCGGGCTCTCGGTGGACGTGCTGCCCTGCGGCGTCGGCTTCGAGGAGGGCTACGCGGCGGGGGAGGCCGTGCGCCGGTCGGGGGCCACCGCGGCCCTGGCCTTCAACGACCTCGTCGCGATGGGCCTGCTCAGCGCGCTGCACGAGGCCGGGGTGGCGGTCCCGGAGGAGGTGTCGGTCACCGGGTTCGACGACATCCCGTTCGCGCGGTGGACCACGCCGCCGCTGACGACGGCGGCCGTCCCGCACGGCGACCTGGGGCAGGAGGCCTGGCGGCGCCTGCGCGCGCTGCTCGACGGCGAGGAGCCGCCGCCGGACGTGCTCGTGCACCCGGAGGTCCAGGTGCGCGCCAGCACGGGCCCGGCGCGAGCGGAGGGGGCGGCGTGACGGCCGCGGACCCCGCCGCCGGGCGCGCGCTGCCGGACCCGCTGGCCGGTTACGAGGACTGGCCGTCCTGGGTCCGGGGGCGTCCCCGGCACCGGCCCGGCGACCCGGCCGGCGACGCCCTCGCGCAGGTGCTGGGCGTCCCGGCCCCGGGGCCGCGGCCGGCCGTGCGCACCGTGGCGGCGGAGCGGCGGGACGGGCTGCGGCACGAGGTGCTCGAGTGGTCGACGGGCTTCGGGCCCGCCACCCGCGCGCACCTGGTCCGCCCCGACACGGACGACGCGGTGCCCGGCGTCCTGGGCCTGCACTGCCACGGCGGGGCCAAGTCCTCCGGCGGGGACCAGCTCGCCGCCGAGGGCCCGGGCCGCAGCGCCGGCGCCGCGCGGCTGCAGCGGGACCTCTACGGCGACCGCGCCCCGGCCGTGGCGCTCGCCCGCCGCGGGGTCGCGGTCCTGTGCCCGGACGCCTTCGCCTGGGGCAGCCGCCGCTTCCCGCTGGTGCAGCGCACCCCGCGCCTCGTCGGCGGCGTCGCGGCGCTCGAGGCCCTGTGGCGCGAGCAGGGCGTCGAGCCCGACGACGACGAGCGCTACGACCGCGTGTCCGGGCTGCACGAGGACCTCGTCGCGAAGGCCGCCGGGATGTTCGGCACGAGCCTGGCCGGCACCGTCGCGCACGACGACCTCGTGGCGCTGGACGTGCTCGGGTCGCTCGACGGCGTGGCGCCGGACCGCCTGGGGGCCTTCGGCTTCTCCGGCGGCGGCGGCCGCTCCGTGCTGCTCGGGGCGCTGGCCCCGGGCCTGCGGGCGCACGTGGTCACCTGCATGATGGCGACCTTCGGGTCCCTGGTGCCGCGGTACCTCGACACGCACTCCTGGCTCCTGTGCAGCCCCGGCCTGTGGGACCACGCGGACTGGCCGGACGTCCTGCCCCTGCGGCCGGGGCGCCGCGTGCTCGTCCAGTACGGCCGGGACGACGCGCTCTTCCCGCCCGCGGGCATGGCGGCGGCGCACGAACAGCTGGAGCGGCGCGCCGCGGACCTGCCCGACGCGTACCGCGCCGCGTGGTGGGACCGGCCGCACGTCTTCGACCGGCCGATGCAGGACGAGGCCTTCGACTTCCTCGTCGGGGCGCTCTGGGCCCCGCCGCCCTCCGGGCGGTCCGCACGAGCTTGAATCGACTCACGCCGCAGGTCCCCCCCGCGGCGCCCTGACCTGCGCGGACGGGGACGCGGCCCCACCGGGTGAGCGCTTACCGCAGCCGTTGACACCGGCGGAAGCCCGCTGCTACGTTCCCCAGGAAACGCTTTCTCGGACCTCGAGGTGGAGGTCCGGCCAGCAGACGACCGGTCCTCGCACCGGTCCGGCACCGCGGCGACGCGGAGCCCAGGCCCGCGGGCGCGGCGGCACGGAGGCCGCCCGCCGACGGGGCCCGGGTCCCGTCGTGCCTCAGCACGGCCTCCCCGGGGGGCCGTGGTCACCACACCCAGATCGGATGTCCGCCATGTCCAGTCGCACCACCGTCGTCGGGATCGCCGCCGCCTCCCTCGTCCTGCTCGCCGCCTGCTCGGGGGGCTCGTCCGACGCCGGTTCCGGCGACGCCGGTCCCGACGACGGCGGGGACGCCGGCACGGAGGCGGTCGAGCTCCGGTTCGCCTGGTGGGGGAGCGAGCAGCTCGACGCCATCAAGGACGAGCAGATCACCCTCTTCGAGGAGGCCCACCCCGGCATCACGGTGGTGCAGGAGCCCTCGGAGTACGCCGCGTACTACGACAAGCTGGCCACGCAGGTCGCGGGCGGCAACGGCCCGGACGTCCTGCAGATCACCTACAACGTCATCGCCGAGTACGCGGAGCGCGGCGCGCTGCTCGACCTCGCCACCGTCGAGGAGCAGCTCGACCTGTCCGACTACGCGGAGGGCTCGCTCGACGGCGGGACCTACGGCGGCAAGGTCTACGGCGTCCCGACGGGCCTGGGCAGCCGCGGCATCCTCGCCAACACGCGCGTGTTCGAGGAGGCCGGCGTCCCGCTGCCCGACGACACGACCTGGACGTGGGAGGACTACGTCGAGATCGCGACCCAGATCTCCGACGCGGCGCCCGACGGCACCTACGGCGTCACGCTGAACAACACGGAGCAGCTGCTCAACACCATCGCGCGGCAGAACGGCGACAACGTCTACACCGAGGACGGGGGCGTCGGCGACGTCGCGGACGACGCGTCCTTCATGTTCGACCTCAACGCGCGCCTCATCGAGTCCGGCGCGGCGCCCGACGCCTCCCTCTCGGCCGAGCAGGACGCCCTCGCGCTCGAGGCGCGCCTCATGGGCACGGGCAACGTCGCCATGTCCTTCGAGCCCATCAACTTCCTGCCGATCTACGCCGAGTCCACCGGCGACGAGCTCGTCATCCTCGACGTGCCGAACGACGGCGGCGAGCCCGGCCTGTGGGCGCAGCCCACGGTGCTGTACTCGGCGTCCGGGACCTCCGAGCACCCCGAGGAGGCGGCGATGCTCATCGACTGGCTCCTCAACAGCGAGGAGGCCGCGCCGCTGAACAAGCTCACCCTCGGGATCCCCGCCAACCCGGACGTCCTCGCCGCGATCCAGCCGGAGTTCACCCCGGTCGAGCAGGAGCAGAGCGACTTCCTCGACACGATCCTCGCCCAGGAGGGCGCCCCGAACGTGCAGACCCCCGTCGGCGGCTCGGCCACCCAGGAGATCATCGGCCGGCTCGGGACCGAGGTGTCCTTCGGCCGCCTCAGCGCCGACGACGCCGGGGAGCAGTTCGTCTCCGAGCTCGAGACCGAGCTCGGCTAGGACGGCCGCGGCATGGCGCAGTTCGACCTCCCCCTCGGCGAGCTCGAGCAGTACCGGCCCGAGCTCGCCGAGCCGGCCGACCTGGACGCGTTCTGGTCGGACACCCTGGCCCTCACGCGCAGCCACCCGCTCGACCTCGTGATGGAGCCGGTGGACAACCACCTCGCCCTCGTCACGACCTACGACGTCACCTTCAGCGGCTTCGGCGGCACCCGGGTGAAGGCGTGGCTGCACGTGCCCGCCGGCACCTCGGGCCCGCTCCCGGGGGTCGTGGAGTACGTGGGGTACAGCGGCGGGCGCGGGCTGGCCCACCAGCACGTGGCGTGGGCGGTGGCCGGGTACGCGCAGCTGACGATGGACACCCGCGGCATGGGCTGGGGCGGGCGGACCGGTGCGACCCCGGACGACGACCCCGGGGCCGGCCTCATCGCCGCCCCGGGGCACATGACCCGCGGCATCCTCGACCCCGCCACGTACTTCTACCGGCGGGTGTACGCGGACGCCGTGCGGGCCGTCGACGCGGCGCTGGCCTCGGGCCTCGTCGACCCCGACCGGGTCGTCGTCGCCGGGGGGAGCCAGGGCGGCGGCATCGCGATCGCGGTCGCCGCCCTGCGGGACGACCTGGCCGGCGCCCTCGTCGACGTCCCCTTCCTGTGCCACATGGAGCGGGCGATCCGGGTCACCGACAACGACCCCTACGCGGAGGTGGTGCGCTACCTGCGCCGCAACCGGGACCACGTGGACGCGGCGCTGCGGACTTTGTCCTACGTGGACGGCGCAGTCCTCGCCCCCCGGGCCACGGCGCCGACCCTGTTCTCCGTCGGGCTCATGGACGCCACCTGCCCCCCGTCGACGGTCTTCGCCGCGTTCAACCGGTGGGGCTCCACCGACAGGGAGATCGCCGTGTACCCGTACAACCAGCACGACGGCGGCGACGAGCACCACCAGGTGCGCAAGTACGACTGGCTCGCGAAGCGGTGGTCCTGACGGCGCCGGCGGCCGTGCTCCGGGTCGGGGGCACGGCCGTCGCGCACCTGCGCGGGCCGGGGGCCATGGCGCCCGAGCACTCGCCCCGGCCCGTGCTCCACCCCGTGACGACCCTGCGCGGCGTCGCCGTCACGGAGGTGGCGCCGCAGGACCACGCGCACCACGCCGGCATCGGCCTGGCGCTGCCCGACGTCGGGGGCACCACCTACTGGGGCGGCCGCACGTACGTCCGGGACGTCGGCCCCACGATGCTGGCCAACCACGGCCGGCAGGACGTCGTCGCGCTCCGGGCGGACCCCGACGGGGGCAGTCTGCGGCTCGAGGTCGTCTGGACCGCCCCCGACGGCACGGTGCAGGTGCGCGAGGTGCGCACGCTGGGGGCCCGGGCGGCGCTCGGCGGGTGGGTGCTCGACCACGCGTCCGTCCTCGAGGCGCAGGTGCCGCTCACCCTCGGCAGCCCGGCGACGAACGGCCGCGCCGGCGCGTTCTACGGCGGCCTGCTCTGGCGCACGCCCTTCGCGGCCACCGGCGTCGCGGTCGCCGACGGCGCGGGGGAGGCGGCGGCGCACGGGTCGACCTCCCCGTGGCTCCTCGTCGAGGGGCCGGGGGTCGCGCTGCTGAGCCTGCAGCCGGGCGGGCCCGACGCCGTCCTGCCCTGGTTCGTGCGCACGGGGCCGCACGCGTACTTCTGCCCGGCACCGGCCGTCGCGCGGCGGCGCCCGCTGGCGGCCGGGGAGGCCCTCGCCCTGCGCACCCGCACCCTCGTCCTCGACCGGCCCGCCGGCGGCGCGCCCCTCGACGCGGCGGGCCTCGCCGAGGCGCTCGGGACGGACGCGTGAGCGCCGCCGCGCCGCCCCGCGTCGCCGTCGTCGGCGCCCTCGGCCACGGCGCGAGCCACGTCGCCCGCGCGCTCGCGGCGACGGCGGCGGGGACGCAGCGCCTCGTCGCGCTCGCGGACCCACGGGTCGACGCGGTGACGGGCGTGCCCGACGCCGTGCGCCGGCACGCCTCGCTCGCGGCGCTGCTGGAGGCGGAGGTGCCGGACGTCGTCGTGCTGAGCACCCCCATCGACACCCACGCGGCCCTGGCGGCCGAGGCGATGCGCGCCGGGGCGGACGTGCTGCTGGAGAAGCCGCCCGCGGCGACGACGGAGCAGCACGCCGGCATGGTGGCGCTCGCCGCCGCCACGGGGCGCCTCGTCCAGGTGGGCTTCCAGAGCCTCGGGTCGGCGGCGGTGCCGTACGTGCGGGAGCGCGTGGCGGCGGGCCGCCTCGGCGAGGTCACCGGGTACGCCGCGTGGGGCCTGTGGGTGCGGCCCCGGTCCTACTGGCGCCGGGCCCGCTGGGCCGGGCACCGGTCCCTCGACGGCCGGCCCGTCGCGGACGGGGTGCTCACGAACCCGCTCGCCCACGCCGTGGCGACGGTGCTGGCACTGGCGGGCCACGACCGGTCCGAGGACGTCACGGCCGTCACGACGGACCTGCACCGCGTCGAGCCCGGGATCGCCTGCGACGACACCTCGGCGGCGCGGGTGGCGCTGCGCGACGGCACGGACGTCCTCGTCGCCGTCACGCTCGCCGCGCAGGAGCGGGGCGAGCCGGCGGTCGTCGTGGAGGGCACGCGCGGGCGGATCACCCTCTGGTACACCCTCGACGTGGTGGTGGAGGAGAGGGCCGGCCGCCCGCCGCTCGTCACGCGGCACGACCGGGTGGACCTGCTGGAGGACCTGCTGGCCGCCCGCGCGTCCGGAGGCCCGCTGCGGGTGCCCCTCGAGCGCACGGGGGCCTTCATGCGCGTCCTCGACGCGGTGCTGGCCGCCCCGGACCCCGCCCTCGTCCCGGCCCGCTTCCTCGAGCGCACCGGGACCGGGGACGGCGAGCGCGTGCGCCTCGTCGGCGTCGAGGGCGCGGTGGCGCGGGCGGTCGCGGAGCGTCGCACCTTCGCCGAGCTGGGCCTGCCCTGGGCGGGCGGGGCCGCCGACGGCCCCCGGGGGCGCGGGGCGCCGGGTTAGGGTCGAGGCATGTCCAGCGCCGGCCCGGTCGAGACGGTCCGTCGCCGTCGCGTGACGGCCGACGGCTACGCGAAGGGCCGTGCCCGGCGCCGCCAGATCATCGCGGCGGCCGCGGAGCTGTACGGCGAGGTCGGCTACCGCAGCGCCTCGCTGCGGGAGGTCGCGGCGCGCGCCGGGCTGTCGCACCCCGGCCTCCTGCACCACTTCGGCACGAAGGAGGCCCTCCTGCTCGCCGTGCTGGAGCAGCGCGACGAGGAGGACACCGCCGCCTTCGTCGAGGGGCGGCGCGGTGTCGCGGCGCTGGCCGGGATCGTCGACATCGTCGAGCGCAACACCCGGCGGCCCGCGATCGTCGAGCTCTTCTGCGTGCTGTCGGCCGAGGCCACCGCCGTCGACCACCCCGCGCACGCGTGGTTCCGGCAGCGGTACGGCACGGTCCTCGCCGCCGCCGCGACCGCCTACCGCGAGGCGGCGGAGGACGGCCGCCTGCGCGCGGAGGTCGACCCCGAGGACGCCGCGCGCCGCCTCGTCGCGCTCATGGACGGCCTGCAGGTGCAGTTCCTCTACGACCGCGACGGCACCGACATGGTGGCGCGGCTGCGCGCCGAGCTGCAGTCCGAGCTCACGGTCCCGCTGGCCTGACGCCCGCCACGAGGCACAGCCCGGTGCGCTCGCCGAGGCGCCAGCCCCGCTCCGTCGGCGCCCACGCGACCGCACGGGCCCCCGCGGCGACCTCGGCGTCGGAGAGGGCGCACGACCGCGCGACGGCGGCGTCCGCCGCGGCCTGGCCCGGCCAGCCGTCGGTGAAGGCGTAGACGGAGACGACCCGCGCCGCGTGCGGCCCCTCGCACGGCGTCAGCCGGACGTGCTCCACCGTCCCGTCCGGGGGCAGCGCCTCCAGGCAGTGGCCGGCCACGAGCTGCGCGGGGCGCGCGTCGCGCGGCGCGGTGACCGTCACCGGCAGGTCGCGGCGTGCCGCGGTGGTGAGCAGGCCCGCGGTGCCGCCGGCCACGGCCAGCGCCGCGACCCCGGCGGCGGCGGCGAGGAGGACGCGCCGCGTGCGGCGCCGGTCCCGGTCCGCCCGGGGCGGGCGCGGCGGGTCCCACCCGGGGGCGCGGTGCGGCTCCGGGTACGCGGTCTCCGGCAGGCCGCTCAGGTCGTCGACCCCACGGGGCCGACGAGGTCGCCGGCCACGGCCGACCCCGTCAGGTCGGTGCCGACGGAGGTGAAGACGCAGTACGAGGTGCGGGCGCCGCCGTCCCAGTCGGCGGGGTGCGGGTAGTAGACCTCGTTCCAGCCGAGGTCGGCGTCGACCGCGCGGGCCAGGCCGAGGTCGGACGCCAGCGCGTCGCACGCCTCGACGAGGGCCTCGTACTCCGCGTCGTACACGTCGAAGGAGAGCTCCACCGGGCCGTCCATCGGCAGGGCCGCGAGCACCTCGGCGTCGTGCACCAGCGCGCAGTCCGCCACGTCGACGTCGCGCAGGTCGTACCACTCGCTCAGGCCCGCGAGGCAGTCGCCCGCCGCGAGGTCGCCGCGCAGCGTGTAGTCGGGGAGCACGTCCTCGTCGACGGACCCGTCGTCGAGGGGGGCGTCGTCGAGGAGGCCGTCGGTGGCGTCCACCGGGCCCTCCGACGTGACGGCCTCGGCGGAGGACCCGCTCGCGAAGACCGCGACGGCGAGCCCGGCGAGCACCCACCCGGCGACGACGAGGACGCCGACCACGACGCCGGCGACCGCGAGGCCGCGGCCCGGCCGCCCGCTCCGGGAGGTGCGGACGAGGGCGGCGATGCCGAGCCCGATGCCCACGAGCGCGCTCAGGCCTGCCGTGAGCAGCCCGGCGAGGCTCGTGACGAGCGAGGCGACGGCGAGGGGGTCGCTGCCGGCCGGCCGGCCGGGGGCACCGGGCCAGCCCCCGGGCCCGGGGACGCCGAGGCCGGGCGGCGGGTAGCCGCCGGGGGCGGGCGGTGCGCCGTACGCGGGTGCCCCGTACGCGGGTGGGCCGTACGGGGCTGCGCCGTGGGCGGGGGCCGGCGGGACCGGCCGGGCCTCGTACCCGCTCGGCGGCGGCGGGACGGGTCCCGCGCTCCAGGGGCCCGGCGGCGGCCCGGGCACGGGCCCGGGCGCAGGTCCGGCGACGGGCGCGCCCACCGGGGCCGCCGCGGGGTCGCCGGCCGGCGGTGCGAAGGGGTTGTGCCCGCCGGGCGGTCCGTCCGTGCTCATGGCGCGACGGTAGCGCGCACGGCGCGGGTGGTCGTCGTCGCGGCGACGGGTCCACCCGTCCGCCCGGGGTTCACGCGTCCGCCACGTCCAGGACGACGGGCGCGTGGTCGGAGGCGCCCTTGCCCTTGCGCTCGTCGCGGTCGACCCGCACGCCGGTGACCCGGTCGGCGAGCGCCCGGGAGGCGTAGGCGAGGTCGATGCGCATGCCCTCCCGCCGCGCGAACCGCAGCCGCTGGTAGTCCCAGTACGTGAAGGTGTGCGGCTCGGGCAGGTGCTCCCGGGTCACCTCGCGGTAGCCGGCGTCGCCGACCGCCGCGAAGGCCGCGCGCTCGGCGGGGCTCACGTGGGTGCTCCCGACGAACGCGGTGGGGTCCCAGACGTCGTCGTCGGCCGGGGCGATGTTCCAGTCCCCGACGAGCGCCACCGCCGCACCGGGGTCCGCCGTGCGCCACGCCGCCGCGGCGTCCCGCAGCCGCGCGAGCCAGTCGAGCTTGTAGGCCAGGTGCGGGTCGTCGAGCGTGCGGCCGTTGGGGACGTAGAGGCTCCAGACGCGGACGCCGCCGCAGGTGGCCCCCAGCGCGCGGGCCTCGGTGCGGGGCGGGTCGCCCCACGCCGGCTGCCCCGGGAAGCCCTCCTCGACGTCGGCCAGCCCCACGCGCGAGAGCAGTGCGACCCCGTTCCACTGGCTGTGGCCGGCCGCCGCGACCTCGTACCCCAGGGCCTCGAGGGGCTCGCGCGGGAAGGCCTCCGCCGTGCACTTCGTCTCCTGCAGGGCGAGCACGTCCGGGGCCGCACGCTCGCAGAACGCGACGACGCGCTCCAGCCGGGCACGGACGGAGTTGACGTTCCAGGTGACGAGCCGCACGGCGGGCAACCTAACCCGCACCGCCGACACCTCACCCCTCAGGGCGTCACCCGTCCGGCCGATGGGACGTCGGGCGGACCTGCCGGTGGTCCGCGACGAACGGAGATCAGCATGGGTCAGCACGTCCGCACCCGCGAGGCCCGGCTGCGCGGCCCGCGCCTGCCGGGACGCCGCCGCCGCTCCGTCACCGGTGCCGCGACCGTCCTCGCCCTCGTCGGCGGGGCGCTCGGCCTCGTCGCCGCGCCCGTCGCGCAGGCCACCACGGGCACCGCCCTGCTGGAGGACGGGTTCCGCAACGCCACGACGGTCGCCCAGAGCTACCGCGTCGGCGGCACGAGCATGGGCGCGCCCCGCGCGGCGTGCCTCACCGCGGGCACCAGCACGTCCCAGGTGCCCGTGCCCGGCTGCCCCGGCGGGCCGCTCGACGCGGACGGCTCCGGCGCGCTGCGGATCACCCCGGCGGCGAACAACAGCAACGGCTTCCTGCTGTACGACAAGGCCCTGCCGACGAAGGCCGGCCTCGACATCACCTTCATGCAGTACCAGTACGGCGGCACGCAGGCCGACGGCATCTCGTTCTTCCTCACGGACGGCGCCTACTCCCTCACGCAGGCCGGCGCCTACGGCGGCTCCCTGGGCTACCACCACCAGACGTCGGTGAACGGCGTCGCGCACGGACTGCTCGGCATCGGCTTCGACGTCTTCGGCAACTACACCGTCGAGACGAACGACCCCGCCTGCGGCACCGCCTTCCGCGGCAGCTCCCCGACGAACCACAAGTCGACGGTCGCCGTCCGCGGCCCCGGCGACGGCCGCGCCGGGTACTGCCTCCTCGGTCCCGCCGTCTCGACGGTCGGTGCCGGCGCCGGCAGCCTCTTCGGCGGCGCGAGCACGACGCGACCGGCCGGCATCCCGACGCGCATCGTCATCGACCCGCCGTCCCAGCCCTCGCCCTCGGTGAAGGTCTACCTCGGCGGCGTCCTCGTCACGACGGTCCCGCAGCCCTCGGCGCTGGCCACCACGCCGACGTTCAAGTTCGGCTGGGGCGCCTCCACGGGCGGCCAGAACGACGTCCACGAGATCAACTTCCTCGACGTGAAGTCGGTCCAGCCGATCCTCGCCGACCTGCGCCTCGCGGCCGCCGCGACCCCCGTGGCCTCCGACGACAGCGCGACGCTCACGTGGACGCCGCGCACCGACCCGGCGTCGGGCCCCGTGCCCGCCGGCGAGGCCGTGACCCTCACCTCGACCGCCCCGGCGGGCGTGGAGTACGGCACGCCCGTCGCCGCGGGCGGCTGGGACTGCTCCGCGAGCACGGCGACGACCGCCAGCTGCACCCGCACGCAGGGCACCCGGGTCGACCCGGGCACGACGCTGCCGGGCGTGCAGGTCCCGGTGAGCCGCACCGCCGCGGGCACGTCCGGCACCACCGCGGTCGTGGCCACGGTCACCAGCGCCTCGGACGACCCGACGCTCGCCACCGACAACACGGTGTCCACCGACGTGCGGTGGAACCCCGTCGTGCGCGCCGTCTCCGCCGGCACCGTCGACGCGACCGGCACGCCGGTGCCCGCCACCGTGGCCGCCGACGGCACGGGCTCGGACCTCGTCTACTCCGTCGTCACCGCGCCCGACGCGGCGGTCGGCACGGCGTCCGTCGTCGGCGGCGACCTCGTCCTCACGCCGCTGGCCGGCGCCTCGGGCGTCCTCCAGGCCGGCTACCGCGCCACGGACGACGAGGGCGGCACGAGCAACACCGCCACGGCGACCCTCGTCGTGCGCCCGACCACGGCCGACGGCGCCGGGGAGACCGTCTCCGGCGACCCCGTCACGGTGACCCTGCCCGCCCCCGTGGGCAGCGGCCCCTGGACCGTCGCGTCCGTCACCGCGGACCACGGCGGCGCGGCCTCCGTCCCGCGCGCCGACGGCACCGCCGTCGGGGTCCGTCTCGCGCCCGCCGCCGGCTTCTCCGGCACGGAGCGCGTCACCTACCGCCTCGCCGACCGCTCCGGGCTCCTGACCGACCCGCAGGAGGTCGTCGTCACCGTGCGTCCGGAGGCGGGGGCCGACAGCGTCGCCACCGACCTCGACGCCGCGGGCGGGGCGACCCTCGTCCACACGCTGCCGGCGCCCACGGGCACCGGGCCGTTCACCTGGGCGCTGGTCGGCGGGGCGACCCTCGACGGCGCGCAGGCCACCCTCACGTCGGCGGGCGAGCTCACGCTCGTGGCGGCCACCGGCCGCAGCGGCGTCCACGACGTCCGGTACACCGTCACCGACGCCTCGGGGACGGTCTCGCCGGAGCTGCACGCCACCGTGACGGTGCGCCCGTACCTGTCGCCGTACGCCCCGCAGGAGACGCCCGCGGACACCGCCGTCAGGACTCCCGCGGCGGTCCTCGTCGGCACCCCCGCGACGTCCTTCTCGGTCACGCCGCCGGCCGGCACCTCGGCCGCCGTCGCGGCGGACGGCGCCGTCACCTTCGACCCGCAGGGTCGCAGCGGCACGTTCGCGGTCCTCGTCACCGGCACCGCGGACGGCGTCGCGACGAGCCGCACCCTCACCGTGACCGTCACGCCCGTCGCGGCGGACGTGGCCGGCGCGACGACGGCCTCGGCCACCCCGGCGCAGGTCCGCCTCCCGCCCGCGGCCCCGGTCGGCACCGGGCCGTTCACCGCCACGCTCACCGAGGTCCCGGCCGCCGACCGCGCCACCGTGGCCCTCGACGGCGACGACCTGCTCGTCACCCCCGCCCCGGGCACG
Source organism: Cellulomonas endophytica (assembly GCF_004123805.1). Lineage (GTDB taxonomy): Bacteria > Actinomycetota > Actinomycetes > Actinomycetales > Cellulomonadaceae > Cellulomonas > Cellulomonas endophytica. Next base: position 9,718 of record NZ_RWJX01000041.1, on the reverse strand, counting down.
AGCGGCACCGTCACGGTGCGCTGGACCGTGACGGACGCCGCGGGCGGCACGAGCGAGCCCGCCACGGCGACGCTCGACGTCCACCCCGCCACGGACGACGCCACGGGCGCCCTGCGCTCGGGCACCACGGCGGACGTCGTCCTGCCGGCGCCCCTGGGTGACGGGCCGTTCGTCTGGGAGGTGCTGTCGGTGACCCCGCCGGCCGCCGCCACGGCCGAGCCCGTGACCGGGGCGGCGGCGCTGCGCGTCGCCGCCGCGTCGACCTTCTCCGGCACGCTCCTGGTGGCCTTCCGCGTCGCCGACGCGGCCGGCCTGACGAGCGACCCGGCGGAGCTGACCGTCGTCGTCGACCCCGCCGCGCCGGCCTCCGGCACGCCGACGACCGCGGGCGAGCCGGGCGTGCCCGGGCAGCCCGTCCAGGGCCCGGCCCCGCAGCCCGCGGGCAGCGGCCCCTTCACGTTCGAGCTCGTCCCCGGGCTCGACCCCGCGGTGGGCACGGCCACCATCGACCCGACGACGGGCGTCCTCACCTTCACGCCCGCGCCGGGCACGAGCGGGCCCGTCGACGTCCGCTACCGGGCGGTGGACGTGCACGGCACGGCGTCCGACCCGGCCGCGGTGACCTTCGTCGTCGCCCCGCTCCCGGCCACGGGCGGCGGCACCACCACGGGCACGCCCGCGGCGCCCGCCCGCACCCGCGCCGGCGTGCCGCGCACGCTCGCCCTGGCGTCCCCGGTCGGCTCCGGGCCGTTCACCTTCGAGGTCGTCGAGGGCCCCGCGCCCGAGCAGGGCTCCCTGACCCTCGACCCCGCCACCGGCGAGGTGACCTTCGTGCCGGCCGCGGGCTGGTCGGGCACGGCGGCCTTCCGCTACCGCGTGCTCGACGGCTCCGGCACGCCCAGCGCCGACTCCCCGCTCGTGTTCGAGGTGGCCCCGGTGGCCGGCCCGGCGAGCGCCGAGGTCCGCGAGGGCGAGAGCGTCACCCTGACGCTGCCCGCCCCCACGGGCACCGGGCCGTTCACGTGGGACCTCGTCGGGACGCCGGCCGCCGACCGGGGCGCCACGGCCCTCGACGCGACCACCGGCGCACTGACGTTCACGGCGGCGGCCGGCACCACGGGGACCGTCGAGGTCGTGTACGCCGTCACCGACGCGGACGGCGTCGTGAGCGACCCGGCCACGGCGACGATCAGCGTGTCGGCCGTCGCGCCGACCGTCGTGGCGGCCCCCACGCCGCCCACGGCGCCGCTCGCCGCCACCGGTGCCGAGGCGGCCGTCACGGCCGGAGCGGCGATGGCACTCCTGCTCGTCGGCGGGGGCCTCGTCGCGCTGCGGCACCGCCGCCGGCCGACGGAGGGCTGAGACCGGCGCCGGACCGGCGCACCGACGGGCGGGGGACGCGCACGTGTCCCCCGCCCGTCGCGTCCGTAGGGTGGCCCCCATGGGAACCGCACTCGTGACGGGCGCCAGCGCCGGCCTCGGCCTGGAGTTCGCCTGGCAGCTCGCCACCGCCCGCCACGACCTCGTCCTCGTCGCGCGCGACGAGGAGCGGCTGCGGCGGCTGGCCCGCTCCCTGTCGGCCGCGGCCGGGGTCCACGTCGAGGTGCTCGCCGCCGACCTGTCCGACCGGGCCGCGACGGAGCGGGTGGCGGACCGGCTGCGCTCGCCGGAGCGCCCCGTCGGCCTCCTCGTCAACAACGCGGGCTTCGGCCTGGGCCAGCGGTTCACGACCGGTGACCTCGCGCGGGAGGAGGAGGCCTTCGACGTCATGGTCCGGGCGGTGCTCGTGCTCTCGCACGCCGCCGCCGGTGCCATGCGGGCGCGGGGCCGGGGCGCCGTCCTCAACGTGGGCTCCGTGGCCGCCCTCACCGCCGGCAGCACCTACGCCGCGCACAAGGCGTGGGTCCGGACGTTCACGGAGGGGCTCGCGGTCGAGCTCGCCGGCACGGGCGTCACCGCCACCGTCGTGAGCCCGGGCTTCACGCGCACGGAGTTCCAGGAGCGCGCCGGGCTGGACGCGCGGCGCATCCCCTCGGCCGCCTGGCTCGACGCGGAGGACGTGGTCGCCCGGGCGCTCGCGGACGTGCGCCGGGGCGTCGTGCTGTCGACCCCGAGCCTGCGCTACACGCTCGCCGCCGGGCTGCTGCGGGTGCTGCCGCGCGGCGCCGTCCGGGCCCTCGGCGCGCGCCGGATGCCGCCCGCCGACGCCCGCTAGCCTGGCTGCCCGTGACGACCCCCTTCTCCCGCACCCCCCGCGAGCAGCTGCGCGCGCTCATCACCGAGCTCGCCGTCGTGCGCGGCCGGGTGACCCTGTCCTCCGGCCGTGAGGCGGACTACTACGTCGACCTGCGGCGGGTCACGCTGCACCACCGCGCCGCGCCCCTCGTCGGGCACGTGCTCCTGGACCACCTGGAGGAGGCCGGCCTCGGCACAGCCGAGGTCGACGCGGTCGGCGGCCTGACGCTCGGCGCGGACCCCGTCGCGACGGCGCTGCTGCACGCGGCGGCCTCCCGCGGGCAGGACCTCGACGCCTTCGTCGTGCGCAAGGAGGCCAAGGCGCACGGGATGCAGCGCCGGATCGAGGGCCCCGACGTCGCCGGCCGCCGGGTCGTCGTGCTGGAGGACACCTCGACGACGGGCGCCTCGCCGATCGCCGCCGTCGAGGCCGCGCGCGAGGCCGGGGCCGACGTCCGCGCGGTGGCGGTCGTCGTCGACCGGGCGACGGGCGCCCGCGAGAGGATCGAGGCGCTCGGGGTGCCCTACCTGCACCTGTACGACCTGGCCGACCTCGGCCTGGCCTGAGCGCGGGGCCGGCGTCAGACCCGGTCGACGAGGTCCGCGATGGAGGGGACCACCTCCGTCGGGCGGATGGGGTAGTTCTGCACGTCCTCGGCGCGGGTGGAGCCCGTGAGCACGAGGAACGTCTGCAGGCCCGCCTCGAGGCCGGCCAGCACGTCGGTGTCCATGCGGTCGCCGACCATGGCGGTCGTCTCCGAGTGCACGTCGATCGTGTTGAGCGCCGACCGGATCATCATGGGGTTGGGCTTGCCGACGAAGTACGGCGTGCGCCCGGTGGCCGCCGTGATCATCGCCGCGACGGCCCCCGTCGCCGGCAGGTCGCCGTCGGCCGACGGGCCCGTGACGTCGGGGTTCGTCGCGATGAAGCGGGCGCCGCCCTGGATGAGGCGGATCGCCTGGGTGATGGCCTCGAAGGAGTACGTCCGGGTCTCGCCGAGGACGACGAACTCCGGCCGCGCCGCCGTGAGCGTGTAGCCCACGTCGTACATCGCGGTGGTGAGGCCGGCCTCGCCGACCACGTACGCCGAGCCGTTGGGCACCTGCTCGTGCAGGAACCGGGCCGTCGCGAGCGCGGAGGTCCACAGGGCCTCCTCCGGCACCTCGAGCCCCGCGGCGGCGAGGCGGGCGCGCAGGTCCCGCGGCGTGAAGATCGAGTTGTTCGTGAGGATGAGGAACGGCCGGCCCCGCTCGCGCAGCGCGCCGATGAACTCCGCGGCGCCCGGGAGCGCGACGCCCTCGTGCATGAGGACGCCGTCCATGTCGGACAGCCAGGCGGTGATGGACCGGGTCACGGGCGCGGCTCCGTGACGGCCTCGGCCGCCTCCGCCGCCTCCGCCGCCTCGGCGGCGAGGCTCGTCGGGGCCTCGGCCAGCGCGGCGGCGGCCGCGCCGGCCTCGCGGCGGCGGTCGCGGCGGGCGCGGAGGATCTCCACGACCATCGGGACGAGGGACGCCGCCACGACGAGGACGAGCATCGCCTCGATGTTCTCCTTGATGAACGGGATGTTCCCGAGCGCGAAGCCCAGGAGCGTCACGCCGACGCCCCACAGGAGCGCGCCGAGGGCGTTCCAGCCGACGAAGGAGCGGTAGCGCATCCGGCCGACGCCGGCCGCGACGGGCGCGTACGTGCGCACGAAGGGCACGAACCGCGCGACGACGATCGTCCGGCCGCCGTACTTCTCGAAGTAGGCGTAGGTCTGGTCGATGTAGGCGCGCTTGAAGAAGCGCGAGTCGGGCCGGTCGAAGACCTTCGGGCCGAGCGTGCGGCCGATGAGGTACGCCACCTGGTCGCCCGCGAACGCGGCGGCGAAGAGCAGCAGGCACAGGAGCCCGATGGGGAAGTCGAGCTGCGACTGCGCCACGAGCGCGCCCGCGGTGAACAGCAGGGAGTCGCCGGGCAGGAACGGGAACAGCAGCCCCGTCTCGATGAACACCACCGCGACGATCCCGATGATCGCGGCCGTGCCGAAGGACTGGATGAGGTTCTCCGGGTCGAGGAACCCCGGCCCGAGGGCGGGGGCCAGCGCGGGGAGGGCGGCGGCCACGTCGGTCGTGAGCACGGCGGTGGTCAGCATCCCGCCAGGGTACGGGCGCGGCGTGCCGCGGGGGTGGGGAGGTGACGGGGATCGCGTGAAGGTCACCCGGGCACGGTGACGGGGGCGTGACGGGGGCGTGAGGGGGGGCGTGACGGGCAGGATGGCCCGGTGCCCGCAGCCCCCGACGCCCCCGGCGGCGACGCCGACCCGCCGGCGTCCGTCGGCGTCGGGCCCTGGCCCGGGGGCCGCGCCGCCTGGCCCGACGACCCGCGCCTGGACCCCGGGCTGCTCGAGCACGGCGACCGCCGCAACGTCGTGGACCGGTACCGCTACTGGACGGTCGAGGCCGTCGTCGCCGACCTCGACCGCCGGCGCCACCCGCTGCACGTGGCGATCGAGAACTGGCAGCACGACCTCAACATCGGGTCCGTCGTGCGGACCGCCAACGCCGTCAACGTCGCGGGGGTGCACGTCGTCGGGCGGCGGCGGTGGAACCGCCGCGGGGCGATGGTGACCGACCGGTACGTGCACGTGCACCACCACGCGTCCGTGCCGGACCTGCTCGCGTGGGCGGCGGGGGCCGGCGAGGGCGGCGCCCGGCTGCCCGTCCTCGGGCTCGACAACGTGCCCGGGTCCGTGCCCCTGGAGGGGTACGCCCTCCCGCGGGCGTGCGTCCTGCTGCTGGGGCAGGAGTCCGTCGGGCTCTCCCCGGAGGCCGTGGCCGGCGCGGACGCGGTCCTGCGCATCGCGCAGTACGGGTCGACGCGGTCCCTCAACGCCGGCGCGGCCGCCGCGATCGCGATGCACGCCTGGGTCGTCCGGCACGCCGGCCCGCCGCCGTCGTAGGGGCGCGCGGCGGTCCGGTGCGACCCCGTGGGCAGGACGTCCCGGCGGCCCGCGGCGCGGACGTGCCAGACTCGGCGACGACCACCTCACCGACCCCGCAGGAGAGACCGCGATGCCCATCGCCACCCCTGAGTCCTACGCCGCGATGATCGACCGGGCGAAGGCCGGCTCCTTCGCCTACCCGGCCGTCAACATCACCTCGTCGCAGACGATCACCGCCGCGATCCAGGGCTTCGCCGAGGCGGAGTCCGACGGGATCATCCAGGTCTCCGTCGGCGGCGCCGAGTACGCGTCGGGCTCGACGATCAAGGACCGCGTCTCGGGCTCCCTCGCCCTGGCCGCCTACGCGACCGAGGTCGCGAAGAGCTACGGCGTCACCATCGCGCTGCACACGGACCACTGCGTCAAGAAGAACCTGGACTCGTGGGTCCGCCCGCTCCTGGCGCTCGAGGCCGAGCAGGTCAAGCGCGGCGAGAACCCGACCTTCCAGTCGCACATGTTCGACGGCTCGGACATCCCGCTGGACGAGAACCTCGTCGTCGCGGCGGAGCTGCTCGAGCTGTCGCAGGCGGCCCGCACCATCCTCGAGATCGAGGTGGGCGTCGTCGGCGGCGAGGAGGACGGCCACGAGGCCGCCATCAACGACAAGCTCTACACGACGGCCGAGGACGGCCTGGCGACGGTCAAGGCCCTCGGCGCCGGCGAGAAGGGCCGCTACCTGACGGCCCTCACGTTCGGCAACGTGCACGGCGTCTACAAGCCGGGCGCGGTCAAGCTGCGCCCGTCGATCCTCGCCGAGATCCAGAAGTCGGTCGGCGCGGAGATCGGCAAGGAGAACCCGTTCGACCTCGTGTTCCACGGCGGGTCGGGCTCCACCGCCGAGGAGATCGGCGAGGCCGTCGACAACGGCGTCATCAAGATGAACATCGACACCGACACGCAGTACGCGTTCACGCGCCCCGTCGTCGGCCACATGTTCACCAGCTACGACGGCGTGCTGAAGATCGACGGCGAGGTCGGCAACAAGAAGGCGTACGACCCCCGCGCCTGGGGCAAGCTCGCCGAGGCCGGCATGGCCCGGCGCGTGGTCGAGGCGTGCCAGCAGCTGCGCTCGGCGGGCCAGAAGGGCTGACGGCCCCGAGGACGAGGAAGGGGCCCCGGACCTCACGGTCCGGGGCCCCTTCCGGTGTCTCAGGAGACCGAGGTGCTCTCGGCGTCGCCCGACGGCTCGTCCTCGACGACCTCGAGGAGCTCGCCGATCTTCGTCACGTCCAGCAGGAAGCGGACGGTCGGCGGCACGTGCAGGAGGCGCACCCGGTGCGGCGAGCGCATGGACAGGCGGGCGAGGAAGGCCACGCCCGAGGAGTCCATGAAGGTCACGTGGCGCGCGTCGACCTCGACGGGCAGGCCGCGCTCCTCGGCCTCGGCCGTGGCCTCGCCCAGCTCGGGGCTGAGGTCGGCGTCGATCTCCCCCGAGAGCACGACGACGGTGCGGTCCTGCTCGGTGATGACGTGCACGGACCCGGGCTCGCCCGTGGGCACGTCCGTGCCCTCGTGAGCGCCGGTGCCCGGCGTGCTGCTGTCTGACATGACGTCCGTTCCGTGTCGACGTAGGTTCCCCGCCGGGCACGCTACGCGATGAGTGGTGGTGCCGGTCAACACCCGGACCCGTTGCCTGAGCCCGTCCAGCGGTGCGTCCTCAGGTGCGCGAGGGCGCGTCCTCCCGTGCCGCGGCGGCCCCGGCCCCGTCCTCGGCCGCCCCGGTGCCGTCGGGACGGCACCGGTGCTCCGTGTCGAGGCGGAACATGTCGAGCACGCCGCAGATCTCCAGGACGAAGAGGTCCCGCTGCGCCGCGCCCCGCAGGACCGTGGCGGCCCCGTGGCGGCGCCCGGCGTCGGCGAGCGAGATGAGGAACGCGGCCCCCGTGGAGTCCAGGAACGTCACGTCGCACATGTCGACCACGAGCAGCTGACGCCCCAGGCCCTGCAGCCGGGAGACGACCTCGGGGAAGCCGTCGCGCTGGGCGAGGTCGAGGTCACCGGTGATCGTGAGCGTCGCCGTGCTCGGCGAGGTCGAGATCTGCATCAAGGGCGCACGTCCGGGGGTGTGGCGGCAGACGGTCCCTCCGTCGGCGGGCGCCATCGTACGAGCGGGGCGGCGGACCTGCACGCCGGCCCACCAGTAGCGTCGGCCCCATGAGCCACGACAACCTCCTCGGGGGCCCCGCGCCCACCCTCCTGCCGGAGATCGGCCCGGACTCCGACGCCCGCGCCGCGCTCGGCACCGGGGACGCCCGCGCCGCCGCCACCGCCGCCCCGTCCGCCAGCCTGCCCTGGGCGGTGCTGGCCGAGGGCGCGCTCGCCGACGACCCCGTCACGGCCTACGCCTTCGCCCGGACGGGCTACCACCGCGGCCTCGACGCCCTGCGTCGGGCGGGGTGGCGCGGCCAGGGCCCGGTCCCCGCCGCGCACGTGCCGAACCAGGGCTTCCTGCGGGCCCTGCTGACCCTCGCGGAGGCGGCCGAGGCCATCGGCGAGACCGACGAGGCGGCCCGCTGCCGCCAGTTCCTCCAGGACTCCGGGACCTCGGTCGAGGAGGTCCGCGCCCTGCGCGGGTAGCATCTCGGCGCGCGGGTGCGAGGCAGGCCCGGACCCCCCAGCAGACCCGGAAGTGGTGAGGACATGCCCGCCGTCGTGGTGCTCGGCGCCCAGTGGGGCGACGAGGGCAAGGGCAAGGCGACCGACCAGCTCGGCGACCGCACCGACTACGTCGTGAAGTTCAACGGCGGCAACAACGCCGGGCACACCGTGGTCATCGAGGGCGAGAAGTACGCCCTGCACCTGCTGCCCTCGGGCATCCTCTCGCCCGGCGTGGTGCCCGTCATCGGCAACGGCGTCGTCATCGACCTCGAGGTGCTGTTCTCTGAGGTCGACGCCCTCGAGGCGCGGGGCGTCGACACCTCGCGCCTGCTCGTCTCGTCGGCGGCGCACGTCATCGCGCCCTACCACCGCACGCTGGACAAGGTGACGGAGCGGTTCCTGGGCAAGCGCCGGATCGGCACCACCGGCCGCGGCATCGGGCCCGCGTACGCGGACAAGATCAACCGCGTCGGCGTGCGGATCCAGGACCTGTTCGACGAGAACATCCTGCGCCAGAAGGTCGAGGGCGCCCTCGACCAGAAGAACCACCTGCTGCTCAAGGTCTACAACCGCCGGGCCATCACGGTGGACGAGACCGTCGAGGACCTCCTGCGCTTCGCCGAGCGGCTGCGGCCGCACGTCGCGGACACCCCGCTCGTGCTCAACGCCGCCCTCGACGAGCGGCGCACGGTGGTGTTCGAGGCCGGCCAGGCGACGATGCTCGACGTCGACCACGGCACGTACCCCTTCGTCACCTCCTCCTCGGCCACCGCCGGCGGCGCCTGCACCGGCTCCGGCGTCGGGCCGACGCGCATCGACCGCGTCGTCGGCGTCGCCAAGGCCTACACGACCCGCGTCGGCGAGGGCCCCTACCCGACCGAGCTGTCCGACGCCGACGGCGAGTGGCTGCGGCAGACGGGCGGCGAGTTCGGCACGACGACGGGCCGCCCCCGACGCACGGGCTGGTACGACGCCGTCGTCGCCCGCTACGCCAGCCGCATCAACGGCCTGACGGACCTCGTCGTGACGAAGCTGGACGTGCTCACCGGGCGGGACAGGATCCCCGTGGCCGTCGCGTACGACGTGGACGGCCGCCGCGTCGACGAGATGCCCGACGACCAGTCGGACTTCCACCACGCCACGCCCGTGTACGAGCTGCTCGACGGCTGGACCGAGGACATCAGCGGCGCCCGCGACTTCGACGACCTGCCGAAGGCCGCCCAGCGCTACCTGCTCGAGCTCGAGGCGATGTCGGGGACGCGGATCTCCTCCGTCGGTGTCGGCCCGGGTCGCGAGGCCACCGTCATCCGTCACGAGCTGCTCTGACCCGGTGAGGGTCCGCACCTCCGGGGCGGACAGCACGACGACCGTGGCGGTCGTCCAGCGCGGTGCGGTGCCCTGACGCCCGTTCCCCTCGCCACGTCCTCGGCGCACGCCGACGGCCGTCCCGGGGTCAGCGGACGGTGGCGTCGAGGTCGGCGCGCAGGAGCGCGAGCTCGACGGGAGACGACGCGGCGACGTGGACCAGCACCGTGCGGACGGCCCGCCGACAGGGGCGCCGCCGCGCGCGACGGTGACGCCGCAGCGGTCGGTCCGGCGGTGACGTGCCTGCCCCCGGTGGGCCGCCGGGCGGGGCCGGTGCGACGGCGGGCTGGGCGGTGGAGCTGGCGGTGAGCCCGCCGGGGGTCGTGGTGGTCACGCGGTGGGCGGTCGTGGTGGTGTCGACCCCCTGGTCGCCCGCGTCGCCGGCGGTGGCGCCGCCGGCTCCGTCGTCGCCGGTACGGGTGCGGGTGCGGGCATCGTGGCCGCCGTCGGGTCCGGCGGTGGCGCGGGCAGTGGTGGCGGTGGCGGCGGGCAGGACGTCGCCGGTCTCCAGGAGCAGGGCCGGTTCGTCGCCGC
>NZ_RWJX01000040.1 GCF_004123805.1 Cellulomonas endophytica | reverse complement strand
GTTCTCCTCACGTCAACGACCGCACGCCGTCACCAACGTGCTGGCCGAGTACACCTAGGCCGGCGGACCGGGGCGCGCCGTGCGGCCGCGCCGGCGGCCCCAGCGCGACGGCCGGCCGGCCGGCGGGTCCTCGACGTCCGTCCGCTCGACCTCGAGGCCGTAGTACTCCCCGATGTGGTCGACGAGGGCCGCCCGTCGGGCGCGCTCGTACGCCCGCGCCTCGCGGCCGAAGGCGCGCACGGTCGCCGCCGCCATGGCGAGCATGACCACCGAGAACGGCAGGGCGATGATGATCGCCGCCGTCTGCAGCGCCGTCAGCCCCCCCGAGAGCAGCAGCGCCACGGCCAGCAGGGCGGAGACCAGGACGAAGAACACGCGGACCCACCGGCGCGGCTCGAGCTGGCCGCCGCTCGCGATCATCGCCATGACCAGCGCGCCGGAGTCCGACGACGTGATGAAGAAGACCGCGATGAGCACGAGGGCGCCGACGACCGCGAGGGTCCCTCCCGGCAGGTCCTGCAGCACCGCGAAGAGCGCCCCCTCCAGGTCGACGCTCCCGTCGTCGGCCACCAGGCCGCCGCTGCCGAAGACCTCGCGGTGCAGGGCGGTACCCCCGAGCACGGCGAACCAGACGAAGGTCACCAGCGTCGGCACGGCCAGCACGCCCGTCACGAACTGCCGCACCGTGCGGCCCCGCGAGATCCGCGCGATGAAGATGCCGACGAACGGCGCCCACGACATCCACCAGCCCCAGTAGAACGTCGTCCACGCGCCCTGCCACTCCTCGCCCGCCCGGCCCTGGAGCGCCGTGACGTGGAACGACAGGCCGATGAAGCCCTGCAGGTACGCGCCGATGCCCTGGACGAGCTCGCGCAGCAGGAAGAGCGTGGGACCGAGGACGAGCACGAGCACGAGGAGCAGGCCGGCGAGCGCGAGGTTGGCGTTCGACAGCCACTTCATGCCCCGCCCGACGCCGGAGAGCACGGACGCCAGCACGCCGAGGGTGATGAGCGCGATGAGCAGGACCTGCAGCCCCGTGGACGGCTCGACGAGGCCGATGCTGCCCAGCCCCGAGCCGATCTGGAGGACGCCGAGCCCGAGGGACGTCGCCACCCCGAAGAGGGTGCCCACGAGGGCGACCACGTCGACGACGTCGCCCCACGCACCGCGCACGCGGCGCCCGAGCAACGGCTCCAGCGCCCACCGGATCGAGACGGGCCGGCCGCGCCGGTGGATCGCGTACGCGAGCGCGAGCCCGACCACGACGTAGATGGCCCAGGCGTGCAGCCCCCAGTGCAGGTACGTCTGGGACAGCGCCTGCTGCGCCAGCTGCCCCGGTGTCCCCGTGACGCCGGGACGGGGCGAGGCGAAGTGGCTGAGGGGCTCGCTCACCCCGTAGAACACGAGCCCGATGCCCATGCCGGCCGCGAACAGGAGGGCGAACCACGACCGGGTGCTGAACTCGGGCTCGTCGTCGTCCCTGCCGAGCCGCAGGTCCCCGTGCCGCCCGAGGCCGAACCACAGGGACAGGCCGACGAAGAAGGCGACGACGAGCACGTAGTACCAGCTGAACCCGCGCACGATCGCGCCCTGCACGGCACCGAGGACCTCGCCGGCGGTGGCGGGCGTGAGGATCGCCAGGACGGCGGCCGCGAGGGTGACGACGGCGGAGGGCCAGAAGACCCGGGGCGCGACGGCACGGGCGGCGGGCGGGGCCGGGGGCCCGGGCGGCGGCACGGGGGGCGGCACGGGGACGGGTGGTGCTACGGGCGGTGCTGCGGGTGGTGCTGCGGGTGGTGCTGCGGGCGGTGCGGTGTCGGCCTGGCCGGCGAGGAGCGGAGGACGGTCGGGGGAGGACGGGCTCATGGGCCTCTCTCGGGGTGGGGGGACGCGGGGGCCGCGGGGCGCGCGCCGCCGCACGGGTGACCCGCGTGACCGGGAGCACGACGCAGGACGGGGCAGCGCGATGCGGGCCTGGGAAGCACGACACAGGCCTGAGCAGCACGACGCGGGCCTGGGCAGCACGGCGCAGGCCGGGGCAGCACGACGCCCCGCGGTCCGGAGGGACCGCGGGGCGGCGCGGGTGACGGGACGGGCCCGCCGGCGGTTCAGGTCAGGCGCTGACGACCTTGACCGTGAGGGTCGCGGCGACCTCCGGGTGGAGGCGCACGGAGACCTTGTGCTCGCCCGTGGCCTTGATGGGCTGGGCGATCTCGATCTTGCGCTTGTCGACGGACGCACCGGCCTCGGTCACCGCGGCGGCGATGTCCGTGGTCGTGATGGCGCCGAAGAGGCGGCCACCGGCACCGGTCTTGGCTCGCACGACGACGGGCTTGCTCTGCAGCGAGTCCCGGGCGGCGCGCGCCTCGTCGAGCGTGGCGATCTCGCGGGCCTTGCGGGCCTTGCGGATCGCGGTGACGTCCTTCTCGGCGCCCTTCGACCACGCCGTGGCGAGGCCGCGCGGGACGAGGAAGTTGCGGGCGTACCCGTCCTTCACCTCGACCACGTCGCCGGGGGCACCGAGACCGGTGACCTCGTGGGTCAGGATGAGCTTGGCCATGACGGTCCCCTCTCTCAGCGCGCCGACGACGAGTACGGCAGCAGGGCCATCTCGCGGGCGTTCTTGACCGCGCGGGCGATCGCGCGCTGCTCCTGGACGGACACGCCCGTCACCCGACGCGCGCGGATCTTCCCGCGGTCGGAGATGAACTTGCGCAGCAGCGCGGTGTCCTTGTAGTCGACCGCGTCGATCTTGGCGACCTTCAGCGGGTTCTGCTTCTTCTTGGGCTTGCGGACGACGGGCTTGGCCATCGCGGTGCTCCTTCTCTCGGAGCCCCGAGCGTTGCCGTGCTCGGGGATGCGGTGTCTACGGCGACGTCACGCGGGGCGACGTCGGTGCCGGCCGGGGCCGGCGGTGCTGGTGCGGGTCACGGCGCCCGTGCAGGTGCACGTGCGCCGCGGGCCGGACCGGGGTCGGTCAGAAGGGGGGCTCGTCCGAGTAGCCGCCGCCGCCCGAGCTGCTCGCGGGCGTGGCCCACGGGTCGTCGGACGCGGCGCCGCCGGAGGACTGGCCCCCGCCGTACCCGCCCCCGCCGCCGGAGGACTGGCCGCCGCCGAAGCCGCCGCCACCCCCGCCGCCGCCGGAGAACCCGCCGCCACCGCCACCGCCGAAGCCGCCGCCCCCACCGCCGGAGCGCTGGGTGCGGGTGACCTTGGCCGAGGCGTAGCGCAGCGAGGGCCCGACCTCGTCGACCTGGAGCTCGACGACGGTGCGCTTCTCGCCCTCACGGGTGTCGTACGTGCGGGAGACGAGGCGGCCCTGGGCGATGACCCGGGTGCCCTTCGTCAGCGACTCGGCGACCTGCTCGGCCGCCTCGCGCCAGATCGAGCAGCGCATGAACAGCGTCTCTCCGTCCTTCCACTCGTTCGCCTGACGGTCGAAAGTGCGGGGCGTGGACGCGATCGTGAAGTTGGCGACGGCCGCCCCCGAGGGGGTGAACCGCAGCTCCGGGTCCCCCGTGAGGTTCCCGACGACCGTGATGAGGGTCTCTCCTGCCATGACTGCTCCTTCTGGTCCGGCCGGGTGTCCGGGCTCGGCGTGCGTGCTCGTCGTCGCGACCCTACGGGGCCGGTCCGACAGCGGGGCGGGGCCGTCAACAGGACGGCCCGCGACCTCACTTCTCGGCGCGCAGGACCTTCGTCCGCAGGACGACCTCGTTGAGGCCGAGCTGGCGGTCCAGCTCCTTGGCCGTGGCCGGGGAGGCGGTGAAGTCGACGACGGCGTAGATGCCCTCGGCCTTCTTCGCGATCTCGTAGGCCAGGCGGCGACGGCCCCAGATGTCGACCTTGTCCACCGTGCCGCCGTCGGTCTTGACGACGTTCAGGTAGCGGTCGAGCGACGGGGCGACGGTGCGCTCCTCGATCTCGGGGTCGAGGATGATCATGATCTCGTACTGACGCAGGCTCATACCCACCTCCTCTGGTCTCGGCGGTCACGGTCGTTCCGTGACAGGAGGGTGTGTGCGTCGCGGCGCGCCTCCCCGACCGGTGGTCCGGGTGCACGTGCCGCAGCGCGTCAGGGTACAGGGCGTGCGGCCCCGGGCACGAATCGCCCCGGTCAGGGGAGGGGCGGCGCCGTGGCCCCGGTGCCGTCGCCGGTCGAGCCGGCGCCCCCCGTGGTCGTGCCGCCCTCGGAGGGCACGGTCGGCGTCGGCGTGGCGGTCGGCTCCGGCGCCGGTGCGGCCGGCGCCCCCGAGGACACGACCACGCGCACGGCCGACCCCGCCCCGACGGCCGACCCGGCACCGGGCTCGAGGCGGACCACCCGACCCGCCGCGGTCGTCGTCGATGGCTCCTGCACGACCTCCGGCCGCAGGCCCGCCGCCAGCAGCGCGGCGCTCGCGTCGGCCTCGAGGACCCCGACGAGGCCGCCCGGCACGGCGACCTCGGCCGGCGCCGTCTCCGTGGGCGTCGGCGTGGGCGTCGGGGTGGGGGTCGCCGTCGCGCTCGCCGTCGCCGTCGGGCCCACGTCGGCCCGGGGCGGGAAGTCGGTCGCGGCCCCGTACCGGGGCAGCGCGAGGACGGGCTCCATGTACGCCGCCCACACGCGCGCGGGCCACGTGCTGCCCGTGACCTCCCGCACGCCGCCGAAGGGCGTGATGGTGACCTGGTCGCGGCCGTCCGGACCCACCTGGCTGAAGGACACCGTCGTCGCGAGCGTCGTGGTGTAGCCGGCGAACCACGCCGACCGGTTCTCCTGCGAGGTGCCCGTCTTGCCGGCGACGGGGACGTCGATGACGCGGCCCACGTTCCGGTTGCCCGAGCCCCGCTCCACGACCTGCTGCATCGCGTAGGTCGCGTCCGCCATGACGTCCGCCGCGAAGGCCTGGGTGCGGGTCGTCTCGTGCGCGTAGGCGACGGCCCCGTCGGCGTAGGTCGCCGACCGCAGGACGAAGGGGTCGGAGTGCTGCCCCTGCGCCGCGAAGGTCGCGTAGGCGGACGCCACGTCGAGGGGGTGGACGATGTCCGTGCCGAGCACGTTGCCGGCGTTGACCCCCACCTCGGTGGTGATGCCCGCCCGCTGCGCCACCTCCGCCGTGCGCTCGGGGCCGATCTCGAGGTTGAGCTGGGCGTACACGGTGTTCACGGAGTCCTGCGTGGCGCGCACGAGGTCGATCCGGCCGTAGGACGTCCCGCCGAAGTTCTGGAGCGAGCCGCCCCAGCCCTCGGGGCTCATGGGGGAGGCGCCGCTGAAGGTCGTCGTGAGCGGCACACCCTGCTCCAGCGCGGCGACGAGCGTGAACGGCTTGAAGGTCGAGCCGCCCTGGATGGCGTCCTCGGTCGCGCGGTTGAAGGGCTCGGCGAGGTAGTCGGCGCCGGCCCACAGCGACACGACGGCGCCGTCCGCCGGGTCGACCGACACGATCGTCACCCTGGTCGCCGGGTCGGGGGCCGCCCCGGCGAGCGTGCCGTCCCACAGCGCCGTGGCGGTGGCGACCGCCGCGTCCTGGACGGGCTTGACGAAGGTGGCCTGCAGCGCCAGGCCGGCGCGCTTGAGCTCGTCCTCCGACAGCCCCAGCGTCTCCTGGGCCTCGGCCTCCACCATCTTCAGCAGGTAGCCGTTCGGGCCGGCGTAGGTCTGCGACTCGTCCTCGACGACCGTCTCCGGGAACGTCTGCGCCGCCCGCTCCTGGGCCGTGATCCAGCCGTCGGCCTCCATGAGGTCGAGCACCCGCGCCCAGCGCTGCTGCGCCCGCTCGGGGTCCACCGCCGGGTCGTAGTTGTTCGGCGAGGGGATGATGCCCGCGAGCATCGCCGACTGCGACACGGTCAGCTCGGCGGCGTCGACCCCGAAGTACGCCTGCGCGGCCTCCTGCACGCCGTAGGTGTCCCGGCCCCAGTACACGGTGTTGAGGTAGCGGCCGAGGATCTGGGCCTTCGACTCCTGCTGCGCGATCTTCACCGCGAGCAGCGCCTCCTTCGCCTTGCCGACGTACCCGATCGACGTGCGCTCCGTGTAGTAGTTCTTCACGTACTGCTGCGTCAGGGTCGAGGCGCCCTGGGTGTCGCCGCCGCGCACGTTGTTGACGAAGGCGCGCACGATCCCCGGGATCGAGATCCCCCGGTTGGTCCAGAACGAGCGGTCCTCCGACGCGACGACGGCGTTGCCGACGTGCTCGGGCAGCGCGGCCGCGTCGACGATCGTGCGCCGCAGGCCGGGCAGGTCCGCCACGGGCTCGCCGCGGGTGCCGTCCTCGTTGCTCCAGTAGACGGTCGTCGTCTGCGCCTGGGCCTCGTCGCCCGGGGCGGGGACGTCGACGAGCGCGTACGCGACCGCCACGCCGCCGACGACGAGCACGACGAGGCCCAGCACGACGGCCAGCAGGCCGCGCCAGGTCGGCAGGAGGCGCCGCAGGCCGCGACGGCGGGGCCGACGGCCGCGGGCCGGGCGCGCGGTGCCCCCCGCGCCACGGGCCGCGGTCCCGGGCACGCCCGACGCCGCGCCCCGTCCGCCGCCGCTCGTCGCCGAGCGCGGCGTGCGCCGCCCCTCCGTGCCGTCCCTGCCTGCCACCGTGCCGTCCCCTCCGCCCGGCCCCCTCGGGCCCGGCCCTCGCGCCGCCAGTATGCGAGCGGCAGCCCCCGCATCGTCGCGCGCGGACGCCGGCCGGGGTCCGCCGCGCCCGGGTCCGCCCCCGATCGCCGCAGGTCGGCCCCCGATCCTGCACACGATCCCCACACGGGCCACGCCCCGCGCGCGGGGCGGCCGGTTGTGCCCCGGCGACCGTCGGCCTACTCTCCCGATGTATCCATTCGATACATCGAGCAACGCTCTCCGCCCCGCGGGCGGGGCGACGGCGGGGAGGAGGTCGACGATGCGCTCACGCACCGAGGTGCTCGAGACCGCCGTCCTGGGCCTGCTCCACGAGTCGCCCATGCACGGGTACGAGCTGCGCAAGCGCCTGAACCTCGTGCTCGGCTCCTTCCGCGCCCTCTCGTACGGCTCCCTCTACCCCTGCCTGCGCGCCCTCGTGGCGCAGGGCTGGATCGAGGGGACGGACACGGGCGACGGGCCGGCGGTCTCGACGAAGCGCGCGCGGATCGTCTACGAGCTCACGACCGAGGGCAAGGAGCACCTGGGCGCGCTGCTGGCGACCTCCGGCCCCGCGGCGTGGGAGGACGAGCAGTTCGACGTGCGCTTCGCGTTCTTCGGGCAGACGGACGCCGAGACCCGGCTCCGCATCCTCGAGGGACGGCGCTCCCGCCTCACGGAGCGCCTGGAGTCCGTGCGCCAGTCCGTCGCCCGCACCCGCGAGCGCATGGACGAGTACACCCTCGAGCTCCAGCGCCACGGGCTCGACCTCGTCGAGCGCGAGGTCCGCTGGCTCGACGAGCTGATCGACAACGAGCGCGGCGTCCGCCGTGCGACCCCCGGGGACGGCCGTCCGGCCGCCACCGGCACCACCGACGCCAGCGACGTGCGGCAGGACCCTCCTGCCCTCGACGCGGGGCGCACCACCCAGAAGGAGCGAGGATGACCATCCGCGTCGCCATCGCCGGCGTCGGCAACTGCGCCGCGTCGCTGGTCCAGGGCGTGCAGTTCTACGCCGACGCCGACCCGGGCAGCCGGGTCCCGGGCCTCATGCACGTCCAGTTCGGGCCGTACCACGTCCGGGACATCGAGTTCGTGGCCGCGTTCGACGTCGACGCCAAGAAGGTCGGCTTCGACCTCTCGGAGGCGATCCTCGCGTCGGAGAACAACACGATCAAGATCGCCGACGTGCCGCCGCTGGGCGTCACGGTGCAGCGCGGCCCGACCCTCGACGGCATCGGCAAGTACTACGCCGAGACCATCGACGAGGCCGACGCCGAGCCGGTCGACGTGGTGCAGGCGCTCAAGGACGCGCAGGTCGACGTCCTCATCTCCTACCTGCCGGTGGGCTCCGAGGACGCGGACAAGTACTACGCCCAGTGCGCCATCGACGCGGGCGTCGCCTTCGTCAACGCCCTGCCCGTCTTCATCGCCTCCGACCCCGAGTGGGCGAAGAAGTTCGAGGACGCCGGCGTCCCGATCGTCGGCGACGACATCAAGTCCCAGGTCGGCGCCACCATCACGCACCGCGTGCTGGCCCGGCTCTTCGAGGACCGCGGTGTCGTGCTGGACCGCACGTACCAGCTCAACGTCGGCGGCAACATGGACTTCAAGAACATGCTGGAGCGCGAGCGCCTGCAGTCCAAGAAGCTGTCCAAGACGCAGGCCGTCACCTCCAACATCGACGAGGGCCCCCTCGCCGGCAAGAAGGAGGACCGCAACGTCCACATCGGCCCGTCCGACTACGTGGCGTGGCTCGACGACCGCAAGTGGGCGTACGTGCGCCTCGAGGGCCGCGCGTTCGGCGAGGTGCCCCTGAACCTCGAGTACAAGCTCGAGGTCTGGGACTCCCCGAACTCCGCGGGCATCATCATCGACGCCCTGCGCGCCGCGAAGATCGCCAAGGACCGCGG
Source organism: Cellulomonas endophytica (assembly GCF_004123805.1). Lineage (GTDB taxonomy): Bacteria > Actinomycetota > Actinomycetes > Actinomycetales > Cellulomonadaceae > Cellulomonas > Cellulomonas endophytica. The sequence goes on along the minus strand of NZ_RWJX01000040.1, from coordinate 24,080 downwards.
CATCGGCGGCCCGATCATCCCGGCGTCGACGTACTTCATGAAGTCCCCGCCCGTGCAGATGGAGGACCAGAAGGGCCGTGCGGCCCTCGAGGCCTTCATCCGCGGCGACGAGGCCTGAGCCTCGACCCGACCGCGGTGACGGCAGGGGTGGTGCGGGCTGCGGCCGGCACCACCCCTGCGGGCGTCCGGCCCGACCGACCCGACCGGCCCGACCGTCGCGTCGGCGTGCGGCACTAGGCTCGGCGGGTGCGCGTGCTCGGCGACCTGCGGGCCCTGTGGCCGCTCGCCGGCTTCCGGCGGCTGCTCGGGGTGCGCCTGGCGAGCCAGTCCGGCGACGGGCTGTTCCAGATCGGCCTCGCGACGCTGTTCTTCTTCTCGCCGGAGACCGCGAGCACCGCGACGGGCGTCGCCGCGGCCTTCGCGGTGCTGCTGCTGCCCTTCACCGTCGTCGGGCCGTGGGCCGGGGTGCTGCTCGACCGCTGGCGGCGGCGGCAGGTGCTCGTCGTCGGGAACCTCGTCCGGGCCGCGCTGGCGCTCGTCGTCGCGGGCCTGGTCCTCACCGTGGGCGTCGGCCCGGCGGTCTACGTGCTCGCGCTCGTCTGCCTGTCCGTCAACCGCTTCCTGCTCGCCGCGCTGTCGACCGCGCTGCCGCGGCTCGTCGACGGCCCGCTGCTCCTCACCGCGAACGCCGTCACCCCCACGCTCGGCACCGCCGCCTCGGGGGTCGGCGCCGGGCTCGGGCTCCTCGTCGGGCTGCTCGTGCCGGCCGGGGCGCCGCGGGACGCGGGCACGCTCGTCGCCGCGGCGCTGCTCATGGCCGTCGCCTCGCTCGTGGCCGCCGGCTGGGACCGCGAGGCGCTCGGCCCGGACCGGCGGGCCGACGCCCGGGCGCTGGCCACGGCGCTCCGGACGCTCGGCCGCGGCCTGGGCGAGGGCGTCGGCACGCTCGTCGCGCGGCGCACCCCGGCCGCGGCCCTCGGCGTCATGGCGTGGCACCGGTTCCTCTACGGCACCGTGTTCATCGCCTCGGTCCTCATCGCGCGGAACCTCCTCGCGGACCCCGCGGACCCCGACGAGGGGCTGCGCGTCTTCGCGGGCGTGCTCGGGGCCACGGCCCTCGGCTTCGCGGCGGCCGTCGTGCTCACGCCCGTGGTCAGCCCGCGGCTCGGCCCGCAGCGCTGGGTCGTGCTGTGCCTCGGGGTGGCGGCGGTCAGCCAGCTCCTCCTCGTGCCGCCCGTGCGGCACGGGACCGTCCTGGCAGCGGCGGCCGTCCTGGGGCTGGCCGCCCAGGGCACGAAGATCGCCGTCGACACCGTCGTCCAGCGGGACACCCCAGACGCGTACCGCGGGCGGGCCTTCGCGCTCTACGACGTCCTCTACAACGCGGCCTTCGTCCTCGCCGCCGCGCTCGGCGCGCTCGCGCTGCCTGACGACGGCTGGAGCCCCGTGCTGTCCGTCGTCCTCGCGCTCGCCTACGGTGCCGGTGCGGCGGTCTTCCGGAGGCTGCCCCGGCAGGTCCCGGCGCACCTCGCGGGCCCGGCGACCGGGACGACGACCGGCACGACGACCGGCACGACGACGGGCACGACGACGGGCACGACGACGGGGGAGGTGCGCGCGTGAGCGACCCGCTCCTGCTGCGCGCGCTGCGGACCTCCGGCGTGGCGGTCGCGCTGTCCGACCCGCACCAGCGCGACGAGCCCGTCGTGTGGGTGAACGACGCCTTCGTCGCGCTGACGGGCTACGCGCCGGAGGAGGTCGTCGGCCGCAACTGCCGCTTCCTCCAGGGGGAGGGCACCGACCGGGCCGCCGCGCGGCGCCTCGCGCTGGCCGAGTCGGGCACGCGCACGGTCACGGAGACGCTGCTCAACCACCGCAAGGACGGCACGCCGTTCTGGAACCAGATGGTCATCAGCCCCGTGCTCGACGAGGCCGGCGCCATGACCCACCGCATCGCGGTGCAGGCGGACGTGACCGGGCGCGTCCGTGCCGAGCGCGACCGCGACGACCGCCTCGCCCTGGCGCAGGCCACGACCGTGCGGCTGGAGCTGCTGGCCCGCGTGACGGACTCCGTGGCCGCGCACCTGGACTACGACGACGCGGTGGCTGCGCTCGCCGACGCCGTGGTCCCCGCGCTGGCGACGTGGGGCTTCGTCGTCATGACGGACGAGGTCGGGCGGGTCGAGCGTCTCCACGTGGCCGTCGCCGACCCCCACCGCCGGCCGGCGGCCGACGCCCTCGAGCACGACACGGTCGGGTGGCTGACCCGCTCGCCGTCGGTCAACGCGGCCCTCACGGGGAAGGACCCGCTCGTGAGCACGCCGTTCGACGTCGACACCGCGGGGCTCGTGCACCGGACGACCCCGGAGCAGCTCGAGCACCTGCGCGCGCTCGGCCTGGGCAGCGCGCTCGTCGTGCCGCTGCGCGCCCGCGGCCGGGTGCTCGGCGCGCTGTGCCTCGTGCACGAGCGGCGCGGTGCCTTCGGCTCCGACACGGTCGTGACGGCCGCGCACCTGGGGCGTCGGGCCGGGCTCGCCCTGGACAACGTGCGCCTCTACCTGCGCGAGCGCCGGTCCGCCCTCACCCTGCAGCACAGCCTGCTGCCCGAGATCCCCGACGTGCCCGGCCTCGACCTCGCCGCGACGTACCTCCCCTCGGGCCTGCGCGCCGAGGTCGGCGGCGACTGGTTCGACGTGCTGCCCCTGAAGTCGGGCCGGGTCGGCGTCGCGGTCGGCGACGTCATGGGCCACGACATGCAGGCCGCCGCCGCCATGGGTCAGCTGCGCTCCATGCTCCGCACCACCGCGTGGCGCGAGGCCCCGCCGGCGGCGGCCCTGGCGGACGTCGACGAGCTCGTGCGCGCGCTCGACATCGGGGCCGTCGCCACGGCGGTCTACCTCACCTGGGCGCAGGACGGCAGCGGCGCGGCCCTCGCCTACGCCAGCGCCGGCCACCCGCCCGTCCTCGTGCGCCGGCCGTCGGGGGCCGTCGAGCGGCTCGAGGGGTCGCGCACCCGGCCCCTCGGGCTCGGGCCGCTCCGCGCGGACGCCGAGAGCAGCGTGCGCCTCGAGCCGGGCGCGGTGCTCGTCGCCTACACCGACGGCCTCGTCGAGCGCCGGGACCGCCCGCTCGCCGACGGCATCCGCGAGCTCGAGCGGGCCCTGGCGGAGGCGCCGGCCGAGGCGGGGTCCGCCGCGGTGCGCGACCACCTCGTCGACCGGCTCGTCGCCGAGCGGCCCGAGGACGACATGTGCCTGCTGGTGATGCGCCACCTGTGACGGCGCGCGCGCCTCAGGCGGGGGGCGTGCGCGCCGCCCACCAGCGCAGCAGCTCCTCGCGGGCGACGTCCTCCCCGAGCGGGCCCCGGTCCATCCGCAGGCCGAGCAGGTACCGGTACGCCTCGCCGACCTCCCGCCCGGGCGGCAGCCCGAGGGCGGCCATGATCTGCGTGCCGTCGAGGTCCGGCCGCACCGCGGCGAGCTCCTCCGCCTCCTGGAGCCGGACGATGCGGGTCTCCAGGTCGTCGTAGGCGGCCTGGAGCCGGTGCGCCTTGCGGACGTTGCGCGTGGTGCAGTCCGAGCGGGTCAGACGGTGCAGGCGCTCGAGCAGCGGGCCGGCGTCCGTGACGTAGCGGCGCACCGCGCTGTCGGTCCACTCGCCCTCGCCGTAGCCGTGGAAGCGCAGGTGCAGCTCCGTCAGCCGCGCGACGTCCTTCACCGTGGCCCGGTCGAAGCGCAGGGCCTTGAGCCGGGCGGCGGCGAGCTTGGCGCCCACGACCTCGTGGTGGTGGAAGCTCACGCCGCCGCCGGGCTCGAAGCGGCGGGTCCGCGGCTTGCCGACGTCGTGCAGCAGCGCCGCCAGCCGCAGGGTGAGGTCGGGGCGCGGCACGGGGCCGTCGGCGCCGGTCTCGAGCGCGATCGCCCGCTCGAGCACGGTGAGCGAGTGCTGGTAGACGTCCTTGTGCCGGTGGTGCTCGTCGATCTCGAGCTGGAGGGCGGGCAGCTCGGGCAGGACGTGCGCGGCCAGCCCGGAGTCGACGAGGAGCTCCAGCCCCGGCCGCGGCCGGTCCGCCAGCAGGAGCTTGACCAGCTCGTCGCGCACGCGCTCGGCGGAGACGATGGAGATGCGGTCCGCCATGGCACGGATCGCGGCGTCCGCGGCGGGGTCCAGGCGCATCCCGAGCTGGGCGGCGAAGCGCGCGGCGCGCATCATCCGCAGCGGGTCGTCGTCGAAGGAGCGGTCGGGCGCGATCGGGGTGCGCAGGAGGCCGGCCGCGAGGTCGTCGAGGCCGCCGAAGGGGTCGACGAAGGCGAGCTCGGGCAGCCGCACGGCCATGGCGTTGACCGTGAAGTCCCGGCGGGAGAGGTCGCCCTCGAGGCTGTCGCCGTACTCGACGACGGGCTTGCGCGACGCCGGGTCGTAGCGGTCGGTCCGGTAGGTCGTCACCTCGACGACGACGTCCACGTCGGGGCCCGTGCCGCGCGTGCGCCGCCGCGCCCCGATCGTGCCGAACGCCTTGCCGATGTCCCAGTGGGCGTCGCCCCACCGGGCGAGCAGCGCCTGCGTCGCCTCCGGCGGCGCCGAGGTGGCGAAGTCGAGGTCGGCCGAGGACCGGCCGAGGAAGGCGTCGCGCACGGGACCGCCGACGAGCGCGAGCTCGTGCCCCGCCGCGCGGAACCGCTCGCCCAGCTCCCGGGCCTCCGCGGGGAGGGCCGCCAGGACCGCGAGCGCCCGCCGGCGCAGCGCCTCGACCGCCTCGGGCGCGGGGGCGTCGACGGGGCTGCCGGCGGTGGGTCCGGGCACGGGGGCGAGAGGGTCGGGCACGGGGGTCAAGCCTGCCAGACCGGCCCGCGCGCCCGCAGGGACGGTCCCGGCGCCCGCGGGGACGGCCCCGGCGCCCGCAAGGACTGCCCCGGCACCCGCCGGGACCGCGCGGCGGACGCGGGGACGGAGGGGCGGTGCAGGTCCGGCGGTTACAGTGGCGGGCATGTCCAGCGCCGCGACGCCCCCGGCCCCTCGGGGGGCCCCCGCGCCGCGCGGACCCGCGCCCCACCCGCCCGGCGGGCACCCGCTGCGCATCGACCCGCAGGCCACGCCCCCGCGCCGGGCGACGGCGCTGCCCGTCGTCGACGAGACCTCGGCCGGCGGTCTCGTCGTGACGCAGGAGGACGGGGTCTTCCTCGCGGCCGTCATCGCGCGCCGCAACCGGGCCGGCCGCCTCGAGTGGTGCCTGCCCAAGGGGCACCTCGAGGGCGCCGAGACGCCCGAGGAGGCGGCCGTCCGGGAGATCGCCGAGGAGACCGGCATCGACGGCCGGATCCTGCGCCGGCTCGGCGTCATCGACTACTGGTTCAGCGGCGACGACCGCCGCGTGCACAAGGTCGTGCACCACTTCCTGCTCGGCGCCGTCGGCGGCGAGCTGTCCGTGGAGGGCGACCCCGACGGCGAGGCCGAGGACGCCGCCTGGGTGCCCGTCGCGGCGCTGCCCGACCGGCTCGCCTACCCCAACGAGCGCCGGCTCGCCCACACCGCGCTGACGCTCCTCGTCGACGCGCCGTGACCGCGCGCGCGGCCGCCCGCCCCCGTGGCGGGCGCGCCCTGGCCGCGGTGACGGCGGCCGTCGCGACGGTGCTGGGCCTCGTCGCGGCCCCGACGGTCGCCGTCCTGGCCTCCGTCGTGGCCGGCGTCGCCACCGCACCCGCCGCGCGGGCGGCCGAGGAGGCGTCGCTGCCCGTCACGGTCCGCCTCGACGCCGTGGCGCCCCAGGTGCTCGAGCCCGGCCAGGACCTCCTCGTCCGCGCCACCGTCCGCAACGACTCCGACGAGGACCTCGACTCCCCCCGCGTCTCCCTGCTCCTGTCGCGGTTCCGCATGGCGGGGGCGGACGAGGTGGCGGCCTGGGCCGACGCCGGTCCGACGGAGTCCGCCGGGCAGCGCGTCGCGCAGACGGTCGTCGAGGGCACCCTCGCCCCCGGGGCGTCGGCGACCGTCGACCTCCCGCTGCCCGCGGCGGACGTCCGCCTGCTCGACCTGCCCGACGTGTGGGGACCGCGCGGACTGGCCGTGGACGTGACGGTCGGCCGCACGCTCGTCGGGCTCGTGCGGACCTACGTGCTGTGGCGGCCGGCGGGGACGCTGCCGCAGGCACGCGTCGCCGTGCTGCTGCCGCTGACGGCCCCGGCCTCGGTCGCGCTCCCGGCCGGCACCGCGGAGCCCCTCGCCGCCCCGGTCGCGACGGCGGGCGCGGGCGACGCGACGGCCGGGGCGACCGACGACGCGACCGACGACGCGACCGCGGACCCGGCCGGCCCCGCGACGGACGGCGCGGCCGACGCCCCGGGGGAGGTCGTGGCCGCGGAGCCGGGCGAGGACGGCACGGACGGCAGCTCGGACGGCGGCTCGGGGTCCGGCACGGGGTCCGGCACGGCCGGCGACGAGGGCTCCGGCGCGGACGGCACGACGCCGTCGCCGTCGGACCTGGGGGACGCCACCGCCGACGCGCTCGCGCTCGGCGCCGGGCGGGACGTCACCTACGCGGTCGACCCGGTGCTCGTCGGCGCGGCCGGGGCCGGTGCCGGCAGGGGTGCCGAGGGCGACGGGGCGGACGCCGACGGGCCCGGCGGGGGCCCCCTGGCGGGCGTCGAGGGCCACGAGGTGTGGACGCTGCCGTGGGCCGACCCCGACGTCGCGGCCGTGGCGCGGGCCGGCCGCGGCGAGCTGCTCGCCGCCGCGCAGGACCTGGCGGCCACGACGGACCTCGCCACCCAGGGTCCGCTGGTGTGGTCGGCCGACCCCCTCGACGCCACGACGCAGGACCTGCTCGGCTCGGGCGCGTGGACCGCCGCCGGACCCGCGGGGGCCCGGCTCGTCGTCGCCCCGCCGGCGCCGGTCGCCGTCACGGGGGCGGGGAGCGACGGGGCCGCCCTCCGGTCCGTCACGACCGCGGGCGCACCGCTCACCGTCGTCGGGCCCGACCCGGTGCTCTCCGACCTGCTCGCGGGCGCCGGGACGGACCCCGACGACGCCCCGCTCACGCCCGCCGCGGCCGCGCAGCGCGCCCTGGCCGAGACCGCGGTGCGCGCACGGGCGGCCACGGAGGCCGGGCGCGGCGTGCTCGTGGCGCCCGACCGGGCCGCCGCGGTCGACCCCGCGCTCGCCGGCCCCCTCCTCGACGCCCTGGCGGCGGCCCCCTGGGTGACGACGACGCCGCTGTCGGGTCTCGTCGACGGCGCCCGCGACGAGGCGGCCGCGACCCCCGCCCCCGCGCCGTCGGGCACCCGCGCGGACCCGGCGCCCACCGCCTCCTCGTCCGCGCCGGCGCGGGACCTGTCGGCCGGGGCCGCCCCCGCCGCGCAGGTGCGGGCCCTCGCCGACGCGCGCGCCGCGACGGTCGCGTTCGCGGGCGTGGCGGCCGACCCGGCCGTCCTGCTCGACGGCGTCGACGCGGCCGCCCTGTCCCCCCTCTCGGTGGCCTGGCGGTCCGACCCCGAGGGGCGCGAGGCCGCCGTCGCGACGGTCGTCGACGCGCTCGCCGCCCGCCGCGGCGGGCTGGACCTCGCGCCCGTGAGCACGGTGAACGTCATCGCCGCGGAGGCGCCCTACCGCTTCTCCGTCCGCAGCTCCCTGCCCACGGACGCCACCGTCCTGCTGCGCGTCGAGCCCGCGACCGCCTGCCTCGGGGTCGGGGACGTCCCCGCGGTGACGGTCCCCGCCGGCGGGGAGATCACGGTCCCCGTGCCCTTCGAGGCCCGCGCCAACTGCGACGTCCGCGTCACGGCCGTCCTCACCGGCGCCGACGGCGAGCCGGTCTCCGCCCCCGTCACGTTCGAGGCCCGGCTCTCGCCGACGATCGAGAGCGTCGGCACGGCCGTCGTGGGCGCGGTCCTGGCGGTGGGGCTCGTCGTCGGCGTCGTCCGCACGGTCCGGCGCGGCCAGGGCGCCAGCCGGGGCCTCGGCCGGCGGGGCGGGACGGCCACGACCACGCCGCCGGCGGGGGGAGCCGCGTGAGCCGCGACGACGCCGGCACCACGGTGGACGACGGGCCCGACGAGCCGCGCGACGGCGGGGTCCGCCGGGGGGCCGCCCTCATGGCCTCGGGCACCGCCGTGTCCCGCGTGCTCGGGCTGCTGCGCGGGATGGTCCTCGTCGGGGCCGTGGGGGCCACGGGCCAGGCCGCCGACGCCTTCGCCGTCGCGAACAAGCTCCCGAACATCCTCTACCTGACGCTGGCGGGCGGGCTGCTCAACGCCGTCCTCGTGCCGCAGGTCGTCCGCGCCTTCAAGCGCGGCGGCGGGCGCGAGTACGTGGACCGGCTGCTCACCCTCGGGTTCGCCGCCCTCGCGGTGGTCGCCGTCGGGCTCACGCTCGCCGCGCCGCTGCTCGTCGACCTCTACACCGACCCCGGCGACCCCGCCCGGCGCGACCTCGCCGTCGCGTTCGCCTGGTGGTGCATCCCCCAGCTGTTCTTCTACGGCGTGTACGCGCTGCTCGGCCAGGTGCTCAACGCCCGCGGCTCCTTCGGCCCGTACATGTGGGCGCCCGTCGTCAACAACGTCGTCGCGCTCGTGGGGTTCGGCGTCTTCATCGCCGCGTTCGGGCCCGCGGAGGGCTCGGGGCTCGTGCGCGCCGAGGCCTGGACGCCCGCGGCCGTCACGACGCTCGGCGCCACCGCGACCCTCGGCGTCGTCGCGCAGGCGCTGGTGCTGCTGCCCGCCCTGCGCCGGGCCGGCATCCGCTACCGCCCGCGCCTGGGCCTGCGCGGCTCGGGCCTCGGCCGCGCCGGCGCCACGTCGACCTGGACCTTCGTCGGGCTGCTCGTCGGGCAGGTCGGGTACCTCGTCGTCTCGCGCGTCGCGACGGAGGCCACCGCGGGCAGGACGCAGGGGGTGGCGGGCGTCTTCGCCTACGACCAGGCCTTCCTCGTCTTCATGCTGCCGCACTCGCTCGTGACCGTGTCCCTGGCGACGGCCCTGTTCACGCGCCTGTCCGGGCAGGCGCACGACGGGGACGTCGCCGGCGTGCGCGCGACGCTCTCCCTGGGCCTGCGCACCGTGGGCCTGTTCACGGTCCCCGCCACCGCGCTCCTCGTCGTCCTCGCCGAGCCCGTGACCCGCCTCATCCTCATCAGCGCCCCGCCCGGCGACGCGGAGGTCGTCGCGCGGGTCGTCGTCGCGATGCTCGTCGGGCTGCCGTTCTTCGGCGCCTGGTCGCTGTGCCAACGCGTCTACTACGCCGACGAGGACGCGCGCGGCCTCATCCCCACGCAGGTCGCCATGGCGGCCGTGGTCGGGGTCGGGACGCTCCTGGGGCGGGCGTTCCTGCCGCGCGAGGACTGGGTCGTCGGCGCCGGCGTGGCCATGTCCGTCTCCTACGCCCTCGGCACGGTCGTCTCGCTCGTCCGCCTCCACCGGCGTCTCGGCGGCGTCGACGCGTTCCACGTGGTGCGCACCCACGTGCGGGTCACGATCGGCGCGCTCGTCGCGGCCGGCGCCGGGGCCGCCGCCCTCGCGGGGCTGCACCGCGTCGTGGAACCGGCGTCGCCGCTCGGGGCGCTGCTGGCCTGCGTGGTCGTCGGGGCCCTCATGGGCGGGCTGTACGTCGCGGTGCTGCGGCTGCTGCACGTCCGCGAGCTCGACACGCTCGCGGGGCCGGCGCTGCGGGCCGTGTCGCGCGTCCTGCGGCGGCGCTGACGCCCCGTAGCATGCAGGGGCCGGCCCGGCGTGCGGTGCCGGTCCGCCGCCGGACGGAGGGTGCGACGTGTCTGAGGCCGTCGGGCCGGGGAGCCTGCTCGCCGGCCGCTACCGGCTGGGCGCGCCCGTGCCCGGGGACCTGCCCGGCGCCTCCACCTGGGACGCGACGGACCAGATCCTCGACCGGCCGGTCCGCGCGGTCCTCCTGCACACGGGCGCCGTGGCCCGGGCCCTCGACGCCGCCCGCCGCGCCGCGCTCGTCCTCGACCCCCGGCTGGTGCGGGTGGTGGACGTCGGCACCCACACCGCCGAGGACGGCACGGCCACGGGCTACGTCGTCACGGAGCACGTCGACGGCCCCGACCTGGCCCGGCTCGCCGCCCACGGCCCGCTGACCGGCGAGCAGGCGCGCGCCCTCGTCGGGGAGGCCGCCGCCGCCCTCGAGGTCGCCCGCCGCCGCGGGGTGCACCACCTCGCGCTGCGGCCCTCCGCCCTGCACGTGACGCCGGGCGGGCGCGTCGTCCTCACGGGCCTCGGCCTCGACGGCGCCCTGCTGGGGCGCACGGACACGGACGCCCGCCGCACGAGCCGCGCGGACACCCTCGACCTCGTCCGGCTGCTCTACGCCGCGCTCACCGGGCGCTGGCCGGCCCCTCCGGGCACCGCGGGTCCCGACGAGGGGCCAGGGCCGGTGTCCGGGCCGGTGTCCGGGCCGCGGCGCGGGCCCGTGTCCGGGCCGGACCGCGACGAGGACGGCACCACGGCCGCCGGGGACACGCTCGCGCGCGGCGGTGCGGTCGCGGTCGCCTCCCTGCCGCCCGCGCCCGTCGTCGACGGCGTCGCCGTGCCGCCGGCGGACCTCGTCGTCGGGGTGCCGAACGACCTCGACACGCTGTGCGCGGTGACCCTGGGCCCCCACGACGACGGCCCCCACACGCCGGGCGACCTCGTCCAGGACCTCGAGCCGTGGGGCGAGATCCGGGCGAGCCGCGCGACGCCCGGCGGCGGCGCGGAGATCGTGCTGTCCGGAGCCGCCGACGCCGCCGCGCCGGACGCGCACACCGGCGCCGACGCACCGGGCCCCTGGGCGGAGCCGGCGGCGGCCGGGGCCGGGGCCGGCGTCGCCGCGGCGGGCGCTGCCGCGGTCGTGACGGGTGCCGCTGCGGGGCGCTCGGGGACGGGCACGGGGCTCGGCTGGGGGGTCGTGCGGAGCTGGGCCGAGGTCATGGGTCTCGGGGGCCACCGGCACGGGTCCGACGGGAGCGCGCCGGCGGACGGGGACCGGGACGAGGGTGCCGACGAGGGTGCCGACGACGGCGCCGACGGCCGGAGCGCCGTGGCGCCCGGGGCCACAGCGCCGGAGCACGGCAGGACGGCGGGCGGAGAGGGGCACGACGTGGGCGTCGACGGCGCGCAGGGGCACGAGGCAGGGCACGACGACGCGTCCCCGTCCGGTGCGACGCATCCCGGCGACGGCAGCGGCCCGGTCCCGGGTGCCGGGGCGTCGGCCGACCCAGGGACGGGCACGGGCACGGGGACGGGCATAGGGACGGGCACGAGGACGGGCACGGGGACGGACACCGACGCCGACGGGGCGCCCGACGCGTCGCCCGGGTCGTCGGACGGGCCCGCCGCCGCGGTGCCGCCCGTCCGGCGCACGTCCGTGCGCACCGTCCTGGGCAGCGGCGACCGCCGGGGCGACACCCGGCCCGGGACCCCGCCGCCGGCCTTCCCCCCGCGGCACCGGCCCGTCCGTCCGGTCACCGGCGCCGTCCCCCGCTCGGCCCCCGGCGGAGGGGCTCTCGGTGCCGCAACCGGTGCCGTGGCCGCCGCCGGCGGGGGCTCGACGCTGCCCGACCCCTTCGGCCCGGCGGCCCGCGCCGCCACGCCGCCGGGCGGGACGCCCGTCGTCGTGAGGGACGCCGACGCGGGCGGCGCCGGTGCGTCGGGGCCGGCCACAGGGCCCACGGGCACGACCACGGAGCCGGGCCCCGGGGCGGGCGGGAGCACCGGTGCGCCGGACCCGACCGGGCCGGACGCGCGCGCCGACGTCGAGGAGCCGGCCGCGCACACGGGATCCGTGGCGCTCGCCGACTCCGTCGTCGACCTCGGGCCGGGCGCGGTCGGGGAGCCGGCGGCCCCCGCCGGGCCGCGCCGCGTCCCCGTCGCGCTGCGGCGGCAGGGCGGGCACCCCGACGAGGACGCCGAGGAGCTCCTGCCGGCACCGCTCGTCGCGCCGGGCGGGGGCGCGGCCGGTGGAGCGGGCGGGACCGTCGCGACCACCGCGGGCGGCGCGCCGGTCGACGGCGTCCCGGGCGACCCCGGGGACGTCCCCGGCGGCGAGTGGGACGTGATCGGCCAGGTCGACGAGGACGAGCGCCCCCGCCGGCCCCGCGTCGACGCGCCGCTCGTCGCCCTCCTGCTCGTGCTGCTCCTCGTCGTGGGCGGCGTCGCGTTCGCGACCCGCGAGCTCTTCGCCCCGGTGCGGGGCGACGCGGCCGGCGACCCCGCACCGACCGCCGACGCCGGCACGGCCGCCCCCGAGGCCCCCGCCGCGGAGGCACCGCCGGTGGAGGCCCCGGCGCCGGTGGCGCCCGTCGTCGCCGGCCTCACGTCCATCGACCCGAGCGACCCCGGCGCGGGCGAGAAGGAGGACGTCGTCGGCCAGGCGGTCGACGGCGACCCCGCCACCGCGTGGTTCACCTTCACCTACCGCTCGTCCGACTTCGGGGGGCTCAAGGACGCGGTGGGGCTCGCGGTGACGCTGCAGGCCCCGGCGACCGTCACCACCGTGACGCTGCGGACCAACAACACGGGGGGTGCGGTCGAGGTGCGCGCGACGGACACCTCCGCCCCCACCGCCGGCGACGTCCTCGCCTCCGGGCCCCTGGCGCCCGAGACCGTGCTGACGCTCGCCGCGCCGACGGAGACGGCCTCGCTCGTCCTGTGGTTCACCGACCTCCCGCCGGCGCCGGACGGCGCGCAGTTCCGCCTGGAGGTCGCGGAGGTCGCCGTCTCCTGAGCCGCCCGCCGGCACCCGCGGGGCACCCCCGGGCACCCACCGGCGTCCGGAACAGACCGCCTCTACCATCTGTTGGACAGGCCAGCACACCTGCCCTCCACCCCCGGGAGTCCCGCCGTGACCAGCACGTCCTCCACCGACGCCCCCGTCGTCCGCGACCTCGTCATCGTCGGCTCGGGCCCCGCGGGCTACACCGCCGCGATCTACGCGGCGCGCGCCGGGCTGCGACCCGTCGTCATCGCGGGCTCCGTGACGGCCGGCGGCTGGCTCATGAACACCACGGAAGTCGAGAACTTCCCCGGCTTCCCCGAGGGCGTGCAGGGCCCCGACCTCATGGAGAACATGCGGGCGCAGGCCGAGAAGTTCGGCGCGGAGATCGTCTGGGACGACGCCACGGAGCTCGAGCTCACCGGCGACCCGAAGCGCATCGTCACCGCCACGGGCGACGAGTACCTGGCCCGGGCCGTCATCCTCAGCACGGGATCGGAGTACCGCAAGCTCGGCCTGCCCGAGGAGGACGCGCTGTCCGGTCGCGGCATCTCCTGGTGCGCCACCTGCGACGGCTTCTTCTTCCGCGACCAGGACATCGTCGTGGTCGGCGGCGGCGACTCGGCCGTCGAGGAGGCCACGTTCCTCACGCGCTTCGGCCGCAGCGTCCTCATGGTCCACCGCCGCGACCAGCTCCGGGCCTCCAAGATCATGCAGGACCGCGCCTTCGCGGACCCGAAGATCTCCTTCGCCTGGAACTCCGAGGTGACCGCGGTCCACGGTGAGGAGAAGGTCTCGGGCGTCACGCTGCGGGACACGGTGACGGGCGAGACCCGCGAGGTCGCCGCCACCGGGCTCTTCGTCGCCATCGGTCACCTGCCCCGCACCGACCTCCTGCGCGGCCAGGTGGACCTCGACGAGAACGGCTACATCGAGGTCCTCGGCCGGTCGACGCTGACGAACCTCGAGGGCGTCTTCGCCGCGGGTGACGTCGTCGACCACACCTACCGCCAGGCCATCACCGCCGCCGGCTCGGGCTGCGCGGCGGCCCTCGACGCCCAGCACTACCTGGCGGCGCTGGCCGACGCGGCGCCGGGCGTGCCGGACCCCATGGTCCCGACGGAGGCGCCCGTGCTGGTCGGCGAGGCGGCCGAGGCCCGATGACGGGACCGGGGACGGGGCCCGCCACCGGTCCCGCCACCGGTCCGGCCACGACCGGGACCGTCGCGGCCACCGACGACACGTTCGACGCGCTGGTCCTCGACGCCGACGTACCCGTCCTCGTCGACTTCTGGGCCGAGTGGTGCGGCCCCTGCCGCGCGGTCGCGCCCGTGCTCGAGGAGCTCGCGCGCACCTACGCCGGCCGGGCCCGCATCGTCAAGGTCGACACCGACCGCAACCCGCGGCTCGTGCGCGACTACGGCATCGCCTCGATCCCGACCCTGCACGTGTGGAAGGACGGCGAGCTGCTCGAGTCCGTCGTCGGCGCGCGCCCCAAGCCCGTCCTCGCCCAGCACCTCGAGGCCGCGCTCGCCGGTTGACGCGGCGGCGCCCACCGCCTGTTCCTGACGGCGGGTGCGGGAGGTCGCGTGCGACACTGACGGGATGACCACCCCGCCCGTGCCCGCGCGACAGACGTCGGGCCAGCCCCCCACGTCCGCCGCCGCCGGCACGCGCCTGGACCCGTGGTTCGGCGCGTACGCCGAGCGCACCCACGGCATGCGCGCCTCCGAGATCCGTGCGCTCTTCGCCGTCGCCAACCGCCCCGAGGTCGTCTCCCTCGCCGGCGGGATGCCCTTCCTCGCCGGCCTGCCGCTGGAGCAGCTCTCGGAGCTCGCCCAGCGCGTCGTCGCCACGCAGGGCCTCGTCGCCCTGCAGTACGGCTCCGGCCAGGGCGACGAGACGCTCCGCGAGCAGATCTGCGAGGTCATGCGGCTCGAGCACATCGAGGCGCACCCCGACGACGTCGTGGTGACCACGGGCTCGCAGCAGGCGCTCGACCTCGTGACACGGGTCTTCGTCGACCCGGGCGACGTCGTCGTGGCGGAGGCGCCGTCCTACGTCGGGGCGCTCGGCGTCTTCCGGGCGTACCAGGCCGAGGTCGTCCACGTGACGATGGACGAGCACGGCATCGTCCCGGAGCTGCTCGACGAGACGCTCACGCGGCTCGCGGCGCAGGGGCGGCGCGTCAAGCTGCTGTACCTCGTCCCCAACTTCCACAACCCGGGCGGGGTGTCCCTCGCGCTCGAGCGCCGCCCGCGCGTGCTCGAGATCGCCCGCCGGCACCGCGTCCTCGTGCTGGAGGACAACCCCTACGGCCTGCTGTCCTTCGACGGCGACGTGCTGCCCGCGCTGCGCTCGATGGACGACGAGGGCGTCATCTACCTCGGGTCGTTCTCCAAGACCTTCGCCCCCGGCTACCGCGTCGGGTGGGCCGTCGCCCCGCACGCCGTGCGCGAGAAGCTCGTGCTCGCCAGCGAGTCCGCCATCCTGTGCCCCTCGAACGCCTCCCAGCTCGCGATCAGCGCCTACCTGCGCACGTGCGACTGGAAGGGGCAGATCAAGGTCTACCGCGAGCAGTACCGCGAGCGGCGGGACGCCACCGTGTCCGCCCTGGCCGAGTACCTGCCCGAGGCCTCCTGGACCGTGCCGACCGGCGGCTTCTACACCTGGGTGAAGCTGCCCGAGGGGCTCGACGCGCGGGACATGCTCCCGCGCGCGGTCACCGCGCGCGTCGCCTACGTCCCCGGCACCGCCTTCTACTTCGACGGCTCCGGCGCCGACCACATGCGCCTGTCCTACTGCTACCCCACGCCCGAGCGGATCCGCGAGGGCGTGCGCCGCCTCGCCGGCGTCGTCGCGGGGGAGGCCGAGCTCGTGGAGCTGTTCGGCACCGCGCACGATCGCCCCGACGACGAGGTGCAGGTCCCGTCGCCCGACGCGTCGTGATCCGCCGGACCCCGAGCCGCTCGACCACCCGGCGCACCGCCGCCGTCCTCGTCCCCCTCGTCCTGCAGGAGCCCGCCGCGTGAGCCACGCCCCGTCCCCCCGTCTCGTCGTCCTCGCCGGCGGCCTGTCGCACGAGCGCGACGTGTCGCTGCGGTCCGGGCGCCGCGTGGCCGAGGCGCTGCGCACCGCGGGCCTGGAGGTGACGGTCCTCGACGTCGACCAGCGCCTCCTGCCCACGCTCGACGAGCTCACGCCCGACCTCGTCTGGCCGCTGCTGCACGGCGCGAGCGGCGAGGACGGGTCCGTCCGTGACGTCCTGGCGCTCGCCGGCCACCGCGTGCTCGGCACGGGCCCGCAGGGCAGCAGGGTGGCGTGGTCGAAGCCCGTCGCCAAGACCGTCGTGCAGCGGGCGGGCATCCGCACCCCGGCCTTCGTCACCCTGCCGCAGTCGCTCTTCCGCGAGCTCGGTGCGGGGCAGGTGCTCGAGGCCCTCGTGCGACGGCTCGGCCTGCCCCTCGTCGTGAAGCCGTCGAAGGGCGGCTCCGCCCTCGGGGTCAACCTCGTCACGGACACGACCGCCCTGCCCCACGCCATGGTCGACTGCTTCTCCTACTCCGACACCGCGCTGGTCGAGCAGGCGGTGCAGGGCACGGAGATCGCCGTGAGCGTCGTCGACACGGGGGACGGGCCCGTGGCGCTGCCGCCCGTGGAGATCGTCACGGACGGTCCCTACGACTACGACGCGCGCTACAACCCCGGCCGCACCGAGTACTTCACGCCGGCCCGGCTCGACCCCGACGTGGTCGCACGGGCCTGCGAGGTCGCCGTGGCGGCCCACCGCGAGCTCGGGCTCGCGCGCCTGTCCCGCACGGACCTCGTCGTCGACGCGGACGGCACCCCGTGGTTCCTCGAGGTGAACGTCGCGCCGGGCATGACGGAGACCTCGCTGCTGCCCCAGTCGGCCGAGGCCGCCGGGTACGAGCTGCCCGCGCTGTACCGGGCTCTCGTCGAGGCCGAGCTGCGCGACTGACGTCCCGGACGGCCGCCGCCGCGTGCCGGCGGCCGTCCGACGGCGTGCCGACAGCCGTCCGACGGCGTGACGGCAGCTGTCCGACGGCGTGACGGCAGCTGTCCGACTGCCGTGCCGGCAGCCGTCCGACGGCGTGCCGGCAGCCGCCCCGGCCGTGCCGCCTCGCCGTCCTGCCCCCGCGCGCCCGGTCAGGCGCCGAGGAGACCCGGGTCGTCCGGCGCCAGGCTGGCGAGGATGCGGTTGAGGTCGTCCCGGGAGGCGAACTCCACCGTCAGGCGGCCGCGGGTCCGGCCCAGGCTCACCTTGACGCGCGTCTCGAAGCGGTCCGAGAGCCGGCCGGCGAGCTCGTCGAGCGACGGGTCCTCAGCCCTGGCCCGCGGGCCGCGACGCTGGACGGCGTCCTCCACGCCGAGGGCGACGATCTCCTCGACCGCGCGCACGGAAAGGCCCTCCGCCACGATCCGCTGCGCCAGCCGCTCGATCGCGGCGCCGTCCGTGAGCCCCAGGAGGGCGCGGGCGTGGCCGGCGGACAGGACACCGGCCGCGATGCGCCGCTGCACCGTGGCGGGCAGCCGCAGGAGGCGCAGGGTGTTCGAGATCTGCGGGCGGGAGCGGTGGATGCGCTGGGCGAGCACCTCGTGGGTGCAGCCGAAGTCGTCGAGGAGCTGCTGGTAGGCGGCCGCCTCCTCGAGCGGGTTCAGCTCCGCGCGGTGGAGGTTCTCGAGCAGCGCGTCGCGCAGCAGGTCGGCGTCGTCGGTCTCGCGGACGATCGCGGGGATCGTGTCCAGGCCGGCCCGCTGCGCCGCGCGCCACCGGCGCTCGCCCATGATGAGCTCGTAGCCGTCCTCCGCCTCGCGGACGACGACGGGCTGGAGGACACCGACCTCCTCGATGGAGCCGACGAGCTCCGCCAGCGCGTCCACGTCGAACACCTGCCGGGGCTGGCGGGGGTTCGGGCGGACGGCACCGAGGGGCAGCTCGACGAAGCGGGCCCCGGGCACGGGCCGCAGCCCGCCGTCCTCGTCGGCGTCGTCCGGCACGCTCTCCTCCGCGAGGGCCCGGCCGTCGAGGATCGCCTGCGCATCCGCGTCGTCACCGGTGCCGGTGGCGTCCCTGTCCTCGGGCGCGCTCCGGTCGGGCAGCAGGTCGACCCGGGCCACGTCCTCGTCCGACACGTGCGTCGCGGCACCGGGCAGGTCCGCACGGGCGGCCCGGCCGTCGTCGACCGCGTCCTCCACCTCCGATGCGCCGGCAGCGACCACCGGCGGCGCAGCGGCGTCGCTGCCGGGTGCCCCCGGAGCGGTGCCGACGACGGTCGCGTCCGTGCCCGCGCCGCCCGCCACGGGCACCGTGCGCGTCCCGTGCGGCTCGGCAGTGGGGTCTGCCTGCGGGACCACGTCCGTGCCCGCCCCGGTGGAGGGCGTCCCGACGCCCCCGGCTGCGCCGCGCTTGCGAGAACGCTTCTCGTCAAGAGACGACGGCGCGTCCGTTCCACCTCCGCCGTCCTCGGCCTGGCCCGCGCCGGTGGCCGCACGGCCCTTCCGGCCGAAGCTCAGGTCGGCGGACGTCTGCGTGGACAGCGCCGGCACCTGGGCGCGCGCCCGACGCCGGGCAGGCGTCGCGGGTCCCGCCGGCGCCGCGTCCGCGCGGGCGGTGTCGGGCGCGGCCGTGGCCGCGACCGACGCGGCGGCGGGCGCGAGCGCACCCTCACGGGAGTCGGGGAAGAACACGTCCACCGGCCGCTCCCGCGGCCTCTCCGGGTCCTGGCCCTGCGGGATGAGGGCGCCGAGCCCTCGACCGAGCCCGCGGCGCTTCTCGTTCACTGGTCCTCCTGCTGCCCGGCGGGGGCGGTGGTCGACGCGTCGGTGCTGGTCAGGCCGCGTTCCGCGATCTCGCGGGCGGCCTCGAGGTAGGAGAGGGCCCCGGACGACCCGGGGTCGTAGGTGACGACCGTCTGGCCGTGGCTGGGTGCCTCCGAGACCCGGACGGAGCGCGGGACCGTGGTCCGGAGCGTCTCGTCGGGGAAGTGCCGACGCACCTCGTCCGCCACCTCCCGGGCCAGGTTCGTCCGGCCGTCGTACATCGTCAGGAGGATGGTCGACAGCCGCAGATCCGGGTTGAGGTGAGCCCGGATCATGTCGACCGTCTTGAGCAGCTGGCTCAACCCCTCGAGCGCGTAGTACTCGCACTGGATCGGGATGAGGACCTCCTGGCCCACGACGAAGGCGTTCACCGTCAGCAGGCCCAGGCTCGGCGGGCAGTCCACCAGCACGTAGTCGAGGCGCCGCAGTCCCTGCTCGTCGCGCCACCGGAGGTAGGTGGCAAGCGCCCGCTGCAGCCGCGTCTCACGGGCGACGAGGGATACGAGCTCGATCTCCGCGCCCGAGAGGTCGAGCGTCGCCGGGACGCACCACAGACCCTCCACGTGCGGCGACGCCTGCACGGCGTCCGCCATCGGGAGACCATCGACAAGGACCTCGTACACCGAGGGGGTGCCGCCGTGGTGCTCGACCCCCAGGGCCGTGGAGGCGTTGCCCTGCGGGTCGTTGTCGATGACCAGGACCTCGAGGCCGGCCTGCGCCAGCGCCGCCGCCAGGTTGACGGCCGACGTCGTCTTGCCCACGCCGCCCTTCTGGTTGGCGACGGTGATGACCCGCGTCTGGTCCGGTCGCGGGAGACGCCGACCGCGCAGCTCGATCCGCCGCCGCGCGTCCTGGCGGAGCGCCGCCATCAGCGGCGTGTCCTCGTCCGCCCGCGGGAGGCTCTCGGCCAGCTCCGCCCTGCTGCGGTCGTCGCCGTCGTGCGGGGCGCGCGTCGACGTGCCGGCTCGGTCGGTCGTCACGCTGCTGGTCCTCCTGGGTCTCCGCACGCGGCCCGCCGCCCGCAGGCGGCCGGTCCTCTCGGCCCATCGGGTCCACGACCCGACGCCCGGTGAGCCTACTGTCCGGGGCTGACAGACCCGGGCACCGGCGCGCTGGCTTCGCCGTTCCACGTGAAACACCGCCTCGCCCTTACGCGTTGCGACGTAGCGCGACGGGACTCCAGGCCGCGCGCCCCTGACGAGCGAGCCCCGCAGACCGTCCCGCGAACGCGAGCAGAGGACCGACCTGGTGAACCCGGTACGTCGCTCAGCTCCGCAAGGCCTTGGCAGCGTGATGTCGTGACTCCGACTGCCGCGTCACCGTTTCACGTGGAACACGCGAACATCGTTGACCGTCGCAGTCCCGACGCGGGACGCACAGAGCAGTGCGAAGGAGTACGGGCACGGGGAAGACGCACCGTCATCGGTGCTCGGCGGACCATGGTGCTCACTCAGGATCCGGAACCCCGAGGTCTCACCCGGACATGAACGCCTCGATACCTCACCGCACCATCCGGTGCCGCCGAACCTGGAGCTCCCGGACCTGCTCCTTGGGCAGAGGACCGCGCCGGATCGAGCGGCCGGCTCGCCCGCCGCTCCACCGCCGTCCCAGCACAGCAGTTCAAGCCTTCGGTCCCGCGCATGGATGAGCAGCGCAAGCCTCCGGGCACCAGATGCATGGACACCGGCCCTACCTCAGCCTTGCGGCCGCCGCCCTACCGTAGGCATGGGGCGTGCTCCCTCCCATGTGTGGGCGGCGGAGCATGCACCGGGGATCGCGAGGAGCGGAGCACCATGAGCGGTGGCGGCCCTGGACAGCCCCGCTTCAACGAGCGGCCCGAGTTCCGAAGGGTCACGCTCACACCCCGGCCCACGTCCTAGCCCGCATCCTCGCCCGGGTCCCCCGCACACGCCGATGTCCGTCGGTCACTCACATGGCGGAGAGACAGCGCGTCGCTGTTTCACGTGGAACATCGACGGTGAGCCTGCCACCGCCGCATGGCCTGGCTTCCGATCCGCCGGGGCAGGGCGCCAGCAGACACGAAGGAGCCCTTCATGAGTCACCAGGTCCCTATGCCGGTTCACGTCTCGTCGGAAGCGGCCGTAGTCCCTTTGCATCCTTGAGGGGCGTCGGTGGTGCAAGTACCGGGGAGCGGCGGCGAAGGAACTACGCCTGCCGGAGGTTCCCGCTCACCCGAGACTTCTCCACGGGCGCGAGCCCCGCAGGTCGAGTTCACCGGTCGAGTCAAGGACGACGACGCGGCTTCGACCACGATTCCGAGGGCGACTGCAGCCAGTTCAGACCGACATGACGTGCTGACCCGGGAGGAATGCGCCGCGTCGTACTCGGTCCCCCCGTACACGGGTTCCATCAGTTCCTCAAGAACCGGCATGTTCTTCCGAGCCCGATACACCGTCGTCAATCGGACCCGCCCGGCTCGTCCCGAGCTGCTGTTCCACGTGAAACATGCGCGCATGAGGGTCTGTGGCTCGCGGCCTCAGCACCGCAGAGTTCCATCGGGTAACTGCCAGCGATGCCGCAGCGGCCACTCGGACGGGAACGCGCCACGGCCGACGCATCTCGAACATCGTGGGTGTCCTCGCGCGAGTGCCTGTGGGCGCCGACACCCGGGTGCAGCCGCACGGCGAGCAGTACCACCATCTAGCAGCAGTCGATCGTGGCCATCGAGAGCCCGTCGGCGGCGGCCGTGAGAGAGGAGACGTCAGCAGCGGCTCGCCGTGGACACGCGGCGGAAGGGGATGTGCGGCACATCCTGGAGCGACGGCGGTTCACCCAAGACGCATGTTCGCCTCGAGAACGGGGAGGATCGCGCTGTGGGTGCCGTGTGCCCCGCCCGCGAGCGGGATCGCGGGAACCTCGAGGACGAGGGGCGGCCGCACGAACCCAGAGAGCGGATCGCCCATTCTGCCGACGTGCCGCACGCCCGGCGCCGGGTGTTCTCGATGCCGCAGCGCGGACCGTCGCCCGGGCAGGAGTCCCACCGTCCACCAACGCCGGCTGACGAAGATCGACGTCGCGAGGCGCAGCATCTGCAGGCCAGCCGCCACCGAGGAGAGCTCGCAACTTCCAGTGCCGTCACGTCCAGTACGTGGCCGAGGTCGCGCGCCTGACCACCCACAGCGCGCCCGTACCCAGGACGGTAGCTCTCCGACGCTGGTCGTCCACTGACCCGCCGAGCCCGCCGCACACTCGCCGTCGACCGGGGTCGCTCCTAGTAGCCAGAGCTGCCGGCCGCCTGAGCACGTCGCGTCGGAAACCTGTCGTCTGCGCTCGTCGGCCCAGATCAGAAGGCCGCTTCACGCACGGCCGGCAGGGAGATCTGCGACGTAGCGACGGAGGGCCGCGGCGGCCGTCGAGACCGCCTTCTTCCGGTCTCCTACAGGCCTTGCGGCCCACGTCGGTTCCACGTGAAACAAGGAGACCATCAACGATCGTGGCCCCATCTGCCGTCTGCTACTGGCGCGGACCACGCCCTCGAGCGGACCGGCCCACCACACGCATCCGCCCAGGTCGCCCTCCGAGAGCCGGCATCGATCACCTCAGCGACCGAACCGTACGGTCCCCCGCTGCAGGGGCGACCAGCCGGGACCGATCAGCTCCGACATCGCCGCGGAGCGCAGCGCCGCCACCGCTGCCGGGTGCACACGCGCCGTGGCACCTGCCGTGACGGAGCGGTGGAACCACACCCGCTCGGTGCAGGCCAGTCGCCTCGACTCCCACGAATGGGCGGCCGAGCAGCGGCGCCGGAGGGTGGGATGTCGAGCCCGCGGCATCGGTCGCACGGATAGACCCTTGCCGCACTGACGCCTCATGTAGGTGAGAGCAGGGGCGCTCGCGTCGTCCACGACGACGTGGACTGCCCAGCGCACACGAGCGAGCAGTCACAAGTCGTGTGGCTTGTTCAGCGCCGACTGCCGGTGCGTCGGTGGCCCGGCGCGCGGCGGGGGGACACGTCACGTCCTCGTCGCGCTTCCACGACGCGCGTGCCCGCCACCCCGGGGAGCGTGCCCGCCTCGACCACGCGCACGTCGTCGACGCCCCACGCCTCGCCCACCACGGAACCGGCGGCGATCTCCTCCTCGGCGCGCGAACCCTTCAGCGCGACGAGCCGCCCGCCCACCCGGAGCAACGGCATCGCCCACCCGTACAGCGTCTCGAGCGAGGCGACGGCGCGCGCCGTGACGACGTCGGCCGTGAGGCGGCCGGCCACGTCCTCCGCCCGGCCCCGTTCGACCCGAGCGTTCGCGAGCCCCAGGGCACCGACGACCTCGGACAGCCACGCCGTGCGCCGCTGCATCGGCTCGAGCAGCACGACCTCGGTCTCCGGCAGCATCGCGGCGACGACGACACCGGGCATCCCCGCGCCCGACCCGAGGTCGATCACGCGCGCGCTGCCGCTCAGGCGCGGGACGACGGCCGCCGAGTTCAGCAGGTGCCGCTCCCACAGGCGGCCCACCTCCCGCGGTCCGACGAGCCCGCGCAGCACCCCCTCTCCGACGAGCATCGTCCGGAAGGCGTGCACCGCGGGCCACGCCGCCCCGAAGTACTCGGGTAGGCGGGGGTCCCCGTCCAGAGGGTCGACCTCGTCACCCCCCGACCGTGCGCCGTCACCCGTGGCGCCCTCCGGCCCGACGGTCGACCCCCCCTGCGCCTCCACGTCAGGACGCCGGACGGATCACCACGAAGCGCTGCGGCTCCACGCCGTCGGAGTCGCTGACGAGCCCGGCCGCCGACACGACGTCGTGCACCACCTTGCGCTCGTAGGCGTTCATGGGCTCCAGCGCGACCTCCGCGCCGCCCGTGCGGACCCGCTCGATCGCCTCCTCCGCCACCGTCGTGAGCTCGGCGCGGCGCCCCGCGCGGTAGCCCGCGACGTCGAGCATGAGCCGGCTGCGCTCGCCCGTCTTGGCCTGCACCGCCAGGCGCGTCAGCTCCTGGAGGGCCTCGAGCACCTCGCCGTCGCGGCCGGCCAGCCGGCGCAGGCGGCGGTCGTCGGGGTCCTCGGACACGATCTCGACGGCGGCGCGACCGTGCTCGACGTCGATGTCGATGTCACCGTCGAGGTCCGCGATGTCGAGCAGCTCCTCGAGGTAGTCGGCGGCGATCTCGCCCTCCTCCTCCAGGCGGTTGCCGCTCCTGCCGACCTCGGGGACCTCGGGCTGCGTCGTCGTCATCACCGTTCTCCGTCCGTGCGTGCGTCCTGCGTGACCGTCCCGCCGTGCGGGTCGTGCTGGTGGCCGTCGGGGGTACGCCCGACGGGGTGCCTCACTCCGCCGTGCCCGTCCCGCTCTCCGACGACCCCGTGGGGCGGCCGGCGCGCGGCGTCCGCGGCTCCGCGCCCTCGGGCCGGGGCGCGCGCGGGGCGGCACCGTCGGGCCGTGGCTTGCGGGGGCCGGCACCCTCGGGGCGCGGCTTGCGCGGGCCGGCACCCTCCGGGCGCGGCTTGCGCGGAGCGGCACCCTCCGGGCGCGGGGTGCGCGGGGAGGCGCCGTCGGGCCGCGGCTCGCGCGGGGCGGCAC
>NZ_RWJX01000004.1 GCF_004123805.1 Cellulomonas endophytica | reverse complement strand
CGCTCGACGCGGCGGCCCGGCGCGACCGGCCCGCCGCCGCCGTCGCCGGCTGACCCGCCCGTCGGTGTCTCGTCGGACTCGTCGTCAGGCGGCGGGCACCGGCGCCGTGGCGGCCGGGGCCGTCTCGAGGTCCTCGTCGAGCTCGCGCTCCAGCTCCAGCACCTGCTCCGCCTCCGAGAGCCGCTCGCTCTCCGGGCGGGGACGGAGGAACCCGACGAGCACGAAGGTGCCGAAGCCGACGGCGCCGGACACGAGCGTCGCCCAGCCGTCGAACCCGGCCCCGACCAGCGTGTTCTCCACGTACAGGAGGTCGTTCGGCACCCCGTAGAGCGTCGGCGTGAGCGCCAGGAGGACGAGCCGGACCGCGAGCCCGACCCCCGCCGCCGTGAGCGCCGCGACCGCCCCGGGGCGGCGCCAGAACATCCCGATGATGAACGGCGCGGCCAGGCCCGCCAGCATGAGGTCGAAGGCGAGCGTGAGCAGGATGCCCGTCTGCGAGACGCGGATCGCGAGCACGCAGCCGAGGACGACGATCGGCACCATCGCCAGGCGCGTCCAGCGCAGCAGCGGATCGGGGCCACCGACGACGATCCGGCGCTGGTTGAACAGGTTCCGGACGGCGATCGCGGAGGTCGCCAGGATCGCGCCGGAGGCGGTGGAGAACGACGCGGCCACGATGCCCGAGAGCACGACCACGGCGAGCAGCGGCGGCGCGACGTCGGCGAGCAGCGTGAACAGCACGGGCCCGTCGTCGACCGTGATCCCCAGGACGGCGGTCGCCGTGAGCGCGACGAGCGCGAAGACCGTCCCGATGGCGGCGGTGAACCCGGCCGCGATGAAGCACGAGCGGCGGGCGACCTCCGGGCTCTTCGCCCCGAAGATCCGCTGCATGAAGTCGATCGCGACGATGTCGCCGATGCCGAGCGCCACGAGCGTCGCCCAGTTGATCGGCGCCCCCTGCGCGCTGTCCGTGAGCTGACCGAGGTCGAACGGCCCCAGGCCCTCGGGCACGACGATCCCGTAGGTGACCGCGACCCACCCCAGCAGCGCGACCGCCGCGATCACCGTGATGACCGTCTGGATGGCGGCGGTGTAGGCGTCGGAGAACAGGCCGCCCGCGACCGTGTAGGCCAGGACGAGCGACACCGAGAGCACGACGCCCCACGCGTAGGGGATGTTCGCGAAGCGCTCGAGCAGGAACCCGCAGGCGACGAGGTTGCCGGCCAGCAGCGTGACGAACGACAGCAGCATGACGAGGCTGGCGAGCACCTCCGTCGGCCGGCCGTACCGGATCCGGAAGAAGTCGGCGAGCGTGAAGAGCTTCATGCGGTTCACGGGCTTGGCGAGGAACAGGCCCGTGAGCAGCAGGCAGACCGCCAGGCCGATCGCGAGCGAAGCGCCGGACCAGAACCCGAACTGCGAGGTCAGGTCCGTGTTGCCGACGGTCGCGTTCGAGTCGACCGCGGCGGCGGTGAGCGAGACGGCGACGAGGGGCACGCCGAGGCGGCGCCCGGCGACGAGGAAGTGCGCGCTGTCCCCGTCGATCTTGCGCGCGACGGCGATGCCGACGGCGAGGACCACGAGGACGGTCAGTCCGACTCCGGCGATGATCATGCGGGCTCCAGCGGGTCGCGACGCGGGGACGAGAGGTCCGGCAGGCGTCGCGGCAGGGCCGTCGCGACGTTTCTGTCGTTCGACCCGTATTCATCCGCGCCGACGTGACCGCCCCGCGTCCGCCACGAAACGATCGTGTTACGACCCCCTCACAGGAACAGCCCCGCGTCGCCCGCGGAAGAGCCCCACAACCTCCGACGAGATGACGGTTCCGGCCGCTCCCCTGCGGCCGTGAGCGGCCGGAACAGGCATCTCGTCGCCCGGGTGGGCGCCCGCAACATGCGACGCGCGCGCAACCTCCGACGAGATGACGGTTCCGGCCGCTCCCTCGGGGCCGTGGGCGACCGGAACAGGCATCTCGTCGCTCGGGTGGGGGCGTGCGACGTGCGACGCGCGCGCAACCTCCGACGAGATGACGGTTCCGGCCGCTCCCCCGCGGCCGGGAGCGACCGGAACAGGCATCTCGTCGCCCGGGTGGGGGCCCGCAACGTGCGACGCGCGCGCAGCTTCCGACGAGATGACGGTTCCGACCGCTCCCCTGCGGCCGTGAGCGGCCGGAACAGGGATCTCGTCGGGAGGAGAGGGGCGTGCGTCGCGGGCGGGTCGCGGCGGCGGGAGGGGCCGCCGGCCCGGCCGTCAGGGGGTTGCGGGAGGGGGTGCGGCGCCCGGCAGGAGGGCGCGGCCGCCCGCCGCGTGGCGGGTGCGCTCGTCCGGGGCGAGGCCGAGGACGGCCAGGGCGGCGTCGGCCACGGCGGCCGGGGTGCGGGCGTCGAGGGTCTCGGGGGCGCGCCGGCGCTGGAGGATCACGCTCTCGACGAGGCCGAGGACCAGCGCGGTCCGGTGCGCGACGTCGGACGCCGCGCCCTCCGGCACCGCCGGCACGTCAGGGAGGACCGGCGGGGCCTCGACCACCGGCCCGTCCGGCACGCAGCCGGCGACGAGGAGCCGGTAGGCGTCCTCGAGCTCGCGGCGGCGCTCGTGGAAGGGCGCGAAGCGCTCGTCGTCGAGCTCGGGCAGCAGGTACAGGGCGCCGAGGTTGTCCTCGCCGGCGCACAGGAGCCGGACGTCGCCGGCCGCGAGCGCCCAGAGGCGGGCCGGCGCCGGCTCGGGGCGGATGAGCAGGGCGCGGGCGGCGTCGAGCGAGGGCTGCACCGTGCCGAGGAGGAGCTCGAGGAGCACCGCGTACTTGCCGGCGAAGTGGTGGTAGAGCGTCGCCTGCCGGACGCCGGCGACCTCGGCCAGCGCATGGGTGCTCGTGCTGCCGTACCCCACGGTGCAGAAGAGCCGGGCGCCCGCGTGGAGGATGTCCTCGCGGGTGCCGCGACCGGTCGGCGACGTCCCGGCGGTGCGGGGTCGTCCGGTCGCGCGGGGCACGGTCGCCGACCGTAGCAGCGCCGCGAGCCCCCTCAGCGGCCGCCCTCGACGAGCGTCTGGGTGCCCAGCACGGCCAGCAGCGCGAGCTTGCCCTCGGCCTCGCTGCGGGGGGCGGCGGTGAGCACCAGCAGCGCCTGCCCCTCGTCCTCGGTGAACAGGGCCTGGCAGGCGACCTCGACGCGGCCGACCTCGGGGTGGACGAGGACCTTGTGGTCCTCGAAGCGGCGGGCCACCTCGTGCGCCTGCCACAGCGCGACGAACTCGTCGCTGCGCGCGGACAGCACGCGCACGAGCTCGGCGGCGGGCGAGCGCGGCCCCGCCGTCCCCAGCGCCGCCCGCAGGGACGCGACCTGCGCGCGGCTCTGCCGGTCCCGGTCCTCCTCGGGGTACCGGGCGCGCTCGCGCTCCGGGTCGACGAACCACCGGTACACGGCGCTGCGCTCCCACCCGCGCAGGCCCGCGACGTCGCCGAGCAGGGCGCGCGCCAGGTCGTTCTGCACGAGCGTCCTGCCCAGGGGGTCGATGACGAGGGCCGGGGTGTCGGTCAGCCGGTCGAGGACGCGCAGCAGGCCGGGCGCCACGTAGTCGGACACCTCGCCGCGGTCGGGCGCGCTGTGACCGGCGACGCGGAAGAGGTAGTCGCGCTCGTCGGGCGTCAGGCGCAGCGCCCGGGCGAGCGCCGCCAGCACCGGGACGCTGGGCTGCGGACCGCGCCGCTGCTCCAGCCGCGTGTAGTAGTCGGTGGAGATCACGGCGAGCTGCGCGACCTCCTCGCGCCGCAGGCCGGC
The DNA here is from genome assembly GCF_004123805.1 of Cellulomonas endophytica. GTDB lineage: Bacteria > Actinomycetota > Actinomycetes > Actinomycetales > Cellulomonadaceae > Cellulomonas > Cellulomonas endophytica. Next base: position 111,357 of record NZ_RWJX01000004.1, on the reverse strand, counting down.
GGTGCGGCGGCGGGCCCCCGGGCCGAGGCCCACGTCCTCCGGGCGCAGGGCGGCGCGGTGCCGGAGCAGGAAGTCGGCCAGGGCGTCGCGGTCCACGCCCCGATCATCCCCGTGCCGCGGCCGCCGTGGCAGGGACCGCCGGTCCCCCGATGGGCCGTGCCTGGTGGGGCCGCGAGGGCGCCGCGCAGGCTCGTGCCCATGGACATCACCGGCAGGACCGTCTTCATCCCCGGCGCGACGAGCGGCATCGGCCTGGCCCTCGCCGTCGCCCTCCACGAGCGCGGCAACGCCGTCATCATCGGCGGGCGGCGCACCGAGAGGCTCGAGCAGATCGTCGCCGAGCACCCCGGCCTCCACGCCGTCCGCATCGACACCGCGGACCCGGAGAGCATCGCGGCCGTGTGCCGGCAGGTCGTCGCGGAGCACCCGGCGCTGGACACCCTCGTCGCGATGGCCGGCGTCATGCGCGTCGAGGACTGGACGCGCCCCGAGGGCTTCCTCGCCTCCGCCGAGGAGGTCGTCACGACGAACGTCCTGGGGCCGGTGCGCCTCGTGGCCGGGCTCGTCGAGCACCTGCGGACGCGGCCCGACGCGACGATCATGACCGTCTCCTCCGGGCTCGCCTTCGTGCCGCTGGCCGCGACCCCCACCTACAACGCCAGCAAGGCCGCGGTGCACCTGCTCAGCGAGTCGATCCGTCTGCAGCTCGCGCCCGCGGGCGTCCGGGTGGTGGAGATCGTGCCGCCGTCGGTCGCGACGGACCTGCTGCCCGGGCAGCGGGAGAGCGCGATCGCGATGCCGCTCGACGCGTTCGTCGCGGAGGTGCTCGAGATCCTCGAGCGGGACCCGGAGCCGACCGAGGTCCTCGTCGAGCGCGTGGGGTTCCTGCGCGGGGCCGAGGCGCGCGGGGAGTACGCGCAGGTCGTCGCGGCCCTCAACGCCTCCGACCCGCACGCGTCCCCCGAGCGGTAGGCCGAGCGGCAGGCGTGCCGGCGACGAGGCGTCGGTCGAGCGGTAACGCGGTCGCAACACGCGCCTCATCCGCCCGACACAGCGGTGCGGTTCCCTCCTTTCTGTCACCGGACAGAAAGGGGCGCCGCCCATGACGGGAACGGCCATCGGCACCGGCACCACCGGCACCGGCACCGGCACCACCGCGGGGGCCCGTGCGCACGCCCGCGAGCAGGAGGGGTCGGCCGCCGCCGCGGCCGTCGCGGAGCGGCCCTGGCTGCCGGCGCCGGCCGCGCCCGTCGACGGGCTCGTCGGCGGCCTGCCCGACGGGGTCGGGCCGGCGGACCTCGTGTGGGCCGAGCGCGTGGCCGCGGGCGGGTACACGCACCGCGAGCTCGCCCGCGGCACGCACGTGCGCCTCACCGACGTGACCGGCGAGGCCTGCGCGTCGGTGCTGCTGTTCAGCGCCGGCCGCACGCACGAGCGGCTCAACGTCGCCGACACCGTCAAGGTGCAGTGGCAGGTCTACCCCGGCGCCGGTTACCTGCTGCTGTCGGACCAGGGACGCGTCCTGGCGTCGCTCGTCGAGGACACCTCCGGCCGCCACGACGCGGTGTTCGGCACCTCCACGGCCGCCCGCAACGCCGAGCGGTACGGCGACGGCAGCCTGCAGGGCCCCTCCCCCGCCGGGCGCGAGCTGCTCGTGCTCGCCGCCGCCAAGCACGGGCTCACGCGCCGGGACGTGGCGCCCTGCGTCTCCTTCTTCCAGGGCGTGCGCGTCGACGAGGCCGGCGCCGGCGTCTTCGAGGGCTCGGCCGGCCCCGGCGCGTCCCTCGTGCTCCGGGCCGAGATGCCGCTGGTGCTCCTCGTCGCGAACACGGCCCACCCGCTCGACCCGCGGCCGGCCTGGACGTGCGGCCCCGTGGAGGTGACCGCCTGGCGCGGCACGCCGACGACGCCGGACGACCCGCTGTGGGACGCCACCCCCGAGGGCCGCCGCGCCTTCGTGAACACCGCCGACCACCTCACCGCCCGGGGGACCGCATGAGCACCACGACCGTCCCGGCCGCCGGCACCCCCGCGGCCGGCGACGACCACCCCTTCGGCCCGGAGGTGCACCGCGCGACCGTGGCGCCGCGCGCCCCCTGGTCCTGGACGCTGCGGGCCGGGCAGGTCCTCACGATCGTCGACGTCGACGGCAACCAGGCGGTCGACTTCCTCGCGTACGACGCCCACGACACCGCCGACGCCTACAGCGCCCAGGCGACGGTGCAGGCGCAGGGCTCGGTGTTCCTCACCCTCGGGTCCGTGCTGCTCAGCGCCGAGGGGAACCCGCTGCTGACGGTCGTCGGGGACGACGTCGAGCGGCACGACACCCTCGGCGGCGCGTGCTCGAAGGAGTCGAACACGCTGCGCTACGGCCACCACACGTGGGCCCAGCACGCGTGCGCGGACAACTTCCTCGCCGAGCTGTCCCGGTACGGGATGGGCAAGCGCGACCAGGTCTCGAACGTCAACTGGTTCATGAACGTGCCGGTCGACCCCGACGGCGCCCTCGGCATCGTCGACGGCATCTCCGCCCCCGGCCTGTCCGTGAGCATCCGTGCCGAGCGGGACGTGCTCGTCGTCGTGTCGAACTGCCCCCAGGTCAACAACCCCTGCAACGGCTTCGACCCCAGCCGCGCGGAGATGGTCGTGCGGGCGGGGGCGCTCTGATGGCCCGCTTCGACACGCTCCTCGTCGCCAACCGCGGCGAGATCGCCGTCCGCATCCTGCGCTCCGCGCGCGAGCTCGGCCTGCGCACCGTCGCGGTGTTCTCCGAGGCGGACCGCGGCGCCCTGCACACGGAGCTCGCCGACGAGGCCGTCCCTCTGGGACCCGCGCCCGCCGCCGAGAGCTACCTGCGCATCGACGCGGTCGTCCGGGCCGCGCAGGCCACGGGTGCCGGCGCGATCCACCCCGGCTACGGCTTCCTGTCCGAGAACCCCGAGCTCGCCCGGGCGTGCGAGGCCGCCGGGATCGTCTTCGTCGGACCGACGCCCGAGCAGCTCGAGGTGTTCGGCGCCAAGCACACCGCCCGCGCCGCCGCGCACGCCGCCGGCGTCCCGATGCTCCCCGGCACGGGCCTGCTCGACACCCTCGACGAGGCCGTCGCCGCCGCGGACGCCATCGGCTACCCCGTCATGCTCAAGGCCACGGCCGGCGGCGGCGGCATCGGCATGCGGGCGTGCGCCGGCCCCGACGAGCTGCGGCTCGCCTGGGACGACGTCCGCCGGGTGGCCGGCGCGGCCTTCTCGTCGGGGGCGGTGTTCCTCGAGCGGCTCGTGCCGCGCGCCCGCCACGTCGAGGTCCAGGTCTTCGGCGACGGGGCCGGCCGCGTCGTCACGCTCGGCGACCGCGACTGCTCCCTCCAGCGCCGCAACCAGAAGGTCGTCGAGGAGACGCCCACCCCCGGGCTCCCCGAGGCCGTGCGCCGGCAGATCACCGACGCCGCCCGCGACCTGTGTGCCTCGGTGGCCTACCGGTCCGCCGGCACCGTCGAGTACGTCTACGACCCCGACCGCCAGGAGGCGGCGTTCCTCGAGGTCAACACCCGCCTGCAGGTGGAGCACCCGGTGACGGAGGCGACGCACGGCGTGGACCTCGTCGCCTGGATGCTGCGCCTCGCGCAGGGCGAGACCGCCGTGCTCGACGAGGTCCCCGCCGCGCCCGTCGGCGCCGCCGTCGAGGCCCGCGTCTACGCGGAGAACACCGACCTCGGCGGCCTGCCGAGCGCCGGCACGGTCACCCACCTCGCCCTGCCCGAGGGCGTGCGCGTCGACACGTGGCTCGAGGTCGGGGCCGAGGTCAGCACCCACTACGACCCGCTGCTGGCCAAGGTCGTCGTGCACGGCCCGGACCGCGAGGCGGCGTGGGCGGCGCTCGGCGCGGCGCTGGCCGCCACCCGCGTCGACGGCGTCGCGACGAACCTCGGCCTGCTGCGCACGGTCGCGGCGGACCCCTCGGTCGCCGCGGCGACGCACTCCACGCGCACCCTCGACGGCCTCGAGGACGCGACCCCGCGGTTCGAGGTCCTGCGCCCGGGCATGCTCACCACCGTCCAGGACCTGCCCGGGCGCGTGGGGCTGTGGCCCGTCGGCATCCCGCCGTCGGGGCCGATGGACGCCTGGAGCTTCGCCGCCGGCAACCGGGCGCTGGGCAACAGCCCGGGCGCCCCCGGGCTGGAGTGCACGATGACGGGCCCGGCGCTGCGCTTCCGCACGGCGGCCCGCGTGCTCGTCGCCGGGGCGCCCGTCCCCGTGGACGTGGACGGGACGCCCGTCCCGCAGTGGGAGCCCGTGGCCGTCCCCGCCGGGGGCGTGCTGACGATCGGCACGACGACCGCCGGGATGCGCGCCTACCTGCTCGTCGAGGGCGGGCTCGACGTCGTCCCCGTCCTGGGCTCGGCGAGCACCTTCGACCTCGGCGGCATGGGCGGGGTCACGGGCCGCGCGCTGCGGCCGGGCGACCTCGTCCCCCTGGCGACCCCCGCGCAGCCCCAGGACGTGCGGCCCGTCCCCGACGGGGAGCGGCCCGTCATCGGCGACCGCTGGGAGGTCGCCGCCCTCGAGGGCCCCCACGCGGCACCGGAGTTCTTCCTGCCCGAGGACGTGGAGGCCTTCTACGCCGCGGAGTGGGAGGTGCACTTCAACTCGGCGCGCACGGGCGTCCGGCTCACGGGGCCGCGCCCGCGCTGGGCCCGCCCCGACGGCGGCGAGGCCGGCCTGCACCCCTCGAACATCCACGACACGCCCTACGCCGTCGGCGCCGTCGACTACACGGGCGACCTGCCGATCCTCCTCGGCCCCGACGGCCCGAGCCTGGGCGGGTTCACCTGCCCCGCCACGGTCGCCAGCGGGCACCTGTGGAAGCTGGGCCAGCTGCGCCCCGGCGACCGGGTCCGCTTCGTGCCCGTGTCCGACGACGAGGCCGCGCGCCTGTCGGCCGACCGACTCGCCCCGGCCCTCGCCGACCGGCCGGCGGTGGGCGACGGCGGCATCCTCGGCGGCCGCCCGGCCCTCGACGGCGCCCCCGCGCTCACCCTGCGCCGCAGCGGCGACGCGAACCTCCTCGTCGAGTACGGGCCCATGCGCCTCGACCTCGGCGTCCGGCTGCGGGTGCACGCCCTCATGGAGGCGCTGGAGGCCCGCCGCGCCGCGGGCACCCTGCCCGGGGTCGTCGAGCTGACCCCCGGCATCCGCTCCCTGCAGGTGCACCTGGACCCGACGACGACGAGCGTCGCCGCCCTCGTCGAGGCCGTGCGCGACGCCGACGCGGCGCTGCCGGCCACGACCGACCTGCGCGTGCCGAGCCGCACCGTCTGGCTGCCGCTGTCCTGGGACGACCCCTCGACGCGCGAGGCCATCGAGCGGTACATGAACGGCGTCCGCGACGACGCGCCCTGGTGCCCCTGGAACATCGAGTTCATCCGCCGCATCAACGGCCTGGACTCGGTGGACGACGTGCACCGGGTCGTGTTCGACGCGGAGTACCTCGTCATGGGACTCGGCGACGTCTACCTCGGCGCGCCCGTGGCGACGCCGCTGGACCCGCGGCACCGCCTCGTCACGACGAAGTACAACCCGGCACGCACCTGGACGCCGCAGAACGCGGTCGGCATCGGCGGCGCCTACCTGTGCATCTACGGCATGGAGGGCCCGGGCGGCTACCAGTTCGTCGGCCGGACGGTGCCCGTGTGGTCCACGCTGCGGCAGAAGGGGGCGTTCGAGCCGGGGACCCCGTGGCTGCTGCGGTTCTTCGACCGCATCCGCTGGTACCCCGTGACGCCCGACGAGCTGCTGGAGCTGCGCGCCGACATGGCGGCGGGCCGGCTGCGGCTGCGCGTGGAGGACGGCGAGTTCGCGCTCGCCGACCACGAGCGGTTCCTGGCGGAGAACGCGGCCTCGATCGAGGCGTTCCGGGAGCGGCAGGCCGCGGCGTTCGGCGCCGAGCGCGCCGCGTGGGAGGCCGCCGGCGAGTTCGACCGCGTGCACGAGGAGCCCACGGCCGTCGGCGCCGGGCCGGCCGTGGAGCTGCCGCCCGGGGCGGTCGCGGTCGAGGCGGCCTTCGCGGCGAACGTCTTCCGCATCGACGTGGCCGTGGGCGACGAGGTCGCGGAGGGCCAGACGCTGCTGGCGGTGGAGGCCATGAAGATGGAGGCGCCCGTCGTGGCGCCGGCCGCTGGGCGGGTGCGGCAGGTCGTCACCGCGCTCGGCGCGCAGGTCGGGCCCGGCAGCGTGCTCGTCGTGCTGGACGGCCCCGGCGACGAGGACGGCCCCGAGGGGCCCGGGCTCCCCGACGACGCGCAGGACGAGAGGGCGGCATGAGCACGACGACGACCGCGGCCACCCCCGGGACGAACCGGGTGGTCCCGCTCCCCGACGACCCTCGCGCGCACGTGGCGGAGCGGTACGCGCGCCTGGCCGCCGCCGACCGGCCCGAGGTGTGGATCACCCTGCGCCCGGAGGCGGAGGTGGCCGACGAGCTCGTCGCCGTCGTGGGACGGGTCCGGGGCGGCGAGGAGCTGCCGCTGGCCGGCGTGCTCCTGGCGGTGAAGGACAACATCGACGTGGCGGGCCTGCCGACCACGGCCGCGTGCCCGGCCTTCGCGTACCGGCCGGGGCGCGACGCCGTCGCGGTGGCCCGGCTGCGGGCGGCGGGCGCGGTCGTCGTCGGCAAGACGAACCTCGACCAGTTCGCCACGGGCCTCGTCGGGACGCGCAGCCCCTACGGCGCGGTCCGGCACGCCACCCACCCGGACCGGGTCTCCGGCGGCTCGAGCAGCGGGTCGGCGGTGGCGGTGGCGCTCGGGCTCGTCGACGCGGCGCTCGGCACGGACACCGCCGGCTCCGGACGGGTGCCGGCGGCGTTCCACGGCCTGTGGGGCGTCAAGCCGACGAAGGGCACGGTCCCCGCGACGGGCGTGGTCCCGGCCTGCCGCACCCAGGACGTCGTCACCGCGATGGCGGCCGACCTGGACCTGGCACGGCTCGTCGCGACGACGATGACCGGCCCCGACGCCGGCGACCCGCTGTCGCGCCCGGTGCCCACCGGACCCCTGGGCTCGGTGCCGGGGACCGCGGTCGCGAGCGCCCCGCGGCTGGGCGTCCCGGCGACCACCGCGGACCTGGGCGAGCTCGCCCCGGGCTGGGCGGAGGCGTACGAGGCGGCGGTGGCCCGGGCCTTCGCCGCCGGCGCCGTCGCGGTGCCCGTGGACCTGGCGCCGTTCCTCGCCGTCGCGCGGATGCTCTACGAGAGCACCTTCGTCGCGGAGCGCTACGCCGCGGTCGGGGCCTTCGTCGACGCGCACCCCGACGCGGTGGACCCGACCGTCGGCCGCATCATCGGCGGCGCGCGGGACCTGCCGGCGTGGCGGCTGTTCGCGGACCTCGAGCGCCTCGACGCCCTCCGGGCGGTGGCGGACGGGGTGCTGGCGGGCCTCGACGCCCTCCTGCTGCCGACGACGACGCAGCACCCGACGCTCGCCGCCGTCGCGGCGGACCCCGTCGGCGTCAACACCGCGCTGGGCCGGTTCACGAACTTCGCCAACCTGCTCGACCTCGCGGCGCTCGCGGTGCCGGCGGGCAGGGTCGACGGCCTGCCGTTCGGCGTGCAGCTCGTCGGGCCGGCGTTCTCCGACGAGCGGCTCGCCGCCGTCGCGCGGACGGTGCTGGCATGAGCGCCGCCCCCGGGACCTACCCCGACGTGCTGCTCGCGGTCGCCGGGGCGCACCTGCAGGGGCAGCCGCTGCACCACCAGCTCCTCGACCGCGGCGCGGTCCTCGTCGGGGCGACGAGGACCGCTCCGACCTACCGCCTCCACGCGCTCCCGACGGACCCGCCGAAGCCCGGCGTCGTGCGGGTCGCGGACGGCGGCGCAGGGCTCGAGGTCGAGGTGTACCGCCTGACGGCGGCCGCCTTCGGGGACCTCGTGGCCTCCCTCCCGCAGCCCATGGCGATCGGGCGGGTCGACCTCGCCGACGGCACCGCGGTGGCGGGCTTCCTCGTCGAGCCCGTCGCGGTCGCCGGCGCCGCGGACATCACGGCCCACGGCGGCTGGCGCGCCTACCTGGCCTCCCTCGCCTCCCTCGCCTCCCGCTGAGGACCGGACCCGTCCCGGCCGGAGGACCACCGGTCAGCGGGACGGGCCCGCCGGCGTGACCTCCGGGACGGCGGGCGAGCCGGCCGGCGGGGTGATCGCCGGCAGCGTGAACAGCGCCCAGACGTGCTTCTCCCCCGGCGTCCGGTACCAGCCCACCTCGTCGGCGAGGAGCCGGGCGAGCCGGATCCCGAAGCCGCCGTCCCCGGCCGTCCGGTCGCCGGCCTCCTGGGGCTCGGACGCCGGGTCGTGGTCGCTGATCTCGAGCAGGAACGCGGCGCCGTCGCTGGACAGGCGGGTCGTCGTCGGGGGCGCACCGTGCTCGAGGGCGTTGGTCGCGAGCTCCGTCGCGACGAGCGCCATGTGCTCGGGCACGTCGTCGAGGTCGACGTCCTCCGCCCGGCCTGCGACGGTGTTGATCTCCGCCCGCAGCTCGCCGCGCAGCGCCCGCAGGGTCCGGGTGCTGTCGAGCAGCCACTGCCGCAGCACCGGCCACCGCACCGGCACCTCGGCATACCTCAGGACGGCGTCCTGCCCCTCCGCGACCACCGGACCCCCTGCGTCGACCCCTCGTCAGGCCGTTGCTGGGCCGTCCCGCCATCGTGCCCGCGCCCCCGGCGGCCCGCCAGCGCGGCGGCCGGCGGGACCGCGCGCGTGCCCTCAGAGCGGGGCGTCGAGCCACACCCGCGACGGCGGCAGCAGGGCCTCGAGCTCCGGCCACAGCGCGTCCGGCAGCTCCGCCGCGGCGGCCGCGACCACGTCGTCGACCCGTGACGGCCGGCTCATGCCCACCACCGTCGTCGTGAAGCGCGGGTCGCGCAGCGAGAACTGCAGGGCCGCGGTGGCCAGGTCCGTCCCGTGCGCGGCGCAGACCGCGTGCATCGCGGTGACCGCGTCGAGCACCTCCGGCGGCGCCTCCCGGTAGCCGTAGCGCGCGGGCATCCCCTCGGGGCCGCGCGCGTGGGGCCCGGCCGCGAGGATCCCGCCGCCGTAGATCGCCGCGTTGACGAGCACGAGCCCGCGCCGCCCCGCCTCGTCGAGCAGGTCCCCCGCGCTCCGGTCGAGCAGCGTCCAGCGGTTGTGCACGAGCAGCGCGTCGAACACGCCGAGCGCCAGGTAGCGCGCCATCTCCTGGACGCGCCCACCGGCGAGGCCGATGGAGCCGACCACACCCGCGTCGCGCAGCCCCACGAGCGCGTCGACCGCGCCCCCGGGCCGCGTGATCTCCTCGAACGGGAAGTTCTCCGGGTCGTGCAGGTGCACCAGCGGCAGGTGGTCGATGCCGAGGCGCTCGCGGCTCTCGTCGACGGAGGCGCGCACCCGGTCGCCGGAGTAGTCGCCGTCGCGGGGGTCGACCTTCGTCAGCACGACGACGCCCTCCGGCAGCCCGCCGGCCTGCGCCAGCGCGGTCCCGATGCGCCGCTCGCTCTCGCCGTCGCTGTATCCGTTGGAGGTGTCGATGGTGCGGACGGCGCTGGCCAGGACGGCGTGCACCGTCGCGACTCCCTCGTCCGCGCTCACGTCCCGGCCGAAGAGGTCCGGCATGCTGCCCAGGGGCGCACCGCCGGCGGTGACGGCGGAGACCTGCACGCCGGTGGTGCCGAGGGGGCGCATCCAGCCGGGGCCGCCGGGACGGGGAGAGGTCATGGCGGGCTCCTGGGCTCGTCGGGCACGTCGGCGGGCGCCCGGCCGGCACGGGGCCGGACGGACGCCCGCGAGTCTGCCCCAACGCCCGCCGCCCCGCCCCGCGCGGACGCGGGACGGGGCGGCGGGGCCGGCCGGGGCCGGGTCAGGGCCGGTCGGGGCTGGTCGGGTCAGACCCGGAAGCGCCCGACGAGGGACTGCATCTCCGAGGCCATCGACGACAGCTCCTCGGCCGCGCGGGCCGTGGACTCCGCGCCGTCGGTCGCGCCGCGGGCCGCGTCGGCGACCGCCGAGACGTTGCCGGCGATGCCCTGCGCGCCCGACGCCGCCTCCGCGACGTTGCGCGAGATCTCGTTCGTCGTCGCCGTCTGCTCCTCCACGGCGGCGGCGATCGTCGACTGGTAGTCGTTGATCCGCGAGACGGTCTCGGAGATGCGGCCGATGGCCGCCACCGCCTCCTCCGTGTCGCCCTGGATCGCCTGGATGCTGCGGGCGATGTCCTCCGTGGCGCGCGCGGTCTCCGACGCCAGCTCCTTGACCTCGGCCGCGACGACCGCGAAGCCCTTGCCCGACTCGCCCGCCCGCGCCGCCTCGATGGTGGCGTTGAGCGCCAGCAGGTTCGTCTGCTCCGCGATGGACGTGATGAGCCCGACGATGCTGCCGATCTGGGCCGACGAGGCGCCCAGGCGCGTGACCGTCTCCGTGGTGGCGCCGGCCTCGTCGACCGCCTGCCCCGCGACGCGCGCGGCCTCGGAGGCGTTCGTGGCGATCTCGCGGATGGAGACACCCATCTCCTCGGCGCCGGCGGCCACGGTCTGCACGTTGCCCGAGACCTGGCTCGCGGCCACGGACACGGACTGGGCCTGGCCGGAGGACTCCTGCGCGGCGCGGGTGAGGCCCGACGAGGTGCCGGTCAGCTGCACGGCGGCGCCGGAGAGCCTCGTGACGTTCCCGCCGATGGTCACCAGGGACTCGCGCAGGGAGACGCGGGCCTGCTCGAGGGAGGCGGCCATCTCGCCGACCTCGTCGCCGGAGCTCACGGTGGTGGGCGTGGCGAGGTCGCCGTCCGCGAGGCGGCGCAGGCCGTCCTGCAGGCGGCGGACCGACCCCGTCACCCCGCGGGCGACGAGGAGCGCCGTCCCGAGCGCGGCGGCGAGGCCGACGACGAGCAGCAGCGCGCTCGTCGTGCGCGCCGAGCGGTAGGCGGCGGCGGCGTCGGCCGCGCTCTGCGCCGCCTGGGCGTCCTCGCTCTCGACGAGCGCGCCGAGGGCGCTGCTCACGGCCTCGGCGAGCGGGGCCGCCTCGGAGTTGTTCGTCGCGAGCCAGCCCTGGCCGTCCTGGGTCTCGACGTAGGGCATGAGCAGCGTCTCGACGCCGTCGATGTAGGCGACGAAGCCGTCGCGGATCTCCTCGACGCGGGCCTCGTCCTCGGCCGTGACGCCCGTGGCGACGTAGGCGTCGAGCTGGTCGAGGAAGGTCGCCTGCAGGTCGGCGTACTCCTGCGCCGTCGCCCCCGCCTCGGGGCCCTCGCCCGCGAGGAACACGTCGCGCACGCTCAGCGAGATGCTCTTGCGCGTCACGGACAGGGCGTTGAGGGCCTTGATGCCCTGCAGGTTCTGGTCGTACATGTCCTGGCTGCGCTGCGCGCTCGCGCTGAGCGCGGAGGCGCCGGACAGGCCGACGACGAGCGCGACGCCGGCGCCGACGAGTGCGGGCGTGAGGACCTTGACGCGGACGGAGCGGCGCGACCACCAGCCGGCACGGGGGCCTGCCTCGTCGTGCCGGGGGTGCGGGAGCGGCGGCATGGGACACCTCGGGGACGCAGGGGCACACCCGGAGGACCCGGGCTCTCCCCCCTCTATCGGCCGCCGGGAGCGGGACTGGAGCCCGACCGGCGACCGGTGCCACTGCCCCGGCCGGTGCTCTACTGGACGCGTGCTCCCCGACGCGCGCTGGCGGACCGTGCAGGCGGTCGGCCTCGAGCTCCTCGAGGTCACCGACCCGCAGGAGCAGGCGACCGCCGCCCTGCACGCGCTGCTGCGCCTCGTGCCGGCGGACGTCGCCGGCGAGCTCGTCATCGACCCCGCCGCGGGCCGTGCCGTCGCGCGCGAGGTGCCGGACCTCCTCATGCCCGCCGCACCGGCCGAGGGCCTCGACGAGGTCCTCGCCACGAACCCCGCGGTCCCCCACCTCCTGCGGCACGGCACCCTGCCCGCCACCCGTGTCGAGGACCTGTGCGGCCCCGAGGCCTGGGCCCGCAACCCCATGCGGCGCGAGCTGCTCGACCCCCAGGGCGTCCCGCACGCCGTGCTCACCGCGCGGGTGGAGGCGCCCGCCGGCGGCCCGGGCGTCGTCCACGGCTTCGGGCTGAACCGCAGCAGGCCCTTCTCCGACGAGGAGCGCGACGTCCTCGGCGCCTTCGAGCCCTACCTGTGGCTCGCGCTGCGGCAGCGGCGGCGCCTGGGGCTCCTGCACGACCTGGAGCTGGCGGTGGCGGGCGGGGGCGGGCTCCTCGTCGTGCGGGGCGACGGGGGCCCGCCCCATCTCAACGCCCGGGCGGACGAGCTGCTGCAGCGCCACGGCCTGACGCCCGCCGACGTCGTGCGCCTGTGCCGGACGGCGGTGCCGCCCGGCGGGCAGGGGGCGCTGCGGACCCGGCACGGCGTCCTGCGGCTGCGGCGTCGCCCGGCGGAGGCGGGCCGGCTCGCGGTCGTGCTCGACGAGGTGCGGGCCGCGCCCGGCACCGCCGCCGGCGAGCCCCTGACCCGCCGCCAGCACGTCGTGCTCTGCCACGCCTCGCACGGGCTCACGGCCGCCGCGATCGCACGGCGGCTGGGGCTGCGTCCCCGCACGGTGGAGAAGCACCTCGAGCACGTGTATCGCGCCCTGGGGGCGAGCGACCGTCTCGACGCCGTACGACGGGCGCGCGAGCGGGGCCTGCTGCCCGTGCTCGACGGGTGCGACCACCTGCCGGGCTGACTACGTACTTCTACGTAACCGCTCGCCCGACGGGCCCGCGGGGGCGTGTACTCCTCCCGCACGACGGGTCGGGCCCCGGCGGGCCCGCGCGCAGGGGGCGCGGGCCCGTCGCCGACCCCCGCGGCTCAGGCCGCGGGCGCGGCCGCCACGTCGAGGACCCACGTGATGCCGAAGCGGTCGGTCACCATCCCGAAGAGCGGCGAGTAGCCGGCCGGCGCCAGGGGCGTGCGGACGGTGCCGCCCTCGGCGAGCCCCGCGAAGGCGCGGGCGATCTCGTCGGCGTCGTCCCCGCGCACGGAGACGAACACGGGGTCCTGGCCGCGGTCGAGGGGCCGGGCGGCCGGCACGTCGTAGGCCATGACGGCGAAGCCCGAGGGGGCGCTCGCCTGGCCCCACTTGACCTCGTCCGGGCGGGCACCGTCCGCGGCGTCGCGCTCGTCGCCGGCCTGCGCGAAGGGCAGCGCGACGACGCTCCCGCCGAAGGCGGCGGCGTAGTGCTCCAGGGCCTCGCGGGCCTGGCCGCGGAAGTTCAGGTGCGTGGTGGTCGTGATGCTCACGGTCGTGTCCTCTGCTCGTGCCCGACGGCGTGTCCGTCGGCGGCAGGGACGACTCTCGTCCGGGTTGCGGTCAGTTCCTGTCCGCGACCTCCACCACACTGCTCCCATGAGCGGAACCCCCGGCCGGCTGCTGTCCCTGCTCTCCCTGCTCCAGGCCCGGCGCGACTGGCCCGGCGGGGTCCTCGCCGATCGCCTCGAGGTGAGCGCGCGGACCGTCCGGCGCGACGTCGACCGGCTGCGCGAGCTCGGCTACCCCGTGCGCGCCACCACGGGCCCGGACGGCGGGTACCGGCTCGAGGCCGGCGCCCACTTGCCGCCCCTCCTCTTCGACGACGAGCAGGCCGTCGCCCTCGCGGTGGCGCTCCAGACCGCCGCCGGGGGTGCCGACGCCTCCGACGCCGCGTTCCGCGCCCTCGCGACCGTCCGCCAGGTGCTGCCGGCCCGCCTGCGCCGGCAGGTCGACACCGTGCGCGTGACCGCGGCGCCCACCCCGGGCGTCCCCGCGGCGGCCGTGGACCCGGCGGTGCTGCTCGCCGTCTCCGCCGCCGCCCGCGACCACCGGGTGCTGCGCTTCGCGTACGCGGCGACGGCCCGCGACCGCGCCACCGCGACGGACGACGGCGCGCCCGCGGAGCACCTCGCGAGGGACCCCGCGACGACCGCCGCGCCCCGACCGTCCCGCCGCGTCGAGCCCCACCACGTCGTGAGCCGCGGCGGTCGCCTCTACCTCCTGTGCTGGGACCTCGACGCCGACGCCTGGCGCACCTACCGGCTGGACCGGCTGTCCCCCGGCGTCCCGCTCGGCCCCCGCTTCGTCCCCCGGCCCGTGCCCGGCGGCGACCCGGCCGCCTTCGTCGCGGCGCTGTTCCGCGGCGCCGCCGACCCCGGCCGCGACGACCGCTGGCCCTGCCGCGGCGAGGTCGTCCTGCACGCCTCCGCGGCCTGCGTCGCGCCCCACGTCGAGGACGGCGTGCTCGAGCCGCTCGGACCCGACCGCTGCCGGCTCTCGGTCGGCGCCTGGTCGTGGCGGGCGCTCGCGGCGACGCTCCTGCGGTTCGACGCCGAGGTCGAGGTCGTCGGCCCGCCGGAGCTCGCCCGGGCCTTCGCCGACCTCGCGGGCCGCTGCGCCCGGGCCGGTGCCGGCGCCACGCCCTAGGTGGGTCCGCAGGTTCACCCGGAGGGCCGGCACCCTGCGGCATCCTGTGCTCCCGGCCGCCCCGGCCGGCCCTCGGACGAAGGACGTGCACATGAACGGACGTCTCCGCGCCACCGCCGCCGCCCTCGGGCTCACGGTCGCCCTCGGCATCGCCGCCGCCGCCCCCGCGACGGCGATCACGGGCGGCACCGTCGACGACGAGAACCTGTACGACAACGTCGGGATGCTCCTCTACTACACGGAGGACGGCCGCTTCCGGTGCACGGGCACCCTGGTCTCGCCGACCGTCGTGCTGACCGCGGCGCACTGCACCGACGGCACCCTCGGCCGCACGCTGGTGACCTTCGACCCGCTCGTCGACGAGGAGGCGCCGCTCGACGAGCTCCCGGCCGCCGAGGACCCCGCCGCCGGTTTCACGGACGGCACGGAGCTGCCGCCGCTCGCGGTGCTCGGCACGGCGTTCACGCACCCGGACTACAGCGACTTCACCGACCTAGCCACGTGGAACGACGTGGGCGTCGTCGTGCTCGACGAGCCGCTCGAGGGCATCGAGCCGGCGGGCGTCGCGCCCACGGGCTACCTCGACCGGTTCCGGCCGAACGTCCTCAACAAGACGCTCTTCACGGTCGTGGGGTACGGCACGGAGGTGCGCCAGGCGCTCACCGGGCCGCAGAAGCCGACGCCGATGTCCTACCCGATCGTCCGCCGCTACACCGAGGAGGTGGGGCAGAAGCTGACGCCGCAGATCCTCCAGGTCAACGGGAACGAGAACGACAACCGCGGGGGCGGCGGCTCGTGCTTCGGCGACTCCGGCGGCCCGTCCTTCACCGGCGGCTACCTCGTCACGGTGACGAGCTACGGCTACACGGACAACTGCCGCTACCTGGGCGGCCTGCAGCGGGTCGACATCCCCGAGGTGCAGGACTGGCTCGCCGGGTTCGGCGTGGTGCCCGCGGCCTGACCTGACGACGACGGGCCCCGTCCTGCGGGCGGGGCCCGTCGCCGTGCGCCGGTCCGGAGGTCTTCCGCGCACGGCTCGTGCGGTGGCACGCTCGCGGCGTGGGCAGCCCCGTCGTGCACGTGGAGTTCATCGGTCCCGACCCGGCGCGGCTGCGGGCGTTCTACTCCGCGCTCTTCGGCTGGGACGCGCCGCCGGGGGCGCCGGTCCACCCGGCGGTGTCGGACGAGGACCGGTACGCGTTCGTCGAGCCGGACCCGGACGCCGGGCCGGCCGCCGGCGGGATCGGCGGCGGGCCCGGCTTCGCCGCGCACGCGATCGTCTACGTCGGCGTGCCGGACGTCGGCGCCGCCCTCGCCCGCGCGGTCGAGCTCGGCGGCACCCTCGTCCTCGGACCCGTGCGCAACGAGGGCGGCGCCGTGACCGTCGGCCACCTCCGCGACCCCGCGGGCACGCTCGTCGGGGTGGCCGGCCCCCGCTGACGGCCGCGCCGTCGCCCGAGAGCCCCACGACGAGATGCCGCTCCCGGCCGCTGCCCGGAGACCCAGGGCGGCCGGGAGCGGCATCTCGTCGGAGGGGTTGCCTAGGAGGACCGTCCGGCGGAGGTGTCCGGCCGGGCTACTCCGTCCCGGCCGCGAGCGAGAGGGTGGCGACGAGCGCGAGCGCCGCACCGCCCGCGGCGAGCGTCGCGACCGCGGCGAGCAGCGCACCGGCGCCGGGCGGCGGCCGGTCGGCGCCGAGCGCCACGGCGACCGCGCGCTGCCGCCGGGACGCCAGCACGGCGAGCACGAGCCCCGCCAGCGTGCCCCCGACACCGAGGGCGACACCCCAGGCGCCGAGGACGGGCGGCAGGACCCGGAGCGAGAGGACGCCGCCGAGCGTGAGCGCCAGGACGGTGCGGCGCCAGGCCAGCACGGTCCGCTCCGGCTGCAGGCCGGCGTCGAGCACCCCTCGCGGGGGGCGCGGCGCGACGGTCACGGCCCCAGGAGGAGGGCGACGAGCACGAGCACGCCGACGACGGGCAGGCCCGCGGCGAGCAGGACGGTGAGCACCGGGCTGGGCAGGGGGTCGCCCCGCCGCATCGCCCGCTCGGTCCGCCCCCAGTGCACCCAGGCCGCGGGCGGCACGAGCAGCGCCAGGACGAGCAGCGCCACGCTCGCCGTCAGCCGGAGCCGGGCCTCCAGCGGCAGCGCGAGCGCCTCGAGCGCGACCCCCGCGGCGAGGAGGGCCAGGGACGTCCGGGTCCATGCGAGGAACGTCCGCTCGTTGGCGAGGCTGAAGCGGGGGTCCGGCTCGTCGCCGTGCCGGTGCACCCAGTCCGGGAAGCGTCGCCGCGGCGACGGTGCGGACGGGCCGGGGGTCATGGCGGTGGCCTCTCGTCGTGCGGGTCGTCGGCAGGTGGGGGCCGGTGTCGTCCCGTCGAGCCTGCCAGTCCCCCGCCACCCGGCGTGCGCGGTGCGGCGCACCCGGCCGGCGGGGGTGGTCCGACCTCTGCCCGGCACGTCCGTGCGAGGGTGGGGCGGTGACCAGCAGCACCGAGCACGGCCCGGGCGGGCACAGCACGGCCGCGCCCCTCTCCCCCGACGCCTGGGACGCGCGGTACGCCGGCGCGGAGCGCGTCTGGAGCGGCGACCCGAACGGCGCGCTCGTCGCGCTCGCGGGCGACCTGCCGCCGGGGACCGCGCTCGACGTGGGCTGCGGCGAGGGCGCGGACGCCGTCTGGCTGGCGGCCCGCGGGTGGCAGGTGACCGCGTGCGACGTCTCGGACGTGGCCCTCGACCGCGCCCGGGCGGCCGGCGCGGCGGCAGGCGTCGACGTGACCTGGCGCCGCGCCGCGCTGGAGGACCTGCCGCTGCCCGCGGACGGGTTCGACCTCGTCTCCGTGCACTACCCCGCGCTGCTGCGGACGCCCGGTCGCACCGCCGAGCGGGCGCTGACCGCCGCCGTCGCGCCGGGCGGGCTGCTCCTCGTCGTCCACCACGCCGGCGTGGACGAGGCCGCCGCGCGGGAGCACGGGTTCCGGCTGGCCGACTACGTGGCGCACGAGGACGTCGTCGCCGCGCTCGGCCCGGGGTGGACGGTGGAGGTCGACGAGGTGCGCCCCCGCACCGGCGGCGGCGGCGGCGGCGCGCACCACCGGGAGGACCTCGTCCTCCTCGCCCGCCGCGGGCGGTAACGGGCCCGTCCGCCGCCGACCCGGGCGACGTGCCGGCGCGCGACCCTCATCCGCCGGAGGGCGCGGTCAGCGAGGCGCCGAAGGCCACGAGGGACGCGACCGCCGCGAGGGCGACGGCTGCGGCCCCGCAGGCCAGCGCGACCCGGAGCCGCTGCTGCGAGCGCGCCGCGTGCCGCAGCTCCGCGAGCCGCATCTGCGAGGGCGTCCCGATCTCGCGGAACGACCGGGGCAGACCGACCGCCGCCCAGCCGGCGAGCGCGGTCGCGTCCAGGGCCAGCGCCAGCGCGAGCGACACGACGACGAGGAGTGCCACCTGCGGCGCCCCCTCGGGGACCGCCCTCGCCCCGCCGTTGCCCCCGGCCACGCCGAGCACGCCCCCGGCCAGCGCGGTGAGAGCGGCGAACAGGTCGCGCCACCGGCCCGCCGTGGCACGCGTGCGCTCGAGGTAGCTGCCGCGCAGCCCGTCGAGCCGCTCCGTCCACAGCCGCACCTGGTCCCCGTCCCAGTCGGGGATGAGCAGGTCGTCCGGCACCCTCTCCGGCGGGCGGCCCGGCCGTGACCACGGGGTGCCGTGCCGCCCCTCGGCGGTCGGGACGTGCCGCGTGATGAGGGCCCGGGCGATGTCGTACCGCTCGTCACGCTGACGCCGCTCGAGCAGCCGCGCCGTGCCCAGCGCGGCAGCGGTCACGACGACCAGCGCGCCGACCGGCACCCCCCACAGCAGCACGACGTCCACGTCCCGACCCTGCACCGCGCCGCGACCCCGCGCCAGGGTCCCGGCACCCGCCGTCCGGCCGTCACCCCGAGGCCGGGCAGGCCTGGACGTTCCGCCGACCTCTGCCGTCGCGGCATGATGGCGCCGTGCCCCTCGCCGACGGCTTCGACCACGAGCGCCTGTCCGTCGTCCCGCGGCCGGTCGTCGCCGAGGCGCTGACCCGCCCGGTGACCCGGCGGCTCGTCGTCACGGACGCGGGCTGGTTCCCGGAGGCCGCCCAGCACGAGCGCCGACGCCCCCAGGGCATCCCCGAGGCCGTCGTCATGGTCTGCGTCGCCGGTGGCGGGTGGGTCGAGCTCGGCGGCGTCCGCTCGCGGGTGGGCGTGGGCACGGCGGTGCTGCTGCCGCCCGGGCTGCCCCACGCCTACGGCGCCGACGACGACGCGCCCTGGACGATCTGGTGGCTGCACTGCCGCGGCGCCGACGTGCCGGACCTGCTGGCCGCCGCGGGGGTCGGGCCGGAGCGCTGCACGGTGGCGCTGCGCCACCTCGACCGCTGCGTGGCCCTGCTCGACGAGACGGTCGCCGCCGTGGAGCGCCAGCACGCGTCGGCGGGCCTGCTGCTCGCCGCGGGCGCCGCGTGGAAGCTCCTCACGCAGATCGCCGTCGACCGGCTGCTGCCGGAGCCGCACGACCCCCTGGAGCGCGCGATGCGCTACCTCGCCGACCGCCTCGACGCGCCCGTGCGCGTCTCGGAGCTCGCGGCCCTCGTCGGGGTGTCCCCCTCGCACCTCGGCGCGCTGTTCCGGCGCGCGACGGGCGGCGGCGTCCTCGCCCACCACACCGCCCTGCGGATGGCCCGCGCCCGCCAGCTCCTCGACCGGACCCGGCTCACCGTGCAGCAGGTGGGCGCCGAGGTGGGCTACACGGACCCCTTCTACTTCTCCCGGCACTTCCGCCGCACCCACGGGGTGAGCCCCCAGCAGTACCGCGAGCACCGCAAGGGCTGACCCGCGCCCGACCGGCCGGCCGGCCGGCCCGACGGTCCGTCCGTCAGGCGGACGTGACCAGCGCGTTCACCCGCCGCTGCCACGCGACGTCCGCCCACAGGGGGTGGTGCGGCGCGGCGTTGGAGGTCGGCACCACGCCCCACGCCCCCAGCCTCAGCGCGCGCCGCACGCCGCGCTCGGCCAGCGCCCGCCCGACGGGCCCCTCCTCGAACGTCCCGTGCAGCGGGGTGTACCCGATCCAGCCCTCGCCCACGACGAACGGCACCCCCTGCCGGCGCGCCCACGCGGCGACCGCGCCCAGGCGCGCGTCGATCGCCTCCTCCATGGCCCGGCGGTGCTCGCCGTAGTGCTCGTAGAGCCACAGGTCCCAGCGGTCGGGGTCGATCCAGTCGTACCCGTGGACCATCTGCCCGGTGATGACGGTGGCCTCGAACCGCCAGGGCTCGGGACGGCCGTAGGCCTCCGGCGTCGGGGCGTCGTCGCGCAGCAGCGCCCGCAGGGCGGCGTTGGGGAAGCCCTCCGTGCCCTCCGCGCGGATGTCGATCCGCGCCTGGAGGGCGTCGAGGACGCCGTAGGCGTAGACGTGGTGCTGCGCGACGTCGAGTCCGGTTCCCAGCGACGCCATGTCCAGGTGCGGCGGCTTGCCCCAGCTCGCGGTGACGAGGTGCTGCGGGTGCCGGCCCCGCAGCCGCGCCAGCGCCGCCGCGCCGCCCTCGTCCCACGCCGGCACCAGGGAGAAGTCGACCTCGTTGTGCAGCTCGACGAACGCCACGACGACGTCGAGCCCGGCGCTCCGCACGTCGACGAGGAGCCGGTCCCACGCGTCCGCGAGCACGTCGTACCGCTGCGCCACGGGCACCGCGTCCATGGCCCGCCACCACCGCTCGTCGGCGGCGAAGGCGCTGGACTGCTGGTACTCCCACGACGAGAGGACGACGACGAGCCCGTGCCGCCGCGCCGCCGCCAGCAGCTCCAGGAGCCGCTCCCGCACGTCGAGCGCGTAGCCGCCGGGCGCGTCGTACCAGCGCGTGCCGCGGCCGTAGACCCCGCCGTCGGGCGCGGTCCCGAGCCCGGAGAACGCCACCCGCGGGTCGAGGCCGAGCACCCCGGAGGTGAGCAGCGGCGCCGCGCAGATCCGCAGGGCGGTGTACCCGCGCTCCACGGCCTCCGCGCAGGCGGCCTCAGGGTCGGCGAAGGGCTCGCCCTCGCCGGCGCGGGTGTACCAGGAGAAGTCCCAGAGGGTGATCGCCAGGCGGCGGCGCAGGTGCGGCGGGATCCGGTCCGCGCCGAGCAGGGTCGACGGCGTCGTCGCAGGGGGCATGGGCCGAGGCTAGGAGGACGCCCGCCGGGGCGGCCATGGTCGGTCGGCGTGCACCTCTGGACGGATCGACGGTCGGCCGATGAGTGCGGCCCGCCCACCGGGTCAGAGGGTGCGGCGCAGCAGCACGCCCCCGCACGTCACCGCACGTCACCGCACGTCACCGCACCGACCGCACCGATCCGCGCCGATCCGCGCCGATCCGCGCCGATCCGCGCCGATCCGCGCCGACACCCACCGACCCGGAGGACCCGCATGTCGTTCCAGGCCTACCTCGACACCGTCGAGGACCGCACCGGCCGCACCCCGCGCGAGCTGCTCGACCTCGCCCGCGAGCGCGGCCTCGACCAGCCGGGCGCGAAGGCGGGCGACGTCGTCGCCTGGTTCAAGGACGACTACGGGCTGGGCCGCGGGCACGCCATGGCGTTCTGGCACGTCCTGACGAAGGGCCCGACCATCGCGGAGAAGCACGTCGGCACGGACGGCACCCACCGCGACGCGACCACGGAGCTGTGGCTCGACGGGAGGGCGACGAGGCCCGTCCCCGTCGGCTGAGGCCGGGCCCGTGCTCAGCCCTTCGTCGCCCCTGCCGTCAGGCCCGCGCGCCAGAACCGCTGCAGGCCGAGCATGACCCCGGCCAGGAGGACGGCGGACACGGCGGACCCGGTGACGACGAGCTGGTAGAACACCGGGTCGCGCTGGGTCTGCGAGTTCCAGAGCGTCAGCCCGAGGGTGACGGGGAACCGCGTGGGGTCGCTGAGCATCACCAGCGGCAGCAGGTAGTTGTTCCAGATCGCGACGAACTGGAAGAGGAACACCGTCACGAGGGCGGGCGTCATCATGCGCGCGGCGATCGTCAGCGCGATGCGCACGTCCCCGGCGCCGTCGAGCCGCGCGGCCTCGATGATCTCGTCGGGCACGCCGCTGGAGGCGTAGATGCGCGCGAGGTAGACGCCGAACGGGCTGACCATGCCCGGCAGCAGCACGCTCCACACCGAGCCCGTGAGCCCGACGGTGTTGAGCAGGAAGTACATGGGCAGCGCCACCACCGTCGGCGGCACGAGCACCCCGCCGAGCACGAGCCCGAAGAGCGCCTCCCGGCCGCGGAACGGGTACTTCGCCAGGGCGTAGCCGGCGCCGCCGGCGAGGAACGTCGCCGCCAGCGCGCCCACGCCCGCGTACAGCAGGCTGTTGAGCAGCCACCGCCCGAAGGCGTTCCCGTCCTGCGTGAAGAGCAGCCGCAGGTTCTCGCCGAGCTGCGGGGAGTCCGACAGCCAGAAGCCGGAGGTGCCGAACAGGTCGCCGGCCGACTTCGTCGAGGACAGGAGCACCCACGCGACGGGCACGAGGAAGTAGATCGCGGCGACGACGAGCGCCAGCGGCACGAGGACGCGGCCGACGGACGGGCGCCCGCGCGGGCCGGCGGGCGGACGGGGCCGGCGCAGGGCGCGCGGGGCGAGGGCGCGGTCGGGCGCCGGGGCGGCGGTCACCACGCGCGGTTCCCCTTCCGGTTGACGAGGCGCAGGAAGCCGAAGGAGAAGACGAACGCGACGAGCGCGAGCACCACGGCCATGGCGGCGGCGGTGTTCGAGTCGTTGCCCGCGAACGCCGCGTTGTAGGCGGCGAGGTTCGGCGTGAACGTGGAGGAGATGGCGCTGGTGAGGGGGCGCAGCACGAGCGGCTCGACGAAGAGCTGGAGGGTGCCGATGATCGTGAACACCGTGACGAGCACGACCGTCGGCCGCAGCAGCGGCAGCGTGATGTGCCGGATGATCGCCAGGTCGCCCGCGCCGTCGAGCCGCGCCGCCTCGTACAGGTCCCCGGAGATGGACTGCAGGGACGCGACGAGGATGAGCATGTTGTAGCCGGCGAAGCTCCACAGCGCGATGTTCGCGATGGACAGCAGCACGGAGCCGGAGGCCAGCGGCGTCACGGTGAGCCCCAGGCGGTCCAGCCCCTGGAGGATCGGGCTCGTCGAGGGCACGTAGAGGAAGCCCCACAGCAGCGAGGCGACGACGCCGGGCACCCCGTAGGGCAGGAAGAAGACCGCGCGGAAGAGCCGCGGCCACCGTGCCCTGCCGGACTCGAGCAGCAGCGCCAGCGTCAGGGAGACGCCGACCATGAGCGGCACCTCGATGGCCGAGAAGACCAGCACCCGCCCCAGGCTCGCGACGAAGTCCCCGGACGAGAGCACCTGGAGGTAGTTGCCCAGCCCGACGAAGCTGCGCGTCGGCGGCCCGAGCCCGAGGCCGCTGGACCGCACGGCGAACAGGCTCTGCACCACGGCGTAGACGATGGGGGCGACGAAGAACGCGACGAAGAACAGCGTGAACGGCAGCACGAGGACCGCGAGCGGGCCGCGGTGCCGGGTGCGGCTGCGTCGTGCCGCGGCCGGCGCGGCGGTGCGGGCGGTGGTGGTCATGCGGTCCCTCCCGGGGGCGGGCCCGGCGGCAGGCCCCGCAGCGTCCGGTGGACGTGCGCGGGCGGCCTGCCGCCGGGCCCGGTGGTGCTCAGGACGTGACGTTGATGCCCTTGGCGTCGAGGGCGGCGACCATGTCCTCCTCCGTCGCGGCGAAGGCGTCGACGAGCGGGGTGCCCCCGTCGACGGAGGCCTTCACGTTGTCCGTCAGCGAGGAGTAGAGCGTCGAGACGAGCGGCGGCCACTTCCACGAGGTGTCGACGTTGGCGTCGGCCACGGCGAACGTGTCGTAGATGTTCTGGCCGCCGAAGAAGGCGAACGTGTCGGGGTCGTCCTGCAGGCTCTCGATGGCCGAGTGGTCCGCGACCGCGGGCCAGCCGGCGCCCACGCTGTTGAGGATGCTGACGCTCGCCGGGTCGCTGTTGAGCCAGAGCGCGAACTCGGCGGCCTCGGCCACGTGCGCCGACCCCTGGAGCACGACGTTGGCGGACCCGCCGCCCCAGCTCGCGGACACGTGCTCCCCCGCGGTCCACTGCGGCATCTCCGCGGCGGCCCAGGTGCCGGCCGTGTCGGGCGCGTTGCCCTCGAGGATGGCCGCGGCCCACGAGCCGCTCATCCAGCTGACGACGTTCCCGGCCTGGAGGTCGGCGTACCACTCGTTCGACAGGTCGGGCTCGACCTTGACGAGGTCCTCGTCGACGAGCCGCTGCCAGAACTCCGCCATCCGCTGCGTGTCCGGGTCGGTCAGGTCGACCTTCCAGGAGTCGCCCTCGACGGTGAACCACTGGGCGCCCGACTGCTGGGCGAGCGCGATGAGCCAGGGCGCCTGGTTGTAGGCGAAGGCGGCGATGTAGCGGTCGGGCGACGAGGCGCGGATGGCCTTCGCCGCCGCGTAGTACTCGTCCCAGGTGGTGGGCGCCGCGAGGCCGAGCTCGTCGAAGACGTCCTTGCGGTAGAACTGCCCGACGGGCCCGGAGGCCTGGGGCACGGCGTGGACGCGGTCGGCGAAGACGCCCGACTGCCACTGCCAGGCCGTGAAGTCGCCCTCGGCGTCGCCGACGTGGTCCGTGATGTCCGCGAGCGCGCCGGCCGTCATGAAGTCGGGCAGCGAGTCGTAGCCGACCTGCGCCACGTCCGCCGGGTTCCCGGCCTGCACCGCCGACAGCATCTTGGCGTAGCCGCCGTCGGGGCCGGCCGTGATGGTCTCGAGCGTGACCTCGATGTCGTCGTGCGCCGCGTTGAAGGCGTCCACGGCCTGGTCGATGTTCGGCACCCAGGACTGGTAGATCAGCTCGACGGGCGCGCCGGACGCGGCACCGGTGTCGTCGCTGCCTCCGCCGGAGGACGACGAGGAGGAGTCGCCGCCGCCCGAGCAGGCGGTCAGCGCGAGGCCCAGCGCGAGCGTGGTGGCGGTGACGGCGAGGGTGCGCCGCCGGCGGCGACCCGGGGGGTTCAGGGGGTGGGACATGCGGCGCTCCTTCGCGACGAGGCGGCGGGAGACCTCTCCGACCGCCCCTGCGACGCTAGGCACGCCCCGCCGCGCGGCCCATGGCGGTCCTGCGCGCATGCCTGGACGAATCGACGCGCGGTCGCCGCCGCGGCGCCCGTCAGGCCGCGAGCCGGCGCACCCTCGGCCAGACCTCCGCCCAGGTGCCGGCCGGCCCGGAGCACACGGCGACCGGACGGCCGCGCTCCTCGTTGTCCACGCCCGCGGCGTTGTCCAGCGTCGCGACCGTCCGGCACCCCCGCGCCCAGGCCGGCACCTCCCGGAACCCGACGAGCACGACGGGCCCGGCCGGCGCGTCGGGCGGCGGCCCCCAGGCGGCGTACCCGTTGTGGCCGCTGTGGACCGGCACGTCGATCCCGTACCACTCCAGCGCCCCGGCCTCGCCGTAGTTGGCCGTCACGACCAGCACGGCGCCCGAGTCGTCGACGACCTCCCGCACCGTCGCGACCACCTCGGGCCAGCCGATCATCTGCCCGCCCTCCTCGACCACGTCGTGCAGCACGGACGTGCCGTAGACGCCGGCCGGCAGGAGCGGGAGCGCCGCCGGCCACGCGACGGCCGCCACCGCGGCGAGCACGACGCCCGCCCGCCGCACCCGCCGCGCGGGCCACCGGGCCTCGAGCCCGACGGCCCCGAGAGCGACGAGCGCGGGCACCACGCCGACGAGGTAGTAGGCCTTGCCACCGGTCGTCGCGTAGAGCACGACGAGCGCGGCAGCCGCCACGACGACCGGCCGCGCGCGCACGAGGCCCGGGTCCCGCCAGGGCCGGGTCGCGCCCCACCCGACGAGCACCGTCGCCGCCGGGCTGAGGAGCACGAGCAGCAGCGCCACGAAGAGCCCCCGCTCCCCCGCCGTCCCGAACTCCTCCTGGATGTCGGCGGCGAGCGCCCGCTGCGGCCAGCCGTGCGCCGCCTGCCACGCCAGGTTCGGCGCCCACAGCGCGAGCGCCACGGCCGCCCCCGCCCAGGCCCACGGGGACCGGAGGTGGTGCCGGGTCCCGCGCGTCGTCGCCACGCCCAGGACGAGGGCCGCGAGGAGCAGCGCGACGAGGTGCTTGTTGAGCAGCCCGACCCCCGCCACGACCCCCACGAGGGGCCACAGCCGGGGCGCGTCGCGCCGGAGCACCCGCACGACGAGCCCCACGAGGAGCGCCTGCAGGAGCATGTCGGTCGTCGCGGTCGAGAGCATGTGGCCGAGGACGAGCGGCGTCGCGCCGGTGGCGACCGTGACGGCGGTGATCACCTGCGCCGCCCGTCCCCCGCCGAGCTCGCGGGCCGTCAGGGCGGCCACGAGCACGACGCCCGCCGCCAGCAGGGCGGCCACCGCGTGCAGCGCGACGAGCGAGCCCGGCGCGAGCACGTCCGCGACCCGGGCCAGCAGGGGCGTCAGCGGCGGCTGGTCGGGGTACCCCCAGGCGAGCCGCCGCCCGGCCGCGACGAAGTAGAGCTCGTCCCGGTGCGGCCCGTACCGCCCCGCGAGCGCCAGCAGCACGACGAGAGGCACGCCGGCGACCGCCAGGACCGGCCCGACGGCCAGGGGCGGGACCCCGCCGGGGCGTGCTGGGAGGGGGGTCCCGGGCCGCGCGCCGCCGCCCGGTGCCGGGCGCTCCCCCACGGGCGCGGAGTGGGGCTCACGGTCGGCTCCGGGCATGCCCGAGCGTCCCACCCGGGCCGGGGGACGTCACGCACCGCCGGACGGACGCGCGCGGTCGCGACCGGCGCGACCGGCGCCACCGGCGGGGGTCATCGGGGACGGGGCGGGACGCCGGCGCTGCTAGCGTCCGCGCGTGCCCGACGACGAGTACCTCGAGGTCAACCGCCGGAACTGGGACAGCCGGGCGGTGGTGCACGCGCGCGCCGGCTACGGCGCCGACCGGCTGCTGGCCGACCCCGCGCACCTGTCGTCCGTGGTGCGGTTCGACCTCCCGCGGCTCGGCGACCTCACCGGGCTCGACGTGGTCCACCTCCAGTGCCACCTCGGCACGGACACCCTGAGCCTCGCGCGCCTGGGTGCCCGTGCGGTGGGCGTCGACCTCTCCGGCGCCTCCCTGGCCGCGGCCCGCGACCTGGCCGCCCGGGCCGGCGCGGCGATCGAGTACGTGCAGTCCGACGTCTACGCCGCCCCGGAGGCGCTCGGCGGGCGACGGTTCGACCTCGTCTACACCGGCATCGGCGCGCTGTGCTGGCTGCCGAGCATCGACCGGTGGGCGCGGACCGTGGCGGCGCTGCTGCGCCCCGGCGGCCGGCTCGTCGTGCGGGACGGCCACCCCGTCCTCAACGCGGCGATCGCGATGACCGTCCGCGACGAGCACGCCGACCGCGCGCAGCAACCCGCGATCACCGGGCCCGGCGGCCTCACGCCCGCGCTCGAGCTGTCCTACTTCGAGCGGCCGGAGGCGACCGTCTGGGAGGACGAGCACACGTACGGCAGCGACGAGCGGGTCGAGCAGCCGCGCTCCATGGAGTGGAACCACGGCCTCGGCGAGATCGTCACCGCCGTCCTCGACGCCGGCCTGGAGCTGACCTCCCTGACCGAGCACGACAGCGCCCCCTGGGACCCGCTGCCGGGCCTCATGGTCCTCGACGGGGCGCTCGAGGAGTACCGCCTGCGGGACCGGCCCGAGCGCCTCCCGGCCACCTTCACGCTCACGGCCCGCCGGCGCTGACGGCTCGAGCCCGGGGGTGCGGCGCGCCGTTCACGGCGGCGGCCGGCGGACGCGTCCGCGCGCGCTGAGGGCGAGGTACGCCTCGCCGCGGGGGCTGAGGGCGTAGCCGACCGCGAAGCTCTCGGTCAGGCCCAGGGCCTTGAGCTTGCGGACGTCGATCTTGAAGGCGTCGCGCTCGCGTCCGAGCTCGGCGGCCAGGTCCGGGGCCCGCACGTGGGGACGCCGGGCGACGAGGTCCAGCGTCGCCGCGGTCCACGGGCCGTCCGCCGCCGCGCGGTCCAGCCGGTCGAGACGGGCGTCGAGGCGCCGCACCTCGTCGTCGGAGAGGTCCGCGGCCCGCCGCAGCTCGACGCGGGGGTCGGGCCCGGCCCACGCGAGCCCCACGCGGAACACCGGCCAGGCCGCGACGCCGCCGGCGTCCTCGTCCGGCTGGGCTGCCCGGCCGTACCGCGCCGACCGCCGGCGCCGGGCGACGACGTCGGGGTCGAGGAGGGTGCGCAGCGCGTCCGCGTCGGTCAGCCCGGCGGCGCGCGCGTCCTCGTCGGTCAGGGCGGCCGGGTCCTCGACGAGGTCCACCGAGGTCACCTCGACCACGCCTGCCGGCGTCACGAACCGCGAGCCGGGCCGGACGCCCGGCCGCCGCCACCGCCGGAACGCGAGGTGCACGGCACCGGCGGCGACACCGGCGGCGACCCCGGGCGGCAGCAGCACGGCACGAGCGTGCCGCACGCGCCGGGCCGCCGCCAGGCCCGCCTTCCCCCACCGAGGACGGGCGCCGGACGACGGGCGCCGGCGCGGCGCCGCCGGTCAGGGCGTGGCGCCCGCCGCGACCTCGGCGAGGACGGCCCGGGCGCCCCGGTCGACGAGGGCCGCCCGGGCCCGCAGGTAGGGCTCGACGAGACGCAGCTCGTCCCCGAGGTCGCCGAAGACGGGACGCAGCCGCAGGAGGGCGCCGGGGGAGGCGGCCTCCCCCGCGACCGCCTCGAGCAGCGCCGGGTGCCGCCGGTCGGGGGCCGCGTCCTCCAGCCCCGCGGCGGCCCGCTCCAGGCGCACGCCCCACGCCGCGATCACGAGCGCCGCCACCTCGACGGAGCCGCCGGCGGCGAGCCGGTCGCGCACCACGGGCAGGAGGAACTTGGGGATGCGGTCGGAGGCGTCGACGACCTGGCGGTCGAGGGTGTCGCGGACGGCCTCGCTCGAGAACCGGGCGACGAGGCTGTCGCAGTACGCCCCCAGGTCGGTCCCCGGCACCTCGCCGAGCGTCGGGACGGCCTCCTCCTCCCAGTAGCGGCGCAGCACGCCGCGGAAGGTCGGGTCGCTGCAGACGTCGTGCACCCAGGTCCAGCCGGCCAGCAGGCCCAGGTGGCCCACGGCCTGGTGCCCCGCGTTGAGCAGCCGCAGCTTCATCCGCTCGAACGGCTCGACGTCCTCGACGACCTGCACGCCGACCGCGGCCAGGTCGGGGCGGCCGGCGGTGAACCGGTCCTCGAGCACCCACTGCCGGAAGCTCTCCGACCGGACGGGCCACACGTCCTCGACGCCCCGGCGCTCGGCGAGGTCCGCCGCGACGGCGGGCGTCGGCACGGGCGTGATCCGGTCGACCATGGAGGACGGGAACGCCACCTCGGCGGCGATCCAGTCGGCCAGGGCCGGGTCGGACGCGCGGACGAACGAGGTCAGCGCGGTGCGCGCGACGTGCCCGTTGCCCTGGATGTTGTCGCACGACATCACCGTGAACGGCACGACGCCGGCGGCCCGGCGCCGCCGCAGCCCCTCGGCCAGGAACCCCAGGGCGCTGCCCGGGGCGAGCCCGGGCGTGCCGGCCCCCGCCAGGTCGGCGAGCGTGAGCGCGTCCTGGGGGTCGAAGGCGCCCGTGGCGTCGTCGACGCCGTAGCCGCCCTCCGTCACCGTGAGCGAGACGATCCGGGTCGACGGCGCCGCCAGGACCTCGAGCACGGCCTCGGGGTCGTCGGGGGCGAACAGGTACCGCACGAGGCTGCCGACGACCCGCACCGCCTCCGACCCGTCCGGTGCGGTGGTGACCAGCGTGTAGAGCCCGTCCTGCGCGGCGACGGCGTCCCGCACACGGGCGTCCCCGGGCAGCAGCCCCACGCCGCAGACGCCCCAGCCGAGGTCGCCCGAGGCGAGCACGTCGTCGAGGTAGAGGGCCTGGTGGGCGCGGTGGAAGCCGCCGACCCCGAGGTGGACGACGCCCACGCCGACCGCGGCGCGGTCGTACGACGGCACGGCGACGCGGGGGTCCAGGTCGGCGAGCGTGCTCGGCCGGAGCTCGGTCATGGGGGTCCTCTCGAGGGCGGCGGCGGGGCGGGACGTGCGCAGGGAGGGCCCGCGGCGCGCCGGGGCGCCGGCGGGCGCCGGTCAGGCGGGTGCGGCGGGCGGGTCCGCGACGAGCTGCACGACGAGGTCCGCGGCAGCACGGCCCCGGTCGACGACGTCGCCGTTCGGGGCGTCGACGCCGAGCACCCAGGCCCGGGCCGTCGTCGCGTCCTCGCCGTGGCCCGTGCGGCGGGCGACGAGGCGCCGGACCCGCTCCTCGGGCGGCACGTCGAGGTACCAGACCTCGTCGAGCCGGCTGCGGACCGCCTCCCAGCCGTGCTCGTCGTGCAGGAGGTAGTTGCCCTCGGTGACGACGAGCGGCACGTCCGACGGCACCGGCACGGCGCCGGCGATCGCGGCCTCGATCGAGCGGTCGAACAGGGGCGCGTACACGACGCCCTCCGTCGGCCGGCGCAGGCGGTCCAGGAGCGCCACGTACCCGGCGACGTCGAACGTGTCGGGGGCGCCCTTGCGCTCCCGCCGGCCGAGCCCGCGCAGCACCTCGTCGGCCAGGTGGAAGCCGTCCATCCCGACGACGACCGCCCTCTGCGGCAGGGTGCCGGCGAGCGCGGTGCAGAGCGTGGACTTGCCCGCGCCGGGGGCGCCGACGATGCCGAGCAGCGTGCGGGGGCCGCGTGCCGCCAGACCCCGCGCCCGCGCGACGAGGTCCGCGACGGTCGCCCGCACCGGTGCGCCGGGCGCGAGCCCCTCGAACGCGCCCTGCTCGCTGTCGACGTCCACGTCGAGCCCTCCCTGTCGGTCCCCGCGGGTGGCCCGGCGGTGGACGTCCCGGTGCGCGCGACTCTGCGACCCGGGGTGCTGCCCCGACGCTAGGCCCGCCGTGACACCGATGTCAACGGTCGCCATGTCACCGGTGACATGACCGTCCCCGCTGTGGCAGCATCGCCGGGGACACCCCTCCGGCACGGCGGCCGACCGACGTCCGCCCGCGCCCGGGGACGACGAGAGGACGGACGTCATGAGCGACTTCGGCGGCAGGACGGTGCTGGTCACCGGCGCGGGCGGCGGCATCGGCGGGGCGATCGTGCGGCAGCTCGTCGCGGCCGGCGCGGACGTGGTGGCCAGCGGGCGGACGGCGGGGTCGCTCGAGGCGATCGTCGCCGAGACCGGTGTGCGCACCGCGGTCTTCGACCTCACCTCGGAGGACGAGATCGCGGCCGCGATCGGCGACCTCGACCTGTGGGGCGTCGTGAACTGCGGCGGCTTCGGCGGCGAGATCGCCAGCCCGATGGACACGGACATCGCCGTGTTCGACAAGGTCATGGCGATCAACGCGCGCGGCACGCTGCTCGTGACGAAGTACGCCAGCCGCACGATGATCCGCCTGGGCCGGGGCGGCTCCATCGTCAACGTCTCGAGCCAGGCGTCCCTCGTCGCGCTCGAGAGCCACATCTCCTACGGCTCGTCGAAGGCCGCGATGGACAACATCACCCGGGTCAGCGCGCTCGAGCTCGGGAAGTACGGCATCCGCGTCAACAGCGTGCACCCCACCGTCGTCATGACGGAGATGTCGGCGTTCTACTGGGGCCGCCCCGAGATCGAGGGCCCGTTCCTCGCGCAGATGCCGCTGGGCCGCTGGGCCACCCAGGACGAGGTCGCGGCGCCCGTCGTGTTCCTCCTCGGCGACGGCGCCTCCATGATCTCCGGGGCGCACCTGCCGATCGACGGCGGCTACACCGCCCGCTGACGACCGGCCGGGCAGGGCGGGGAGCGGCACGGCCGGGGAGGAGGGGGACGCCCGTGGTGAGCATGCGCGACGTCGCGGCGCGCGCCGGCGTGTCCGGCAAGACGGTCTCGCGGGTGCACACGGGCGACCCGCACGTGGCCCCCGAGACGCGCGCCCGCGTGCAGCGGGCCCTCGACGAGCTCGGCTACCTGCCGAACGCGCTGGCCACGACCTTCCGCGACGGGCGCTCCGCCGTCATCGGCGTCGTCGTCCCCGACGTCGAGGACCCCTTCTTCGCCGCGGTCGTGCAGCAGGTCGACCGCACGGCCGCGGCCGGCGGCATGCTCACGATCGTCGCCGGCACGGGCCAGGACCCCGCCGCCGAGCGGGCGCGCGTGCAGACGCTCCTCAGCCGGCGCCTCGCCGGGCTCGTGCTGGCCCCCGTCTCCGACGACCAGTCCTACCTGCGCCCCTGGGCGCGGTCGACGCCGGTCGTCCTCGTGGACCGGCGCCCCTCGCGCCTGACGGCGGACTCCTTCGCCAGCGACGACGAGCACGGGGCCCACCGGCTGACGGCGCACCTCGTCGAGCACGGGCACCGCGCGGTCGCCTTCCTGGGCGACACCGCCGCGCTGCCGACCACGGCCGCCCGCCTCGCGGGCCACCGCCGCGCGCTGGCCGAGACCGGGCTGCCCGAGCGGCCCGAGCTCGTCGCGATGGAGGGGGCGGACCGCGAGGGTGCGGCCGCCGCCGTCGCCGCCCTGCGCGCGCTGCCGGACCCGCCGACGGCCCTCCTGAGCTCGAACGCCCGCTGCACGATGGCCCTCGCCCCGCTGCTCGCGGACCTGGGCATGGCCGTCGTGTCGTTCGGCGACTTCCCGCTGTCGGACGCGCTCGTGCCGGGCGTGACGGTGCTCGACCAGCACCCGCGCCGGCTCGGCGAGCTCGCCGCCACGCGCGTGCTCGACCGGCTGGCCCACCCCGAGCGCCGCTTCCGGCGCCGGGAGACGGTCCCGGCCACGCTCGTCGAGCGCGCGAGCTGCACCCTCCCGTCCTGACGGGCGGCCCGTCCGCCGGACCCCCTCGTCGGGCCACGGACGCGGAACGGGACCGGGACGGGACGCCGACGGGCGGGCCCGGGCGCCGTGGCGGCCCGGGCCCGCCCGTGGGCGGGGGTCGTCAGGCGACGGCCGCCACGGGGGCGCCGTTCACCGCGTCGCGCAGCTCGGCCAGGCGCGGCTGCGCCCGCTCCGTGAGGAGCCGCTCGCGCTCGGCGGACGTCATCGCGAGGCTGTCCTTCCACAGGGACCGGCCGGCCATGGCGCCGCTCGCGCCGTTCGCCATCGCCGTGCCCACCTGCGCGATGAACGTGGAGTGGTCGACGCCGGCGGAGAGCACGGCCCACGGCACGCCGTCCGCGGCACGGGTCACCGCGGCGCAGGCCTCGGCCGAGCCCGGGAAGGCGAGCTTGAGGACCTTGGCGCCGCAGGCCACGGCCAGGGCGGCCCCGTCGACGACGAGGGACGGGAACGCGGCGGCGAACTCCTCAGGGCTCTCGTCCTCGAGCTTGTAGGTGAGCAGCTCGACGATGTGGAGCAGGCCCTCGGCCTCGCAGGCGGCGATGAGGTCACGCATCTCCTGCGCCACCCGCGAGGAGGCGTCCTGACGGTCGGGGCGCACGTACCAGAGCATCTTGGCGACGCTGCCGCCGAGGTCGCGGACCGTGCGGGGCGTGACGCCGGGCACGAACTGCGTGTGGCGCAGGCCGTCCACGGTCTCGAAGCCGGAGGCGTCCATCCCGACGACGAGCGCCGTCGAGGGGCTGAGGACGTCCTCGTCGACGATCTGCGGGAGGGCGACCTCGGGGTCGAGGAGGATCGCCGGCGCGTGGTTGCCGAGGTGGCGGACGAGGTCGCGCTTGGCGTCGGCGAGCTCGGCGGTGGTGATGGCGCCGGCGCCGTCCGGGTGGCCCATGACGGCCTTCATGCCGTTGCGCTGGTCGCCGGCGACGATGAGCATCGCGCCCTCCGGCGTGCTGATCGAGGCCATGGCGCGTCGCTCGAGCGTGTTCAGCGGGTTCATGTCGGTCTCCAGTCGTCCTGCGGTCGGGTCCTGGGCCCGCCGGTCCGGCGGGTGGTGGGGAGGTGCGGGTGGTCGTGGTGCCCGGGGTGGCCCGGGCCGGCGGGGACGCCCGGAGGCGTCAGCGGTCCGTGCCCGCCAGCGCGGCGGGCAGCAGGCGCGCGGCGAAGAGCGCGGCGCCGTGCGCGGTGTCCTGCGTGCGCGGCGAGACCTCGAGGCCGGGCAGGACGGCGGCGCGCTCCTGCCGGACGGACGCCATGGAGGCCCAGCCGCCCGCGAGCAGCGTCGTGCGCGCCGGGGGGATCTCCCGGTCCATGACGTCGACGAGCCGCCGGATCTCGTCGTTGCCGTGGCGCAGCACCGCGAGGAAGGTCTCGGCCGGGCTGACGCCGTCGGAGCGGACGGTGAGGCGCAGCACGCCGTCGTCGTTGCGGGCGCCGGCCACCTCGAGGCCGCCGGGCTCGAGGCGCGAGCGGCCGCCGAGGGCCTGCACCTCGTCGTCGAGCCGGTCCCGGCCGGTCGCGTCGTGGACGCCGACGAGCTGCAGCACCCGGCGCATGAGCAGCCCGGTCTTCACGCCGGCGACGAGGACGTGCTGGCCCGGCACCACGTGCCGGACGCAGTTGATGAGGGCCTCCCCCAGGCGGGCGCGGGCCGCGAAGGTCAGCGGCTCGTCGACGACCCGCAGGAGCACCTCGGCCGTGCCCATGGACACGTGGTACCGGTCCGCGGCGTCGAGGCCGCCGGCGACGGCGGAGACGAGGTGGTCGTGGCCGGCGACGGTCAGGCGCGCGCCGACGACGGAGGCGGGCACGGCACCGGGGGCCGCCTCCCCCAGGTCGGTGCCGGCGGCGACGGGCTCGGGCAGGAAGCCCTCGTCCACGCCGAGGTGGTCCAGCATGGCCCGCCAGGGGGCGCCGGTGTCCTGGTCGAGGAGCCCGGTGCGCGAGGCCAGGGACAGCTCGCTGACGAGCCGTCCGCCGAGGGCGTGCGCGACGTGCTCGGGCAGGTTGGCCCAGCGGGCGCCGGCCAGCGGCACGCCCTCCGAGCGCAGGTGGAGGATCTTGGCAACGGTCACCTGGACGCCCCAGGGGAGCCCGGTCCGCCCGGGGAACTCGGCGCGCAGCTCGGCGGGGAGGGCGTCGACCTGCTCGGCGCCGCGCGGGTCGAACCACGCCAGGCCGGGGGCCAGGGCCTCGCCGGCCGCGTCGAGCAGGAAGCCCGTCTCCCCCATGCCCGACACGGCGAGGGCACGGATGCGCGGCTCGCGGTCCCCGGCGACGGCCGGCAGCGCCACGTCGACGTCGTCGAGCAGGTCCCGGACGACGGCCATCAGGTCCGCCGCCCGCAGGTCGGTGGTGCCGCCGGGGCCGGCGACCCAGGGGGTGGGTCGCTGGCGGACCAGCACCTCCGTGCCGTCCTCGTCGGCGACCAGGACCTTCACCCCGGTGCTCCCGAGGTCCAGTCCAGCGACCAGCTGTCCCACGTCCGGGCTCCTTCGTCGGGACCGCGTCGGTGGCGGTCGGGGGCGGGCCGTGGCCCGTCGTTCGGTGTCGAGAGGGCCGGTCCTCCGGCCTGGGCGCCGCCCCGCCCGCGTCGGGCAGAGCGGGGCGGCGCCGATCAGGACGGCGCCGTCAGGGCGCCGGGTCGTGCGGAGGGTCCGACCGGTGAGGGGTCAGCACTCGGAGGCGTAGATCGCCGCCTGGCCCTCCTCGGACTCCAGGTTGTCCTTCGTGAGGATCGTGAAGCCCGTCTGGATCTGGGCCTCCGTGGCCTCGCCGTTGATGGCGGCCAGGGCCTGCTCGACGCCCTGGTAGCCGATGTCGTACGGCTGCTGGGCGATGACGGCCTGGACCGTGCCGTCGTTCAGGGCGTCGACCTGGGCGGGGCCGGCGTCGAAGCCGACGACCTGCACCTCGCCGGCCTTGCCGGCCTGCTCGATGCCCGTGGCCGCGCCCTCGGCGCTGAAGATGTTCGTCGCGAAGATCGCCTTGAGGTCCGGGTAGCGCTGGAGCGTCGAGGTGACGATCTGCGCCGCCTGGGCCGGCTGGTTCTGCGCGTACTGCACCCCGACGTACTCGAAGGCGCTGTCCTGCGCCGCCGCGTCCTCGAAGCCCTTGACGCGGGCGTCCGAGGTCGAGATGCCGGGCTGGTTGTCGATGACGAGCACCTGGCCGCCGTCGGGCACGAGCTGCTTGATGGCGTCGAACGCCGCCGCACCGCCGCCGACGTTGTCGGAGGAGATCTCGGACACCGCGAAGGAGGGGTCCTCCACGGTGGTGTCGACGAGCACGATCTCGGCGTTCGCCGAGGCGTCCTCGAGCGGCTTCTGCAGGGCCGTCACGTCGTTCGGGGCGATGAGGATCGCGTCCGGCTCCGTGGCGACGACCGACTGGAGGATCGGCTGCTGCAGCGAGGCGTCGAACTTCTGCGGGCCCTGGACGGTGACGGTGACGCCGCCCAGCTCCTCGGCCGCGGCGCGCACGCCGCACTCCATGGAGATGTAGAAGTTGTCGCCGATCACGCCCTGGATGAAGGTCAGCGCGACATCGCCGTCCTCCCCGGCGGCGGCCTCGGAGGCGGGGCTGCTGCCCTCCGGCGTGCCGGTGGAGCAGGCGGCGAGCCCGAGGGCGAGCGCGAGGGCCGACGCGGGGACGAGGGACTTGCGGGCGGGACGCATCTATGAGTCCTTTCGGGAGTGGCGGAACAGGCGGGCGAGCAGCTCCGGCCGACGCCCGCCGCGGGTCGCGGCGGAACGACGGATCTGGTCCGCGTACACGGCGGAGACGAGGAAGGCACCCACGACGACCTGCTGCCAGTACGGCTCGACGCCGAGGATGACGAAGCCGTTGCGCAGGGTGGCCGGGATGAGGAGGCCGATGACCGTGCCGAACACGGTCCCGATGCCGCCGAAGAGGCTGGTGCCGCCGATGACGACACCGGCGATGACGTCGAGGTTCGTGAGGCTGTTGCCGCCGATGGTCGTCGAGCGGAAGAACGTGAGGTTGAGGATCCCGGCCAGGCCCGCGAGGAGGCCGGCGAGGGCGTAGACCTTGATGATCTGGCCGTCCACGTCGATGCCGACGCGGCGGCAGGCCTCCGCGTTGGAGCCGACGGCGCTCGTGTGCATGCCGAACCGCGTGCGGTTGAGCAGGACGATGCCGATGATCACGACGACCGCCGCGACCACGACGAGGAGCGGCACGCCGAGCACGCTGCCGAAGCCGACGGAGTTCACGAGCACGTCGGGGACGATGCGGCGGTCGATGCCGCCGGTGAGCACCTGGGCGAGGCCGAGGGCCGCGCCGAAGGTGCCCAGCGTGACGATCATGGCGGGGACCTTCGCCTTCGCGACGAGGAACCCGTTGAGCAGCCCCCAGGCGGTGCCGGCGGCCAGCGCGACGACGATCCCGACCACCGCGGAGAGCCAGCCCTGCCCGCCCCCGACGCGCTCCATCACCATGGAGGACACGACGCCGGAGAAGACGAGGACCGAGCCCATCGACAGGTCGATGCCGCCGGTGACGATGATGAACGTGGTGCCCACGCCCAGCACCGCGAGGATCGAGACGCTGATGGCGATGTTCCGGAAGTTCACCGGGTCGAAGAACGAGCCGGGGGCCAGGGCGCTGAAGACGACGACGATCGCCAGCCACACGAGCACGATCTGCAGCGCCTGGGCGCGGACGCCGGCGCGCAGGCGCTCGCCGAGGCCGGGACGCGCCGGCGCCTCGCTGACGGGCACCTTCTGCTCCGGTGCCGGCGTCTCCATGGGGGGTGTCTGGACGCTCATGCCGCCTCCTTCCCGTCCAGCGCGCCGGTCATCGCACCGACGAGCTCCTCGACGCTGCTCTGCTTGGCGTCCACCACCGCGACGCGGCGGCCCTGGCGCATGACGTGCACCCGGTCGGCCACCTCGAGGACGTGCGGCATGGAGTGGCTGATGAGGACGACGCCGACACCCTTGTCGCGGATGCGCTTGACGAGGTCGAGCACGCCCTTCGTCTGGACGACGCCCAGGGCGGCGGTCGGCTCGTCGAGGAAGATCACCTTCTGCGCCCACGCGGCGGCGCGGGCCACCGCGATGGCCTGGCGCTGGCCGCCGGACATGCCGCCGACCGGCCCGTTGTAGTTGCGCACCGTGGCGCCCAGGTCGTCGAACGCCCGCTTGCCGGCGGCCCGCATGAGCGAGCGCTCCATGAAGCCGAGGCGGCCGAGCAGGCCGGGCTTCATGATCTCGCGGCCGAGGTACATGTTCTGGATCGGGTCGAGGTGGTTGGCGAGGGCCAGGTCCTGGAACACCGTCTCCACGCCGCGGTGGCGGGCCTCGGTGGGGTTCGTCAGGGTGATCGGCTCGCCCTCGAAGACGAGCTGGCCGCCGTCGGGCTGCTCCGCCCCCGACAGGATGCGGACCATCGTGGACTTGCCGGCGCCGTTGTCGCCGATGAGCGCGGCGACCTCGCCGGGACGGACGTCGAAGTTCGCGCCCTCGAGGGCGCGCACGCTGCCGTAGCTGCGGTCGACGCCCCGGGCCTCGTAGACGAACTCGGCGCTCATGCGAGCACCTCGACCCGGGCCACGGGCCCCGGTGCGCGCAGCGCCTGCCGGCACCCCGTCGTTGCGGTGGCCATGCTTCCTCCTGTGTCGGTCTCTTCGTCGAGCCCTGCAACCGGGGACGGCTGCCGGTGTGCGGCTAGGGCAGGAGCTCCCCCGAGCCCCGGGCGATGAGCCGCGCCGGGACGATCACGGTGGGGTCCTGCGACGGCTGGTCCCCGGGGGGGGCCAGCCGGGCGAGCATCGCGGCCGCGGCCGCGTCGCCCACCCGTTCCGGCGAGTGGTCGATCACCGTCACGGCGGGCGAGCGGCTCTCCGCCATCGCGAAGTCGCCGATGGCGACCAGCGCGACGTCGGTGCGGCCGCGCTGGTGCAGCGCGGGGACGACACCGAGGGAGAGACGGGTGTTGGTCGAGATGAGCGCCGTGGGCGGCTCGTCCATCCCGAGCAGGGCCGGCACGACGCGCATGACCTCGGCGGGCCCGGGGCAGTCCGTGCGCACGAGCCGCTCGTCGACCGGCAGCCCGGCCTCGGCCATCGCGGCCCGGAAGCCCTCGTGGCGCTGGCGGGTGGTGTCGATGACCGGGGTGTCGCTCAGCAGCGCGATGCGGGTGTGGCCGTGGGCGATGAGGTGCGAGGTGGCCGTGCGGCCGAAGCCCACGTCGTCGGACACGACCGACTGCGACCCGGCCAGCGTCCCGGCGCGGTCGACGAAGACCACGGGGACGTCCCGCATCCGCAGGTCCGCCAGGGTGTCCGGGCCGTTCGGCGCCACGATGACGCCCGCGCAGCGCCGCGAGACGAAGCTCTGCACGAGGTCGCGCTCGCGCACCGGGTCGCGGTTGCTCGAGGCGACGAGCACCCGGTAGCCCGCCGTGTCGAGGGTCGCCTCGATCTGCGCCACGAGCTGGGCGAAGAAGACGTCGCCGATGCTGTCGATGACCACGCCGACGAGGCGGTCCTTGCCGGCCCGCAGCGAGCGCGCGGCCGGGTCGGGCTGGTAGTCGAGGGCCCGCATCGCCTCCATGACCGCGGCCCGGGTGGGGGCGGCGACGGCGGGGTCGTCGTTGAGGACGCGCGAGGCGGTCTTGATGCTGACCGCCGCCATGACGGCGACGTCACGCAGCGTGGGCCCGTTGCCGGTCAGCGACATGCGGACCACCGCCCGGACGCGGCGACGAGGGGCGGCGAGCCGGACGTGGTCACCTGCGGCCGGTCCTGGGAAGGGCTGGCGGTCATCCTCGACACCTCCTCGTGTCATCGATGTCATCGTCGAACGGCACGACTATGCGCGACCGATGACACCGTTGTCAACGCCCATTCCGGACCGAGTTGCGACGGCGTGCGGAACAGGTCCTTCCCGCGGTCGGTCCGTGCGGCGGGAGGGGCGTCCCGGGCCCTGGCAGGGACGGGTCAGGCGAGGGCGGCGCGCAGCGCGTCGGCCTGCTCGGCGGGCTCGGCCGCGGCGTCCACCTCGACGAACGGGACCGCCGGTGCGGCGAGGTCGAGGCCGGCGACCCAGGCGCGGACGTCCGCCAGCTTGGCGGCGTCCCGGGCGGCCCCGCGCCCGACGAGGCGGCGCTCGAGCTCGTCGGGGGCGACCCGCAGCCAGGCGAGCCGGGCGCGACCCCCGGCCGCGGCCATGCGCGCCGCGAGCCGCCCCCAGGCCGCCGCGTCCCGCCGCTCGGTGGTGAAGGGCGCGACGAGCACCACGGGGACGCCGACGCGGAGGCAGTCCTCCGCGACGCGCAGCAGGCACTCGTACCGGGCGTCGCGGGTGGCGGCGGCCAGGCGCGGGTCGGCGTAGTCGTGCACGTCGAGCAGCCCGGCCACGACGTCGACCAGCGGGTTCGTCAACGTGTCCTGGTCGAGCAGCGCGGCGCCGGTCAGCCGCGCGTACGCGGCACCGGTGACGGACTTGCCGGACGCCGGGGCACCCGTGAGGACCACGACGAGGGGCTGCTCCACGGGCGTCACCCTAGCCAGGGACCCGACGCCGCCCGGCGGAGGTGCGCCGCGAGCCCGCACCCGGCTCAGGAGCGCAGCGCGACCACGACGTCGTCGACGAGCGCGTCGACCGCGCCGCGGTCGACGCCGGGCGCCCACCACGTCGGCGTCAGCCGCGTGCGCGCCACCGCGTCGGCGCCGGGCACGGCGCGCAGGCCCCGGGCGTGGAGGTCCAGCGCGTGCGCGGCGGACTGCAGGAGCTCCGTCACCTCCGCCGGGTCGTAGCCCGGCCGGAGCCGGCGCGGCCGGAGATCCCCCAGCGCGGCACGCACGGCGGCGGCGTCCAGGGGCGCGGAGGCGGCCTCGTCGTCGCCGTCGACCGCGTCGAGCCCGTCCACCTCGTCGAGCGCCTCGGCCTCGCTCCCCTCGTCGGCGGACGAGGGCGTGCCCTCGGCACGCTCGGCCTCGTGCACCCGCAGTGCCAGGACGACGCGGTCGAGGAAGTCGTCGACCTCGTCCTGGTCGTACCCCTCGCGGAACTTCGTGGCCTGGAACATGTGGTTGAGCACGTCGTCCGCCGTCAGGCCTGGGACCTCGCCGGCGTCGGCCGCCTCGAGCGCCGCGACCACGAGGTCGAGGAAGTCGTCGACCTCGTCCTGGTCGTACCCCTCGCGGAACTTCGTGGCGTGGAACCGGACGGCACGCACGCCGGCGGCATCGATCTGCATCGTGGACCTCTCGTCGGGACCGGGCGGGCCGGAGGGACCGGCGGGCCGCTCGCGCCGGCCCGGCACCGTCGCCCATCGGCGACCGGCACGCCCCCGTGACCACCGGCCGGACGGTTCACCCGCGCGTCCGCACCCGCGCCGCTCCCGCCGAGCCCTCGACCGCCGCGACGAACGGCCAGCCGGGCGGCGGCGCCGTCCACCTGGCCGCGAACGCCACCAGTGCGAGCGTCTCCGGGCCGGCGACGAGGGCTCGCGGGCGCCCGGGTGCCGTCGCGCACCCGGGCGCTCGAGGGGCGACGGCGGCTCCGGACGCCGCCTATCGGGCCGCGGCCGCCGCCCAGTGCCGCTCGTGCGCGCCGACGAGCCAGGCGTCGATGCGCTCCCGGTCCGGACGCTCGCGCAGCGGCGAGCGGCCGGACCGGATCGCCTCGTCGAGCCGGTCGCGCACCTCGTCGACGCGCCGCAGCGCCTCGTCGAACCCGACCTCACCGCGCTTGACCTCCATGCAGGCCGCGAGCGCGGGCCCGTCGACGGGCAGCGTGAGCCGGCCCTCCGTCACGACCTCCAGCCCCTGGTACCCCAGCCGCAGCGCGTGGCTGGCGTACTTCGTGTCGTAGCCGTGCGCCGCGACGAGCTCGGGGCGGTTCGGCACCCGGGACCGCTGGCCGCCGCCGAGCAGGCGCTCGCGCTGCCCGACGAGGTACCCGAGGAACCGCCGCCCCGCCTCCAGGGAGAGGATCACCGGCGCCAGCTCGCGCAGCTCCGTCCCCAGGGGCGTCTCGACGAGCACGGACCCGGCCGGGGCGAACAGCACCGTGAGGACCGTCGGGTTCCCCGCGACCGCCAGGCGCATGTACTTGCGCAGCGCGTAGACCGTCAGGTCGGTGTCGCCGGGGCCGGACCGCACGCCCTCGGGCTGCGTGCGCGAGACGTAGTGGTGGCTGCTCGGCGCGAGGCCCACGACCTGCTCGCGGGTCTCGACGTACACGCCCATCTCGTCGTGGTCGTCGTGCCCGGCGATGGCCATGCCGTGCACGCCCGAGCCGCAGACCGTCCGCAGGATCTCGTTCGCCAGCGCGACCTCGCGGTCGCCGACGTCGACGGGCGCCCTCTCGTCGAGGGCGGTCATGACCGGCTCCCGGCCTGGTTCTGGTGCGTCATGCCCGGGATCCTGCGGTCCGTGCGACGGCGCTGTCACGGTGATTGCGCAGGTTCACCCTGCCGCGTCAGAGCCGTGGGTCGACCGGCTCCGACTCCAGCGCCAGCACCGCGAAGACGGCCTCGTGGACGCGCCACAGCGGCTCCCCCGCGGCGAAGCGGTGGAGCGCCTCCAGGCCCAGCGCGTACTCGCGCAGCGCGAGGCCGCGCTTGCGCCCCAGGTGCCGCGAGCGCAGCCGCTCGAGGTTCGCCGGCTCCGTGTAGTCCGGGCCGTAGATGATCCGCAGGTACTCCCGCCCGCGGACCTTGATCCCCGGCTGCACGGAGCGCCGCGCGCCCTCGACGAGGTTCGCGAGCGGTTTGACGACCATGCCCTCGCCGCCGCCGTCGGTCAGCTCCCTCCACCAGGCGACGCCCTCGGCGAGGGACGCCTCGTCGTGCAGGTCGACGACGAGCCGCCGGGTGGTCTGCAGCAGCCCGGAGGGGTCGGCCGCGACGAGACCGTCGGCCACGTCCAGGTGCCACAGGTGGTCCCGCCGCTCGAACGTGGTGCCGGTGGCGCCACCTGCGGCGAGCACCTGGAAGGGCGCCAGGCGCACGCCGTCCAGGCCGTCCGTCGCCCAGGCGTAGCGCCGGTACGCGGCGGTGTAGGCGTCGGCGTTCGCGGCCCGGGAGCGGGTGCGGGCCTCCAGCTCGTCGACGGGCAGCCCGGCCGCCGACGCGGCCGCCAGGGCCTCCACCGCGGCCGGCAGCGCGGCACGCGCGGCGGCGCCGACGGCCGCGTACTGGTCCCGGAGCAGGTCACCGGCCTTCACCGACCACGGCAGCAGCTCCGCGTCGAGGAGCAGCCAGCCGGCCGGGAGGCCGTCCGCGCCCAGCCGGTCCCACAGCCCGGCCGCGTCGGCCGCACCCCGCACGCCCGCCAGGAGCGCCTCGGAGCGCGCGTCGGCGAAGAAGGGCCGGCCCGTGCGTGTGTGCACCACGCCCGTCATGCCGGCGGGCATGCCGAAGCGTGCGGCGGACGCCGTCTCGTCGCGGCACACGAGCACCACCGCCCGGGAGCCCATGTGCTTCTCCTCGCACACCACGCGGGTGACGCCGTCGGCCCGGTAGGCGCTGAAGGCCTGCTCCGGGTGCTCCAGCAGGTCGCCCTCCGGTGCGGTCGCGCAGGGGCTCATCGTCGGCGGCAGGTAGACCAGCCAGCGGGGGTCGACGGCGAAGCGGCTCATGACCTCCAGCGCGGCGGCGGCGTTCTCCTCGGCCACCGTCACGCGCCCGGCCAGCGCCGTCTCGACGACCCGCTTGCCGAGCACGTCCGTCACGTCCAGGACGTCGGGGTCCCGCCGGGCCCCCTCCGGTCCTGCCTCTCCGGTGCCCGGCGTCGCCGCTCCGCCGGTCGGGAACGGCTTCGCCGCCGCGTACCAGACCTGCTCGGCCGGGACGTGCACCAGCTCCTTCTCCGGGTAGCGCAGCGCCGTCAGCCGGCCGCCGAAGACGCAGCCGGTGTCCAGGCACATCGTCCCGTTCACCCAGGTCGGCTCCGGCGTCGGCGTGTGGCCGTACAGCACCATCGCCCGGCCGCGGTAGTCCTCCGCCCAGGGGTAGCGGACGGGAAGCCCGTACTCGTCGGTCTCCCCCGTCGTGTCGCCGTAGAGCGCGAAGGACCGCACGCGGGCCGAGGCGCGGTTGTGGAACGCCTCCTTCAGCCCCGCGTGGGCGACGACGAGCCGCCCCTCGTCGAGCACGAGATGGGCGACCAGGCCGTCGGCGAACTCCCGCACCTGCGCCCGGAACTCCTCCGGCTCACGCCCGAGCTGCTCGAGGGTCTCGGCCAAGCCGTGCGAGACCTGCACGGCGCGGCCGTCGAGCGCGCGCACGAGCTTGTTCTCGTGGTTGCCGGGCACGGCCAGTGCGTGCCCGGCGGCGACCATGCCCATGACGAGCCGCAGGACGCCCGGGCTGTCCGGGCCGCGGTCGACGAGGTCGCCGAGGAAGACCGCCCGGCGCCCCTCCGGGTGGACGGCGTCCACCGGGCGCCCCTGCTCGTCGCGCACCAGCGCGTAGCCGAGGCGTGCCAGCAGGGCCTCGAGCTCCCCTCGGCAGCCGTGCACGTCGCCGATGGCGTCGAACGGGCCGCGCTGGTCACGCAGGTCCGAGCGCAGCGGGACGCGGTCGATGACGGCGGCCTCGATCTCGTCCACGCCCCGCAGGACGTGCACGCTCCGGAACCCCTCGCGGGAGAGGCCGCGCAGCGAGCGCCGCAGCATGTCGCGCTGCCGCCGGACCACGTGCGGGCCGAACTCGCGGTCGCCGCGGGTGCGGTTCCGCTCGACGGCCACGTCCTCGGGCACGTCGAGGACGATGGCGGTCGGCAGCACGTCGTGGGCGCGCGCGAGCTCGACGAGGGACTTCCGCGCGGACTGCTGGACGTTCGTGGCGTCGACGACGGTGAGGAGGCCGGCCTCGAGGCGCTTCGCGACGATGTGGTTCAGCACCTCGAAGGCGGCCTTCGTCGCGGACTGGTCGTTCGGGTCGTTGGACACCAGGCCGCGGCACGCGTCGGAGCTGAGGGTCTCGTAGGGGCCGAAGTGCCGGGCGGCGAAGGTCGACTTCCCGGACCCGGAGGTGCCGACGAGGACGACGAGGGACAGCGCCGGGACGGGCAGCACCCGCGGCTCGCTCATCGGGCCGCCCCCGCGCGGAACAGCGCGAGCTGGGTCGGCGGGCCGACCTCCGGGTCGTCGACCCCGACCGGCCGGAGCTCGACCGTGTACCCGTACCGCTCGGCCGCGGCGCCTGCCCAGGCGGCGAACTCCGCCCGCGTCCACTCGAAGCGGTGGTCGTGGTGGCGCAGGTGACCGGCCGCGAGGTCGGGGTAGCGGACGTTGTGCTCGGCGTTGGGCGTCGTGACGACGAGGGTCGCCGGTGCGGCGGCAGCGAGCACGGCGCGCTCGAGCGCGGCCAGCCGGGGCGGGTCGAGGTGCTCGACGACCT
Source organism: Cellulomonas endophytica (assembly GCF_004123805.1). Lineage (GTDB taxonomy): Bacteria > Actinomycetota > Actinomycetes > Actinomycetales > Cellulomonadaceae > Cellulomonas > Cellulomonas endophytica. The sequence continues at coordinate 66,680 of NZ_RWJX01000004.1, read as the reverse complement.
CCATGAGCACGGCGGCGTCGAAGCCCCCGACGCGGGCGTCGGTGTACGTGACGGAGGACTGCGCCAGCTCGACGCGCGTCCGCAGGCGGTCCGGCAGCGTGTCGAGGTGGAGCCGGCGGGAGGCGCTCTGCAGGGCCCGCACCGACACGTCGACCCCCAGCAGCCGCTCGAACCCCTCGGCGAGCAGCAGGCTCAGCAGCTCGCCCTCCCCGCACCCCAGGTCGACGACGCTGTGCGCTCCGACCTCCCGCAGCACCGCGAGCACGGTGTCGCGGCGGAGCCGTGCCAGCGGGACCGGGGTGTCGCCCGCCGCGTCGAGGGTCAGCGCGTGCGTCGTCGCCTCCGACGGCCCCTCCTCGGGCGGTGATCCGGCGTCGTCGACGTCCCCGGTGGGCACCGCGTCGTCGAGGTCGTCCGGCGCCGTGTCGTCGACCTCCGCCAGCCGCGCCATCGCCGAGGCGGCGAGCGTGCGGCGGTGCGCCAGGTACCGGCGAGCGATCTCCTCGCGAGCCGGGTGGGTCGCGAGCCAGAGGCCGCCGGCGCGCACGAGCTTGTCCACCTCGTCGTCCCCCACCCAGTAGTGCTTGGCGGCGTCGAGGGTCGGGAGCAGCACGTAGAGGTGGGACAGCGCGTCGGCGACCCGCAGCGTGCCGGAGAGCCGCAGGTCGACGTACCGGGAGTCGCCCCAGGCCGGCACCTCGGGATCGAGCGGGATCGGCGTCGCCTCCACGTCCCACCCGAGCGGCAGGAAGAGCCGCTCCACCACCGCCGCTCCGCCCCGCACGGGCACCGCCGGCAGCCGGACCTCCAGCGGCCAGACGAGGTCGACGAGCTCCGGCCGCGGAGCGCAGCGTCCCCCGAGCGCCGAGCGGAACACCCGGCCCAGCGCGACGGCCAGCATCGACGAGGCCGCGTAGGGACGGTCGTTGACGTACTGCGCGAGGCTGAAACCCTGGTCCCGCTGCCCGTTGCCCCGGACGAGCGCCACCGGGTCGACCTCGAGCAGCAGCGCGACGGTGCACCGGTCCTCGTCGGCCCTCGGGTAGAACACCTGCGCGACGCCGAACGCCTGCTCGAACGCCTGCACCCGGGCGGGGTGCTTGTGCAGGAGGAAGCCCAGGTCGTCGGCACGGCCGCCCGCGACGGGAGCACCGGCGGTCATCGTCAGCAGCACCGGCCGATCCTCGCATCCGCGCAGGCGGCGTCGCTGCTGCTTCCGAGTGAGCGCCGAGCGTGCGGGCCTGTCGGTGGCGTCGCGGCGGACGACCCGCACCTGCTCCCGGTCCGAACGGACGCAGGTGAGAGGTGAGCTTCCAGGCCTCGACGCGCGTCCTCAACCCGGACTGCTCGGTCAGGAGCTCCGATCAGCGAGCGCCGCCGCCAGAGCGACCAGGTCGGCGTGCAGCCTGCGCTGCCCTGCAGGCGCGAGGTCCGCGACCATCGCGCGCTCCACCGCGGCGACGACGGCACTGGCGTCGGCGAGCAGGCGCGTGCCCTCGTCGGTCAGACGCGTGGGCAGGGCCCGGCCCTCCGGCGCCTCGGCGGCACGCTCGAGCAGGCCGCGGTCGAGCAGTCCCTGCACCAGGGTCTGCATGGACTGCCGGGTGACGAACGTGCCCCGCGCGAGCGCCGCGGCGGAGAGGCCGGGGCGTTGACCGAGCAGCTCGAGGCACGAGTACTGCGACACCGTCAGGTCCAGCGGTCGCAGGGCCGTCTCCATGGCGGCGCGCAGGGCGGCTGCCGCCTGCTTCAGCGCGTAGCCGATGGACGTGTCGAGGTCCACGCGGGGTTGCGTCATGTCAGGAGTCTGACATACCGTCGCCGTGTCAGATTTCTGACACCACTTCGACCGACCGGAGCTCCCATGGCCACCGTCACCGGACCCGACTTCCTCGCCCTGCAGGTGCGCGACGTGGAGGCCTCCGCCACCTTCTACGAGCGGCACCTCGGCCTGCGCCGCGCGCCCGTCAGCCCTCCGCACGCGGTCGTCTTCGCGACCTCCCCCGTCGCCTTCGCCGTCCGGGCGCCCCTGCCCGGGTTCGACCTCGACGCCGCCACCCCGCGCCCCGGCGCCGGGGTCGCGCTGTGGCTCCTCGCCGACGACGGCCAAGGCGTGCACGACGCGCTCGTCGGGGCGGGCGTCGAGATCCTCGTCGCCCCGGTCGACGGACCCTTCGGCCGCACCTTCACCTTCGCGGACCCGGACGGCTACGCGGTCACGATCCACGACCGCCCGCAGGGCCGACCGGTCGCCTGACCCAGCACGCCGCGCGCGGATCCGGCCGGAGGCCAGGGCCCGTGGCTACCGTGGCGCCATGGACATCGACGTCCGCCCGGCGACCGGGCGGTTCGAGGACGTCGCCACCGTGGTCGGCACGCAGCGCGCCGACGCCGGAGCGTGCTGGTGCATGAGCTACCGGGACAGCCGGGTCCGCAACCTCGACCGGCCGGCGTACCTGCGCGCCGAGTGCGCGGAGAGGCCCGGCCCGGGCGTGCTCGTGTACGTCGACGACGAGGTCGCCGGGTGGTGCTCCATCGCGCCCCGCAGCACCTACCGGCGGCTCGTGCACTCGCGCACCATCCCGGACCTCGACGAGCGCGACCCGTGGAGCGCCGTCTGCTTCGTCGTGCGGCCGGGGTTCCGGCGGCAGGGGCTCATGCACCACCTGCTCGCCGGCGCGGTCGCGCACGCCGCCGCGTCCGGCGCCGAGGTCGTCGAGGGCTACCCGGTGGACGTCGGGCCGGAGCGGGTGGACGTCGTCGCCGGCTACACCGGGACCGTGGCCCTGTTCGAGCGCGCCGGCTTCACCCGCGCCGCCGCGACGACCGCCCACTCGGGGCGCCGGCCGCGTGTCCTCATGCGCCGCGAGCTGCCCTGACCCCGGCGACGAGCCGCCGCCCGCGCAACCAGGGCCCGGAGGATCGGGGTCGGCGTGCTGCGACCCTCGTCAGCCGTCGAGCACGGTGAGGCAGGCGTCGACGGTCGGGCTCCCGGCCGTCGCGGCGGCCTTGCACAGGAGGCCCCGGAAGAGCTGCTGCTCGTCGGGCTGGAGACCGCCGAGCACGTGGCACTCCGCCTCGAGGACCTTGTCGTGCACGCGCTCGACCGCCTCGCGCCCACGACCGGTCGCGACGACCTGCCGCTGACGGCGGTCCTCGGGGTTGAGGCGGCGCTCGACGAGACCGGCCTGCTCCAGGGCGTCGATGAGGTAGGTCATCACCGTGCGGTCGATGCCCAGACGGCTGCCCAGCGCCTGCTGGGTGGGGCGATCCCCCTGGAGCACCTCGAGGACCGTCTGGTAGCCGCGCGGCCCCTGGGGGAAGTCCGCCAGCGCGGGCGCCACCACGTCCCGGTAGGTCCGCAGCAGCTCGCCCAGCGCCCAGCCGAAGTCGTTTCCGGTGGCCGGACCGCTCACGGGCGCACGGGGCGAGGGCACCGCGTCATGCTACTGCGCGGGGCACGACGGCGACCCGGGCGGCGACGCGCACGATCCGCCCCGGAGCCGCTGCGCGAGGCGCGGTCCCGTCGTCGCCGATGCCCTGGCGGACGGACCGGCGACCGCCAGGGCCGTCGGACCGGCCGATGCGCTCGGCCTTCTCGTGCGACTCGAGGAGCTGACGGCGTGCCAGGTCACGGAGCTCCGCCATCGCGGGGTTGACCTCCGCGAGGGTGAGCTCGGTCTCGATGACGTCGAGGTCGAGCCCCCAGAGGTCCTCGAGCACCCGGCGCATCCACCCGGTGGCGTGGTCCCAGCCCTCACGGGGCGTCCCCGGTCCGTACGCCCCGCCACGGGCGGTGACGAGGAAGGCCGGCCTGCCCGCGAGGGGCGTGCTCCCGGGCGTGAACCGCGGGTCGGTCGAGACGAGGTCGAACCACGTCTTGAAGTGCTGGGAGACGCCGTAGTTGTACAACGGCACGGCGAAGACCAGGGCGTCCGCCGCCACCAGCTCGTCGGCCAGCTCCGCGGCGACCCGGAGCGCGTCCACCTGCTCCTCGCTCCGCTCCTCGGCGGCCACGAACCCCGCGAGGGCCGCCGCACCCCACAGCCCTGCGGGGACGGGGAACGTGCCGACGTCCCTGCGGACGACGTGCGCCTCGGGCAGGTCCTCGACGATGGCCGCCTCGAGGGTGTCCGCGACCGCCCGGGTGACCGAACCGCCGGTCCTGATGCTCGCGTCCAGCCGGAACAGGGTGCTCATGGTGTCTCCTCGCCTAGATCCTCTGCGTTGCAGACAGTCTAGGCACACGATTCTCTGTCCGTGCGCCCTTCCGGGCATGTGCCGCGTGGGTGTCGTCACCGCCCTCGGCGCAAACGGGACCACCAGGAGCCGCGGTCGCCGGGCGCCGTCGGCGGGGTCCCGTCCTCGTCGTCGCCCTCGCCGTCGTCGTCGTCCTCGTCGTCCTCGGCGTCCTGCCGGCCGCGGGCGGTCATGCGCGGGAAGCGCGCGGGGAGGTCGTCCTCGCTCCACGGGTCGCCCGCGGGCTCGCCGGGGTCGTGGACCCCGGAGGCCGGGAGCTCCTCGCCGCCGGTGAGGCTCTCGTAGGCCTGGTCCGCCGCGTAGTCCAGCGTCTCGGCCTCGTCCGCCTCCGTCGGCTCCTCGACCCACGCGACGAGGCCGTCCGGGTCCGTGAGCGCGGTGCGGTAGGCGTCGGCGCCGCGCGAGATCACCCAGGAGCGGAAGTAGCTGAAGCCGTCGTCGCTGCACCCGCCCTGCAGGGCGTAGGCGGCGGCCCAGAGGTCCTGCCGGTACAGGTCGGCGCGCAGCTCGTCGTACCGCCGGGCGAACGCGACGACCTCCGCGACGGGACGGCGTTCGAGGAGCTCCTGCAGCACCTCGGCCTGCTGCTCGATGCTGCCGTCGGAGCGGTCGCGGGCCTCGTCGACGAGCGCCCAGAACGTGTCGGTGTCCACGCGCCCATCGTGGCCCTGGCGGCTGGCGCCCGGGGCGTCCCGCGACCACCGGGGAGGACGCCGCTCCTCCCGCGGGAGGAGGCGACCGGCGCCGCGATCTCGTCCAGCGGCAGGGCCTTGCCCGCGGCCCGTCTCCGTAGCGTCGCCGGCAGCCGGCCCGCAGGGGGCACGGAGAGGCACGGGCCCGACGGAGGAGACGCGATGATCGAGGTGGAGGCGCTGACGAAGCGCTACGGCAGCACGACGGCCGTGGACGGCCTGACGTTCACGGCACGGCCCGGGACGGTGACGGGGTTCCTCGGGCCGAACGGCGCGGGCAAGTCGACGACGATGCGCGTGGTCGTCGGGCTCGAGCGCCCGACGTCCGGCACGGCGCGGGTCGCCGGGCGCGCCTACGCCGACCTGCCCGCCCCCCTGCACGCGGTGGGCGTCATGCTCGACGCCCGGTCCGTGCACCCCGGCCGCACGGCCTGGAAGCACCTGCTGTCGATGGCGCAGACCCACCGGATCGGCAGGGCCCGGGTGCACGAGGTCATCGCGCAGACGGGGCTGGAGCCCGTGGCGCACCGGCGCGCGGGAACGTTCTCCCTCGGCATGGGGCAGCGGCTCGGCATCGCCGGCGCCCTGCTCGGCGACCCCGCCACGCTCGTCCTCGACGAGCCCGTCAACGGCCTGGACCCCGACGGCGTCCTGTGGGTGCGCCGCCTGGTGCGCGACCTCGCGGCCGAGGGCCGGACGGTGCTCCTGTCCTCGCACCTCATGCACGAGCTCGCGCTCTGCGCGGACCGGGTCGTCATCATCGGCCGCGGTCGGCTGCTCGCCGACGCCCCGGTCCAGGAGGTCGTGGCTCGCTCCGAGCGCGCCGGCACCGTCCGCGTCCGCACGACGGACGACGAGGCGCTGGTCCGCGAGCTGCTCGCCGTCGGCGCCCAGGTGACGCCGCAGGAGGGCGGGACCCTGCACGTGCGGGGCACGTCCGTCGACGAGGTCGGGACCGCCGCCCGGCGCTGCGGCGTCACCGTCCTGGAGCTCGCCGCCGAGACGGGGTCGCTGGAGGAGGCGTACCTGCAGCTCACCGGCGACGCCGTCGAGTACCGGACCGCCGGAGCCGCGGGCGGTGCCCGGTGAGCGCCGCGACGACGAGCGTGCCCGGCGCCCGCGCCGCGACGGCCCTGCGTTCCGGCCCCACGTCCGGACGCGTCGTCTCCGCCGAGTGGACGAAGCTCCTCTCGCTGCGCTCCCCCTGGTGGACCGCCGCCGTGACGGTGCTGGTGGCGGGCGTCATCACGTACCTCAGCGCGCAGGCGTCCTCCGTCGACCCGGGGTTCGACCCGGTGCAGTCCCTGCCCCTCGGCCTGGCGCTGGCGCAGATCGGGCCGCTCGTCCTCGGCGTCCTGGCCGGCGCCGGGGAGTTCCGCACCGGCGCCTTCCGCACCACCTTCGCGCTCGTCCCGCGGAGGTGGCCGGTCCTCGCCGCGCAGGTGCTCGTCGTCGGGGCCTTCGCGCTGGGGACGGCGGTGCTGACCACGACGGCGTGCGTCGTGGGGGTCCTGCCGTCGGCGCGGTCGCGTGGCATCGCCGTGGACCTGACCGCCGGCGACACCCCCGGGCTGCTGCTCGGCATGGTGGGGCTCGTCGTCGGGCTGGCCCTCCTCGGCCTGGCGCTCGGCGCGCTGCTGCGCCGGACGGTCCCGGCGCTGGTGACGGGGCTGCTCCTGGTGCTCGTGCTGCCGATCGTGCTCATGACGGCGGCCGACCCGCTGGCCGGCGGCGGCGACCCCGCCGCCCTGGGCGCCCTGGACGCGGCCGCGACCACCACGCCCCTCGGCACGCTCGCGGTGCTCACGCCGGGCACCGCGGCACAGCTCCTCGCCACCGAGGCCTCGGCCGGCCCGATGCCCGGCGCCCCGGACCTCGGCCCGGTCGGCGGCGGCCTCGTCCTCGCGGCCTGGGTGCTCGTCCTGCTCGCGGCGGCCGGCCTGCGCCTGCGCACCCGGGACCTGCGATGACGACCCTCGCACACGGGCACCGCTCCCCGCGGCGCGCGCCCGCCGCCGGAACGGCGGCCCGCACCGGTCCGACCCTGGTCGGCGTGACCCGCGCCGAGTGGACGAAGCTCACGAGCGTGCGGTCGCACCTGTGGCTGTTGCTCGGCACCGTCGTCGCGGCGGCAGCCACCGCCTCCGCCCTGGGCCTGTTCGTCCGGCCCGACGACGGCCGCTCCGGCTCCTGGGTGGTGACGTCCGGGTCCGTGCTCGCGCAGATCGGGATGCTCGTGCTCGGCGCGCTCGTCGGGACGTCCGAGCACACCACCGGCACGGCGCGGACGACGTTCGCCACCGTGCCCCGGCGCCTCCCCGTCCTCGTCGGGCAGGGGGTCGTCACCGCGGCGGCCGCCTGCACGACGGCCCTCCTCGCGCTGGGCGCGTCCGTCGTCGCGACGACCGGGGCCCGAGCCGGCGACGCGCCCGCGCTCGACCTCGCCGTGCCGGGGACCCTGCGCGCTCTCGCGGGGTTCGTGCTGGCCTCCGCCGGGGTCGCCCTGCTCGGGCTCGGGCTCGGTGCGCTGCTCCGCCGCCCCGCCGACGCGATCGTCGGCGCGCTCGTGCTCGCCGTCGTGGGCGACCACCTCCTCGCGACCGCGCCGGGCGTGGTCACCGACACGGTGCGCGCGTTCCTCCCCTCCTCGGGGGCCCGGCTCCTGCAGGACGACGCCGCGATCGCCGCCCTCGACGCCGCGACGCGCGGGCCCCGGCTCGGGGTGTGGGGCGGCGGGCTCGTCCTCGCCGGCTGGGTGGTCGTCGTGCTGGCGGCGGCGGCCTACCGGCTGCGGCGCCATGACGTCCGGTGACGGGCGCGGGGCCGTGACACCACGGGGCTCCCGGGAGCCGGTGCCCACGGGCCGGCGTGGATGGGAGGGTGGTCCGGTGCAGACCCGGCCCGCGACCGCCCCGCCGGCCGGGGCCACCCGCGTCCCCGACGCGCCGCTGCTCACGGCCGAGCAGGTCAGCGGCGGGAGCCCGGTCGCGCGGCTCGTCCACGCGCGGCCCTGGGTCCTCGACGTCACGGTGGCCGTGCTCATGCTGCTGGTCGGGCTCGTCGGCGCGGGCTTCGTCTGGGAGGCCGCCGTCGGCGCCCGCACCCTGGGCCTGTACCCGCCGGACTCGGCGGTGGAGCGGGCGGTCAGCGCCACCTGGCTCGTCGGGGCGTCCGGCGGTGCCGCGGCGCTCCTGCTGGGGCGCACCCGGCCGTTGACCGTCACCGCGCTGCTCACCGCCGCCGCCCTCGCATCGCTGCTGGTCGCGGGCGTGCTCGGCGTCCTCGGGGCGTGCCTGGCGTGCGCGCTCGCCGGGGTCGCGGCGGCCCACCCGCCCCGCACGGCCTGGACCGTGGCGGGTGTCGTGCTCGGGGTCGTCACGGCGGCGCTCTGGGCCTGGCAGGACCTCGGGCTCATCGAGATCCTCGCCTGGTACGGCGTCGCGACGAGCTCGCCGTGGCAGCCCGAGACCTCTCTCGCCGAGCCGCTCTTCTCCCCCGCCCGGCGGATGGGGTCCGTCCTCCTGCTCCTCGCCCTCGTGCTGCTCGGCGTCGCGGTGGGCTCGGCGGCCCGGGCCCGCCGCCTGCACGCGCACGACCTCGTCGAGCGCTACCGGGCGCTGGCGCGCGAGCGGGACCAGAGCGCCGCGCTCGCGCGGGCCGACGAGCGCGCGCACATCGCCCGCGAGATGCACGACGTCGTCGCGCACAACGTCTCGGTCATGGTCGCGCTCGCCGACGGCGCGGACGCCGCCTTCGAGCGGTCGCCCGACCGGTCCCGCGACGCCGTGCGCCAGATCGCCCGCACGGGCCGCGCCGCCCTCGCCGACATGCAGGGCGTCCTCGGGGCCCTCGGTCCCGCCCCCGCTCCCGTCGGCGACGCGCCCGACCGCCGGCCCGTCCCCACGGCCTCCGACCTGCCCGCCCTCGTCGAGCGGGTCCGGACCGCCGGGCTGCCCGTCCGCGCGACGGGCCTGGACACCGAGCTCGGCGAGGACACGTCGGTGCGTCTGGCCGTCGCGCGGATCCTCGGCGAGGCGCTCACCAACGTCCTGCGCCACGCGCCCGGCACGCCGTCGGTGGAGGTCGGCGTCCGCCGCACCCCGACGACCGTCGAGCTCCGCGTCCTCGACGGCGGCGGGACGCGCCCCGCGGCGGGCGGCGGCGGCGGGCGGGGCCTCGTCGGGATGCGGGAGCGGGCGGCGCTGCTCGGCGGGCACGTCGAGGCCGGTCCGCGGCCGGGCGGCGGGTGGCAGGTGCACGCGGTGCTGCCGTGCGCGTCGGCGCCGGAGGGCCCGGTCGCCGCGACCCCGACGACCGCGCCGGAGGACGCCCGGTGACCACCGTGCTCCTCGTGGACGACCAGGCGCTCATGCGCGTCGGGTTCCGGCTCGTCGTCGAGTCCGAGCCCGACCTGGAGGTGGTCGGCGAGGCCGCCGACGGCCGCGTCGCGCTCGACCAGGTCGCCGCGCTCGCCCCCGACGTCGTCGTCATGGACATCCGCATGCCCGGCATGGACGGCATCGAGGCGACCACGCGCATCGTCGCCGAGCACCCCGGGACCCGCGTGCTCGTCCTGACCACCTTCGACGTCGACGACCTCGCCTTCGCCGCCCTGCGCGCCGGCGCCAGCGGGTTCCTGCTGAAGTCCGCCCGTCCCGACGAGCTCGTCGACGCGATCCGCACGGTCGCCGCCGGCACCGCCGTCGTCGCCCCGCGGGTGCTGCGCCGCATGCTCGACCTGTTCGCGCCGCACCTGCCGGCGACCGGCGCAGCGGCCACGACGGCCGGCGGGGTCGACCCGCGCCTGGGCGCCCTGACCCCGCGCGAGCTCGACGTCCTGCGGCTCGTCGCCGAGGGCGCGTCGAACCCGGAGATCGCGGCGGAGCTCGTCATCTCGGAGACGACGGTGAAGACGCACGTCGGCAACCTCTTCGCCAAGCTCGGCGCCCGCGACCGCGTGCAGGCCGTGATCTTCGCCTACGAGTGCGGCCTGGCCGGCCGCGGGACCACCTCGCGCTGACGCGGGTCGTCGCCCGGCCGCGCGCCGGTGCCGACGAGGACGCAGCCGCCCTGCTCCCACCGCTTGGCCTCGTACATCGCCGCGTCGGCGGCGGCGACGAGCCCGTCGGCGTCGGTGGGCCCGTCCGGTGCGGCCGCGACACCGATGCTGGCCGGCGCGGTGACCGTGCGCCCCCCGAGGACGTGCGGCGCCCGGAGCCGCTGCTCGACACGCCGCGCGACGGCCAGCGCCGCCTCGCCCGAGACGACCTCGTCGAGCAGGACGAGGAACTCGTCACCGCCGACACGCGCCGCGGTGTCCCCTGCCCGGAGCTCCTCCGTCAGGCGTCGCGCCACCTCGACGAGCAGCCGGTCACCCGCCGCGTGGCCCAGGGTGTCGTTGACCGTCTTGAAGCCGTCGAGGTCGAGGTAGAGGACCGCGCAGCCCGTGCCGCGCCGGTCGGCGGCGGCCAGGCGCTGGGCGAGGCGCTCGAAGAAGGCGGCGCGGTTCGCCAGGCCGGTGAGGTCGTCGCGCAGCGCACGGCGGCGGAGCTCCTCGGTGGCGACCGCGAGCTCGGCCGTCCGCTCCGCGACCCGGCGCTCGAGCTCCTCGGAGAAGGCCTCGAGCTCCTCGCCGAGCGAGTTCACGCCGGCGGCCACCGCGTCGACGACGTCCCCCGCGGGGCCGACGGGCGCGCGGGCGCCGAACCGCAGGGCGGCGAAGTCCTGGATGACGGCGACGACGTCCTCGAGCCGGCGCTCCAGCCTCTCGACGCCGCCCACCTCGGGAGGCACCGGTCCCCCTCAGTCCAGGAACGTCGCGAGCCAGGCGCAGGCAGCGACCTCGTCCTCGAACGAGCGCGTCGCCACCTCGGGCCTGCTCACGTTGATGAAGAACGTCGCCATCATGCGGCTGAGCGGGTTCCCGACGACGAGCGCGACCGCCGACACGACCTCCTGGCGGCGGATGAACTCCATGCGTGCCGCGCGGTCCTGCGGGCCCGCGTCCGCGGTGTGCACCAGGAGCGGGGCGGCTCGGCCGCCGGTGAGCCGGGTCATCGCGTCGATGGCCGCGAGGGCGTCCGGGAGGCCCGACGGGACGTGCGGTGCCCAGGCGAGCTCGACGATGCCGTCCGGCCGCAGCCACATGCGGAACTTCTCGTGCGTCACCTGCTGGAGCTGGTCGCTCATCGGGCCACCCCACGGTCCGACGAGCGGGGGGCGGCGTCCCGGCGGTGCTGCGGCGCGCGGGTGCCCGCGGCGGCCGTGCTGCGGTTCTGAGGCGTGGTCACGGGTGTTCCCTCGGTTCGGCGGCCCGGCTGACCGCGAGGGTCCCGTGGCTTTGCGACCCCGCCTCGCGACGGGTGTGCCGTTGTCGTCTCTCCCACGACCCATCGGCCGCAGCAGTGCCGGCGTGAGGGGACCGTCCTGCGACCCGTGCGAGTGCGACCTCGCTCGAGGCAGGGCGTCGAGCCCCGGACGCGCGGCGGTCGTCAGTCCTGCCCCAGCCATGCCTTCAGGTCGAAGCGGAGGTCGGCGGACACCTCCGCGTCGATGGCTGTGACCACGGCGTCGGCGCCCGAGAAGTCCCGCGGGTCGACCGTGATGAAACAGCCCCGAGCACCGAAGAGCTGGCGCGCACGACCGTCCACACCCACCCCGACGACCTCGCCGAGCTCGATGGTGTGCACGTCGCCGTCCGTGTCGCGGAACTCCACCCGCTGCCCGTCGAACCCGAGGGCGCTGCCCTTCGCCGCGGAGGCACGGAAGCGCCGCCGCATCGGCGGGGTCGTCATCACGCGGGACATGGAGCACCCCGTCCCGTCGGGAAGCGCCGTGTCCGGCTCGATCCCACTGGGGACGAGCAGCTGCGCGCCGTGCAGCGCCTCCTGCGCGATCACCGCGACCGCCGCGGGCTCGAGCTCGGCGGCCTCGGCCCGCGCCTCGGCGTAAGTGAGCACCGGCAGGCCCGCGAGAAGACGTGCTGCAGCTTCGTCGAGGTCGTCGACGGGGTCGCGCTCCTCGTTCCCGGCGTCCCACCACTCGAGCATCTCGGAACGCTCGTCGTCGGTCACGCCCACCTCGGTCCGACGCGCCAGCTCCCGCGCCATCGCCTCGGCCACCGCACGCTGCGCGCCGGGGGCGACGCGCGCCCCCAGCTGCACGAGCACGCGACCCGTCCCCGGCAGCCGTTCGACGTCCGGCTCCAGCGAGTACACGTCCCCCTGGCCGTGGCGCAGCTCGTCCTCCAGGCGTGTGCAGATCGCACCCACCAGCGCCGGGACGACCGGGCCGTCCGGGAGCACGAAGGACAGGACCGGGCCTGCACCCTCCGAGGAGCCGACCACGCCGGGACGGGACGTCTGGACGAAGGGGCGCACCGGCACCGCTCCGGGGGGGAGGTCGAGGTCGAGGCCCTCCGGCAACGGGCCGACGACCGTGAGGACCGCGTTGTCGCGGACGAACCACCGTCGCACGTGGTCGGCGAGGACGTCACGTTCGGCTGCCTGGGGGCCCGTCCCCCAGATCATCGACAGACCTGGGCCCTCGTTGCCGAAGCGGGTGTGACGAGCGGCGTCATGAGGACCGAAGCCCGCCTCGCTCTGCTCGGCGGCGAGGACCTTGGCCTCGTGCTCCAGGTCCTCGAACGAGGGCGACGTGATGCCCGCGACGACCTCCCGGAGGAACGTGGCCACCAGCTCCGGCCGTCCTGCAGCCCAGAACGCCGTCCGGTGCATGAGGACCGCCGCGTTCGACTCGAACCGCCCGCGGCTGGTGCCGTGCATGACGAGGTGCTCCACCAGGTGCGTGACACCGCGCGTCGCCATCGTCTCGTCCGCCCACCCCACGCCGACGTGCAGCGTGGCCTTCGTGCGGCCCGGCTGGTCGACGTGCAGCAGGCGCAGCCCACCGAGCGTCCCGATCGTGGTCGCCCCGGGCGACGTCGACTCCACTGCTGCGTCCTGCACGAGGTGTCCTTCCGGTCGAGCCGTGGCCTGCACGGCGCCGCACGAGCAGCGGCGGCCTCCACGACCTACGGACGTCGCCCACCCCAGCTGAGGGCCCTGTGCAGGGTTCACCCGCTCCCTCCCCCGGAGGGCGCAGTGCCGGGACGACAGGACTGCGATCCTGCTCAATCGCCCCTCGGCCGGACGCCTCAGCCTTCGACGGCTCCCGCCATGACGCCCGTGACGAGTTGGCGCCCGAGGAGCACGAGGACGACGAGCAGCGGCAGCGCGATGAGCAGCACGCCGGACATCACCAGGCGTGGTCCGCCGTGTGGCGCCGCCCAGCTGCGGCACGACGAGGGGCAGCGTCATGTGTGAGCGCGGCACGGTGGCGGAGCGGTCGGGACCTCGTCTACGTCCTAGCCTGCTGCGATGAGCACCGGAAGACCGGGCGGCAGACGGAAGGCGTCGTTCCCCGCCGATGGCGGTGCGACGGAGCAGCCGCGCTACCGGGACACCACCAACGCCTACATCGACGACGAGCGGGTCGTGCTGTTCGGCCCTGTCACGTCACGGTCGGTGGCCGCGGCCGCCCGACGCCTGGCCGAGAAGCCGCTCCGCAGATTTCACACCCACCAGACGGAACTCCGCGACATCGACTTCCTCGTCGACCTCCCGCCGCTCCACGGTGCAAGCATCACGATCGACCGGCTGCAGGACGGGAAGGCCGCCATCGGAGACGTGGGTCGCCTGGCTCACCACGCGGACACGCTGACGTCGCTCAAGATCAGCCCGGGGCGTCGCACCGAGCATCTCGAGGTCCTGTCCGAATTGCCGCACCTGCGGGAGCTCTACGTCGAGGGCGATGGGCTGCTCACCGGACGGATCCTCGGGCGCGTCCTTCAGGGCGCTCCTGCTACCGAACACCTCGCGCTCGAGCGGATCTCGAAGGTCGAGCTCGACCTCCTCTCGAGTGCCGGCCGGCTCCGCGCCCTCGCTCTGAAGCTGGGCTCCGTCGTCGCCCTCGACGCGATTTCTGACCTCGCTGCCTTGAGATTCGTCGAGGTGTGGCAGACACGGGGCGTCACCGGCCTGCAGCCGATCGTCACGCTCCCTGAGCTCGAAGTCCTGCATCTGGAGGCGCTGCCTCGCGCGTCGGCTGAGGACTGGTCGACAGCAGCGAGCCTCCGCCACGCCAACCTCTTCAACATCAGCCTCCCCGAGGGCCCAGGGACGGTCGCGCAAGCACCTGAACTTCGGCAGGTGAGGCTCGGCGGACTTCAGACTCGGGAATCGGTGGCGCCCTTTCGACACCATCCCCACCTTCACGGCCTGCGAGTGCTGCTGCGCGGCGAGGGGCTCGTGCAGCCCTGGGGCCTCGACCACCTCCCCGACGCACCGTTCGTCGCCCACGCTGCCGGGAACATGGGCCTACCGCCGTACGGCTGGTTCGGCGACTACCTGCAGAGGCCGTCATGAGAGCTGACGAGGGCTACGCCCACCTCGAGGGTCAGGGCCAGCACCTCATCGACGGAGCCCACCGCGACGCCGTCGAGCTCGACCTGCCAGGACAGGCCCGCCTGGACGGCCTCCGCGTTCGGGGCATGCCGTCCCCTCGGGCATCGTCGCCGGCACGGTGGCCGGGACGCCATCGTGCCGGCGATCCTGCTCGCCGCGGTCGCCCGCAGCGCAACGGTCGGGCGACCGCGCGACTAGCCCTTGACGGCGCCCGCCATGACGCCTGCGACGAGCTGGCGCCCGAGGAACACGAACACCACCAGCAGCGGCAGCGCGATGAGCAGCACGCCGGACATCACCAGCGCGTGGTCCGCCGTGTACGCGCCGCGCAGCTGCGGCACGACGAGCGGCAGCGTCATCTGCGACCGCAGCACCACCGACGGCCAGAAGAAGCTGTTCCACGACTCGACGAAGGTGAACAGCGCCAGGGTCGCGGCTGCCGGGCGGGCGGCGGGCAGCGCGACGGACCAGAAGGTGCGGAACATGGACGCGCCGTCGACGCGCGCGGCCTCGACGAGCTCGTACGGCAGCGCCTCGGACAGGTACTGCGTCATCCAGAACACGCCGAACGCGATGACGAGGTTCGGCACCACGAGGGCGGCGAGCCGGTCGATCCAGCCGAACTCGTTCATCATGAGGAACATCGGCACGGTGCCCAGCTGCATGGGCACGGCCATCGTCGCGATGATGAATGCGTAGAGCGGCTTGCGGCCCCGGAAGTTCAGCTTCGCGAACGAGAAGCCGGCGAGGGTGGAGAAGAACACCACCGACGCCGAGACGATGACCGCCACCAGCAGCGAGTTGACGAAGGACGCCCAGAACTGCACCTGGTGGTTCGTCACGATGTCGACGAAGTTGCTGAACAGCTGCGGGCCGGGGAACGCACGCGGGACGGGGTCCCGGGCAATCTCCAGCCGCGTCGAGGACCCGAGCAGCGCCGTGTAGTACAGCGGGAAGACGGACACGGCGACGACGACCGCCAGGAACGCGTACGTCACCCAGCCCGGCCGCCGGTTGGCGGGGTTGTGGGACTGCTCGTTGAGGCGGATCGGCCGGCCCTGCGCCGCCCGCTTCTCGGCGTACTTCTTGGCGCCCTTGCCGGAGATGTTCTCGATCAGCGCGGTGCTCATCGGTCCAGGCCCTTCTGCGAGGTCGGCGAGGCGGTCGGCGGGACGGTCGACGAGGGGGTCGGCGAGGAGGGGAGCGCGTCCGGGTGGCCGCTGCGGCTGACGGTCCCGACGAGGGTCGGCACCCCGGCCTCGCGGGCGGCCCGCTCGGCGGCGGCCGCCGCGGCGCGCTTCTCGGCGAGCAGGCGCTTCGTCTGCGCGGCGGGGATCTTCGTCCGCGGCGCCTTCGTCGAGGCGATGCGCCGGGTGAGCGCGAAGTTCAGCAGCGTGAACACGACGATGACGGCCGCGAACAGCCACGCGACGGCGGCGGCCTGCCCGAGGCGGTCCGGCCACTCGCCGAACCCGAGCGTGAACAGGTAGAGCACGGTCGTCAGCCACTCGTCGTTGGAGCCGCCGGTGCCCGTGCCGTCGAACATCCGGGCCTCGTCGAAGATCTGCAGGCCGCCGATGGTCATCGTCAGGACGACGAAGATCATCGTCGCGCGGATGTTCGGGATGGTGATGGAGAAGAACTGCCGCAGCCGGCCGCTGCCGTCCAGCGTCGAGGCCTCGTAGAGCTCGCGCGGGACGGCCTGCATCGCGGCGAGGAAGATGAGCGCGTTGTAGCCCGTCCAGCGGAAGTTCACCATCGTCGCGATCGCGACGTGGGACAGCAGGCGCTCCTGGTAGAAGGGCGAGTCGACGCCCTCGAACAGCCCGAGCTGGTGGATGAGCGGGGTGACGAGGCCGAACTGGCCGAACACCTGCGCGAAGATCAGCGCGCTCGCCACGGGCATGACGACGAACGGCACGAGCACGCTCATGCGCCAGAAGGTCCGCGTGCGCAGGTTCTGGTCGAGCACGGCGGCGATCGCCAGCGCGAGGGCCAGCTGCGGCACGATCGACAGCGCGAAGATCGAGAACGTGTTCTGCAGGGACGTCCAGAACGCCGGCTGCTCGAGCACCCAGCGGAAGTTGTCCAGGCCGACGAAGTCGCCCTTGCCGAGGCGGCGGTGCCAGTCGTGCATGGCGACAACGACGTTGAACGCGATGGGGAAGATGCCGAACACCGCGAAGCTGAGGAAGAACGGCGAGATGTAGAGGTAGGGCGAGACCTTCACGTCCCACCTCGACGCGCGTCGGGTGACGGCGCGCAGACCGGTGGGTCCGGGGCGGCGGGGGGCCGCGGCGATGCTGGCCATGGATACGTCCCTCGGGAGGCCGTGGGTGGGGTGGAGCCGACCGCCGCGGCCCGGCTCGGGGCCGGGCCGCGGCGGTCGGGGATGTGAGGGCCGGGGTCAGTCCGTCAGGCCGAGGGCGTCGAACTCCTCGACGACGGAGTCCCAGGCCTCGTCGGGCGTCTGGCTGCCGTCCTCGACGCGCTTGAGGCCGTCCATGACGAGCGTCTGGATGCCGGCGAAGTTCACGCCGCGGTAGCCGCCGGCCGCGGCCTCACCGGCGTCGGCCGCGAGCTGGCCGTAGATGCCGCCGACCGTCTGGCCGCCGTAGAACTCGTTGGCCGTCTCGGAGACCGTCGGGTCCTCGATGGCCTCGAGCTGCGAGGGGAACTGGCCGTTCTCGAGGAACATCGCGACCGCGGCCTCGGGCGAGGTGAGGTAGTCGGCGAGCTTCGTGGCCCACTCGACGTTCGGGCCGGCGGCCGGGACGGAGAAGAACGAGCCGCCCCAGTTGCCGCCGCCCTCGGGGAAGACGTCGGCGATCGTCCAGCCGGTGATGCCGGCGGCGTTCTCCTCGATGATGCCGGTCATCCACGCGGGGGTGATGACGGTGGCCCACTGGCGGCTCTGGAACCCGGCGCCCCAGTCGGCGTGGCCGATGGCGATGCCGGAGGACACCTCCTCCTCCGCCGCCGTGGCGAAGTCCATGAAGTAGTCCCTGACCGCGGTGTTCTCCGCGAGCGGCAGGGCCTCCCCCGTCTCCGGGTCCTCGAAGGCCGCCGGCAGCAGGTTGATCGCGGCCTGCATGGGCGTGGTCACCGAGTCGGTCCAGGTCGCGTCCGAGGCGGCCGTGAACTGGCGCCCCGCCTCGAGGAACGTGTCCCACGTGGCGTCCTCGCCGCCGACGAACTCGGCGAAGCCCTCGGGGTCGGACGGCAGGCCGGCCGCGGCGAGCAGCTCGGCGTCGTAGGCGATGGCGAGCGGGCCGATGTCCGTGCCGTAGCCCTTGATCTCGTCGTCGACGGTGCCCTGGCTCTGCTTCCAGTCCACCCAGCGGCCGGGGACCTCGGGCAGCGTGGCCCAGTCCTCGGGGACGGCCATCATCTCGGTCCACCAGTCGAGCTCGACGAGGTGCACGTCCGACAGGCCGGCGCCGTTGGAGGCGAGGCCGTTGCGCAGCACCGTCTGGGCGGAGGCGCCGTCGGGGAACGAGTTGATCTCGACCGTGATGCCGTTCTCCTCCTCGAAGCCGTCGAGCAGCTCCTGCGGGAAGTCCATCCACGCGGCGACGGTCAGCGTCTCGGGCTTCTCGCCCGAGCCACCGCCGGAGCCGGCGTCGGCCGAGCCGCCGCCGCAGGCGGTGAGCAGCAGGGCGGTGGTGGCGGCGGCCGCGGTGGCGGCGGCGCCCCGGGTGCGGTTGATCCTCATCGGTGAGGCCCTCTCTTCGTCGAGAACTGGGAGTCGGACTGCAGGGTGCTGCGGGTGCGGGTGCTGCTGGTCGTCCGCGCTGGTGGTCAGCCCTGCGGGGACGGCACGAGGGACGCCAGGGCCCAGGCGGGCAGCTCGAGGTCGATCTCGAGCACCCCGGCGTCGGAGACGGTGAGGGTGCTGCGGTGGAGGCGGTCGGCGACCTCCCGCAGCTCGGCAGTCTGCTGCCGCGTGAGGTTGAGCGGGGCGCCCATGAGGTGCCACGCCTCCGCGACGTTGCCGTGCTCCCAGTCGAGGACCTCGACCGCGTAGGACGACCCCGGCTCGAGGCCCTCGACCGTGTGGCGGACCCGGCGGGCCGGGCCGACCTCGGCGAGGTGGCGCGTCTCGTCGTACCGGTTCGCGGAGCCGATGCCCCGCGTGCCCATGTCCTGCGGGTAGTTGTAGAACAGCGCCGAGAGGCTGCCGTCCGCCGACGAGCGCGTGATGGCGCCGTGCGGCGTCTGGAGCAGCAGCCGGTCCCCCAGCCGCGCGAGCATCCGCATGGCGTGGAACGTGGGCTTGTGCAGGCCCTGCTCGTTGACGAGGCCGAAGCCGCCGTGGAACGGGCCGATGCCGGCGCCGCCCTCCTCGAACACGTCGGTGAACGTCCAGTAGGAGACGGAGTCGGCCAGCGGCGCGGCCTCCAGCAGCGCGCGGGTGATGTAGGCCGCGGCGAAGAGGGTGTCGTGCATGGCGTCACGGCTGGACGGCGAGCTCGACCACTCCGTGATGTGCAGGCCGGCGTCGGGGAACGGGCTCGCGGCGATGATCTTCCGCATCGCGACGAGGTCGTCGCGCGTGGCATCGACGTGACGGTGGATCGACTTCCCCTTGCCCGCGGAGTCGAAGGCGAAGTCCGTCGGGTACAGGTGCGTGGACAGGAAGTCGACGGGGACGTCCCGGGTGGCGCACCACTCGATGAACTCCTCGATCCACACGGGCTTCCACGGCAGCGCGTCGGGGTCGGGCGCCTCCGCGGTGGCGACCTCGGCGGAGCGGTCCTGCGTCTCGCCGGCGTAGCGGTCGTCGGGGACGAAGACGCTCGTCGAGGGGCCGCCGACCTTGAGCTCGGGGTCGACCGAGCGGACGGCCCGGGCCGTGGCCTCGTAGAGCTCGAAGTACTGCGTGCGGGTGCCGGTCCAGAAGTGCGGCACGAGGTTCGGCTCGTTCCACACCTCGAAGGGCCAGGTGCGCACCTCGTCGATGCCGTACCGGTCGACCCAGTGCTGGACCGTGGCGGTGACGAGCCCGACCCAGGCGCCCATGTCGTTCGGCGGGCTGCAGTGCGCCTTCCACCAGAACAGCGTCTCGGTCTGGGTGGCCAACGCGCGGGGCATGAACCCGAGCTCGACGAAGGGCTTGGCGCCGGCGTCGAGGATGGCGTCGAACACCTTGTCGACGTAGGAGAACGTGAGGACGGGCTCCGGCAGGGGCGTCGACGGGCCGAAGCCGCCGCCGTTGTCCGTGCGGTAGACGAACATGTCGTCGTGGAACAGGCCGTGGAAGCGGACGTAGCGGGCGCCGAGCACGTCGACCGCCTCGCGGAAGTGCGCCTGCCAGTCGGCCCGCAGGGCCTCGTTGGCGCGGCCGGCGCCGACGCACGCGTTCCACACGTGGTGCAGCACGTCGTCCGCGGGCTTCTGCCCGTCGACGACCAGGGTCGCCGCGACGGTGTCGGGCATGGAGAACTCCTTCGGTCCCTCGTGTCCGTGGCGCTCCGGTCCGAAACTGTTTCGAAACCTTTGCGGGTCGGCTCACTGTAGGACACGCGCGGAGGAGAGGGAAGCCCCTCGACGAAGCGCTGCTGCTCGTGCGTACGATGTACGTCGCCGAAACATCTTTCGGAACGGGGAGGCACTGTGGCCGGACGTGCGGCAGACGGGCGGTCGACGCTCGCGGACGTCGCGCGCGCGGCAGGGGTGTCGACGGCGACGGTGTCGAAGACCCTCAACGGGCGCCAGGACGTGGCCGCCAGCACGCGCGAGAAGGTCCTGGCCGCGGTGGCGTCCCTGGGTTACCGCTCATCGACGCAGCCGAGCCCGGAGTCGGCGCGGCGCGCGGTCGCCGTCGTCTTCGACATCCCGGCCTCGCCCTACATCCTCAACGTCTTCCAGGGCGTGCTCGCCGCCGCCACGGAGGCGGGGCTGGACCTCATCACCCGGCTGGCGCCGGACAAGCAGGGCCGCCGGCAGCGCAGCACCGCGCACGCGTGGGTGTCCGACCAGGCCGACTCCGGTGTCGTCGGGATCGTCGGGCTGACACTGTCAGCGCCCGACGCGCTGCTCGACGCGGCAGCCGACGCGAACCTGCCCTTCGTCATGGTCGACCCCGTCGACACCCAGCACCGCCGCATGGTGAGCGTGGGCTCGAGCAACTGGGCCGGCGCGCGCGCCGCCACCGACCACCTCATCGGCCTGGGCCACCGACGCATCGGCTGGATCGGCGGCCCCGAGGCCTCCATCGCCGCCCGCGACCGCCTCTACGGCTACCGGGCTGCGCTCGACGCGGCGCACCTCGAGGTCGACGCCGCGCTCATGCGCACCGGCTCCTTCGACGTCGCCTCCGGCGAGATCTACGGCCGCGAGCTGCTGGCCCTGCCTGACCCGCCCACAGCGATCATGGCCGGCGACGACGAGATCGCCGTCGGCGTCCTGGCGGCGGCGCGAATCCTGGGCGTCCCCGTGCCGGAGCGGCTCAGCGTCGTCGGCTTCGACGACACCCCGCAGGCGGCGTGGACCACGCCACCCCTGACGACCGTCCACCAGCACCTCGACGGCATGGGCCGCATGGCGGTGCAGACCGTCGTCGCCATGTCAGGCGGCACCCGCCCGGCCTCCCGCCACGTAGAGCTGGCGACGTCCCTCACCCTCCGCGACACCACGGCTCCCCCGCCGCCGCACTGACCACCCTCGCTCGCGCAGGAGCAGTAACGACACCCGCTTTAGGAGTTCGATCTTGGTCTGTGGATGACGCTCTGATTTGCGGAACTACATAAGGGTAATTCGCGGGGTGACCCGATTTCCAAGTTCACGCTGACCACGCGCTGACCCCGAACTTCCTGGGGAAGCTCAGAGCGCCCTCCTGCCGCGAGGGGCGGCAGCCGTGGCAAGTGGCACTCCCGGGCGCGTCCATTGCGCCCTGGAGCGCTCCACTCTCGATGCGAAGGTCTCCGGGAGCACGCCAGCCGCCCGGTCAACCCGACAGGTACTCAAGCACCGCGGCAATCGCAGCGTTGCGCATCTGGCGAGCGCGGGTCGGCCCCACGTACCACGCCTCCATGAACTTCTGCTCATTCGAAGCTAGTACGTCGCCGATTGTCTCGAGCTCCAAACTGTGGAGGCGCTCGCGAAGAAAGTATGTGATGTCAAGCCGGTCGACGGGCTTCTTCAACTGCTGGAGCAGCGCTTCGTTGCCCTCCGTTCCGATCGCATCTAGCGAAAGCTCATCGATCGGGCGGTAGGCGGGATGATTTGCCCCGAACTCGACCATTCGCTTCACAGAAAGTGCGCTACGGACAGTGCTGCCGTACCCGACTGGATCTGCATCCAGCGCGAACTGGCACCCCAGGTTCACCATGTATCGAGTGCCTACCTCGCTCCTGGTAGCACGGATCCCAGACACGCCCTCCTGCAGCACGCCGCTATAGCAGAGGAGCCGAAGGGCTTCTCTCACAGGCTGCGGAGCGTTCCGGTGAATCCAGATGAATGAAGAGGTTTCAGGAGCTGCCGCGTTCCTCCTATAGAGCGCCGGCAACACATCACCTTCAAGGAATCGCCTTCCCCAGTCAACCAAATCTGCATGGCCGGGGTAGCGCTCGGACAGGCTTGAGTGCTCTGCCCAGATTTCCTCGCGGTAGTACTCGCGAATCGACTCCTGGACGTTCCTACGATTAAAGGGGGAGGTTCTCGCCAGTGTCTTCAGCAAAATTCTCGGGTTTCCCGTAGCGGCGAAAGCGAGCGTGTCGAAAACCTCGCCATTCGCCTCAATCGCGCGGCGGAGCGAGGCCTCCTGCTTGTAGACGATCTCGCGCATCTTCGCGGCGTAGTCGTCGTCAGTGACCGATCGATCGACGCTGAGCACGGTGGCGTCGTGATTTGGTTGGAAGGTCGGCCCGTACGAGGTCGCCCCTGGGTACACAGCCGCCTTGACGGCCATGTACGGGCTCCGGAGGTCACGCATCAGGCTGAAGAACTGGCGCTGTTGTTCAGGGATGAAGACGTGGGCAGCTTCATCGACCAGAAGGATGATCCGGCGCAGCCCCGCAGAGCGGCACAGATCTTCTATGGCATCACCCAGGACGTCGACTCCCGGAGGCTCAATCGGCGTTGCGGGCTGCGTACCCCCCTTCCAGGCATCTTCGAAGATCGACTCGACCTGCTCCATCGCGCTCGGCTGAGTGCCCCCTCCTCCGCAGAGGGCATCGATCGCAGAGCCGGCCGGAAGAGCCAACCCGTAGGTAGTTGCGGCGCGGACAATACGGTTGCAGATCTTCGCAATCATCCAGGCCTGGAACCTGCCTGCGGTGGGCGCGGTGATCAGGCCGGCCCGCGCGAACGTGAGGTAGACTGGAAGAACCCTCTTCTCCCGAAACTCTTGTTTCAACTCGGCTTCAGCGGTCCGCAGGAGGAACGATTTTCCCACACCTCTGCTACCGCGGAGGATCACAGGCGAGCGGCTCTTGAGTGCATCGACTATGTCTCGGTCGGCCGACGTCTCGACGTAGTAGTTGAGAATCTCGTCCAGACCAATGTCTTCAGTCCTGAAGAACAGGTCGAGGCTCATCGCTCAGCCCCCTCAACCGGCAGCCCGAGATCCGTCCTTACGCACTTTAGATGGCCTAGGGAGTGCTCAAGCGTCGCAGCCAGCTTCCCATCAGCGTCGCTCTTCAGGAGCTCCTCGCCGTACCTCACATATAGCAGAAACAAGACCGCCTCGCCGACCCTTCGACCCGTCTGAATCCAGTCATTCAGCACGTCAGACGAGTACGTCAACTCCGTCGGGACCGTTCTGGTGGCCGCCAACTTGCCATGCATGAACTGCGAACAACGTCGATAGCTTTCCTGGGCCCGAGATGCGTATGGCCCCGCCTCCTCGGCCGCGAATTCATTGAACTCGATTACGAACGCCCGAGCGAGCACGCCCTCGTTCTCGTCAATTGCTTTACCCCACGAGAAGTCCGCGCGATCTCCTACCCACCTTCGGCGGTGAAGTTCGTTCGCCGAGAAGTAAACGGCCGCAAAGCTGAGTTCGAGGGTCACGCGTAAGGCGCTATAGGCCAAGCTGTAGAGCCCAGTGGTGGCGGTATACAGAGCCCAGCCGAGGTGCCGCCGCGCCTCCGCCAACTGGTGGCCTTCGGGTTTGTGCGCAAGCCGCCGTTCCCACTCAGAAAGGTCGCGGTCTAGTTGCAGCAAGGCACCGAGCATCTCTGACCGCTCTTGGATCGCCTCCTCGAGGACACCTGCGGCGCGACTGTGCAGAGCCGTCATGGACTCTGCAACTGGTCCACGCACTGCTTCGGGTACCTCGACACGCTCCATGACATCCCCCAACTAGTCCGCTGGTGATCATAGGGAGGCAACAGGACCGCGGTCACAGACCCCGCGGGTGAAGGTGCGCGCGGCACCGGCATCCGGCGGTGTGGGAGTCGTGACGCAGACCGGAGCATGTCCCATCGACATGGGCACTCCTCCCCGAAGCATGTGCGGTGCAAGAAGAGTCGCCGCACGTCATCGCCCGACGCCGGCCGGTGTCTCACCCAGGCCTCGAAGCGCCTCGCGTGGTCTCGCTGGGTGTCCATGGTGTTCGCGAAGGCATCTGCGAGCAGTCGGTCGAGCCGGCCCGGGCCCGTCGTCGGAGACGAGGAGTGCCTCGGCGCGCGCGAAGAACACTTGAAGACTCGCTCGCTTCATTCGCCGAGGTCGCCGGTACGAACCTGCTCGAGCATCGCACCCTCCTCGAGCAGTCGCGTGTGGCACGGCGGCAGCACCGCCATGACCAGCCGACCGAGCTGCTCGGGCCGCAGCCAGTGCGGCTCGCGTTTGGTCGCGCCGCGCGGGAGGGACACCATCCGGGCCACGTTCACGCTAAGCCGCCGGTCGCGGATTGCGTAGTCGAAGACCAGCCGCATCATCGACAGCGCCCTACGCCGCGTCGCCGTCGCCAGCCCGCGCACCGTCAGCGCCGACATGACCCGCTCGACGTAGGCCGCTGAGATGCCGGAGATCGTGAATGCGACTCGCGCGGCGAGGGTCGAGGGGACGACGATCCACGACCTGCGGCACACCGCCGCGTCGCTTCTCATCGCGGCCGGGGCGGACGTGAAGGCCGTGCAGGTGATCCTCGGGCACTCCACCGCGACCATGACGATGGACCTGTACGGGCACCTCTTAAGCGAGGCCACCTGGCAGGCGCTGGAGCGGCTGCCGCGATACCGTTGCTAGCAGCGCCGCTCGGGCTTGAGGCACCAGCTGTCGAGCACCAGGGCGCTGTCGACTAAGCGACACACGACCGCTTTAGGCGTTTCGACTAATGTACTGCGACGACTCAGCTAGGGGCCTCCGCCGCCGAAGGCTCACTCGCCAGAAGACTTTGATAGACGGCGGGAATGGCCTTACACACATCAGCCTCCGCGATCGCCTGTAGATCTTCTAGTGCCGTAGGTCCCCATCGCTCCATAAGGTAATCGCGTCGGCGGCGCCATTCCTCAGGATCGGCCACCGGCGCTTCGTCGCTCTGCGCAAAGCCACTGTAGTTGGGCGCCAAAGAGAGCGCGAACCATGCCAGACGTTGGCGCGCCGTCCGGTCGAAACGCTTCCCCGCTTCAAGCAGCCACGCCTCGCCTTCCAGCAGAGCGATCACGAGGTGCGCCTCTGCGTCGCCCGCTACGAGCAGCCGCTCTACGGTTTCAACCCGCCCTGCTTCATCCAGGTGTCCCTGCAGCGCACGGCGCGCGCTCTCCATAGCAGCAGGCTCGAGCGCTCGTCGCTCCCTAATCCGACGAGCCAATGCAACGAGCCACTCGGGGGTATGACTGGCCTCAAGCAGCGCAGCGATGAGGCCCCGTCGCTCCTCCGCGGGCGTGGCGGCGCCTATGTCGCCCAGCGCTAGTTGCGGCAAGAAGTCTCGAAGCACGACACCATCGCCCTCGAGCCAGGCCTCTTCAAGCCGTTTCGACACAGCAACGGGCTCGCCGCGCGAGAGTTCGCCGTCTCGAAATGCGACTTCAAGCTTGGTGAGCACCAGCATCTCAAGGCGCTTCCACTCGGGGCGGAAGCTGGCGCTCCAAGGGCGCTCATCGAGGAAGCCTCGCCATGCGGCGCGTACATCGCCGTCGGGCACGTCTCGCAGTCGGGCGGAAAGGTGGAAGTACCGGTCGTAGTAGTGCGGATTCGCCAAAAAGCCAGGAAGGCGCCCCTTGTCGCTACCAAAACTCTTCTCTCCGATCCGTCGCAACGCGTGCGGAAGTATGGCCTCAAGAACAGCCGTCCGCCATCCGCCTACATCGGGGTCGCTAAGGTACGGACCCACCAGCGCCTGCAGCAACGGGTCATGGTCGCGGGAGTCGAACGGACCTAGCACTGCGGGCCACTGCCCATTCGAGCCTACGAGGTCAGCCTTATGGGTACGAAGCAGTTCGTAGAAGGGTCTGTCAAAGGCGGCGACAATTTGAATTGTGAGGTGGTCCTCCGCGCGGAGTTCTGCCTTGGAGGCGGAGGCGGCGGTGACCTCGATCTGGTTCACGATACGACGAAGGTCCCGCGGCGTTCGAAGCCACTGGAGGAGCACCTTCGCACAACGGGCGTCAACATTGTAGTCAGCCTCAAGCTTGAACCGTTCGTAGACGCGGCGCAGTTGGTCTACGGCGTCCTGTAGCAGGATTCCCGGGCTTGGTGGCGCGATCGGCACCATCACGTTCAACATCTTCTCCAGGTAGTCGTTCCCGTTGCGCAAGCCAAGGCCAGTTTCAAGCCTATCGGCGACCTCATCCGGGTCCATTGCCAAGACGAAAACGACTGGATCGTCGTCGTGCAATTCGTAGATCGAGGCGAACAGTTCATGTAGAGACGCGCTGCCCAAACGGTCTACGTCATCCACTAAGACGACAGTAGGCAGGTTGCTGCGACTCTCCGCGGAACTCTTGAGCGCGGCACGGACGCGTTGCGTGTTTCCCACTCGCTCAGCCAAAATCTCGTTTGCGATTGCCGTGGACGCTCCGACGACCCCACCTACGGCTTCGCCGGCTCGCGCGGCACCACGGATCATCGTTTTCGCGGCTCTCTGCTGGCGAGCCACTCGCTCGCCGCGAAGCCGACCCGTGATCGCATGAGCAAGGCCCGCAGCGACACCGCCAGGACCGGCGAGAGAATCCTGCCACGCTGTCACGATGGCAACCTTGTACCCGGACTGCTCGAGCATCGGCATTGCCAACCGGAGAGCCGATGTTTTGCCGCCGCCCCACGGCCCCGACAAGCCAACGCACGCTCTCCCGCTACTGTTGAGCGCTCGAACTGCGTCAACGAGGCGCTGCGCATCCTCAGTGCTGTTGTAGAGATCCTCAACTTCCTCGCTGAGGGCGTGGTCGCCCGTCAGCGTGGGCATAGCTTCGCCGCTCACGGCGACGCCTGCATGGGCGCTCGGCCAGCTGAGCCGAACCAAGTAGTACGGTCCTGCGCTGCGTTCGCGCGACCGGCATGGGATCGGCTGGACGACGACACTCGGGTCTCGGAACGGTTCTGGCTCAAGCGACTCCTTACACGGGGCCTTGGGGCGGGACTCCGTCGAAATGCGACGGGCTCGCGGTCGTGGCCCCGCCTTGCTTGACCGTACTCCGGCGCGCCGGGGAACTACAGGCGTCCCACTGGTGCCGCATCTGGGGACGCCCCGTTCGCCGGAACGTTCCGTGTTCGGCGGCGCAACAGTGACGAGCCTCACCTGTCGATGATGCGCCGCCAGGACGGCGAGCTGTCGATCTCAGGCCGTCCGCAACGCTCTGAATAGGCCATTCACATACTGAGACATGTCGCTGACCACACGCTGACCACAAGCCCTAAGCGGAGGCTGCAGCCGCAGCACGCGAGTCGCCGCTCAGGGCCGTGACCTGCAACAACACTCTGTGCGCCTGGGCAGATTCGAACTGCCGACACCCGCTTTAGGAGAGCGGTGCTCTATCCCCTGAGCTACAGGCGCGTAGGCCGGTGGGCGCGCGAGGCGTCCGCCGGCAGGACGTGGCCAGCCTAACCGTGGGACCCCCTCAGCCGGCGCGGGCGGGGACGCGGTGCGCGGGCATCGGTGTCTCGGGGCGGATTGAGGACGCGCGCACCACCAGCGAGGGGACCAGCTGGACGCGCTCGACGGGGCGGGACGGGCCGCGTTCGAGGCGCTCCAGCAGGAGCTCCTCCGCTCGTCGGCCGATCTCCTCCTTGGGTGGCGCCACCGCCGTGAGGGGTGGCGTGCTGGAGGACGCAACGTCGTCGTCGTAGGCGACCAGGCCCAGGTCGTCTGGCACCCGGACGCCCTGGGCTGCGGCCGCACCGAGGACCGCGAGCGCGCCCCAGTCCGAGTGCACCAGCAGGGCCGTCACACCTGTCGCCAGGAGCTGCGCCAGCGTCTCGTCGAGCGACGGCCACACCGAGTCCGGGGCGTCGACGGCCAGGGCGTGGACGCGCGGGTCGACCGGGAGGCGCAGGGCGCGGGCGGCGTCGCGCCAGCCGCGCAGGACGTGGATGGACGTCAGTGAGCCCTGGGACACGATGGCGCCGATGCAGCGGTGGCTCTGGGCGGCGAGGTGGCGGGCGCCGATGTCGGCACCGAGGGCGTGGTCGGTGGTCACCCAGCCGAGGCGGTGGCTGCCCGCCGCCGAGGGTGCCGTGCTCCATGAGGATCGTCGGGGCGGGGACGTTCTCCAACCACGGCAGCAGGCGGGCGCCGATGGGGCCCTCCGCCGCCGGGGCCACCAGCAGACCCCTCGACACCGGCCGCGTGCAGCAGGCGGGCGATCTGGGCGTGGTCGCCCTCGCCGCCGTCGTCGGCGGAGCCGCGCAGGAGGATGCGTGCGCCGTGCTCGTCGGCGGCGGCCCGGGCGCCGGCGATGACGTCCGGCCAGGAGTACTCCAGCGACGGCACGACCATGCCGATCGTGCGGCTCGCCCGGACGACACGGCGGCTCGTCGGGACGCCTACTCGACCGTGACCGAGATGGAGTGCTGGCCGGTGGCGCCGTCCGGGACGGTCTCGACGCGGTCCGCGGTCTGCACCTCGCCGGTGCCGTCCGTCGCGCGGACCGTCAGCTGGTGCAGGCCCGGCGTGGCGTCCCACACGAACGACCACTGCCGCCAGGTGTCGACGTTCGCCTCCGCGGCCAGGGTCGCCGGCAGCCACTCGCCGCGGTCCACCTGCACCTCGACGCCGGTGATGCCGCGCTGCTGGGCCCAGGCGGTGCCGCCGATCGCGACCTGCCCGGCGGGGACGCGGGCGAAGGAGGCCGGCACCTCGATGCGCGAGGCCGTCTTGATCGGGCCCTTCTCCGACCAGCCGCGGTCCGTCCAGTAGGCGCGGGCGTCGGCGTAGCGGGTCACCTCGAGGTCGACGAGCCACTTCGTCGCCGAGACGAACCCGTACAGCCCGGGGACGACCATGCGGACGGGGTACCCGTTCACGGCGGGCAGCGGCTCGTCGTTCATCCCGATCGCCAGGAGCGCGTCCCGGTCGTCGGTGAGGGCCTCCAGGGGGGTCGAGGCGCTGAAGCCGTCGATGCTCGTCGACAGGACCATGTCGGCGCCGTCGGTGGGCCGGGCGCGGGCCAGGAGCTCGCGGACGGGCAGCCCGAGCCACTTGGCGTTGCCCGCGAGCTTGCCGCCGACGACGTTCGACACGCACGTGAGCGTCACCCAGGACTCGACCAGGTCGGCGTCGAGGAGGTCCTGGTAGGAGATCTCGACCTCCTCCTCGACCATCCCGTGGATGCGCAGCCGCCAGGTGTCGGCGTCGACCTGCGGGATGTCGAGCGCCGTGTCGATCCGGTAGAAATCCTCGTTGGGGGTGACGAACGGGTCCGCGCCGGTGACGCCGGACTCCACCCCGGCCGGCAGCGCGGGCGCCCGTCGTGCGGGGGTCGGGAGCTTGAGGGCGCGGCGGGCCGCCTCGACGCTCTGCGTCGCCTTGCTCAGCAGCTGCGCGCCCGCGCCGGCCGTGGCGGCGAAGGCGGCCGTGAGCAGGGCCGTAGCGACGAAGGTGCGTCGGGTCGGGCCGGTGCCGGCGGGCCTGGCCGTCGTCGGGCTGTGCGCGACGTCAGTGGCGGCGCCCGCGGAGCCGGTGGTGGCGGCGGCCGTCGTCGCGGCCCGGCCTCCGGGCAGCCGGGACAGGAGGAGGCGCAGGGCGAGCAGCCCGACGAGGCCGCCGACGAGGCTTGGGGCGACCGCGAACGTGCCGGCGTTCGCGCGGGTGGCCCCGGCGACGGCTCCCACGAGCGCGAGGGCGACGACGACGCCGCCACCGAGCCAGAAGCGGCGCCGCGCGAGCACCCCCGCCACGGCGGCGGCGACGGCGATGACCACGCCCATGCCGAGGAGCAGGACGAGCTTGTCGTTCGTGCCGAACGTCGCGATCGCGAAGTCCTTGAGCGGCGGCGGCGTCGCGTCGATGAACGCGCCGCCGACGGCGACGAGCGGTGCCGCCCGGGGAGCGACCAGCACCGCGACGAGCTGCGCGACCGCGAGGGTCGTCGCCGCGGCGAGGACCCCCGACAGCGCGGCCCCCGGCCAGGTGCGCGCCCGCCGGTGCGCCGCCGCGCTCACGGTCGACTCCGGCTGGGGCGCCGGTCACCGGTGACCGCGCCGGCGGGGCGGCTCGTCGTGCGCGCGAGCGGGTGGGGCGTGCCCATGGGGACCTCGTTCCGGACGTGCGACCCGACGCCCGGCGTCGGGGTGCGGCTGACGTCGGAGGTTCGGACCCCGGGACTGTCGGGATGGGTCGGGATGGGTCCGGAGCCGGGCGCGAGGCGGCGGCCCCCGGACGGCGCAGCCGACGCGGTCCCCGCGTCCACCGACGCATCGGGCTCCCCGCCGTCGCCCGGCGTCAGGCGGAGGCGTCCTCTACCCGCGACGGCGGACCCGGGGGCGCGAGCCGCTCCCCGACCCCGGCCCACTCCTGCAGCAACGGCACGAGGACCGCGGGGGCGGGTTCGACGCCGGCGATCGTCACGGCGCCTCCGGTCGTCTCGACGACGGTCTTCCCCGACCACGACGGCCGGCCCGCGACATCGCCGTGGACGGCCCGGACCGCAGCACGCGCCACGACGACGTCGGTGCGGAACGGACGCCGCCACACGAGGACGTCGCCGCGGGTCGACAGGACGCTCTGCCGCGACGAGGCGGCGAGCGCGACGCCGCAGACGAAGGCGACCGACAGCAGGACCAGGAAGAACCGGTGCTCCGTGGACGGCTCCTCGACGACGCGCACCACGGCCAGGACGAGCTGGAACCCGAAGAGGACCGCCAGGACCACGGCGAGCCGCTGCTGCGGCGCCCGCGCCAGGACGGTCTCGTCGGCCGGGACCGTCCGCTCCCTCCGCAGCCGCACCATCTGCGGAGCGTGGCACGGTGGCGCTCCCGCTGCTGCTCGAGGAGGGGGACTGAGGCCACGCGCCGGCGCCTGGTTCAGCCGTCCTCCGCGTCGAGACCCCGACGGCCGTGCTCGACGTCGCCGTCGATCCGCCCGGACGGACGACGTCGTCCGACGCTGCTCGTCCTCGTCGTCGCCGGCGCCTCTCAGCCGGAGCGGTCGCCCACCAGGGGAAGGCCCGCGGCGCGCCACTCGACGAGGCCGCGGCCGAGGGAGACCGCGTCGAACCCGAGCTCCACCAGCAGGTTCGCCGCGCCGCGCGAGAGCAGCCCGCCGGTGCAGGACGTCACGAGGACGCGGTCGTCGGGCAGGTCCACGGCGCGCTCCTCGAGCTCGGCGAGCGGCACGTGCACGGAGCCGGGCACGTGCTGCCGCCGGAACTCGCGCTCGCCGCGGACGTCGACGACGAGCGCGCCCGCCTCGACGAGCCGGACGGCCTCGTCGGCGCTCACCACGGGCGCCCGGCGGAGGTGGTGCCGCAAGCTCACCGCCGCGCCTCCCGCCGCACGTTGACGAGGGTGAGGACGCCGCCCAGCACGGGGACGAGCGCCTGCCACCGGGTCCGCCGCAGCAGCCCGCGCGCGAGCACGGCGATCACCGCGACGGCGAGGTAGAGCGCGCCGTGCACGGGCCCATCGCCGACGTCACGGCCTCGGCGTGCACGGTGACGAGGTTGGTCAGCAGCACCGCGATGCTCACCAGCTCCAGCACCGAGAGGACCTCGAGCGCGCGCAGCACCGGCCTCATGCCGACGCCCCCGGCCGGACGACCATGAGGACGACGACGGCCGCCCACAGGAGGTTGAACACCCCGGCCAGGGCTCGCAGGCCCCGCAGCCGCGTGCCGTCGTCGGGCGCCGCGAGCGCGTCCGCCTGCGCCGGCGTGATCCGCAGGACGAGCAGCCCGCCCGCGACCGCGGTGAGGACCATCGCCGCGGTGATCCACACCTCGCCGAGCCGGCCCTGCACGGCCGCCAGCAGCAGCCCGACGAGCGGCACGACGAGCGCGAGCCGCCCGTACCCGCGCGTCGCGCGGTGCAGCGCCTGCGCGACGGCGACGCTGCGGCCGCCGCCCTCGTCATTCCC
Organism: Cellulomonas endophytica; assembly: GCF_004123805.1. Taxonomy (GTDB): domain Bacteria; phylum Actinomycetota; class Actinomycetes; order Actinomycetales; family Cellulomonadaceae; genus Cellulomonas; species Cellulomonas endophytica. The sequence continues at coordinate 34,804 of NZ_RWJX01000004.1, read as the reverse complement.
GGCGGGGCTGGCGGGGTCGGCGACGACGACGGGCGCGACCCGCGGGAAGAGGCTCGTCGTCACGGCCAGCGGCCCGACGAGGAGGATGCCGGCCAGCACGTGCACCGCGAGGAGGACCTGTTCCACCCCTTCAGTCTAACTGAAGGTCAGCGACGCTCCACGAAGATCGCCTCGAGGTGCCGGCGCAGCGCGTCGGTCAGCCCCGGGTTCGCCGCAGCGAAGGCGGCGTCGAGCACCGCGACGGCACGGCCGGCCTCGTCGAGCAGCCGCTCCCCCGCCGCCGTCACCTCCAGCCGGGACGAGGCGCCGGCCTGCGCCGTCGCGTCCTGGACGAGCCCGTCCGTCACGAGCCGACCCATGGCTGCGTGGGCGCTCTGCACCGTGATGCGCGAGCGCCGCGCGAGCTCGCTGAAGGAGATGCCGGGCGTGCCGCGGACGTGCCCGAGCAGGCCGAAGGTCCGGGGCGTGAGGCCCAGCGGCTTGAGCGCGTCCGCGAGCGCGGCCTCCTGGACGCGGGCGAGCGTCAGCAGCGTCACCGTCGGGCTGAACGGCGGCGTCGGGGGCACAGCCGCAGGGTAACGTCCCGGCCTACGGCAGGATCGGGGCGTGAGCGACGTCTGGCCCGCCGTGCACGCCGAGCGGCTCGCCCTCGTGCGCGACCTGGAGGGGATCGCGGTCGAGCGGTTCCTCACGCCGTCGTTGTGCCCGGTGTGGACGGTGCACGACGTCGTCGCCCACCTCGTCGACGACGCGACGACCACACCGCTGCGCTTCGCTCGGGGGCTGCTCGCGACCCGGTTCGACTTCGACGCCCTCAACGCGGCCGGCGTGGCGCGGGAGCGGCGCGACGACCCCCGGGCGACGGTGGCCGCGCTGGCGGCCGCGGCCCTGCGCACGACGAGCGCGCCGGCGCCACGGGCGACGCGGTACGTCGAGGTCGTCGTGCACGGCGAGGACGTGCGGCGCCCGCTGGGACTGGTGCACACGTACCCGCCGGAGGCGGTCCTCGCGGCGCTGCGCCACCAGCTCCGCACGGGCGTCTCCACCGGCGGCGGCCGCGAGCGCGCTGCCGGCGTGCGGCTCGTCGCCACCGACGCCGACCTCGCCCACGGCACCGGCCCGGAGGTCCGCGGCACCGCGCTCGCGCTCCTCCTGGCCGTCTCGAGCCGCCCCGTCGCCGCCGACGAGCTGACGGGCCCGGGCACCCCCCTCGTCCGCTGACCGGACGCCTCCCGCACCCGCCCCACTCTCACGCCTCACGCCCACGTTCCACGCCCCACCCCCCACGCCCCACGCCCCACGCCCCAACGGTCGGCGTCGCACTTCGCCATCGAGGTCGCACCCGTACGTGCGTCTCCGACGGCGAAGTGCGACGCCGAGCCGACCCGACGGTGCGTGCCGCCTTCGCCCCTGCCGCCGCCCGCGTCAGCCCCGCACCTCGCCCCATCAGCCGCGCACTCCGCCCCGGCGGCCTCGCACGTCGCTGTCCCCGTCGCACCTCGCCGTCGCGATCGCACCTGGTGGTGCGTCGCCGGCGGCGGGGTGCGACGCCGACGGGGCCTCGGGTCGTCAGCCGCCCACAGCCCTGGTCGCGCGACGAGACCCTCCACCAGGAGCCACAGGGGCGCGCTCCGGTCGCCGCGACGCCCGACTCTGCCGGGGTGCCCGTGCGACCCGGCTCCCCGTGCCCTCGACCGCTCTCCCCCGCCGGCCTCCCGGCGGTCCTGCTCGCCCGCGACCATCCCGACGAGGAGATCGCGGCCCGGGTCGCGCAGGGCGCTGCCCGGCGGGTCACCCGCGGGGCCTACCTCGCTCAGGCACGGGACGCTGGCGAGGGGGGCGAGCCCGGAGGCGCTGGCGGCCGTCGTCGGCGTGCACCGGCGGTTGCGCGCCGACCACGTGCTGAGCCACACGTCGGCGGCACTCCTGTGGGGGCTGCCGGTGTGGACGAGCACCCCGCTCGTCGTGCACGTGCGGCAGCGGCACGCACCGGGTTCCGGCCGGGACCGCGGCGTGGTGCGCCACCGGGGAGGGTGGGACACCACGCGGACCGCCGTCGTCGCCGGGCTACCCGTGACCGACCTGGCGCAGACCGTGGCGGACTGCCTCTCCGGGCTGGCGGCGGGGCCGGCCCTCGTCGTGGCCGACGCAGCGCTCCGAGCCGGTGCGGACCGGGCTGCGGTCGACGAGATCCTCGCCGGTCAGCGCTCGGGGCGGACACGGGGGGCGGCGGTGCTGGCGCTGGCGGACCCGGGTGCGGAGTCCGCGGGCGAGTCGATGACGCGGTTCGCCCTGCTGCGGGGCGGCCTGCCGGCACCCGTGACGCAGCCGTCCGTCGGCACACGTCTCGGCACGTTCTGGGCGGACCTCGGCTGGCCCGAGCACCGGGTGCTGCTGGAGTACGACGGCCGGTCGAAGTACGCCGTTGCCGGCGGCGAGGCCGTCGTCCGCGAGAAGCGGCGCGAGGACGCGGTGCTCGACGAGGACCAGCGGCTCGTGCGCGTGGCCGCCGAGGACCTGCGCCGGCCGGCCGAGCTGGTCGCCCGGGTGCGCCGTCTGCTGCCCGCCGACCTGCCGCACGTGCCGCGGCCCCATCTGTCGTCGGCGGCGGGACGACGGGGCCGACGGTGACCCCCGTACGTCCGGGCCACTCGTCGGCGAGCGCGCGTCGCACTTCGCCACCGAAAGGGCACCTGCAGGTGCGACACCGACGGCGGAGTGCGACGCCGACTCCGACGGGACATGGAGCTGCCACAATCTTCAACGATCCGTTGACAACGTCGCGTTGGGCTGCAACGGTCGGGGCGTGGACGACGAGGACCAGCGGGCAGCAGCCGCCCTGGCGCGGGCGCGGGAGGCGGTGCTCGGCGCCGGGGCCCGTGAGCTCGGACGGCGGCCCTGGCAGGCGCCGGGGCAGCCGCCCGCCGACCTCGACCTCGTGCGGCACGCCGCCTGGGTGGCGCGCGAGCCGTCCGCGCCGACGGACGTCGTGCTGGCGGGGCTCCGCCTCCTCGCCGCCGCCCGGGCGGAGCTCGACGGCGTCGAGGCCGCGCTGCTCTTCGCCGCCCGCGCCGACGGCGTGACGTTCCAGGCGCTCGGCGAGGCGCTCGGGCTCGGCTCCGGCCAGGCGGCGCAGCAGCGCATGGCCCGCGTCGTCGCGCGTCTCGACGCGCAGGGCTGAGCCGTGGACCGGGCCTGGGTGCTGCTGCGCGAGGCGGACTCGACGTGCGGCGGGAAGGCGGCGACCCTCCGGCGCCTCCTGGACGCCGGCCTCGACGTCGTGGACGGCGTGGTGCTCGTCGTGCCGGCGGCCGCCGCCGGGACCCGGCTCGACGAGGCCCTGGCGCTCCTCGGGCCGGGGCCCTACGCCGTGCGGTCCTCCGCGCTCGACGAGGACGGCGGCACGGTGTCCTTCGCCGGCCAGCTGCTCACGGAGCTGCACGTACCGGCCGCGGAGGTCGGTGCCGCCGCCGCACGCGTCGCGGCCTCGGCCGGTACCGCCCACGCCCGTGCGTACGCGGATGCGGCGGGCCGCGGGCCGGGTGCCGTCGCGGTGCTCGTCCAGCCGATGCTCGCCCCGCGCGCCGCCGGCGTGGCGGTCACGCGGCACCCCGTCACCGGGGCCGACGTGGTCGTCGTGGAGGCCGTCGCCGGGCTCGGGGACGGCCTCGTCGACGGCTCGGCGGAGCCCGCACGCTGGGTCGTCGACCGCCTCGGGTGCGTCCGGGGCGGGACCGACCTGCTCGTGCACGACGAGGTGCGCGCGGTCGCGGACCTGGCCCGCGCCGCTGCGCTGCACCTGGGCGTCCCCGTCGACGTGGAGTGGGCGCTCGAGGGTGACCGCCTCCGCCTGCTCCAGGCGCGGCCGCTCACCGCGGGCGCCCGCCCCGGTCACGAGAGCGGTCACGCCGAGCTCGTCGGCGAGGAGCGCTCGGACGGCGCCGACCGCCCGAGCGGCGTCCTCGTGCGCGGCACGGGTGCGGGCGCCGGCCTCGCCCGCGGACCCGTCCGCCGCGTGATCGGCGTCGACGGCTTCGCGAGCGTGGAGCCCGGGGACGTCCTCGTCTGCCGCGCCACGTCGCCGGCGTGGACCCCGGTCCTGGCCCTGGCGGCCGCGGTCGTCACGGAGACGGGCGGCGTGCTCGCGCACGCGGCGGTCGTCGCCCGCGAGCTCGGCATCCCCGCCGTCACCGGCGCCGCCGACGCCCTCGCCCGGCTCGTCGACGGGGAGCACGTCCTCGTCGACGGCCGCTCCGGGGTCGTCCGGCGGGACGGGTCCGCACGGGGGCCCGCAGCGGGGGCTCCGCGGGGGACCGCACGGGAGACCGCACCGTGATGCCGTCGACCCCGGCGGACCTCGCCGTCCTGCACGCCGTGCGGCTGCTGGGCTTCGCGGCCGCCGACCGCGTCGCCCGGCGCACCGGCCTCCCGCCCGACGAGGTCGCGGACCACCTGCTCGACGCCCAGGCCCGCGGGTGGCTGACGCACTCGGCCTTCGGCGGCACCGCGGGCTGGTCGCCGACGGAGGCCGGCCTCGCCGAGGGCCAGCGGCGACTGGCCGAGCAGCTCGACGCCACGGGCGCCCGCCCCGCGGTCGAGGCCGTGCTCGACGCCTTCCTGCCGGTCAACGAGCAGGTGGTCCGGCTGTGCACGGCGTGGCAGCTCACCGGGATGGGGCTGGCCGACCCGCCGATCGGTGCGGCCGAGGTCCTCGGCGGGCTCGCGACCGCCGGGGCGGACCTGCAGGACGTCGACGAGCGGCTCACGGCGCTCCTGCCGCGGTGCGCCGGGTACCACGCCCGCTTCGCGCACGCGGTCGCGTCGGCGGCGGGCGACCCCGGCTGGATCGCCGGCATCGACCGCGACTCCTGCCACGCCGTCATCCTCGAGCTGCACGAGGACCTGCTCGCCACCTTGAACCTCGCGCGCTGACCACCCCACGCAGCCGGTCCGCGTCGCACGTCGCCGTCGGAGGGGCACCTGCAGGTGCGACGCCGACGGGAAAGTGCGACACGGACGACGACGTGCGTCCGCGTCGCACTCCGCCGTCGCAGGGGCACCTGCACATGCGACGCCGATGGAGAGGTGCGACACCGACGACGACGTGCGTCCGCGTCGCACTCCGCCGTCGCAGGGGCACCTGCAGGTGCGACGTCGACGGCGGGATGCGACCCGGGGAAGGCGCGGGCGGCGGTTCGGCGCGGGCCTGAGTCAGCACGCGCCGGTGCGTCGGAGGATCCAGGCGGCGGCGGCGGGCGTCCGACGCGGTCAGGTTGCGTCGGGGCGGGCGTCCGAGGGGTCGGGGACGAGCGCCAGGGCGGCGGTGACGAGGCCGACCGGCACCGCCGCGCGCGTGTGCGCCCAGGGGACGCCGGCGGCCGCGCGACGCTCGCCGCGCCGGAACATCCACCGCTCGCCGACCACCGTGAGGGCGGTGCTGCCCCCGAGCAGGACCACGGCCGCGGCCGCGAGCGCCGCCTTCCGGGACGCCGAGAGCCCCTCGAGCACCTCACGCGACGTCGGGAGGCCCTGCGCCTCGGCGGCCTCCCGGGCCGCGACCCGGGACCGGCGGAACTCCGGCACCCCGGCGGCCATCACAACGACGCAGAGGGCTGCCTTGACCCCGGCACGGGCCCGGCGCGAGCGGACGAGGTCGGGGCTGGCGTACCAGGCGGTCGTCGTCACCGCCGTGACGAGGGCGGAGGCGACGCGGGCGGGCGTGGGGGCGGCCGTCATGCGACCCATCCTCACCCGTCCCCGCCGCCCGCGGGCCCGGTTCGCGGGGTCGGTCAGCCCCGCTCGACGGTGTAGGTGGCGGTGACGGAGCCGGCCGGGGACACGAACGCGTCGGACACGGCGAGCCGTGCCGGCGGGGGCCCGTCGAAGAGGCGCAGGCCCGGCCCGACGAGGAGCGGGACCGTGGTGAGCAGGTACGCGTCGACGAGGTCCGCAGCCGCGAGCGCGTGGACGAGCTGGATGCTGCCGAGCACGACGATGTCGCCCTCCACCTGCTCCTTCACCGCACGGACGCCCCCGACGAGGTCCGCGCCGTCGACGCGGTGCGACGCCGGGTGCGGCAGGGGCTCGGCGAGCGTGCTCGTCACCACGTGCTTCGGGGTGCCCCGCAGGATGTCGGCGAAGGGGTTGGGGTCGGACGTGCCGAGCCAGTACCCGACGAGGTCGAGGTACGTGCGGCGGCCGAAGAGGAACGCCGCGGTGCCGCCGCTGCCGCGCATCGCCGCCCCCGCACCCTCGGGGTCGCCCGCGAACCAGGTCATGGCCCAGCCGCCCCGGTCGAACCCGTCGCGCGCGTCTTCGTCGGGCCTCCCCGGCGACTGCGCCACCCCGTCCAGCGTCACCTGCTCCACCACGACCAGCCGTCCCATGCCCGTCCCCCTCCGTGCCGCGCGCGGGGTGCACGCGTGCACTGTGCGGACCGACCGGGCCCGGGGGCCGGACTCATCGCCTGTCGCCCGAGCGGACCGCTCCTCGTCGCCTCCGACCCCGCCTCCGGCCTCCGGCATCCGGTCTCCGGCATCCGGCATCCGGCACGACGACGACGCCCGACACGGACGAGGGGCGCCCGACGAGGCCGCGGTCGTGACCGGGTGAACACGGCGGAGGGGTTCAAGCCGGGGCCCGACCGGCCGATGTCCTCCCCTATGCGCATCGGGGGGCTCGTCGAGCCGCGGGACGCCGGCGGCGCCGGCCCGACCGCGGGCACGCTCCTCGCGCTCGGCGCCGTCGTCTCCGCCGCCTTCGCCGCCCTCGAGCCGCCCCCCGGCCGGCTCGCGCACGTCGTCGTCTGGGCGGTCCCGGTCCTCCTGCTGGCCGCGAGCGCGGTCCTGCTCTCGCACCGCGGCCGCCGGTCGCGGAGGCTGCTGGCCCTGACCCCGCTCATCGGCGTGGTGACGGTCTTCGCGCTGGCCCTCACCACCCAGGACGCCACGCTGACCGGCCACATCTTCTTCGTCTTCCCGGTGCTCTACGGGGCCGCGGTCCTGCGGGCGCGGGCGGCCCGCCTCGTCGCCGGCACCGCCGTCGTCCTGGACGCCACGCTGTCGTTCACCCTCCGCGAGCCCGTCGCGGCGTTCGTCGACACCCTCTACATGACCACGACGCTCGTCGCCCTCACCGTCGTGCTCGTGCGCCGGGGCGACCGGCAGGACGCGACGGTCGCCGAGCTCGAGCGCCACCGCGAACGGCTGGCGCACCAGGCCACGCACGACGCCCTCACCGGCCTGCCCAACCGCGTGCTGCTGCACGAGCGGCTCCGCACGGCCCTCGCCGACCCCGGGCGCGCGGCGGCGGCGGCGAGCCCCACCGCCCCGGGCTCCACGGCTCCGGGTGGCGAGAGGCGGGGCGCGGCCGGGCCGCGCGACGAGGTCGCCGTGCTGCTCTGCGACCTCGACGGGTTCAAGGCCGTCAACGACCGGCTCGGGCACCGCGCCGGCGACGAGCTGCTGGTCGCGGTGGCGCACCGGCTGCGGGCGCAGGTGCGCGGGTCCGACGTCGTCGCGCGGCTCGGCGGCGACGAGTTCGCCCTCGTGCTGCCCGGGACGGACGAGGCCGGCGCCCTCGCCGTCGCCGACCGCCTGCTCGGCGCCCTCGCCGACCCGCTGCCCGCGGCGGGCCAGCTCGTCCACGTGGGCGCCAGCATCGGCATCACGACCGCGGCGGCCGGTGCGGGGGTCCTCGGCGACGCCCTCGTGCGCGAGGCCGACGTCGCCATGTACGAGGCGAAGGCCGGCGGCCGGGGCACCCGCGTGCTCTTCGTGCCGGCGATGCTCGAGGCGCACGCCGCCGAGGCCGCGCTCGTCCAGGACCTGCACGGGGCCGTCGACCGGGGCGAGATCGTGGTGGAGTACCAGCCCGTCGTCGACCTGGCGACCGGCCGCACCGACGGCCTCGAGGCGCTCGCGCGCTGGGAGCACCCACGGCTGGGCCGCGTCCGGCCCGACGTGTTCATCCCCCTGGCCGAGCGCAGCGGGCTCATCGGCGAGATCGGGCTGCACGTGCTGCAGGAGGCGACCTCGCGCGCCACCGCGTGGGCCGCGAGCGCCGCCCGCTTCGTCAGCGTCGGCGTCAACGTCTCGGCGCACCAGCTGACCGACCGCCGCCTCCTGGACGCGATCCCCACCGGCACCACGGCCACGACCCAGCTCCTCCTGGAGGTCACGGAGAGCACGCTGGTCCGCCCCGACGTCGTGCCCGTCCTCGACGAGCTGCGCCGTCGCGGCGTGCGCATCGCCATGGACGACTTCGGTGTGGGGCAGTCGTCCATCGCGGCGCTGCGCACCATGCCGGTCGACGTCCTGAAGCTCGACCGGGCGTTCACCGTCGACATCGCCTCGGACCCGCGGGCGGCCGCCGTCGTGCGGGCCGTGGCCGTCATGGCCCGCGAGCTCGGCCTGCCGCTCGTCGCGGAGGGCATCGAGACCCCGCATCAGCGGCAGGCCCTCCTCGACGTCGGCTGCCCGTTCGGGCAGGGCTTCCTCCTCGCCCGGCCGATGAGCGCCTCGGCGACGGCGACGCACCTGCACGCACCCGACCCCGCCACGCCCGGCGCCGCCACGCCCGACGCCGCGATGCCCGACACGGCGATGCCCGTGGTCCCGCGACCGGCGCGCGTCCCGGCCGACGGGCTCGTCCCCTCGCCCTGAGGGCGTCGGCGCCGCGCGCCGCTCAGCTAGCGGCGGCGATGCGCCCGCGGAGCACCTCGACGCCCTCGCCGCCCAGGTCGTCGAGGGCCGCCGGGCGACCGGCCATCGCGAGGACGAGCGCGAGGGTCGGGCCCTGCACGAGCGGTCCCGCGCCGGCGCGGAAGGGCCCGTCGGCGGCCTCGAGCCGCAGCCCGCGGGCCGTGCGGCTGCTGGGGACCGCGAAGTCCCGGCGCGCGAAGAACTGCGCCACGGCGGTGGCGGCCGGGACGTCCGGCGCCGCCGTCAGGCCCAGGGGGCGGCGCACGTCCTCGCCGTGCACGAGGACCTCCCCCAGCCAGGCGGCGGTGTGGCCGGTCGGGCCGGCGGGGCCGTCGACCGTGGCGCGGAAGCGCGCGAGCGTCTCGGCGGGGTCCGCACCGCGGTGCTGCGCGAGGCGCCGCGCGTTGTGCAGGTCGGCGTCGAAGCGGGCGGCCGCGATGCTGCGCAGCCACGCCCACCGGCCCGTCCGGGCGGCGGCGACGAGGTGCGCGACGACGTCGTGCACCGTCCAGCCGTCGCAGAGCGAGGGCCGGCGCCACTGCGCCTGGTCGAGCCCGGCGAGGTCGTCGGCCAGCGCGGCCCGGGCGCGCACGACCGCCGCCGTCAGCTCCCGCCGTGTCGTCGGCGTCCCCCCTGCGTCCACGGTCCCCACGGTTCCGCCCCCTCCTCCGGGGACCGCCGCCGGTCCCGCCACGGCAACCTAGCGGGCGGCCCGCCCCGGCGGAGGACCCGCGACGCCGACGATCTTGCGCACGGCGTCCAGGGTCACGGACCGGTCGAACGGGTCCTCGTCGAGCGCGCGGTGCAGGGCCAGGCCCTCGATGAGCGCGTCGAGCTGCCGCGTGAGGGACGGGTCGAGGTGGCGCTCGAGCTCGCGCCGGCTGCGGGCCATCCAGCCCGTGGTGATGGCGCGGTAGCGGGGGTCGCGCGCCGCGAGCGTGTAGAGCTCGTAGGAGACGACCTGGTCGCGGTGGTTGCCGTGGTCGGACAGCTCGTGGACGAGGTCGACGACGGCCTCCACGGCCTCCTCGACGTCCCGCGCCGCGCCGAGGCGGGCCTCGAACGACGCCGCCACGTGCTCCGCGAAGCGCGTGAACGCCTCGTGCAGCAGCTCGTCCATGCCGGTGAAGTGGTACGTCATCGACCCCAGCGGCACGTCGGCGCGGGCTGCGATCTTGCGGTGGGAGACGCCGGCGACGCCGACCTCGGCGATGAGGTCGACCGTCGCGTCGACGATGCGGTCCCGGCGGTCCGGGTCCGTGCGGCGGGCGCGCACCGGGGCCTCAGATGCTCCGGACGACCCGCGCGGGGTTGCCCACCGCGAGGCTGTTCGGCGGCACGTCCCGCGTGACCACGGCGCCCGCGCCGACGACGCTGTTCTCGCCGATCGTCACCCCCGGGCAGACGATCACACCGCCGCCGAGCCAGACGTTGTCCGCGATCGTGATGGGCTGCGCCGCCTCGAGCCTGGCCCGTCGCGGCTCGGGGTCGACGGGATGCGTCGGCGTGAGGAGCTGCACGTTCGGGCCGATCTGGCAGTCGGCGCCGATGCGGATGTCGGCGACGTCGAGCGCGGTGAGCCCCATGTTGACGAACGTGCGCGGCCCGACGAAGACGCGGTCGCCGTAGTCGACGAACAGCGGCGCGCGCACGTGCGCGCCCTCGCCGAGCTCGCCCAGGAGCTCGCGCGCCACCGCCTGGCCGGCGTCGGGGTCCTCGTCGTAGGCCGCGCGGAACCGGGCCATGAGGCGGACGGCGCGGCGGACGGCGTCGGCGATGGCCGGGTCGTCCGCGACGTAGAGGTCCCCGGCGAGCATGCGCTCGTGGTTCGTGCGGGGGTCGCCCGCGAACCAGTCGTGGGCCGCGGGGTCGGCCGAGCCGTCGCCGTCGGGGGCGGTGGCGTCCACGGCGGCGGTCGCAACGTCGGTCGCGGTCTCGGGCAGGTCCTCGTCGGGCATGTGGACGAGCGTACCCATGGCCGTGTACGTTCGTCCACATCGCGGCCGAGGACGGCCCGCGGACGACCACCACCCAGGACACGCCATGGCCCCCGCCGCCCGCACCCCCGCCCCCGGGCCCTCGACGCCCCCGGCCCCCGCGCCGGCTGCCCGCCGCGCCCGCGCGGCCGTCTCCGGCCTCTTCCTCGTCAACGCGGTGCTCTACGCGAACCTCGTGCCGCGGCTGCCCGAGGTGAAGGACCGCCTGGAGCTGACGAACGCCGCGTTCGGCGCGGGCATCGCCGCGATGCCGCTGGGCGCGCTGCTCGCCGGCCTCGCCGCGCCCGTGCTCATCCGGCGGTTCGGCTCCGGCCCCCTGGCGTCGGTGGGGCTCGTCCTGCTCTCGCTCGCGGTGCTGGCGGTCCCGTTCGCCGGCTCCTGGTGGGCCTTCGCCGGCGCGCTGCTGCTGGCGGGCGCCTTCGACAGCGTCGTCGACGTGGCGCAGAACGCGCACGGCTTCCGCGTGCAGCGGCTGTACGGGCGCTCCATCGTCAACGCCTTCCACGGCCTGTGGAGCGTCGGCGCGGTGCTCGGCGGCCTCCTGGGCTCGCTCGCAGCGGGCCTGGACGTGCCGCTCGGCCTGCACCTGGCCGTCGTCGCCGGCGTCTTCAGCGCCGTGGCCCTCGTCGGGCTCCGGTTCCTGCTCCCCGGTCCGGAGGACGCCGAGCGCGCCGAGGCCCCCGCGGCGACCGACGACGAGGCGCCCGCCCGCCGCGGCCTGGGCACGGCCGCGCGCGGCACCCTCCGGCTGCTCGCGGTGCTCGGCCTGCTCGCCCTGTGCGGGGCGCTGGTCGAGGACGCCGGCGCGTCGTGGGGCGCCCTCTGGATGCGCGACGGGCTCGGCGCGGCCCCCGCCCTCGCCGGGCTGGCGTTCGTCGCGCTCATGGTGGCGATGACCCTCGGACGGCTGACCGGCGACCGCGTCGTCGACCGCCTGGGACAGGTGACGGTCGGCCGGGTCGGGGGTGTGCTCGTCACCGTGGGGCTCGGCACCATGCTGGCGTTCCCCTCCGTCGCGACGACCCTGGTCGGGTTCGCGCTCGCCGGCCTGGGCGTCGCCACCCTCATCCCCGCCGCGATGCACGCCGCCGACGAGATCCCCGGCCTGCCGCACGGCCTCGGGCTCACCGTGGTCAGCTGGCTGCTGCGAGTGGGCTTCCTCGCCTCGCCGCCCCTCGTCGGGCTGCTCGCGGACGCGGTCGGCCTGCGGGTCGGGCTGCTGCTCGTCGTCGTCGGCGGCGCCCTCACGATCGTGCTGGCCCCGGCGCTCGGCCGCCCGCACGCCGCCGTCGCGGTCGCCGCGGCCCGCCGCGAGGCGGCACCGACCCGCGACTGAGATGCTCGCGCCCCTCCTGCCGCGACCTTCCTGCCTCGACCCCTTCCTCCACGAGGTGCCGGTTCCGGCCGCTCGTGACCTGGGTGCGACGACCGGAACCGGCATCTCGCCGGAGGGGTGCCCGGCCCCAGCCCGCCCCTCCCGTCCACGAGCTGCCAGTTCCGGCCGCTCATGACCCGGGTGCAGCGACCGGGACCGGCATCTCGTCGGGAGACGGGTCTCCAGCGGTCGCGGGGGGGGGCGGCGGGCGGGTGCGAGCATGGGCGGGTGCCGTCCCTGAGCACCTTCTTCCCGGCCGCGCCCGCCGCCGGCCGGCCCGGCGACCCCGGCCTCTTCGGCCCCGGTTCCGCCGCCTGGCGGGTCGGCCGCGAGCGCGCCCTCCTCGCCGGTGGGCCGGCGGCGCTGCTGCTCCAGGTCGCCCACCCGCTCGTCGCGGCGGGGGTCGCGGCGCACAGCGACTTCGGCAGCGACCCGCTGCGGCGGCTGCGCGGGACGCTCGACGCCGTCCTCACCGTCGTGTTCGGCGACACGGACCAGGTGCGGGCGGCGGCGGAGCACGTCTCCCGACGGCACCGGCCGGTGCGGGGTGCGCTGGTGGAGCAGGTCGGGGACCTGCCCGCCGGCACCCCCTACCGCGCGGAGGACCCCGACCTCGCCCTGTGGGTCTTCGCGACCCTCGTGTGGTCCGCGGTGCGGGTCGTCGACGGCTTCGTCCGGCCCGTGGGGGCCGCCGAGCGCGACGCCTACTACCGCGACATGACCCGCACGGCGCCGCTGTTCCGCGTGCGGCCCGACGACCTGCCGGAGGACCACCACGCCCTCGAGCGGTACGTCGCGGAGCAGGTGGCCGGCACCCTCGTCGTCGACGCGACGGCCCGGGCGCTCGCGGCCCAGGTCCTCACGCCCACCCCGCCGCTGGTGCCCGCACCGCTGCGCCCGGTGCCGGCGCTCCTCGCCGCGGGCGTCCTGCCCCCGCCCGTCCGGGACGCGTACGGCCTGCCGTGGCGACGCCGCGAGCGCGCCGCGTTCGCCGCCGCGCGCCACGCCTCGCGCCTCGTCGTGCCGGTGCTCCCGGACCGTCTGCGCACGTGGCCGCACCACGCGGTGGCGGTGGACCGCCTGCGCGCGACGTCCTGACGGCGGGTGCGGCGGGAGGCGCCGCCCGACCAGCCCTGACCTGCGCCGTCGGCGCCGCGTCCCGGGCGGTGCCCTTGCGCCCGCGCTCCGCGCCCCGCCAGGGTGGGCGCGGGCCCCGGGGACGACCCCGACGACGGGCTCCGAGGAGGGGGACGCCGTGCGCAGGGGTGTGGACGCGGGCAGGGACCGCCGGCTCCCGGGGGCGGCGCTCGCCGCTGCCGCGCTCGTCGTCGGGCTGGCGGCGTGCGCCGGCGGCGACCCCGTAGGAGCGGGGCCGTCCGCGACCGGCGCACCGGGTGCCGACGCCCCGACCGCGCCGGGCAGCACGGGACCGAGCAGCACGGGACCGGGCAGCGCGGAGCCGGCGGCCGGTGCGGGCGGGAGCGGGGCGCCCGTGCCGACGGACCTGCCCCCCGACGCCCTGCTCCCCCCGACGGCCTTCCCGGCCTCCCGCCCGGGGCTGCAGGAGCAGGACGAGGTCACCGCCTGGCTGCTGCCCCCGGCCTGCGGCCCCGCGCCCGTCCCCGCCGCCGCCGCGATGCGGACGCACCGGCACGGCGACGGCGCGGAGGAGAGCACCGTCGGGGTGCAGCAGGTGGCTCTGTTCCCGGACGCGGACGCGGCCACCACCGCCGCCGACGGCGTGGTCGACGCGCTCGACGCCTGCGCCACCACGGGCGGCGGCACGGGCGGCGGCACCACGACCTACCGCGTGGAGGAGGTGCCCGTCGGGGCCCAGGGCCACGGCCTCGTCACCGACTACCACGACGCCGGCGCGGGTGGGGCCGACGACGGCGCCCTGGGCAGCTACCTCGTCGTCACGCGACGGGGCACCGCCGTCACCCTCGTCGCGGCGGACGGCGGCGAGTCGAGCATCGGCAGCGCGCGCACCACCGTGACCGAGCAGGCGCAGAGCGCCTGGACGCTGCTCTGCCGCTACGAGGCCGCCGGCTGCTGAGGGACGCGCAGCCGACCACCTGGGCGGCCGACGCCTCGTGGACGCCGTCCCGGAGCGGTTAACACACTGTTTACTGCCGTGAAACGGCTCCCTCGACCGGGCCGCTATACGTTCTGTTCGCAGCAGTAAACAGAGTGTTCAGGAGGCACCGGTGGAGGCCACGGCCACCCAGATCGACGCGCTCGGCGCGCGGGTCCGCGAGCTCCGCGGCCTCAAGGGCATGTCCATGCGGACGCTCGCCGCCCGTGCCGGCGTCAGCGCCGGCTACGTCAGCCAGATCGAGAACGGCCAGGCCACCCCGAGCCTGCAGGTCGTCCGCGCGCTGGCCGACGCCTTCGGCATCACGTGGCTCGAGCTGTTCGAGGCGACGCCTCGTACCGGTCGCGTGCTGCGCAAGGAGGACCGTCCCCGCCTCTTCAGCTCCGCGGCCGTCCGCCACTTCGGCATCACCCAGCCGCCGATCGGCAACGTCGAGGTCATCGTCTCCGAGTACGCCCCCGGCGAGGGAGTCGGCGACGCGAACTACACGCACGGCGACTCCCAGGAGATCTGCCTCGTCCTGCACGGGCGCCTGCGGTTCACCGTGGGAGGCACGGAGCACGTCCTCGAGGCCGGCGACAGCATCGAGTACCGCACCGACGTCCCCCACTCCCTCGTCAACGACGGTGACGAGACGGCCGAGGCGGTGTGGGTCGTCACCCCGCCGTCCGTGCCGCACCGGCCACCCGTCCCCGGCGACGACGCCTGACCGGCGCCACCTCGTCGCACCTGCCGTTCACCTCCGCCCCGGCACCCCCTCACCCCCCGCGCCGACCGCGCACGACCGGTTCCTCGTCGTGCCGCTCCTCGGCGTGCCCCGGGCCGCCTCGCGCCGCCCCGCCCAGCCCGGCCGACCCCTCCTCCCTGCTCCCCGACCCCCGCCCTCCCCCGCCCCAGGAGACCGACGTGACCCTCCGGACCACCCCGCTGGCGCTCGGCGCCGCCACCCTCACCGCGGCGCTGCTGCTCGCCGGCTGCGCGGGGGAGAGCTCCCCCGCCGGCGCCGACGGCGAGGACCTCAGCCCCCTCCGCTTCGCGCTGCCGACGCAGATGGGCGCCAACAACGCGCCGCTCGCCGTGGCCGCGAGCCTCGGCTACTTCATGGAGGAGGGGCTCGACGTGGAGATCATCAACACCTCGGACTCCACCTCGATCGTGCAGGGCGTCGACTCCGGCTCCATCGAGATCGGCTCCACGCCCCCCGAGCCGCTGTGGCAGACGGTCGCGGCCGGCGGCGACGTCACGCTCGTCTACAACTACATCCGCCAGCAGACGGGGTCCGTCGTGTCGCTGGCGGACGGGCCGGTCCAGAGCCTGGACGACCTCGAGGGGAAGGCGGTCGGCCAGTCCAGCCTCGGGTCGAGCAACCTCCTGCTCTCCAACGGCATCCTCGCCTCCGTCGGGCTCGAGGAGGACGTCGACTTCACGAACGTGGCCGTCGGGACCGGCGCCGCGGCGCTCCAGGCGCTCGAGACCGACCAGGTCCAGGCGCTGTCCCTGTGGGACACGGAGTACGCCGCCTTCGAGGAGACCGGCGCCGTCCTCAACTACTTCACGACCCCCGAGGTCGAGCAGCTGTTCTCGACGACGTACTTCACGTCGCCGGAGTACCTCGCCTCGAACGCCGACGAGGTGGCCGCGTTCGGGCGGGCGATGGCCCGGGCCACGCTGTTCACCTCGACGAACCCGGCCGCGGCGCTGCAGGTGATGTACGAGGGCTACCCCGAGACGCGGCTGGCCGGTGTGGGCGAGGAGGAGCAGCTCGCCACGGACCTCGTCGCGCTCGAGCGCCGGATCGTCCTGCTCAACGCCGGCGACCCGCAGGCCCACGGCACCTGGGGCGCGTACACGCCCGAGGCCGTCGAGGCGTGGGCGGAGTTCGCCGCGTCGGCGGGCATCGTCGACGCCCCGATCGACGCGTCCGCGCACGTCAGCACGGACCTCGTCGAGCAGTACAACGACTTCGACGCCGACGCGGTGGTCGCGCAGGCGCAGGACTGGAGCGCGGACGCATGAGCACCCCCACCGACACCCTCACCAGCAGCCTCACGCCCGGCGCCGCCCTGCCCGCGCCGACCTTCACCGCCGGGGTCCCGGCCGTCGACCACCACTCGCACGCGGGCTACATCCGCCCGGGGCAGAAGGTCGAAGGGGTGGACCAGTACGAGCTCGAGAACGCCATGGGGCACGTGGAGGGCCACGTCCCGCACGACGAGTACCAGGCCTACATGCGCCTCGTCGAGGGCGGGGAGACGGCCGAGGCCGGGAGCGCGGCCAAGCGGCTGGGGATCGACGCGCTCGTCGCCGACAGCCTGCGGTTCCAGTCCACGACCGTGCACGCCGCCGCGCTGGCCGAGGGGTCCACCGCGCTGTACGGGCGCCTGACCCGGGAGGCGACGGTCGCGGCGAGCCGCGAGGCCCGCACGCAGGACCCCGTCGGGCTGTACGACCGGGCGCTGCTGCTGTCCGGCACCGCCGCCGTGCTGACGGACATCCCCGAGATCGACGCCGAGCTGTGGCCGCACGCCCGCTACAAGCCCGTCGCCCGCATCGACCCGTACCTGTTCCCCTTCGGCCACCCGGAGTGGACGGGCCGCGGCACGGACACCCCGCGCTTCCGGCGCATCTTCTCCCGCGTGCTCGACCGGCAGCTCGAGCTGGCCGGCACCACGCTGCCGACGACCCTGGCGGCCTACGAGGAGTTCGTCGTCTCCTCCCTCGTGCGGCGCCGCGGCGCCGGGTTCGTCGGGCTGAAGATCGCCTCCGCGTACGTGCGGACGCTGCACTTCCAGCGCGTCGACCGGGCCGACGCCGAGTCCGCCTGGCGACGGCTCGCCGCGGGGCCGGACGTCGACCCCGCCGCGCACAAGGCGCTCGCCGACCACCTCGCGTTCCTCGTCCTGGAGTGGGCGGTGCTGCACGACATGCCCGTGCAGATCCACACCGGCTTCGGCCACACGGAGCCGGGGCTGCGGATCAGCACCGCGAACCCGCTCCTGCTCGAGGAGCTGCTCGGCGACCCGAGGCTCAACACCCTGCGGGTGGTCCTCATCCACGGCGGGTTCCCGTACAGCTCGAACCTCACGGCGCTCGCGCAGATGCACGGCAACGTCCACCTGGACTTCTCCTGGATGCCCTACCTGCAGCACCACACGGTGCAGCGGGTGCTGGAGGAGTGGCTCGAGCTCCTGCCGGCGAACCGCGTCATGTACGGCACGGACACGGGGTCGCCGGAGCTGCACCTGGCCTCCACGCGTCGCGCCCGCACCGCGCTCGACGCCGTCCTCGGCAACGGCGTCCGCGAGGGCCTGTGGACGATGCGGCAGGCCGGCTGGCTCGCCGAGCGCGTCCTGCACCAGAACCTCTGCGACGTGTACGGGATCGAGCTGTGACGGCGGCAGGCACGGCACCGGAGGGAACCGCGCCCCTCGTCGACCTGCGCGGCCTCGGGAAGGTCTACCCGACCCGGACCGGGGACGTCACCGCGCTCACCGGCGTGGACCTGCAGATCGCCGACGGCGAGTTCGTGGCGGTCGTCGGCCCGTCGGGCTGCGGCAAGACGACGCTGCTGAAGATCCTCGCCGGCCTCGAGCAGCACACGGCCGGGCACGGCACGCTGCACGGCACGGACCTGGGCCGGCCCAGCGGCGACGCCGGGATGGTGTTCCAGAAGGCCACGCTCCTGCCGTGGCTGGACGTCCTGGCCAACGTCCTGCTGCCCGTGACCCTCGACCACCGGGCGACGGCCGCGGACCGGGAGAAGGCCCTCGGACTGCTGCGGATGGTGGGGCTGGAGGACTTCGCGACGAAGCGCCCCGGCGAGCTGTCGGGGGGCATGCAGCAGCGCGTGGCGATCTGCCGGGCGCTCGTGCACGACCCGTCGCTGCTCCTCATGGACGAGCCGTTCGGCGCGCTCGACGCCATGACGCGCGACGCGCTCAACGTCGAGGTGAACCGGGTCTGGCGCGAGACGCACAAGACCGCGGTCCTCATCACGCACAGCATCCCGGAGGCGGTCTTCCTCGCGGAGCGGGTGGTCGTCATGAGCCCGCGGCCGGGGCGGGTCGTCGACGAGGTGGCCATCCCCTTCGGCACGGTCCGCACGCCGGACCTCATGGGCACCCCCGAGTTCGGGGCCCTCAGCGCACGGATCCGTCGACACTTCGAGGTGAAGGCCGCATGACCGCCGCGACACCCCTCCTCGCCCAGAGGCGCCTGCGCCCGACCCGCCGCCCCGGTGCCGGGGCAGGGGGCCGCGGGCAGCTCGTCGGGGGCCTGGCCCTCCTGGCGGCACTCCTGCTCGCCTGGCAGCTCCTGCCGCCGGCACTGGGGACGCCGACCTACGTGGTGCCGGTGCTCAGCGACGTGCTGGCGGCCCTCGTCGATCCCGCCGCGCTCCCCCGCTACCTCGAGCACGGGGCGGCGACGATGACGGAGGTGCTGCTCGGCCTGGGCATCGGCGTCGTGCTCGGCCTCGGGCTCGCGCTGGCCCTGGCACAGCTGCCACGCGTGTACGCCGTGGTCTTCCCGTACGTGGTGGCGATCGAGTCGATCCCGAAGGTGGCCGTCGCGCCGCTGTTCGTCATCTGGTTCGGGTTCGGGCTGCCGTCGAAGGTCGTCGTGGTCGTGCTGCTCGCGTTCTTCCCCGTGCTGGTCAACGCCATCCACGGGCTGCGCAGCGTCGACCGCGACCAGCTCGACCTGTTCCGCGTGAACGGCGCCACGCCCTGGCAGATCCGGGTGCGGCTCATGCTCCCCGCGGCGCTGCCGCAGATCTTCAGCGGGCTCGAGCTCGGCGTCGCGAACGCGATGATCGGCGCGATCGTCGCGGAGTTCGTCGGGGCGCAGAAGGGGCTCGGCGTGCTCATCCTGCAGGCGCAGGGACGCATGGAGACGCCCGCCGTCTTCGCCCTCCTCATCATCCTGTCGGCGCTGGGCATCGCGCTCAACGTCCTCGTGCGCACCCTGCGCCGCGTCGTCATCAGCTGGGAGCCGCGACCGGGCCGGTGACCGCCCCCGCCCCGCACGCGCGACGCCCCGTCGTACCCCCGGACCGGGGGTGCGACGGGGCGCGCGTCGTACGGGGCCCGTCGGGTCAGCGGACCCGCGGCGCCGCGTCCGAGGTCGCGAGGACCTCGCGCAGGTCGGCGAGCTGCGGCTTCGCGTTCAGGTGGTCGTCCCACAGCAGGGCCGCACCCTCGCCGGGGAAGACGCCCGGGATCCAGGAGTTGGAGTCCGCGAGGCCCCACACCGTGTAGGACACGCAGGCCGGGACGGCGAGGCAGGCCTCGAGCGTGCCGACCCAGTACTCGCGCTGGGCGGCGAAGCCCTCCGCCGTGGCGGGGGTGCTCGTCCACTCGCCCTCGTGGTTCTTGCGCGGGGCGACGGCCGTGCGGACGTCGACCTCCGTCAGCGCCACCTCGAGGCCGAGGTCGGCGAACCGGTCGAGGTTGGCCTCGAGGTCGGGGAACCCGTACTGGGTCGACAGGTGGCCCTGGAAGCCCATGCCGTCGATCGGCACGCCGTCGGCCAGGAGGTCCTGGGCCAGGGCGTGGGCCGCGTTGCTCTTCGGCCCCGTGAACTCGAGGTTGTAGTCGTTGTAGTACAGCTTCGCCTCGGGGTCGGCCTCGTGGGCCCAGCGGAAGGCGTCGGCGATGTAGCCGAGCGGGTCGAGGCCGAGGGCGCGGTACGCCTCGGACCAGACGCTGACGCGCGGGGTGCCGTCCTCGTTCAGCGCCTCGTTGACGACGTCCCAGTGCCAGATGTCGCCCTTGTAGTGGGTGACCTGCGTGATCACGTGCTCGCGCAGGATCTCGCGCAGCTCCTCCGGCGAGAAGTCGGAGCTCACGCCGTCCGGCGAGAGCCAGTCCGGCAGCTGCGAGTGCCACACCAGCGTGTGGCCGCGCACGAGCTGGCCGTTCGCCTCGGCGGAGGCGACGAGGGCGTCGCCGGCCGCCCAGTCGAAGACGCCCTGCTGGGGCTCGACGGACTCCCACTTCATGGCGTTCTCGGGCGTCACGGTCGAGAACTGACCGGCGACGAGCTTCGTGTACTTGCGGTCGGCGCCGAGCTGGTCGGCGGCCACCGCCACGCCGATCTCCAGGCCGATGGGCTCGGCCAGGGCGGCGAGCGAGCGGCTCGCCAGGGCCGGCGAGCGGTCGACCGCACGGGGGTCGGCGGGCGCGGCCACGGCGGCCGACGCGCCGGCGGCGGTGACGGCCAGGGCGAGGATGCCCGCGATCAGGGTCTGGGGGTGCTTCACGTCATGCTCCTTCGCATGGGCGCCCCCCCGGGGGGGACGCCGACGGACAGCTGCGTCCGGCCGGGACGCCGTGACCCTACGACGACTCGCAGGGCTTCGCAAACGTTCTCGACATCGTTTAACAGTCGCGCCGACGACCCCGCCCCGCGCGCCTGCGGCACGGCACGGCGGGACTCTCGTGCCCCGGGTGGACGCCGGGCCCTCCCCCGCGCCCCCTGGGGGGCACCGCGCGCACCGCCGGCTCACACCCGGCGCCGACGCGGCACACCGGGTGCGCTCCCTAGCGTGGCCGCATGACCACGACGGCCCCCGCAGCGGCCCAGCTGCCCCTGACCACCACCTCCTTCGACACCACCGACCGCCGGATGCTGCGCGTCCTGTCGGCCGCGAGCGCGGCGGCGCTCGCCGTCGCGGCGATCGGCAGCGCCCTGGCCGGGCCGGGCACGGCGGCCCCGGGTGCCCTCGTCGGGACGGCCCCGGTCGTCGTGACGAGCACCGTCCTCCCCGCCGACGCCCCGCGCCGGGACTGACGGCTCCGGGCCCTCGGTCGCGGGACCCCGGGCTCGAGGACCGACGGGCCGGACCGGCGGGCCGGACCGGCGGGCCAGGTCGACGGGCCAGGTCGACGGGCCGGGTCGACGGGCCAGGTCGACGGGCCGGGTCGACGGGCCGGGTCGACGCGTCCGACCGGCCAGGGCCGGCCGCGCCGGGCGGTGCGCAGCGCGACCTCACCCGCGCGCTCCCTTGCCCGCGCCGCCGGGCACGAGGACCGTGGGTCGTGCAGCGCCGGGGGCGCGTCCGTGCCCCCGGTCGAGGGAGGCCGAGATGTCCACCCGAGCGCGACGTCGCGCACGCCACCCCTCCGGCCGCCGCGCCGCCGCCCTGACGCTGGCGGTGCTCCTGGTGCCCGCCGCGCTGGCCGGGTGCACCGGGGACGACGAGGGGCCCGGCCCCTCCGCCACCGCCGCCCCCGCGCCCGACGCGACGCCGTCCGTGCCGGCCACGCCCGTGCCGGGCAGCCCGGCGCCGGGCGGCGGCCCCACGGGACCGGCGACCGTGCCGCCGCCCTCGCCCGGGCCGACGGTCACCGTCCCCGCGGGCGGGACGGAGGACGACGCGCCGGCCACCGAGGTGCCCTTCCCCGCCGACACCTCCGTCGACACCTCCGTCGACACCGCGGACCCCGCCGGGGAGGCCCGGCTGGGGCTCGTCGACGTGCGCGTCGGGGCGCACGTCGGCTACGACCGGGTCGTCCTCGACCTGGCCGGGACGGGTACGCCCGGGTGGCGCGCCGGGTACACGGCCGACCCCCGGGAGGACGGCTCCGGCGCACCGGTCGCCGTGGCGGGCGGCGCCGTCCTCGGCGTGGTCGTCAGCGGGACCACGTACCCGGGCGAGAGCGGGGTCCCGCCCTACAGCGGCCCCGCGCGGCTCACCCCGACGGGTACGGGCGCCGTCGTCGAGGTCGTCCACGGCGTCGTGTTCGAGGGCCTCACGTCGGTCTGGGTGGGTGTGGACGAGCGGCGGCCCTTCCGCGTCTTCGCCCTGGCGGACCCGCCCCGGGTGGTCGTCGACGTGCGGACCGGGTGACCACGGGGTGCGACGGGGTCCGGGCGCGCTCCGCGACGGGAGGGGCCGCGGGGTCCGGGCGCCGTGTCGGTGGCTCCCGCTAGCGTCGGCGGGGACGCCGGATCGACGTCGTCCGACCGACACGGGGGGCAGACATGGCCACGGGTTTCCAGGTGACGTTCGACGCCGCCGACCCGCTCGCGCTGGGGCGGTTCTGGGGGGAGCTGCTGGGGTACGTGGACCAGCCGCCGCCCGACGGCTTCGACTCGTGGGACGCGTTCCTCGACGCGCAGGGGGTGCCGTCCGACCAGCGCGACTCGGCCTGGTCGGTGGTCGACCCGGAGGGGGTCGGCCCCCGGCTGCTGTTCCAGCGCGTGCCCGAGGGCAAGACGGCGAAGAACCGGGTCCACCTCGACGTGGCCGTCGGCGGCGGCCGCGGCGTCCCGCTGGACGAGCGGCGGGCCCGGGTGGACGCGCGGGTGGGCGAGGTGCTCGCCCTCGGCGCCACCCGGATCGGCCAGGGCGAGGAGATGGGCAGCTACTGGGTGGTGATGCAGGACCCGGAGGGCAACGAGTTCTGCCTCCAGTAGGGGCGGCCGGCGTCCCGGCCGCGGGCTCCTGCGGTGCGGTGGTGGTCGTCGGGCCGGCGCTGCGGAACGCCCTCGGGCGGGACCGACGGGCCCGGGCGTCCGCCCACGGACGGCCTGCCGTCAGCGCGGGTCGGTCTCCAGGATGCTCATGAGCACGGCGTCGACCCACTCGCCCCGCCAGCGCAGGTCGTGGCGGCGGCGGCCCTCCACGACGAAGCCGGCCTTCTCGTAGGCCCGCTGCGCCCCGGGGTTGTACGCCAGCACGTCGAGCGTCACGCGGTGCAGGCCGATCCCGGAGAAGGCGTGCTCGACGACGGCCCGGGTCGCCTCCGTGCCCAGGCCGCGGCCGCGCCCCTCGGGCAGCAGGGCGATGCGGAAGTTCATCGTCGCGCTCTCCGCGTCCAGGTCGTTGAGGACGACCTCCCCGAGGTACGCACCGTCCTCGGCGCGCGTCACGGCCCAGTCGAGACGGTCGTCGGACGCGGCGAGCCCTGCCAGCCAGCGGTCGACGGACGCGCGCGTGAACGTGGCCGTCGTGCCGGTCAGCCGGTTGCCCTCGTCGTCCTGCAGCAGGCGCCACGTCCCCTCGGCGTGCTCAGGGCCGAGCGGTACGAGCACGAGGTGCTCCGTCCGCAGCGTCGGCCGGGGGCGCAGGGGGCGCAGGGGGGACGTGTCGGGCGTGCTCACGGCGGCACCCTGCCACGGGCCGGGGACGGCTGTCAGTCGCGGCTGCCGGCCGCCGGCACCGCCGTCCCGCTGGCGGTGAGCCAGGCCACGAGGTCCGCCTCGAAGAGGGGCCGCGCGAAGTGGTAGCCCTGGGCGCGGTCCACCCCCGCCTCGCGCACCCAGCGCGCCTGCCCCTGGTCCTCGACGCCCTCCGCGAGCAGGGACAGCCCCAGGTCCCACGTGAGCCGCCGGACGGCGCGCACCACCGCCTGCACGCGCGGCTCGTCGAGCTGCGCGACGAAGGACCGGTCGACCTTCACCTCGTCGAGCGGCAGCGACGCCAGGTAGGACAGCGAGGACCAGCCGGTGCCGAAGTCGTCGATGGAGGTGGCGAAGCCGTGCGCGCGCAGGTCGGCCAGCGCGCGGCCGGCCGCCGTCCGGTCCCGCAGCACGGCCTCCTCGGTGAGCTCCAGGACGAGGGCCTCCGGGGGCAGGCCGTGCCGGTCGACGGCGGCGGCGAGCCGCGCCGTGAGCAGGGGGTCGAGCAGCCCGGCGGGCGCGAGGTTCACCGACACGGCGAGGGGGTGGCCGCCGTCGCGCAACCGGCGGCACGCGGCGAGCGACTGCTCGAGGACGGCCTCCGTCAGCGCCGGCATGAGCCCGGCCCGCCGCGCGGCGCCGAGGAACTCCCCGGGGCCCAGCAGGCCGCGCGTCGGGTGCTGCCACCGCACCAGCGCCTCCACGCCGTGCGGGTGGGGGACGCCGTCGCCCAGCGTCACCTGGGGCTGGAACGCCACGACCAGGTCGCCCTCGCCGATGCCCCGGCGCAGGGTCTCCGCCAGCGTCAGCCGGGTGAGGGCCTGGTGGTGCGCGGCCACGTCGTACACGACCGTCGCCGCGGCGTCCTTCGCGTCGTAGAGCGCGATGTCGGCGCGGCGCAGCAGCTCGTGCACGTCGAGCTCGTCGGGGTCCGTCACCGCGACGCCGAAGCTCGCGGACACGTGCACGGCGACGCCGTCGGCGAGGTGCACGGGGCGCTCCAGCCGCCCGCGGAGCCGCTCCACCAGCGCTCGCGCGACCCTCTCGTCGCCCGCGCAGCACACCGCGAACTCGTCGCCGCCGAGCCGGGCGAGCAGGTCCCCGTCGCGCAGCGCGCCGTGGAAGCGGCGGCCCACGACGGTGAGCAGCTCGTCGCCCGCCGGGTGCCCGAGGGAGTCGTTGACGTCCTTGAACCGGTCGAGGTCGATGAGGACGACCGCGACGGCCTGCCCCTGCCGGGCCGACTCGACGCCCTCGAGGAACGCGCGGCGGTTGGGCAGCTCCGTGAGGACGTCCGTGCGCGCCTCGACGCGGCTCTCGGCCAGCGCGGTCGCGTCGACGGCCAGGCGCACCGTCCGCACCAGGCCCACGAGGACGGCCGCCGCGGCGCAGGCGACGACGACCGGGCTCTCGCGGAACGTCGTCACCGCCAGCATGAGCACGCTCGTCGTGGTGCCCACGAGCGGGACGACGACCCCCCACACGGGGGCGCCGGGCGTGTCCGCCGCGCGCCGGCGCACGTGCGCGCCGAGCGCGAGGAGCCCGGCCGAGACGATCCAGAGCGTGTCGACCGGCCCGCCCCGGACGAAGACCCCGTCCGACTGCTGCAGGGCGTAGAGGAGGTCGGCGACCGCGAACGCCCCGAAGCCGAGGCCGAGACCGGTCCAGGTGGGGTCCGGCCGCCAGGAGCGCACCGCGAGGGCCACGAGGACGAGCGCGACCAGGACCAGGTCGCCGACGGGGTAGAGCAGCGCCGTCGCGACGTCCTCGACGTCCCCGCGGACCTCCGGCCGGGCGATCGACAGGACGACGGCGCCGGCCGAGAGCGCCGCGATGAGCCCGTCCGCCCCGAGGGTCAGCGGCGCGTCGTTCCGGACGCGCCGCACGTGGCGGACGATCGAGGCGTAGGCGAGGAGGTAGAAGGCGACCCAGAGGACGTCGGACGGCGTGGGGAAGTCGAACGGGAGCCACGGGTCCGCGTCCAGCCAGAGCAGGCTGCCCGTCCCGTAGGCGACGAGACCGGCCGCGAGCATCACCCACGAGGCGCGGTCGGCACGGTCGAGCACCGCGCGCACGGCCACGACGAACGCCGCGAGGGCGAACGCGCCGACGAAGAGCGCGCCGCCCACGGGGCGGGGCACGTCGACCGACGTGAGCGCCGCGACCCCGTGCACGACCGCCGCGAGCGCGAGCAGGACGAGCGCGCCGACGGCCGCCGCCCGCAGGGCGCGCGCGGTGGGGGCGCTCGTCATGCGCCGATCCTGCCCGCTCCCGCCCCTCAGCCCAACCAGCGGCGCAGACGGCGGCGGCGCGCCGCGCGCCAGGCCTTCTCCACGCGGGCCCCCGCGGCGGCCGCGCGGTCACGCTCGACGGCGTCGAGGCGCCCGAGGAGGAAGGCCGTCCGCCGCGCCGTGCCGCCCTGGCGGGCCGTGCGGGCGAGGGTCTCGCGGGCGACCACGGCGTCCTGGTGCTCCCCCAGCACCTCCTGCACGCCCTCGACGGCCGCGGCGAACCGCGCGGCGTCCTTGCCGAAGGCCGGCGCGACGGACTCCGCCGCGTACCGCGCCCTCTTGGCCGCCTTGCGCGCCTCGTGCCAGGTCCGGTCGCGCTCCTCGCCCGGGGGCAGCGACCTCGCCCGCTCCACCAGCCGCCGCAGCCGCTTCCAGGACCAGCGCACCCGCCCCGGCAGCACGCGGGAGGCGCGGCGGTCCGCCGCCGGGGTGAAGGGCGGTGCGGCGACGAGGGCGTGCAGGGCGACGAGCAGCGCGCGGTACCGCTCGGAGCCCAGCGACCGGCCCACGCCCTCGAGGGCGGCGCGGTGGTCGCCCTCCAGGCGGCGGTCGAGCGCGTGCAGCGCCTTCTGGTCGTGCCCGCCCTCCGCCCGGGCGGCGCCGACGAGCCGCTCACGGAGCACCTCGGCGTCGCGGGCCGTGCCGAGCTCGCCCGCGAGCCACCTCAGCTCGGCGCGCAGCGGCTCCGTCGTCGCCGGGTCGAGCAGGGGTCGGAACGTGCGCAGCGCCGACCGGAGCCGCCGTGTCGCGACGCGCATCTTGTGCACCGCGTCGGGCAGCTCGAGGCGCACCGCGAGGTCGCGCTCGACGACCTCCCGCACCTGCTCCGCCAGGTGGGCCCGGACGACCTCGGCGGCCGTCGCCCGCGGGGACCGCAGCCGCGCGGCGTCGACCGGGCCCGGCGGGGTCGCGCCGGGCACGTCCCCCGCGGCCCCGTCCGTCGGGTGCTCGTCCTCCGCCCCGCCCCCGCCGCCGGTCGCGCCGGGCTCGGCGCCGGCCAGCGCGCGGGCGCGCTTCGACCCGCTCGACGAGGGCCGCACGCCGGTCGCGCGCAGCGCGGCGTCGAGGCGCTCGAGGAGCCCGGGCTCGCCGTCGACGAGCTCGAGCTCCGCCTCCCGCCACCGCTGCACGGGACCGCTCTGCTCGCCGGCCGCCGCGTCCTCCGTGAGCTCCTCGCCCGGCCCACCCTGGTCACCCTGGTCGCCCTGGTCGCCCTGGTCGCCCTGGTCGCCCTGGTCGCCCTGGTCGCCCTGGCCCGGCGCGGGTGCGGCGGCCGCCGGCCGGACGCGCCGGGCCTCGACCCGGTCGTCGGCGAGCTCGACGAGGACCGGGCCGTCCGGTCGCGCCAGCCGGCGGACGTGCCGGTGCACGCGCAGCCGGGCGACGGGGGCCAGCGGGCCGTCCTCCGTGCGGGCCCGCACGAGCTCGACGAGCTCCTCCGGCACCGTCTCGTCCGCCGTCAGCGGCAGGTGGACCTCCCGCCGCGCAGGGGCGTCGCCGCCCTCGACGGGGACCTTGAGGTGCCAGCCGTCGTCGACCCCGCCCTCGCGCCGGCGCAGGGAGATGCCGTCGGCGGCGAGCCGTCCGTCCGGGGTGTCGAGGTAGACGGTGCGCAGCTCGAGGTCCTCGGCGCTCTCGACGGGCGACGCGTCCTCCTCGCCCCCGCCCCCGGCGCCGGCGAGGAGCTCCGTGAGGGACGGCAGCGCCGCCCCCTCGTCGAGCTCGTACTTGTGCTCCGTCTCGACGTGGCTGGTCGGCATGCCCCAGTTCTATCCCGCCCGGGGCGCGGGGGCACGCGCCGGGCGCGGGGGCGTGGTGCAGGGGAGGACCGCGGGGCGACGGCCGCCCCGACAGGGGGTCGACCGCCGCTCGCAGCGGTGCGCCCGGGCGGTGCCGCCGGCCGGCGGCGGTCAGCTCCGGGGCTGGGCGGGGTTCGTCGGGTCGCCGTGGGAGGGCGGGTTCTGGGCCGGCCCCTGGATCGCCGGGCTCACGGCGCTCCCCCCGGCAGCCCCGGCAGCCCCGGCGGCGAGCTCCGGCGCGACGGCGGCCGGGTCGCCGCCCGAGGGCTCCTCCCCCGCCGCGAGCTCGGACAGCCGGGTGTCCACGAGCTGCAGCACCGGCACGCGGTTCCCGTGCGCCACCTCGTACCGCCGCAGCACCTCGAGCTCCTCGGCCTCCAGCGACCGCAGCCGGTGGCCCAGGCTGCCGATGGGCAGGTGGTCGTAGTCGGGGATCGGCAGCGTGCCGCGGGCCGTCTCGTCGCTCATCGTGACCTCCTGGGTGCGTGCGCCGGCACGGGTCCGGCCGGGCCGGGTCGCCCCGGTCCCTCGTCGTGCCGCCCGACGGCTCCAGGCGGCGGGGACGCCGGCCGCGTCAGGGCGTGAAGACCGCCCGGACGCAGCCGTCCTTCTTGTCCTTGAACAGCTCGTAGCCGTGCGGGGCCTCCTCGAGCGGCATCACGTGCGTCGCGAGGTGCTCCGTGACGATCTCGCCGCGCTCCATGCGCTCGAGGATCCGGGGGATGTACCGCGGCCCGTGCATCTGCGCGCCGCGGACCGTGAGCCCCTTGTTCATCATCGCGCCGACGGGGAACTTGTCGACGACCCCGGCGAAGACGCCGAGGACGAAGACCGTCCCGCCCTTGCGGCACTGGTAGACCGCCTCCCGCAGCGCGGTGGGCCGGTCCGTCTGCAGCCGCAGCTGCTGCTTGACCTGGTCGTAGAGGAAGTCCGGGCCCGGCGCGTGCGCCTCCATCCCGACGGCCTCGATGCAGACGTCGGGCCCCCGGCCGCCCGTCGCCTCCAGCAGCTCGGAGCCCACGTGCTGGGTGCTGTAGTCGATCGTCTCCGCGCCGACGTACCGGCGGACCTGCTCCAGCCGCTCCGGGACCCGGTCGATGACGAGCACCCGCTCGGCGCCGACGAGCTGGGCGACCCGCGCCGCCATCTGGCCCACGGCCCCCGCGCCCCAGATCGCGACGACGTCCCCCGGGGCCACCCCGCCGAGCTCGACGCCCGTCCACGCCGTCGCGACGGAGTCGGAGGCGAACAGCGCCCGCTCGTACGAGACGGCGTCCGGGATGGTGAACGCCGTGTGGTCCGCCATGGGCACCCGGACGTACTCCGCGTGGCTGCCGGCGTTGCCGCCCATGGCGTGGGAGTAGCCGAAGCAGCCGCCGGGCGAGAAGCCCCACAGCGCCTCGGTGATGGCGGGGTTCGTGTTGGTGTTGTCGCAGAGGGAGAACTCCTCGTGGCGGCAGTACCAGCACCGCCCGCACGCGATGAAGGACGACATGACGACGCGGTCGCCCACCCGGTGGCGGCGCACGTCCGCGCCCACCTCGACGACCTCGCCGACGAACTCGTGCCCGATGACGTCCCCGGCCCGCATGAAGGGGATGTACCCGCCGAGCAGGTGCAGGTCCGACCCGCACGAGACCGTGCGCACGACGCGCACGAGCATGTCGGTGGGGCTCTGCACCGTCGGGTCGGGAACCGTCTCGACGGAGAGCTCGTTCACGCCCTGCCAGGTCAGCGCCCTCACAGCCGGCCCCCCTCGCGCCCGTGACGGATGGCGAGCTCCAGCGGCAGCGACGTCACCGTGCGCCGCGTCGTGCCGGGCTCGTCGGGCTGGACGACCTCGCCGACCTCGAGCAGGGACCGCGAGCGCCGCAGCGCGTCCCGCACGTCCGCGTCGACGAGCAGCCCGGGGCGCCGCGCGCGGGCGCGCAGCTCCGTGCCCCGGTCACCGGGTGCCGGCCGCAGGTCGATCTCGAGGTCGTCGCCGAGCGCCGCGAGGGGCTCGGGCGGCGCGGCCGCCACCCCCTGCAGGTCCGCGGGGGCGCGGTCGACCGTCACCGCGTGCCAGCGGTCCGGGCGCGGACGGGGGCGTGCCTTCTGCACCGCGCGCGTCGCCGCGACCGACGCGCCGCCGATCCCCAGCGCCCCCACGAGGGCCGCCGTCCACCGTGCGCTGCCGTCCACCGCGTCCACCCCTCGTCGTCCCGCCCGCCGTGCCCGACCAGCATCACCGAGGCCGCGACGACGCGCATGCGGGCGACCCTCCCGCCCGCCGCGCCCCCGGTGCGACGATGGCGGCATGATCACGCACCTCGACGCCGCCGACGCCGGCAGCCCCGTGGACGTCGCCGACCTCACGGCCGACCCCCGCAACGCGGAGAGCACCGCCCTGTGGGTGGAGCGCACCGGCACCCGCGCCTACACCGGCCGCAGCTCCCGCGGCGCGGAGGTCCGCATCGCCTCCGTCGGCACCCCCGGCGCCTTCTCCCCCGGCGAGCTCCTGAAGATCGCGCTGGCCGCCTGCTCGGGCCTGGCCGCCGACTTCACGATCTCCCGCCGGCTCGGCGACGACGTGCCCGTCACCATCCGCGTCGGCGGGCCGACGGACGAGAGCGCCGACCGCTACCCCGCGCTGGCGGAGGAGCTCGTCGTCGACCTGTCGGGGCTCGACGAGGCGGCCCGCACGCGCCTGCTGACGACGCTCGCCCGCGCCGTCGACGAGCACTGCACCGTCGGCCGGACGCTCGAGCACGGCGCGGAGGTGGCGCTGCGCGTGGTCGACGCGGTGCCCGCCTCGCAGGACGGCCTGCGGGCGGCGGGCGGCCAGGAGCAGCAGGCCGAGCAGCCGGCCGGGTAGGGGCGTGCGCGGGGCCGTCGCACGCTGCCCCACGACCGCGCCACCGCGCCGCGGCGGGGTGCCCGTGCCACGATCGGGACCATGGAGTCCCCTCTCGTCGCGGCGCTCGACAAGGCCCTGCAGATCCCGTCCGACCGGATCCACGACCACGTCCAGACGCTGCGGCGCCGCAACCCCGAGGCCGGTCCCGCCCGCGTCCTGGAGCTGCTCGAGCGCGAGTACATGCTCCTCGTGCAGGGCTCCGGCGGGGCGGTCGGCGCCGCCGCGACGCTCCCCGGCGTCGGCACCGGGACCGCGATGGCGCTCACCGCGGGGGACGTCGCGTCGTTCCTCGCGGCGTCGGCGGCCTTCTCCCTCGCGGTGGCGGACGTGCACGGCATCGCCGTGGAGGACATCGAGCGCCGCCGGGCGCTGCTGCTCACGACGATCCTCGGCGAGGACGGCGCGAAGACCGTCACGGACGCCCTCGGCCTCGGCTCGGCCCGGGCGGCCAGCTCGCTCGTCACCCGCTTCCCGATCGGCACCGTGCGGTCGGTGAACAACCGGCTCGCCCGCCGTCTCCTGCGCAACCAGCTCGCGAAGCGCGGCGGCCTCCTGCTCGGGCGGCTCGTGCCGTTCGGCATCGGCGCGGCCGTCGGCGTCGCCGGGGCGCGGGCGCTGGGGCGCACCGTCGTCGAGGGCGCGCGTGCGACCTTCGGCCCCCCGCCGGAGCGGTTCCCCACGGTCATCGAGGTGGTCGGCACGTCGCCCCGGATCGGCGCCGGCGCGGCCCCCGCGGGCCCGGAGGACCTCGGAGGCCTCGGCACCGTCCACCGGCTGCCCTCCGGCGACGACGGGCGGCGCGGGATCCTGGGACGGCTGCTCCACCGGGACTGACCCCGCAGCGCGCGCCGCAGCGGACGCGGACCGGCCCGGCACCCCTGAGGGTGCCGGGCCGGCGTCGTCACGGGCGCCCGTCGGCGCGCGCCGGGAGGGCGCGAGCGGGGGGGCGGCGCCTCACCAGCGCCCGTGCACGTGCTCCCGGACGCGCTCGTCGTAGACGGCACGCAGCGCGTCCAGGGTGCCGGCGTCGAGCGGGGCCAGGTCGGCCGCCGCGGCGTTCGCCCGCGCCTGCTCGCCCGTGCGCGCACCCGGGATGACGGTCGTGACGCCGGGCTGGTCGACGATCCAGCGCAGGGCGGTCTGCGCCGTCGTCGCCCCCGCGGGCGCCCGGGCGGCGACCTCGCGGGCGGCGGCGACGCCGACCTCGTAGGGGACGCCGGAGAACGTCTCCCCCACGTCGAACGCCTCGCCGTGGCGGTTGTAGGTGCGGTGGTCGTCGGCCGCGAAGGTCGTGCTCTCGTCGTACTTGCCGGAGAGCAGCCCGCTCGCCAGCGGCACGCGGGCGATGATGGCCACGCCCGCCTCGGCGGCGGCGGGCAGGACCTGCTCGAGCGGCTTGCGCCGGAAGACGTTGAGGATGATCTGCACGGACGCGACGTGGGGCCGGGCGATGGCGGCCAGTGCCTCGGCGACGGTCTCGACGGAGACGCCGTAGGCCGCGACGCGCCCCTCGTCGACGAGGGTGTCCAGCGCCTCGTACGTGGCGTCCGTGCCGAGGACCGCGGACGGCGGGCAGTGCAGCTGCACGAGGTCGAGGGTGTCGACGCCGAGGTTCTGCCGCGACCGGTCCGTCCAGGCGCGGAACGCGTCGAGCGTGTACGCCTCCGCCACGTGCGGGTCGGCACGGCGGCCCATCTTCGTCGCCACCGTCAGCGGGCCGCCCGGGCCCGTCCCGCCCCGCTCGGCGACGAGCTGCCCGACGAGCCGCTCGCTGCGCCCGTCGCCGTAGACGTCGGCCGTGTCGAGGAAGGTCACCCCCGCGTCGACGGCGGCCGCCAGGACCGCGAGCGCCTGGTCCTCCCCGACCTCGCCCCAGTCCGCGCCGAGCTGCCAGCACCCCAGCCCCACGACGCCGACGGACCGCCCCGTCCTTCCCAGCACACGAGTCTCCATGCGGCCGACGCTAACCGAGCCGGCGCGCACGCGCTCCCACGGGCCCCGGCGCCGACCCGTCCGGCTGCCTGTGGAGACCCCGGGGGGCCCGGCGTCCCCGGTCGCCCGCGTCCCGGCCCGTGGCTACGCTCCCCGCCATGCCCGAGACCCAGCACGGCGGCCCGGTGCCGTCCGCGTCCCCCACCGGCGGGACCCCGGACGCCGACGGCTCCGCGGGGCCCGCCGGGGTGCCGACGGTGCGCGTGACCCGGTTCTTCGACGTCCCCGCGCCGCTGGCGTTCGCGCTGCTGGCGGACGGGCGCAACCACGGCGCGCTCATCCCGCTCACGCGCGTGACCGGGGACGACCCGGCTGTCGGCGAGGTGATCCGCGCCGTGTCGGGCCCGTTCGCCCGTCGCTCCGGCCGCGGCCTCGTCGACACGATGCGGATCGACCGGTGGGACCCGCCGGCGGGCGCCGCCCCGGGTGACGCACCGGGGCGGTCCCGCTTCACGAAGCTCGGACCCCTCCTGCTCGGCACGGCGGGGATCGACGTCTCCCCCGCGCTCCCCGTCGGCGGGAGGGAGCGGTGCCGCGTCACGTGGACGGAGACCGTGCACCTGGCCGGACCGGTCCCGGCGCGGCTGACGGGCCCCCTGCTGGCCCCCGTCCTGCGCGCGATGCTCCTGTGGTCCCTGCGGGCGGCGGACCCCTACCTGCGCGGGCACGCCGGCGCCTGACGCCCGCCTCACGGGGGTGGGCCCGCGCCCGTCGTAGCGTGGGCGCGTCCACCGGTCCTCACCACTCCCGAGGAGCTCCATGACCCGCGCGACCACCCGCACCGCGCCCGGCGCCACCCCCCGCCGGTACCTCATGTGCGAGCCGACGTTCTACACCGTCTCGTACGAGATCAACCCCTGGATGGACCGCTCGCGCGCGACCGACACGCAGCGCGCCGTCGACCAGTGGCGGCGCCTGCGCGACGTCTACCTCGAGCTCGGGCACACCGTCGACACCATCGAGCCCCTGGCCGGGCTCCCCGACATGGTCTACGCCGCCAACGGGGCCACCGTCCGGGGCGGGGTCGTGTACTCCGCGCGGTTCCGGCACCCCGAGCGCCAGCCGGAGGGGCCGGCGTACGAGAAGTGGTTCGCCGACCACGGCTTCGTCACGCACACCGCCGACGAGATCAACGAGGGCGAGGGCGACATGCTCCTCGTCGGGGACGTGCTGCTGGCGGGCTGCGGCTTCCGCACCGACCGCGCCGCCCACGCCGAGGCCGGTCGCGTGCTGGACGTCGAGGTCGTCGGCCTGGAGCTCGTCGACCCGCACTACTACCACCTCGACACGGCGCTGGCGGTCCTCTCGAGCGACCCCGCCGACCCGCAGGTCGCCTACTACCCGCCCGCCTTCTCCGACGCCTCGCGCGCGGAGCTCGAGCGGCGCTTCCCGGACGCGGTCCTCGCGACGACGACGGACGCCGCCGGGCTCGGCCTCAACGCGGTGTCCGACGGCGAGAACGTCGTCGTCGCGCCCGCGGCCGTGGACCTCGCGGAGCAGCTGCGCCTGCGCGGCTACCGGCCCGTGCCCGTCGACACCACCGAGCTCCTCAAGGGCGGCGGCGGCGCGAAGTGCTGCACCCTGGAGATCCGCTCCGCCTGACGCCCCCGCCCCGGCCGGCGGAGACGTCGGCCGGGACGAGCCCCTGGCGGTGCCGTCCGCGCGGTCGCCCCCGACCCCTACGCCGGCCGGGGGCGCAGGGACTCGGCGCAGGGACCCGTCAGGAGAACGCGACGACGCCGTAGAGCCAGCCGCCGAGCCCGGCGCCGCCCACGGCCATCGCCGTCACGTCCGTGCGGTCCATCTGCGCCCTGTGCGGAGGCGACGCCTCCCACGCCGCGACGAGGGACCCCGCGCTGCCGTCGCTCACGCACCCGACGACGTGGTCGGCGCCCGAGTGCCAGATGCCCCCGGCGTCGGCCTGGGTGACGGCGTGTTCGACGAGGCCGCCCGACCGCGTCACCGACAGCGCGGGCAGACCCCGCGCCTCCCGGTAGGCGTTGACGGCCGCGCCGACGGCGGTGACCCCGAGCTCGCCGGCGCCGGGGCCCGTCGGCGCACCCGGGCACTCGAGGCCGCCGGCCGGGATCGTCGCGACCTCCGCCGGGGCCGCGGGCGACCCCGGTGCCGGCGGGGTCGCCGCGGCGTCGGCCGGGGAGGCCGGGGCGACCGGGGACGCGGACCGGGAGGCCGCGCTCGTGCCCCGCCGCTCCTCGTCCGCGGCGGGGGCGCCGGCCTGGGGCGCCGCGGTGTCGTCGGCGGACGCCTCCGCGGCCCGGGCGTCCTCCCCCGCCTGCCGGGCGGCCTGGGCGGCGGTCACCGGAGCGACGAGGGACGGCAGCGCGGCCACCCGGTCGGCGACGACCCGTGCGACCGGTAGCGGGCGGTCGAGGGCGGCCGCGAGCCGTGCGGCGCCCGCGGCCAGCGCCGCACGCTCCGCGTGGGGGGCGGCGGGCGACGTCTCGAGCGCCGCCCGCGCCGCGTCCAGCGCCGCCACCGCCGCAGCCCGCTGCTCCGGGGTGGCCGGT
>NZ_RWJX01000039.1 GCF_004123805.1 Cellulomonas endophytica | reverse complement strand
CACGCCGCCGCCCGCGGGTCGGCGGAGCGCGCGCCGGCCGCCCCCGCGTCCGCGCCGGGGGCGGCACCGTCGCGGGCGCCCGTGGTGGGCCCGCCCGGGGGGTCCACCACGGCTGCCGGGGCCTCGTCGTCCGCCACGCCCGCCGGGGCGTCCTCGACGAGCTCGAGGCTGCGCGAGCGGGTGAGGTCGGGCAGGTCCTCGTGCGGCAGGTCGATGCGCTCCACCGCCGGGACGGGCGCGGGCCCCGGCAGGACGGGGCGCCCGACGGCGTCCGCGGCGCGCTGCCCGGTCGGTGCCGGCACGGAGCGGGGCAGCCGGGCGGGGACGCCGACGGGGGCGCTGCCGTCGGTCGCGCCTCCCGGGGTCCGGTCCCCGGCCGGGGTGCGGTCGCCGGGACGGCCCGCGTCGACGGGGGGCGCCCCGTCGTCCGCCGGCGTGAGGTCCGCCGGGCGCGTGGGCCCGGCCCAGTGCCGGGGCGCGCTGCCCAGGGCGGCGCGGCCGTCCTCGCCCTGGACCTCGACGGGGGTGACGGGCAGGCCCAGGGCGTGCTCGACCGCCTGCAGCGCGTGCGCCACCGCGAGCGCCGAGGCGTGCCGGCGGGCCGGGTCCTTCGCCATCGCCCGGGCGAGCACGGCCTCGAGGGCGGGCGGCACGTCGCCGCGGCCGACGGGCGGCACGGGGGTGCGGCCGATGCGCGCCAGGAGCTCGGCGACGCCGTTCGCCGCGCCGGGGACCTCGAAGGGCGTCCGCCCGGCCAGGAGCGAGTAGAGCGTCGCGGCGAGGCTGTACACGTCGGCGCGCTCGTCGCCCTCCCCGCCCTCGGCGAGCAGCTCCGGCGGGGCCCAGGGGACGGACAGGCCGCCGCCGCCGGGCACGCCGACGCTCGCCTCGGCGATCCCGAAGTCCGTGAGGGCCGCGCGGCCCAGGTCCGTGGTCAGCACGTTGCCCGGCTTGATGTCGCGGTGGCGGATGCCCGCGCGGTGCGCCGTCTCGACGGCCGACGCGAGCTGGACGCCGATGCGCAGCACCTCGTCGACGGCCATCCGCTCCCGGCGGTAGCGCGCCGCCAGCGCGGGCCCCGAGCAGTGCTCCATGACGATGCAGGGCCGGCCGTCCTCCGCGGTCGCGGTCTGCAGGACGGTCACGATCGAGGGGTGCTGGACCTGCGCCATGAGGTCGGCCTCGCGCAGGAAGCGCGCACCGACGGCCGGGTCGAGGCCGTGGTGCAGCACCTTCACGGCCACGAGGCGCCGCGGGCGGTCCTGCTCGTAGGCCAGCACGTCCGCCGAGGCGCCCTGCCCCAGGCGGTGGAGGTAGCGCAGGCCCGCGAGGCGCGGGGGGACCTGCTCGGTCATGGTGCTCAGTCCTCCCACCCGACCCGGAACGTCACGCCGTCGCCGAGGTCGACGACGTCGTCGCCCTCGAGGGGCGTGGCCTCGCCGGGCACGAGCGCGCGGACGGCGCCCCGGGCGCGCACGAGGACGCCGTTCGTGGAGTGCAGGTCGGTGACGAGGACGCGCGTGCCCTCGGCCCTCACCTCCGCGTGGTTGCGGGACACGTCGTGCTGGGGGCTGGGCACGGCGACGAGGCGCGGCACCACGCCGTCGTCGCCGCGGCGCACCTGCGGGGCGCGGCCGAGGACGACGGGCCGGTCGAGGGGGACCGTCGTGCCGCCCGCCAGGGCCAGCACGGGGCGCGCGGGCGGTACGGGGGCGTCCTCCTGCCCGGCGAGCACGGCGAACCCGGCGCACGTCGTGGGCGCGGGGGCCGACGCCGACGACGCCGGGGTGGCGGCGGGCGGCGGCCCGGTCGGCGCTGTCGGCGCTGTCGGCGCGGGGGTGACGGGCGCCGGTGCGGTCGGTGCCACCGGTGCGACGGGTGCGACGGGTGCTGCCCCGGCGGCCCACCCGGGGAGCAGGCGACGGATCTCCTCGAGCTCCGCGCCGAGGATGGTCAGGCCGTCGTGGTCGTGGACGACGAGGGGCTCGCCCGGCTCGTCCTCGAGCCCGGCCGCTACGGGTGCGGCCGGTACGGAGGCGGCCGGCGCGGCGGCCGGCCCGGGTGCGGGCGCCTCGTCGGCGGCCGTCCGGCGCAGCACGCGAACGGTCGGGTCGACGCCCCAGTCGATCGCGTCCGCGTCGAGGGGTGCGGCGGCCACCGGCCGGAGCTCTGCGGCCCGGTGGCCCTCCGGCGCGAGGTCCGCCGCAGCGAGGTCCACCGGAGCGAGGTCCACCGGAGCGAGATCCGCCGGCGCGGCGTCGACGCGCACGGCGAGGACCTCCGGCACGGCGGCCGGCGCCACCGGCAGGGTGACGACCTCCGGCTCGAGGGGCGGCACCCGGAGGTGCTCCACGACGGGCGGGAGCTGGGCCGGGAGGACCCCGGGCCGGACGAGGACCTCGGCCTGCTCCCCGTCGGCCCCCGGGGCGACGGCGACGGTCGTGACCCGGACCGCACCGGCGCGCACCACGCCGCCGAGGAGCGGCCAGCCCGTCGCGGCGGCGGCGGCGGACGGCTCGTCGCCGGACGAGAGCTCGACCTCGACGCCCGCGACGGCGGGCAGCGTGCGCTCGAACCACGTGAGCGCGGCGGCGCCGGACAGCACCTCGGGGGCGCCGGCGACGGGCCGCGCGGTGACCCGCACCGCACCGCGCACCGCGACGCCGCACCCGCCGGCGGCCGGTGCGACGACGGCGAAGCCGGGCAGGCCGGCGAGCCCGCGGCCCGCCAGCAGCCCGAGCGCGCCGAGCATGCCCTCCCCGCGCACGAGGACCTCCCACAGGGCCCGCACGAGCGCGTCGTCGGCGGCCGGGTCGAGCACCACGAGCACCCCGTCGGCGAGCAGGACCGTGCCGGGGCCGGGGCGGTACGTGGCGCTCACGCGACCACCGCGTCCCGTGCGGTGCGCGGCCGGGGCAGCGTCGTGCCCTCGCGCTCGTCGTGCCAGGCGCGGTCGCGGGCGTCGGCGCCGGCCCGCGGGAGCCGCAGGCCCGTGCGCGCACCGCCGTCGACGACGACGACGGTCACGTTGTCGCGGGCGCCGCGTGCCACGGCCCGGGCCACGAGCTCGGCCGCCGCGGCGCGGGGGTCCGTCGCGGCCGCGAGCACGGACGCGATCTCCGCGTCGGCCAGCTCGCGGGTGAGGCCGTCGGTGCACAGCAGGAAGCGGTCGCCGACCTGCGCGGGCAGCAGCCAGTAGTCGGGGTCGGCGGGCTCGGCGGTGCCCAGGACCCGGGTGAGGACGTGCCGGCTCGGGTGGGTGGGCACGTCGGCGGGGTCCAGCTCCCCGCGGGCGACGAGCTCGGCGGTCACGCTGTGGTCGACGCTCACCTGCACCACGCCGCCGGGGGTCCGCCGGTACACGCGGGAGTCCCCGACGGTGAACACCAGCCAGGAGGGGACGCCGTCAGGACGGGTCAGCGCGATGCCGGCGACGGTCGTGCCGCCCTGCCGGGACGTGGAGAACTCGGAGCCGATCCGGTGCGCGGCGCGCAGGAAGCAGCCGTGGACGTCCTCGGGGGTCGCCCCGTCCTCGCCGGCCAGGTCGGCGAACTCCTCGACCGCGATCCGGCTGGCGACGTCGCCGGCGTCGTGCCCGCCCATGCCGTCGGCGACGAGGAAGACCGGCGGGTACGCCAGCAGGGCGTCCTCGTTCGCCTCGCGCACGGCACCCCTGTCCGTGGCCGAGCCCCAGTCCGTCAGCACCTCACCCCTCCTGCACACCCCCGCCGTCACCGGCCCATCGGCAGGCGCGGGCGAGGACTTGAGAGGTCGCGGCGGGTCCGCCGGCGGGCCGCGGACGTGCGGCCGACGTGCGGCCGACGTGCCGCGGACGTGCGGCGGACGTGCGGGCGGGCCCGGCCGTCAGATGCCGAGCTGGAACACGCCCCAGTACGCCAGGGTGACGAGGAGGACGGCGGCCGCGGCCAGCACGACGACGAGCGCGGTGGTCCGCACCGCCCCGGCCGCCGGCCGCTCGCCGGCCCGCAGCACGGCGCGCACCCGCCCGACGAGCAGCACGCCGGCCAGGACCGTCAGGACGCCCACGGCGCGCACGAGGACCCACCCGCCCTGGACGAGCACCGCGTTGCTGTCGTAGTCCAGCGCGAGCCGCGCCACGACGACGAGGTACCAGACGAGCGCGGCCACCGTGATCACGGTGCCCACCGCGAGCCCGACGAGCGCGTCCCGCACCCCCGGGGCGAAGCGCTGCGGCGCGCGCTGCCCCCGCGCGGGACCGGCCGGACCCGGGCCGCCCGCCGCCCGCACCGCCGCCCGCCGGTCCCGGCGCCGGCGCAGCGGGTCCAGGGCCCGGTCGACCCCGACGGCGAGCGGCGCGAGCAGGAGGAGCCCCACGCCGACGGCCACCACGACGAGCAGCAGCGTGCCGTCCCGGAGCCAGCGCGGCTGCGGCACGGGCGCGGCCAGGTACTCCTGCACGGGCTGGTCCCCGGCGATCCGCGGCGCCTGCCCGGCGGTCCCGGGCAGGCCGACGACCCACCCCGCGAGGTCGCGCAGGAAGACCGGCGCGATCTCGCCGTGCACGCGCAGGCCGTGCGTCGCACCGGCGTAGTACCGCACCGTGACGTCGAGGTTCCCCGCCAGCGCCGTGTCGGCGAGGAGCCGCTGGGCCCCCTGGACCAGGGGCATCGAGGCGTCCCCCGTGCCGTAGACGACGAGCACGGGCTGCGTCGTGCGCCGCTGGTACGGCGTGACGTCGAAGTCGGCGTACTCGAAGCCGCCGCCCGGCAGGGACATGCCGATCGCGCGGGGGATCGCCCGGAACACCTGCTGCGGCACGCCGGTGTTGCGCAGGTAGGTGTCGGCCGCGAAGGCGCCCTGCTCGCGGGGCGGCACCACGGGCGCGGAGACGAGGACGACGAACGCCAGGGCGGGGTCCTCCGCGGCCATGACGGGGGCGATCCACGCGCCCTCGCTCTCGGCGTAGACGCCGACGCGGGCGGGGTCGACCGCGTCGACCTCCCGGAGCAGCGCGACGGAGCGCGCGTAGTCCTGCGCCATCGCCGGGTAGTCGCGGTGCCGCAGCGTGTAGGTGTCGAGGCGCTTGTCGGGGACCATCGTCACGACCCCGGCCCGCGCGAGCGCCTCGGCCTGGGCGGTGAAGGCCTGCGCGAACCGCCCCGTCCCCGCGCCGTGCACGAAGACGACGCCGGGCAGGTCGTCGCCGGCCCCCACCGGGGTGGTGATCTGCGCCTCGACCGTCGTGCCGTCGAGCCGGACCTCCACGACCCGCCGCTCGACCTCGTACCGCGGCAGCGGCACCGGGGCGCCGGTGATCGCGGTGTCGACCGCCGCCACCTCGAGCGGGTCGCGGACGGGCAGCGGGTCCCACTGGGGGCCGAGCAGGGAGCCCACCACGGCGAGCACGACGAGCGCGGCCGTCGTCAGGCCCACGGTCTCCCCGACGCGGGTGTGCGCGAAGCGCCGCACGAGCTCGGCCCGCAGGCGCGCGGGCGCGGACGGCTCACGCCCGGGGGCGGGTGCGGGATCCGGTGCGGGGTCGACCTCCGTGCTCCCGCCGATCGGCCGGGCACCGGCGGCACCGGCCGGCCCGTCGGCACCGTCGCCACCACCGGCTGGTGCGCGGCCGTCGGGCGCCGACGGCGGGGTCACCGCGGCGACCGGCACCACGTCCTCGGCGGGGGCGGCGCCGACCGTGCCCTGCCCGCGCGCGCCCGACGTCCTCACGCCCGCCGCCCTAGAAGCCCAGGCGCCCGAGCTGCTTCGGGTCGCGCTGCCAGTCCTTCGCGACCCGGACGTGCAGGTCGAGGAACACGCGGGCACCGAGCAGCGCCTCGATCTCGCGGCGGGCCCGCGTGCCGACGTCGCGCAGCCGCGCCCCGCCCTTGCCGATGACGATGGCCTTCTGGCTGTCCCGCTCGACGAAGAGCTCGACGCGCACGTCGAGCATCGGCGGCCCGTCGACGGCCCGGGGGCCGAGCCGCTCGCCGGAGGCGTCGCGGGTGCGGTCACGGGGCACGATCTCCTCGACGACGACGGCCAGCGAGTGCGGCAGCTCGTCGCGGACCCCCTCGAGGGCGGCCTCCCGGACGAGCTCGGCCA
Source organism: Cellulomonas endophytica (assembly GCF_004123805.1). GTDB lineage: Bacteria > Actinomycetota > Actinomycetes > Actinomycetales > Cellulomonadaceae > Cellulomonas > Cellulomonas endophytica. The sequence continues at coordinate 27,402 of NZ_RWJX01000039.1, read as the reverse complement.
CCATGACGGCCTCGGGCTCGTCGGTGAGCTCGCCCTCCGGGTACAGCGGGGCGCCCTCCGGCAGGATCCCCAGGAACACCTCGACGAGGTGGCCCACCTGGTAGCCCGAGCGGGCCGACACGGGGACGATCTCCGCCCAGTCGCCCAGGCCCTGCACGGCGAGCAGGTGCTCGGCCAGGCGGCCCTTGCCGACCAGGTCGGCCTTCGTCACGACCGCCACCACCGGCGTCCCGCGGCCGCGCGGGTCCCGCCCGGACGTGGGCCCCAGCCCCGCGAGCTGCTCGGCGATGTAGCGGTCGCCGGGGCCGACGCGCTGGTCCGCCGGGAGGCAGAAGCCCACCACGTCCACCTCGGCCAGCGTGCCGCGCACGAGGTCGTTGAGCCGCTCGCCCAGGAGCGTCCGCGGCCGGTGCAGGCCCGGGGTGTCGACGAGGACGACCTGGCCGTCCTCCCGGTGGACGATGCCGCGCACGGTGTGGCGCGTGGTCTGGGGGCGGTCCGAGGTGATGGCGATCTTGCGCCCGACGAGGGCGTTGGTCAGCGTGCTCTTGCCGGCGTTGGGCCGGCCGACGAGGCAGGCGAAGCCCGAGCGGAACGTCACCGTGCACCCCCTCCGTCCGGGCCGGGTGCGGCCCCGGTCCCCTCGGAGACCGTAGCGGTGAGCACCGACGAGCCGGTGCGCGGCGCGTCGACGGCCCCGGGTCGGGCCGCGAGGTCCTCCCCGCGCGCGTCGGCGCCGGAGCCGGAGCGCGACCCGCCGCCGTCCTCGTCCTCGTCCTGCGCGTCCTCGGGGTCGGACCGGCGCACGAGGACCGTGGCCAGCCGCTTGCGACGCCCCTCGACCCGCTCGGCCTCCAGGTGCACGCCGTGGATGTCGCCGCTCGAGCCGAGCAGCGGGACCTTGCCCAGCGCCTTGGCGAGCAGGCCGCCGGCGCTGTCCACGTCCTCGTCGTCGACCTCGAGCCCGAGCAGCTCGCCGAGCTCGTCCCGGCCGAGACGGGCCGGGACGCGCCACACGCCGTCGGCGACCCTCTCGACCACGGGCGCGTCGGGGTCGTGCTCGTCGGTCAGCTCGCCGACGAGCTCCTCCAGCGCGTCCTCGATCGTGACGAGCCCGGCGATCCCGCCGTACTCGTCCACGACGAGCGCGAGGTGCGAGGAGCCGCTCTGCAGCTCGCGCAGCAGGTCGTCGACGGGCTTGGACTCGGGGACGAACACGGGCGGGCGGGCCAGGTCCGCCGCGCGCACCTCGCCGGTGTCCCCGCCCGCGTCCTGCAGGTGGCGCACCACGTCCTTGAGGTAGAGCACGCCGCGCAGGTCGTCCACGGACTCCCCCACCACCGGGACGCGCGAGAAGCCCGAGCGCAGGAGCAGGGACAGCGCCTTGTCCAGCCGCGTGCCCGCCGTGGTCGTCACCATGTCCGGGCGCGGCACCATGACCTCGCGGGTGAGGCGGTCGCCCAGCTCGAGCACGGACCGGAAGAGCTCGCGCTCCTCCTCCTCGATCGCCTCGGACTCCGAGACGCGCTGCACCATGTCGCGCAGCTCCTCCTCCTGCTCCTCCTCCGCCCTCTCGCCCTCGGGGGCGGGCCGACCGACGCCGCCGGCGAAGGACGTGACGCCGACGAGGAGCGGCCACGTGCGCACGAGGGTCGCCACCGGGTGGCGACGGCCGAGCCGGCGCGGGCTCAGGCGGACGAGGAGGAAGGCGAGCACCGCGCACACCGCCACCGCCAGCCCGAGCACCGCGGGCCACGGCAGACCCGTGCCCCCGAGCGCGAGGGTGAGGCAGACGGTGGCCGTCATCTCCGCGACGAGGCGCACGTAGGACGCTGCGGCCTGCACGCGCTCGTGGTGCAGCGAGAGCGCCGACACGCGGTCGGCCGCCCTGTGGCCCTCGGCGGCGAGCTCGGCGACGGCCGCGCGGGTGACGCGTCCGACGGCGACCTCGCCGGCGCTCAGCGTCGCGGCGAGCGCGATGGCGCCGAGCGCGAGGGCCAGCAGACCGCCGACGACGAGGTCGCTCACCGCTCCGCCAGGAAGGTGAGCAGGAGGCGACGCTGCAGGGCGAACATCTCCTTCTCCTCCTCCGGCTCCGCGTGGTCGTACCCCAGCAGGTGCAGGATGCCGTGCGTCGTCAGCAGGAGGAGCTCCTCGGCGGTGGAGTGGCCGGCGGCGCGGGCCTGCGTGGCCGCGACCTCCGGGCAGAGCACCACGTCACCCAGCAGGCCCGCCGGCGTCACGGAGCCCGCCTGCCCCGGCCGCAGCTCGTCCATGGGGAAGGACAGGACGTCCGTCGGCCCCTCCTCGTCCATCCAGCGCACGTGCAGGTCGGACATGACGTCCGTCCCGACGAGCAGGATGGACAGGTCCGTCTGGGGGTGGACGTGCATCGCGTCGAGCACGTGGCGCGCCAGCGCCGCGAACTCGGCCTCGTCGACGTCGTGCCCGGACTCGTTGCTCACCTCGACGCTCATCGCGCCTCCCACCGCCCCCAGGCCTCGATGATCTCGCCGACGAGCCGGTGGCGGACCACGTCCGAGCTCGACAGGCGGCAGAACGCGATGTCGTCGACGCCCTCGAGGACGCTCTGGACCGCCCGCAGGCCCGACGTGGTCCCGCCCGGCAGGTCCACCTGCGTGACGTCCCCGGTCACCACCATCGTCGAGCTGAAGCCGAGCCGGGTGAGGAACATCTTCATCTGCTCGACGGAGGTGTTCTGCGCCTCGTCGAGGATGACGAACGCGTCGTTGAGCGTCCGGCCGCGCATGAACGCGAGCGGTGCCACCTCGATGGTGCCCGCCTCCATGAGCCGTGGGATGGACTCGGGGTCGACCATGTCGTGCAGCGCGTCGTACAGCGGCCGCAGGTAGGGGTCGATCTTCTCCGTGAGCGTGCCGGGCAGGAAGCCCAGGCGCTCGCCGGCCTCGACCGCGGGGCGGGTGAGGACGATCCGGTTCACGCGACGCGCCTGGAGGGCCTGCACGGCCTTGGCCATCGCCAGGTACGTCTTGCCCGTGCCGGCCGGCCCGATGCCGAACGTCACCGTGTGCCGGTCGATGGCGTCGACGTACTCCTTCTGGCCCGCGGTCTTCGGCCGGATGGTGCGGCCGCGCGCGGTGAGGATGTTGAACGTCAGCACGTCGGCGGGCCGCGCCTGGGCGCCGGCGGTGAGCATGCCCACCGTGCGGCGCACGACGTCGGGGGTCAGCGGGGTGCCGCCGGCGGTCATGTCGACGAGCTCGTCGACGAGACGTGCGACGAGCGCGACGTCCCCGGCCGGGCCCGCGAGGCTCACCTCGTTGCCGCGCACGTGCACGGAGACGCCGGTGAACCCCTGCTCGATCTCACGGAGGACCTCGTCGCGCAGGCCGAGGAGCTCGACCATCGAGATCTCCGGCGGCACGGTGATGCGGTGCTCCACCCGCGCGTGGACGGCTGCGTCGGGACGGTCGCCGCGGTCGCGGCGTGCGGTGGACTGCTCGCTCATGTGCTCGGCTCGCGCCGTGCGCTCCTGTCGTCCCGGGCCGTCACCGGCCGCCGAGGGCCCGTGGTCCGGGCCCGCCCCCCATCGTAGCGACGCCCCCCGACATCGCCCGGCGCCGGGCCCCCGCACCCGGCCCGCCCCGCCCTCAGCCCCAGCGGCCCAGCCGCTGCGCGAGCAGCGCGAGCGCCACCGGCCCCGCGGTGGAGGTGCGCAGCACGTGCGGCCCGAGGCGCACGGCCACCGCACCTGCGGCGACGAGCCGCTCCGTCTCCCGCTCCGCGATGCCGCCCTCGGGCCCGACGACGACGAGGACGTCGCGCGACGGCCCGCCGGGCGCCGGCGCGGCCGGCAGCACCACGGACGCCAGCGGCGCGTCCGCCTCCTCGTGCAGCACGAGGGCGGCGCCGCCCGCCGCCACCACCGCGGCGGCCCGGGCGGCCAGCGCGGCGGTGTCGAGGGCGGCGTCGACCTCGGGCACGTGCGCCCGCCGGGCCTGCTTCGCCGCGGCCCGCACCGTGCCCAGCCACCGCGCCCGGCTCTTCGCCGCGCGCTCCCCGCGCCACACGACGACGGAGCGCTCCGCCTGCCACGGCACGACGGCGTCGGCGCCGACCTCCGTGGCCGCCTCGATCGCCAGCTCGTCGCGGTCGCCCTTCGCGAGCGCCTGGACCAGCACGAGGCGCACGCCGGGCACGGGCTCGTCGACCCGCTCCTCCACGTCGAGCGCGACCCCGGCGGCGGTCACGTCCGCGACCCGCGCCCGCAGCCGCACCCCGCGGCCGTCCACGACGTCCACCCGCTCCCCCGGCGCCCGGCGCTGCACGACCCCCGCGTGCCGCCCCTCGGCGCCCTCGAGCAGGTAGGTGCCGCCGGCGCGGACGTCGGCGAGGGCGCCGGGCTCGGCCAGGAAGACGGGCGCGCTCACCGGCCCGAGAGCTTGTCGCGCAGCTTGGCGAAGACGCCGCCGCCGGAGGCGAGCCGCGTCTCGGGGCGCTCCTCGCCGCGCAGCTGCGCGAGCTGGCGCAGCAGGTCGGCCTGGTCGTCGTCCAGGCCCGTGGGCACCTGCACGTCCACGTGGACGTGCAGGTCGCCGCGGCCCTGCCCGTGCAGGTGGCCGACGCCCAGGCCCCGGAGGGTGACGACCTGCTGCGGCTGCGTACCGGGCTTGAGGTCGACCTCGCGCGGGCCGTCCAGGGTGTCGAGCTGCAGCACCGTGCCCAGGGCGGCGGCGGTCATGGGCACCGCGAGGGTGGCGTGCAGGTCGTCGCCCTGGCGCACGAACACGTCGTGGCGACGCTCGCGCACCTCGAGGTACACGTCGCCGGCGGGGCCGCCCGCGGGGCCGACCTCGCCCTGGCCCGTGAGCTTGATCCGGGTGCCCGTGTCGACGCCGGCCGGCACGTCGACCGACAGCGTGCGGCGCGAGCGCACCCGGCCCTCGCCGGCGCAGTCGGCGCAGGGGTCGGTGATGACCGACCCGAAGCCCTGGCAGGCGGCGCAGGGCTGCGTGGTCATCACCTGGCCGAGGAAGGAGCGCGCGACGCGCTGCACCTGGCCGCGGCCGCCGCAGACGTCGCACGTGCGCGGCGAGGTCCCGGGGCGGCAGCACGTGCCCGAGCAGGTCGGGCAGACGACCGCGGTGTCGACGGGGATCTCGCGGTGCGCGCCGAAGGTCGCCTCCGCGAGGTCGAGGTCGAGGCGGACGAGGGCGTCCTGCCCCCGGCGGGCGCGCGGGACGGGCCCGCGGGCCGCGGCGCCACCGGCCGCCGCGGCGCCGAAGAAGGTCTCGAAGATGTCCTGGAAGCCGAAGCCCGCGCCGCCGCCCATGCCGCCGCCGGGTGCGGACGGGTCCCCGCCGAGGTCGTACTGGCGCCGCTTCTCGGGGTTGCCGAGCACGTCGTAGGCGCGGCTGACGTCCTTGAACCGGTCCTCGGTCGTGGGGTCGGCCCCCGCGACGTCCGGGTGCAGCTCGCGTGCGAGCCTGCGGTACGCCTTCTTGATCTGCTCGGGGGTGGCGTCGCGCGGGACGCCGAGGATCGCGTAGTAGTCGGTCACGTCGCTCTCTCTGGGAGGCCGGCCGGTGGGGCCGGCGGGTCAGACCGGGTCGGGGGTCCGGCGCAGGGCCGGTGGGTGCGGAGGAGGTGCGGGCGGCCTCAGCCGGCCAGGGTGCGGGACAGGTAGCGGGCGACGGCCCGGACCGCGGCCATCGTGCCCGGGTAGTCCATGCGCAGGGGCCCGACGGACCCGATGCGCGCGACCGCCGAGCCGTCCCCGGTGCCGTACCCCGTGGTGACGAAGCTCGTCTCGACGAGCCCCTCGTGCTGGTTCTCCCGCCCGATGCGGACGGTGACGGTCGCCTCGTCCTCCGCCATGTCGGACAGCAGCCGCAGGAGCACGACCTGCTCCTCCAGCGCCTCGAGCACGGGGCCGAGGCTGCGGCCGAAGTCCGGGGAGCCGCCGCGCGCGAGGTTGGCCGTGCCCGCGAGCACGATGCGCTCCTCGCCCTCGAGCGCCAGCGTCTCCTCCACGACCGCGAGCACCGCGTCGACGAGGGGCCGGTCCGCCGGGGGGAACGCCTGCCGCAGGTCCTCGCGGACGGTGCCGAGGTCCGCCAGCACCCGGCCCGCGACCGCCACGTTGAGCCGCGCGCGCAGCTGCGTCACGACGAGCTCGTCGAGCGGGGCCTCCAGCTCCACCGTGCGCTGCTCGACGCGGCCGGTCCGCGTGATGAGGACGACGAGGAGGTGCCGCGCGCCCACGGCGACGAGCTCGACGTGCCGCAGCGCCGAGCGCCGCAGCGACGGGTACTGCACCACGGCGACCTGGTGCGTCAGCTGCGCGAGGAGGCGGACCGACCGGTCCACGACGTCGTCGAGGTCGACCGCGTCCTCGAGGAACGCGGCGATCGCCCGCCGCTCGGGGCCCGACAGCGGCTTGATGTCGTCCAGCCGGTCGACGAAGAGCCGGTAGCCCTTGTCCGTGGGGACGCGGCCCGCCGAGGTGTGCGGCTGCGCGATGTAGCCGCCGTCCTCGAGGGCCGCCATGTCGTTGCGGATCGTCGCGGGGCTGACGCCGAGGGCGTGGCGCTCGACGAGGGCGCGCGAGCCGACGGGCTCGCGGGTCGCGACGTAGTCCTCGACGATGGCGCGCAGGACGGCCACCCGGCGGTCGTCGTTCTGTGCCACGGCTCTCCCTCCTGCCCCGCGCGGCCCCGCCGCGCCCTGCCTCGCCCTGCCTCGTGGTGCGCACCCGGGCCGGCGGGCCGGTCGAGGTAGCACTCACGGTACGTGAGTGCCAATCCTACGCGGCGTGTCCACCGCCGGTCCTGCCGGGGGGCGCCGCACCCGTGACCTAGCGTGTGGCGCCGTGAGCCCCACCGACCGCTACGGCACCGACGTCCTGGGCGGGGGCCGTGACGTGCGCCCCGCCCACCACCGTCCCGCCCGCACCTCGCGCCCGCAGCCGGCCTCGGCCGGCCTCGTCGTCGAGGACGTGACGACGGGCTTCGTCGGCGCGGTCGTGCGCGTGGAGAAGTCCGGCGGGCAGCACGTCGTCGTGCTCGAGGACCGGAGGGGACGGACGCGGACCTTCCCGCTGGGCCCCGGCTTCTGGGTGGACGGGGAGCCCGTGGTGCTCACGCCGCCCGCGCGCGCCGCCGCGCCCGCCGCGCCGGCCCGGACGGCCTCGGGCTCGCGCGCGGTCGCGGACGCACCGGCGCGGGTGGCCCGCGGCAGCCGCATCTGGGTGGAGGGCAAGCACGACGCGGAGCTCGTCGAGAAGGTCTGGGGCGACGACCTGCGCGTGGAGGGGGTGGTCGTCGAGCTCCTCGACGGTGCGGACCACCTCGTCGAGGCGCTGCGCGCCTTCTCGCCCGGGCCGGGCCGGCGCGTGGGCGTGCTCGTCGACCACCTCGTGCGCGGGTCGAAGGAGAGCCGGATCGCCGCGGAGGCCGTGCGGGCGGCACCCGCCGGGACCGTGCTCGTGCTGGGGCACCCGTACGTCGACGTCTGGCAGGCCGTGAAGCCCGCGCGCGTCGGGCTGCGCGCCTGGCCGACGGTCGACCGGGGCACGGAGTGGAAGGTCGGGGTCCTGCGCGAGCTCGGCTGGCCCGCCGACGGCCCGCGGGACGTGGCCACGGCCTGGGCGCGCATCCTGCGCAGCGTGCGCAGCTACGCCGACCTCGACCCGGCCCTGCTGGGCCGGGTCGAGGAGCTCATCGACTTCGTGACCGCGCCGGACGCCTGAGGCGCGGGGCCCGGCGCGGGGCCCGGCGCGGCCCGCCGGTCACGGCGCGACGGGCTCGCCGAGCAGCCTGCGGTAGGTCCAGGTCGCGGCGATGGCCGCCACCGGGATGGCGACGAGGAGGCCCACGCCGCACAGGAGCGCGCCCACGAAGTACGCGACCATGGTCACCAGCACCAGCACGACGGACGTCCCGAGGTTGCGCTGGACGAGGGTGGCGCTCGCCTTGAGCGCGTCGATCGCGCCCAGCCCCTTGTCGAGCACGAACTGGACGACGAAGAAGCCGTACAGCGTGACCGCCAGCGCGCCGAGGCCGCCGATGAAGAAGGTCACCGCGCTGGCGATGCTGCTCGCGACCGCCAGGAGGATCGACACGAGCACGATCGTGCCGAGCCGCTCGAGCCGGAAGAAGGTGCCGATCTGCAGGGGGCGCCCGTACGTCAGGTGCAGCGCGCCGCGGGTGATGCCGGCCTGGACGAGGTACCCGAGCACCACGAACACGAGCGAGAACAGCAGCGTCGACAGCAGCACGCCGCCGGAGAACGCCCCGGCCGCGAGACCGCCGCCGGTGGGGTTGCCGAACTCGTCCGTCGGGACGGCCGCCTCGAGGCCGAGCCCGAGCGCCGAGAGGATCGCGAACCACACGCCGAACACCACGGCGAAGGCGACCACGTAGACCAGCGCGGCCAGCAGGATGGTGCCGAGGTTCTGCGTGAACTTCGCCCAGCCGTAGGACAGCGCCTCGCCGATGCCGGCGTTCGCACCGCCGTACCCGGCCGCGCTCACGGGCGGCATGCCGCCGAAGCCCTGGCCGTACCCGCCCGGCTGCCCGGGCTGGCCGTAGCCGGGCTGGCCGTAGCCCGGCTGCCCGGAGCCCGGCTGGCCGTAGCCGGGCTGGCCGTAGCCGGGCTGGCCGTAGCCGGGCTGGCCCTGCTGCTCGTAGCCCTGCTGCCCGTACGCCGGCGCGCTCCCGGGCTGGCCGTAGCCGGGCACGCCGGAGGAGGGCTGGCCGTAGGCGGGCTGGCCGGGGGGCGGCGGCGGGTAGGCGCCGCCGGGCGGGGGGTACGCGCCGGGCGGCGGGTACGCGCTCGCGCCGCCGGGAGCGGGCTCGGCGGGCGTGGCCCCCTCCGGCGTGCGGTCGTCGGGGTCGGGACGGTGCCCGGGGGTCTCGCTCATCGGTGCTCCCTGCGGAGGTGACGGTCGCGGCGGCGCCGGACCCTGTGCGAGAGCAGGCAAGCGACCGTGCACCGCCGTGTCAAGGACGGACACGGCCGGACGGCGGATCCTTCGTCCCCGGCGCGCCCCTCAGGCGGCGACGAGCGTGCGCACCACCGCGTCGGCCAGCAGGCGCCCGCGCCGGGTGAGGACCACGCGCCCAGGCCCGTCGGCGCCGAGGGCGGCCCGCGGCTCGACGAGCCCGTCGGCCACGAGCCCCGCCACCGCCCGGCGGGCCGGCGCCTCCAGCGCGGCCAGGGGCAGCCCCTCGGCCAGGCGCACGCCGAGGAGCACGCGCTCCAGCCGGGCCGCCTCGGCGTCGAGCACCTCGCGCCCCGCGGCGGGGCTCGTGCCCGCGGCGAGGCGGTCGGCGTAGGCGCGCGGGTGCTTGACGTTCCACCACCGGACGCCGCCGACGTGGCTGTGCGCCCCGGGCCCGATCCCCCACCAGTCGTCGCCGCGCCAGTAGGCGAGGTTGTGCCGGCAGGCGTCCTGCGGCGTGCGGGCCCAGTTGCTCACCTCGTAGGCGGCCAGGCCGGCCGCCCCCAGCAGCTCGTCGGCCAGCTCGTACTTGGCGGCCTGGTCGTCCTCGTCGGGCAGCGCGACCTCCCCGCGCCGGACCTGCGCGGCCATGCGCGTCCCGGGCTCCACGACGAGCGCGTAGGCCGAGACGTGGTCGACGCCGCCTCCGAGCACCGCCTCGAGCGACGTCCGCCAGTCGGCCAGGGACTCCCCCGGCGTGCCGTAGATGAGGTCGAGCGAGACCCGCAGCCCCGCGTCCTGCGCCCAGCGCACGGCGTCGGGCACCCGCGCCGGGTCGTGGGTGCGCTCGAGCGTGGCCAGCACGTGCGGCACCGCCGACTGCATGCCGAACGAGACGCGCGTGAAGCCCCCGGCGGCGAGCCGCTCCAGACCCTCGGGCGTCACGGAGTCGGGGTTCGCCTCCGTCGTCACCTCGGCGCCGTCGGCCAGGCCCCAGGCCTGCCGGACGCCGTCGAGGAGCCCGACGAGGTCGTCGACGGGCAGGAGCGTGGGCGTCCCGCCCCCGACGAACACGGTCGCGACGGGCCGGGCCGGCAGCCCGGCGTCCGCGAGCACCCGGCGGGCCAGGCGCACCTCGTCGAGCGCCGTGCCCGCGTACGCGGCCTGGCTCGCACCGCCGCCGAGCTCCGCGGAGGTGTAGGTGTTGAAGTCGCAGTACCCGCAGCGCACGCGGCAGAACGGGACGTGCAGGTAGACCCCGAACGCCCGCTCCTCCGCGCCGTCACGCACGGACGCCGGCAGTGTGCCGTCAGCGGGCGGCACGTCCCCGTCGGGGAGCGCCGGGCTCACGGCACCGGGCCCGTGGGGTCGCCGCTCACTTCTTCTTCGCGTCCTTGTCCCGGCCGCCGGCGGACCCCGCGGGCTCGGAGGAGAGCGCGGCGATGAAGGCCTCCTGCGGCACGTCGACCCGGCCGATCGTCTTCATGCGCTTCTTGCCCTCCTTCTGCTTCTCCAGGAGCTTGCGCTTGCGGGTGATGTCGCCGCCGTAGCACTTGGCCAGGACGTCCTTGCGGATGGCGCGGATGGTCTCGCGCGCGATGACGCGGGCGCCGATGGCGGCCTGGATCGGCACCTCGAACTGCTGGCGCGGGATGAGGTCCTTGAGCTTGCCGGCCATCATGACGCCGTACGCGTAGGCCTTGTCCTTGTGCACGATGGAGCTGAAGGCGTCCACCTGCTCGCCCTGCAGGAGGATGTCGACCTTCACCAGGTCCGCGACCTGGTCCCCCACGCGCTCGTAGTCCAGGCTCGCGTAGCCGCGGGTGCGCGACTTCAGGGCGTCGAAGAAGTCGAAGACGATCTCCGCCATGGGCAGCAGGTAGCGCATCTCGACGCGCTCCTCGGACAGGTAGTCCATGCCCTGCAGGTCGCCGCGCCGGGCCTGGCACAGCTCCATGATCGTCCCGACGAACTCCGAGGGGGCGAGGATCGTCGCACGCACGACCGGCTCGCGGACCTCGCGGATCTTGCCGCCCGGGAACTCGCTCGGGTTCGTCACGGTGACGACCTCGTGGTCCTCGAGCGTCACCTCGTAGATGACGTTGGGCGCCGTGGAGATGAGGTCGAGGTCGAACTCGCGCTCGAGGCGCTCCCGGACGATCTCCAGGTGCAGCAGGCCCAGGAAGCCGACGCGGAAGCCGAAGCCGAGCGCCACGGAGGTCTCGGGCTCGTAGTTCAGCGCGGCGTCGTTGAGCTTGAGCTTGTCGAGCGCGTCGCGCAGCACGGGGTAGTCCGAGCCGTCGATGGGGTACAGGCCCGAGAACACCATGGGCAGCGGGTCGGCGTACCCGCCGAGCGCCTCCGCGGCGGGCTTGCTCTGGTTCGTCACCGTGTCGCCGACCTTGGACTGGCGCACGTCCTTCACGCCCGTGATGAGGTAGCCGACCTCGCCGACGCCGAGCCCGGGCCCCGGGACCGGTTCGGGGGAGATGACGCCGATCTCGAGCAGCTCGTGGGTCGCGCGCGTCGACATCATGGCGATGCGCTCGCGCGGGTTGAGGTTGCCGTCGACCACCCGCACGTACGTGACGACGCCCCGGTAGGTGTCGTACACGGAGTCGAAGATCATGGCGCGCGAGGGGGCCTCGGGGTCGCCCACGGGCGCCGGCACGAGCTCCACGATCCGGTCGAGGAGCTCCTCGACCCCCACGCCGGTCTTGCCCGAGACGCGCAGGCAGTCCTCGGGCCTCCCGCCGACGAGGTTCGCCAGCTCCTCCGCGTACTTCTCGGGCTGGGCCGACGGCAGGTCGATCTTGTTCAGCACGGGGATGATCGCGAGGTCGTTCTCCATGGCCAGGTACAGGTTGGCCAGCGTCTGCGCCTCGATGCCCTGCGCGGCGTCGACGAGGAGCACCGCGCCCTCGCAGGCGGCGAGCGAGCGCGACACCTCGTACGTGAAGTCCACGTGCCCCGGGGTGTCGATCATGTTGAGCGCGAAAGGCGTCCCGGCGACCTCCCACGGCATCCGCACGGCCTGCGACTTGATGGTGATCCCGCGCTCGCGCTCGATGTCCATCCGGTCGAGGTACTGCGCGCGCATCGCGCGGGCCTCGACGACGCCCGTGGCCTGCAGCATGCGGTCGGCCAGCGTCGACTTGCCGTGGTCGATGTGCGCGATGATGCAGAAGTTGCGCAGCAGCTCGGGCGCGGTGGCGGCCGGGCGGATGCGGGCCGCCGCGGCGGGACCGGGGATCGGGGACACGCGGGGGGACTCCAGGGGCTCGTCGGCAGGGCGGGGACGGCCCCCATCGTCCCACGCGCCGGCGCGCGCCCGGCGCGGGCGTCAGGCCTGGCGGGTGATGCGCACCGTCACCGTGAGGTCCTGGGTCGCGCGCCCGGCGTAGATGCCGCGCAGGGGCGGCACGTCGTCGTAGGAGCGTCCTCGGCCGATCGCCACGTGCTGCTCGCCGACGGGCGTGCGGTTCGTCGGGTCGTAGCCGTACCAGGCGCCCGTCCACCACTCCACCCACGCGTGGGACTCCCCCGTGACCGCCGTCCCGTCGTCGTCGGAGCCCCGCGGGTGCAGGTAGCCCGACACGTAGCGCGCCGGGACCCCCACGCCCTGCAGCGCCCCGACGGTGAGGTGCGCCATGTCCTGGCACACGCCCGTCCGGGTGCTCCAGGCCTCCGCCGCGGGGGTGTGGACGGTGGTGACGCCCGGCACGTACTCCAGCGCGTCCCGGACCGCGACCGCGACGGCCTGCGCCGCCTCCGCCGGGTCGGCGCCGCGGGAGGCGTCCCGCGCCAGGTCGACGACCTCCTCCGGCACGGTCGTCGTCGGCGTCGGGCTGAGGAACTCGGCGAAGCGGTCGCGCACGCCCGCCCCGCGCAGCTCGTCCCAGCCCGTCACCGTGGTCACCGCCGGACGCTCGGAGACCTCGACGACGTGCTCGGCGGTCAGGACGAGCTGCTCGTGCGGCGCGAGCACCTCGAACGCGGTGACGCTCGTGCCCCAGTAGTCCGTCCACTCGGTGGACCAGGTGTGCGGGGTCACGTCGACGCGCGAGCGGACGACCCGCTGGCCCGGGCCGTCGAGCGGGCGCATGCGGGCCTCGTTGTAGGAGGCCAGCACGGGCGTCGCGTACCGGAAGGAGGAGGTGTGGACGACGTGCAGGCGGCTCACAGCGCCTCCCCGATCCAGTGCGTGGTGAGGTCGGCCGGGAAGTAGCGACCGCGGATCGCGTCGCTCGCGGCGGAGCAGGCCCGCTGCACCCGCTCCATCTCCTCCGGCAGGTGGTCGACGATGTCGAGGAGCGGGCGGTACTCCAGGCTCGAGCGGACGAGCCCGATCTCGCGGCGCGCCTCGTCGACCCGCGAGAAGTCGAGCACGGGGTCGAGCTCGAGGAGCATCGCCTCCGCGGTGTTGAGCGCGAAGACGACCGAGCGCGGGAACTGCCGGTCGAGCAGGAGGTAGCCCGCCGCCCGCTCCTCGGAGACGGTCGCCCTGTGCACGCGCAGGAAGGACTCGTAGGCGCCGCACGAGCGCAGCAGCGTCGTCCAGCCCGGCCCCGCCGCGCCCGCGAGCGCCCGCGTCGTCAGCAGCCGCGCCGTCATGTCGGCCCGCTCGATGGACCGGCCCAGGACGAGGAACCGCCACGTGTCGTCGCGCGCCGTCACGGAGTCGACGAGCCCGTTGACCATCGCCGCGCGCTCGCGGACCCACGTGAAGTAGTCGTGCGCGCGGACGGGCCGCATCTGCCCCGGCAGGCCGTTCCACGTCGCGTTGAGGCTCTCCCACAGGTCCGTCGAGAGGATCTCGCGCGCACGGCGGGCGTTCTCGCGCGCCGACGTGAGCGACCCCGCGATCGACGTGGGCGCGAAGCGGTCGTAGGCCAGCAGGTCGAGCACGGTCTCGCGGCCGACGAGCCCCGTCGCGGGGGTCGGCCGGTCCATGACCGTGAGCAGGGAGCGGCAGGCGAGGTCCTCTGAGGCCCACGGGTCCTCGAGGATGATCTGCAGGTGCACGTCGAGCAGGCGCGCGGTGTCGTCCGCCCGCTCGACGTACCGGCCGATCCAGAACAGGGACTCGGCGATGCGGCTCAGCACGGCGCACCCCCGGGCGTCGGGCCGGCCGCGACGACCTGCTGCTGCTGCTGCTGTTGCTGCTGCTGCATCTGGACCACCCGCCCGGAGTCGTGCGGGCTCGTGTCGACGGGGACCCCTGCGGCCACGACGGGCGGCGTCCCCGCGGCGAGGGCCGTAGCCGACCGCTTGGGCGTCGCGCTGCCGAGCACCCACGTGTCCTTCGAGCCGCCGCCCTGGGAGGAGTTCACGACGAGCTGCCCCTCCGGCAGCGCCACCCGGGTGAGGCCGCCCGGCAGCACCCAGACCTTGTCGCCGTCGTTGACGGCGAAGGGCCGCAGGTCGACGTGGCGGGGCCGCAGGCCGTCCTCGACGAGGGTGGGCACCGTCGACAGCTGCACGACGGGCTGGGCGATCCAGCCGCGCGGGTCGTCGCGCAGCCGCACCCGCAGGTCCGCGAGCTCCGCGCGGGAGGCCCTCGGCCCCACCACGAGCCCCTTGCCGCCCGAGCCGTCGACGGGCTTGACCACGAGCTCGTCGAGCCGGTCGAGGACCTCCGCGAGCGCCTCGGGCTCCTCCAGCCGCCAGGTGTCGACGTTGCGCAGCACGGGCTCCTCGCCGAGGTAGTAGCGGATGAGGTCCGGCACGTAGGTGTAGAGCAGCTTGTCGTCGGCGACGCCGTTGCCGATCGCGTTGGCGATCGTCACCGTCCCGTTGCGGGCGGCGCTGAGCAGGCCCGGGCTGCCGAGCAGGGAGTCGGACCGGAACGCCACCGGGTCGAGGAACTCGTCGTCCACCCGCCGGTAGATGACGTCGACGCGGCGGCGCCCCTGGGTGGTGCGCATCCACACCCGCCCGCCGGCGCAGAAGAGGTCACCCCCCTCGACGAGCTCGACGCCCATCGTGCGGGCCAGCAGCGAGTGCTCGAAGTAGGCGGAGTTGTAGACGCCCGGCGTGAGCACGACGACGTTCGGCTCGTCGACCCCGGGAGGCGCGGCGGCGACGAGGGCCGCGTGCAGGCGGCGGGAGTAGTCCGCCACGGGCCGGATGCGCAGGGACGCGAACAGCTCCGGGAAGGTCTGCGCCATGGCGCGGCGGTTGGAGAGCACGTAGCTCACGCCGCTGGGCACGCGCACGTTGTCCTCGAGCACGCGCCAGCCGCCCAGCGCGTCGCGCACGAGGTCGATGCCCGAGACGTGCACCCGCACGCCGTTCGGCGGCTCGATGCCCTGCGCCTGCCGGTGGAAGTTCGTCGACGAGACGATGACCGCCCGCGGCACCACGCCGTCGGCGACCGCCCGCTGCGGCCCGTAGACGTCGGCGAGGAAGGCCTCCAGCGCCCGGACCCGCTGCGACACGCCCGGCGCGAGCACCTCCCACTCCTCGCTGCCCAGCACCCGCGGCACCACGTCGAGCGGGAAGGGGCGCTCCTCGCCGGCGAAGTCGAAGGTGACGCCCTGGGTGAGGTAGGAGCGGGCGAGCTGCTCGCCCCGGGCCCGCAGCTCCGCCGTCGACAGCTCCGCGACCGCACCGTGCACCTGCGCGTAGGCGGTGGTCGGGCCGCCGCCCGGCATGATCATCTCGTCCCAGGCCACACCGGGCGGGTAGTCGTCGAAGAGGTCGGCCATGGGCGGACGATAACGGCCGTGTGAGTCCCCCGCGTTACAGGACGGGGGGCCGGGCCTGCGGCCCCTCCCACCTGCGGGGACGCCGTCCTCCGGCGTGTCCGGCGGGCCTGCGCCGCCTGTCGCGGCCCGGGCTAGGGTCGGGGCATGGCGCGCGGCTCCTGGCTCGGCACGGCGGCCCGGCTCGCCGGGACGGTGCTCGGCGCCGTCGTCCGCGACCGCGCGGCCCGGACGACGGCTCCGACGAGGACGCGGGCTCGCCCCTCACCGGTCCGCGACGCGGCCGGCGGCCGCGACCTGCCCGGCCCCCGCCCCGGCCCGGCCCGGGGGGACCCGCGCCGACCGCAGGTCGTCTACGACCCGCACCCGGACGGCCGGCCGGACCCCGGCGAGGTCGTCTGGGCCTGGGTGCCCTACGAGGACGACCCCGCCCGGGGCAAGGACCGGCCGATCCTGCTCGTCGGCCGGGAGGGCGACCGGCTGCTCGGGCTGGCCATGACGAGCCGGGACCACGACCGGGACGCCGCCGACGAGGCGCGCCACGGCCGGGTCTGGGTGGACGTCGGCAGCGGCGCCTGGGACCGGCAGGGCCGCCCCAGCGAGGTCCGGGTCGACCGGGTCCTGCGCCTCGACCCGGCGGCGGTCCGCCGGGAGGGGGCGGTGCTGCCGCGGCCACGCTTCGAGGCGGTGGCACGGGCGATGGCACGGTCGCTGCGGGACCGGGAGTCCTGGTAGTCTGACCCCTTGTGTGTCCGCCCAGGTCGGCGGGCACTGCCCCCGCTCCTCCCCCAGGGTGTCCCCACGCCCCAGTCCCGGGGCGGGACGCGCCCTCACGACCTGTCCGAGCGCCTCGGCGCAGCAGAACGAGAGAGTCCACACGTGGCGAACATCAAGTCCCAGCTCAAGCGCATCAAGACGGCCGAGAAGGCCCGTCTGCGCAACAAGTCCGTGAAGTCGGAGCTCAAGACGTACGTGCGGCGCGTCCGCGAGGCCGTCGCCGGCGGTGACAAGGACGGTGCCGCCTCGGCGCTCGTCGTCGCCTCCAAGAAGCTCGACAAGGCCGTCTCCAAGGGCGTCATCCACGCCAACCAGGCGGCCAACAAGAAGTCGGCGCTCGCGAAGGCCGTCAACGGCCTCTGAGCACCCGGCGGTCGCACGACCGCCCGCCGGCCCGCCCGGCACCGCACCTCCCGAGGGGCGCCACCGCACGGTGGCGCCCCTCGGCGCGTCCAGCCCTGCCCGGCGGACCCGGTCAGCGCACCCGCGCCCGGGGGACGGTGGGCAGCGGCACCGCCGACGGGAAGCCGGCGTCGCGCAGCGCGCGGTCGTAGGCGCGGACGGTGCCCGACCCGTCGCCGACCCGCCGCAGCCGGTCCCCGACCTCGCGCCACGCGGCGGCCGTGCGGCGCGAGGGGGCGATCGCGTCGAGCAGCTCCGCCGCGGCGTCGACGGCGCGCACCGCGCCCACGCCGTCGCCGGAGGCGTGCAGCGCGTCGGCCAGCGCGAGCTGGGCGTGCACCATCACCAGGCCCCGACCGCCGTCGAGGCGGGCCAGCGCGGACAGCGCCCAGCGGGTGGCGCCGTCGACCTCGTCGAGGCGCAGGCAGGCCGCGGAGCGGTCGAGGTCGACGCGGGCCTGCTCCTCGCGCGTCCCCCGGGCCTGCACGGACGGCCACGCGCGCTCGACCTGGTCCAGCGCCGTGCGCGGGTCCGAGCGCGGGTCCCGCAGGAGCAGCCGGGCCCAGACGAGCCGCAGCGTCGCCAGCTCGGCGTTGAGCACACCCTCGTCGACGACGGCGAGGGCCCGCTCCACGTAGGCGGCGGCCGCGGCCGTCTCGCCGCGCTCCTGCGCCACCGTCGCCGCCAGCTCGTAGACCCGGGCCCGCACGCGGGGGCACTCCTGGTCGTCGGCGACGCGGACGAGCTGCCCGGCACGGTGGGCGGCGTAGGCCAGGTCGCCGCGCTCGGCGTAGCCCTGCACCACCGTCGCGACGAGCCGCAGGTGCTCGTCGCTCGCGGTCAGCTGGGCGTCCTCGAGGTCGAGCGCCGCCAGCTCGGCCACCTCCACCGCCCGGTAGGTGTCCCCCGCCCGCAGGTACACCGTCGCGAGCGCCGCCGACAGCCGCGCACCCTCGAGCCGGCGCCCCTGCTGCCGCGCCTCGGCGACGAGGGGCTCGAGCACGGCCACCGAGCCCACGAGGTCGCCGGCGGTCTCGTGCGCCGCGGCCAGCGTCGCGAGCGCCTGCCGCCGCAGGCCCGGGCTGACCGCCGCGACCTCGACGTCCGCCAGGTGCGCGAGCGCGCCCGAGGGGTCGCCGTCCCCCAGCGCGAGCCGCGCCCGGGCGAGCGCCAGGCGCGCGCGCGTCTCGTCGGGCCCGTGCTCCCCCTCGCGCAGGTACTCCACGCTCGTGCCGAGCCGCGACGCGAGCAGCACCAGCGTCGCCTCCGACGGCTCGCGCTTGCCCGCCTCGAGCAGGGAGACGTAGCTCGGGGACAGGTCCGCCCCCGCGAGCTCCGTCTGCGACATGCCCGCGCTGCGGCGCGCCGCCCGCAGGCGCTGCGCCAGCTCCACCTCTGCTGCCATCGATCCCGTCACTGTCCCGCCCGTCCGGTCGGTCGTCCGTCCCGGGGCGCGCGCCGACCGGCGTGCGCCACCCCGCGGGAGCCGCACGGTGTACGGGTCCCACGGGCGGGATCGGCACGACGGACCCGCACCGTGAGTCCCGGGGGCCATCGAACCTCCGCGCGGGCGCCGTCGGAAGGCCGGCGTCCTCCTCCGGACACCGGTGGCCAGGACTGCCGACACGCGGTCCGATCTGTGGTGAGATGTGCGGCGTGACCTGGACCCCGCCGACGCTCCCGGGCCTCCGGGCGGCCGTCGACGACGCGGTGCCGCGCCCGTTGCGGCAGGTGTGGGAGGCGCACGTCGCCCGGACGCCCGCCGTCGTCGGGCGGCAGGGGATCTTCCGCGCGGACGGCCGGCCCTACGGCTACCAGCTCTCGTACCGCTCCTCCGTGCACGAGCTCGGCGACCCGACGGGCTGGGGACCGCTGCAGCACGAGCACGCGACGCGCCACGTCCTCGACGCGTCCTTCGGGCGCCGGGACCTCGACGGCGTCGCCGACGGGCGGCTCCTGTTCGTCCGGTGCCCGCGTCCCTTCCTGGTCGGCGACCTCTCACTGCCGCCGCGTCCGGACCGCCTCGTCGTCGAGGTGCCGGACCACGAGCTCGACGGCGAGACCGTCCGCGGCATCCGCCGGCTGCGCGCCGAGGGCTTCCGGATCGCCGTCCGGTCCTTCATCGGGTCCCGGGCGCAGCGCCCGCTGCTCCCCCACGCCGACTTCGTCCGGCTCGACGTGCGGGACCTGGACGTCGAGGGCCACCCCGTCGTCGAGGTCGCACGCTCGTGCGGGGCGCTCCTCGTCGCGGAGTTCGTCGAGACCGCGACGCACCTCGCGCTCGCGCGGGAGATGGGGTTCCCGCTCCTGCAGGGGAACCTCCTGCAGGGCGCCACGACGCTCGACCGGTCGGGCGCGCCTCTGGAGCCGCAGACCCCCTGACCGCGGTGCGCGCCACCCGGGAGCGGGTGAAAAGCGGGCGGTCCGCGTCATGCCGCCGCCCCCGCGGCCTCCCTGCCCCGTGAGCATCGTGGAGGGACGCCCCGTCGCCCGGCGGACGCACCGCCTCCGCGTCCCCGTGGGCCGGCAGCCCATCTGGACGACGGACGGCGTGCTGCACGGGCACGAGTACCTCTACCGCAGCGTCCACGGCACCTCCTCCCGCGTCGACGGGTGGCCCGCCCCGCACCAGGACGACGCCACCGCCAGCGTCCTCGCCGCCGTCCTGCGCCACCTGCGGGCCGGCGCGGCCGACGGCCCCGTCCGTGCCTTCGTCAACGTCACCCGCTCCTACGTCACCGGTGCGCTGCCGCTGCCCGTGCTGCGCGACGGGCGCCTCGTCCTCGAGGTGGTCGAGTCCGTCGCCGGCGACCCCGCGGTGCTCGCGGGCCTGCGCCGCCTGCACGCCGCGGGCCACCGCATCGCCCTCGACGACTTCACCGCGACGGCGGACCAGCGCGCGATGCTCCCGTTCGCCTCCTACGTCAAGATCGACGCGCGCGACCTGGACCGCTTCGGCGACGGGATCGTCACCGCGGCCCGCGACAGCGACGCCGTGCTCGTCGCCGAGTGGGTGCACGACCGGCCGACCATCCAGCGGTGCGTCGACCTGGGCTTCACGATGCTCCAGGGCAACGCGCTCGGGTCGGCGCAGACCGCACGCCTGTAGGGCCTCAGCGGCCGGCCGACGCGGCCACGCGCAGCACGGCCCGCTCCACCGCGAACTCGCGGTCCCGCCCCTCGCCCTTCACCTCGGCGTCCGCCTGCGCGACGGCCGTGATCGCGTCGGCCAGACCCTCCGGCGTCCAGCGCCGCAGGTCCGCGAGCGCGCGGTCGACCTGCCACGGCGCCATGCCGAGCTCGGCCGCCGCCGACCCGCCCCGCCCGCGCAGGGCGCCGACGCGGGCGAGCGTCCGCAGCCGGGCGGCGAGCGCCGCCACGAACGGCACGGGGTCCAGCCCCGTCGCCATGGCGTGCCGCAGGAGCGCCACCGCCCGGCCGGCCTCCCCCGCGACCGCCGCGTCGGCCACCTGGAACCCCGAGGCCTCGATGCGGCCGCCGTGGTACCGGTGCACCGCGTCGACCCCGATGACGCCCGTGGTGTCCGCGACGAGCTGGGCGCAGCCCGCCGCGAGCTCGCGCAGGTCCGACCCCAGCGCGTCGACGAGGGCCGCCACCGCGGCGCGCTCGGCCCGCCGCCCGGCCCGCCGGAGCTCGGCCTGGACGAAGGCCTCCTTGTCCGCCGGCGACTTCACGCGCTCGCAGCCCACCGTGGGGACGCCCGCCGCCCGCAGGGCGTCGAGCAGCCTCTTGCCGCGGTTGCCGCCGCCGTGGACGAGCACGAGGACGACCGCCTCCGGCGGCGCCGCGAGGTGCGCGAGGGCGTCGGTGATCGCGTCGTCCGTGGCGGACTCCAGGCCCCGCAGGACCACCACCTTGTCCTCCGCGAAGAGCGACGGGCTCGCGACGACCGACAGCTGCCCCGCCGTGTAGCGGTCCGCGTCGATCCGGGTCACCTCGACCGCCGGGTCGGACTCCCGGGCCCGCTGGACGACCTGGGTCACGGCGCGCTCGGCGAGCAGCTCCTCGGGCCCGGTGACGAGCACGACCGGGGCGGGGGCCGCCTCCTCCCACGACAGCCCGGTGGGGGCGCCGCGGCCACGCGCGCCGCCGCGGCCGGCGGAGGGGCGCGCCGGGGCACGGCGGGAGGGGCTGGGCGGGCCGGGCACGGGCCCAGGGTGCCAGACGGCGCCGACACCCCGGGCCCACGGCACGCCCCCGGCCGGACCTGCCCCCGCACCGCCGCGGCCGCCGGTCACCGTCCGGGCCGGCCTGGACGGAGCAGGAGCGCCGCGGCGGCCGCGCTCGCGACGAGGAGCACCGCAACGCCGGCAGGCCCGGGCAGCCACGGCAGCTCCGCGCCCGGCAGGCGGGCGACGGTGCGGGCGACGGCCGCGATCCACCACGTGGCCGCCGCCCCCGCGTGCGCCGTCACGGCGGCGGCGCCGGGGGCCACGGGGTCGAGCAGGGCCGTGAGCAGCCCGAGCACCGTGGCCGGGGCGACGGCCGGCGCGGCCACGACGTTCGCGGGCACCCCGTACGTCGCGACGCCGCCCCCCACCACGACGACCAGGGGCCCGCACGCGAGCTGCGCGGCCACCGGTACCGCGAGCACGGCAGCGGCCCCGCGGCCCAGCCTGCCCTCCCACCGGTCGACGAGCGGTGGCGCCAGCAGCACCAGCGCCGCGGTGGCGGCCGCGCTGAGCGCCATCCCGACGTCGCGCGCGAGCCAGGGGTCGGCGAGCAGGAGCCCGACGCACGCCGTCGCGAGCGCCGCCGGGGCGCGCGCCGGCCGGCCCGTCGCCAGGCCCGCCACCCCGACCGCGCCCATGGCGGCCGCGCGGACGACGCTCGGTGAGGCGTGCACGAGGAGCAGGAGCGCGGCGCCGCCCACGACCGCGGCCGCGACCCGCACACCGCGCGGCCCCCGGGCGAGCGTCACGAGGAGGACCAGGAGCGCCGTCACCAGGGTGAAGTGGGCGCCCGACACGGCCGTCAGGTGCGTCAGCCCCGCCGTCCGCAGGTCGGCGCGCAGGCCGGGGTCGAGGCGGGCCGTCCGCCCGACCGCGAGGCCGGGCAGGAGCGCGGCGGCCGGCCCGACCGCGGCCGCACGCGCCTCCACGCCGTCCCGGAGGCGGGCGGAGAGGCCGTCCCACGGCCGGCCGGCGGACCGGACGCGCGGCACCTCGTCGGCGAGGACGAGGCCCGCCGCCCGCTCCGTCCCCGGCAGGGGACGCCACGCGCCCGTCACCGTCACGCGGTCCCCCACGGCGACGGCCGTCTCCGGGCCCAGCACGACCACCTGCCCCGACACCGGCTGCCCGCCCGCACGGTCGACCGCGACGAGGACCCGCGACCGCTCCGGCGCCCCGGGCCACGCCGGCGGCAGGGGCGCGGGCTCCTGCGCCACCCGGCCCTCGAACCGCACCGTCCCCGCGACGTCCGCCGCCGCCACCCCCCGGACCACGGACGCCCGCGACGCCCCGTGCGCGGCCCCCGCGACGAGGACCGCCGCCGCGACGGCGAGCGCCAGCACCGCCGAGCCCCGCCGTGCCGCAGGCGCCGCGCCGAGGCCGCGCCAATCCCCTCCTGCAGCGACGTGCCGGCGCCGCCCGCGTCCGGCCGTGGCCCCCGCGCGCCGACCGGCCCCTGCCGCCACGAGGCCGCCGGCGGTCACCCCGAGGACGGCCCCGGCCACGACCGCCGCGACCGGGGGGAGCGCGACGACGACGAGCGCCCCCGACCACGCCGCCAGCACCGCGGGCACGAGCCGCAGGTCGACGAGGTCGGGGACCGGCCCCGTGGCCGTCATCCGCCGACCGTCACGTGGTCGCGGAGGCGTTCGAGGAGCGCGGGGCCGATCCCCGGGACCTCGAGCAGGTCGTCCACGGTCGTGAAGGGGGTGGAAGCGCGGTGCTCCACGACGCGGGCGGCCAGCACGGGCCCGAGGCCGGGCAGGGCGTCGAGCTCGGCGGCGGTGGCCGTGGCGAGGTCCGCAGGCGCCCCGCCGGCCGGCCCGGCCCCGGCACCCGACGTCCCCGCCGCGGCTCCCGCGGTGCCCGTGGCCCCCGCGCCGCCGGTCGCCGGCGCGGCCGGTGCCGACCCCGGTGCGGCCGCCGCGGCCGTCTCCCCGGTGCGCGGCACGCGCACCTGCTCCCCGTCCGTCACGGCGCGCGCGAGGTTCACGGCGGCGAGGTCGGCCTCGGCGGTCGCTCCGCCGGCGGCCTCCAACGCCTCCGCCAGCCGGGCGCCGGGCGGGAGGGCCACGACCCCGGGCCGCGCCACGGCGCCGACGACGTGGACCAGCACCACCGCCGCGGCCGTCGGCGGCGCGGCCGTCGCGGGTGCCGCGCCGGCGTCCCGTCCCGCCGGCCGAGCCTCTCCGTCGCCGGCGGCCGTGGTGCCCGGCGCCGCGCCGTCCACGCCGGCCGGCCCGACGGCCGACACCATCGGCTCGGGCAGCTCGACCGGCGCGCCGGTCGGCAGGAGCGAGAGCCGCACCGCGATGCCGCCGGCCGCGATCAGCACGACGAGCCCGGCCGCGGCCGCCGCCCGACGGTCCAGCGCCCACCGGTACCGGCGAGGTCGGCGCGCGCCGGCGCCACCCCGACCCGCGCCACCGAGGCCGCCGAGCCCGAGCACGTCCCCGTCGTCGCACCCGTCGAACCGGTCCGACCCGTCGTCGGGCCCGGCGACGCCGCGCGGTCCGGGGTGCGGAGGCACGTGCTCGACGGGCTCAGAGTGACGGTCAGCAGCGAGCGCATCGGCGTACCCGGGCTGCGCGGTGCCCGGGGCAGAGCCCGGCCCCGGTCCGGACGCCCTCGCCGGCCAGGCACCACTCGCGGTGCCGGCGCCGACGACCGGCCCGTGCGCGGCGCGGCGCAGCGACCGTCGGGTGGGGACGACCGTCCCACCCCCGGACGCCGCGAGGCCGGCGATGACCGCGGGCGCCCGGACCGGACCCGGCACGGGCGACGCCTTGGGCACGGGACCGGGCACGGGACCGGGCACGGGACCGGGCACAGGCAGCGGAGCGGGCACCGCCAGCGAGCCGGGCACCGGCACCGGCAGCGGCAGCGGCAGCGGACCCGGCACGGGCGACGGGACGGGCGTCGGCGGGACGGGCGTCGGCGGGACGGCGACGGTGAAGGGGCGGCCGGCGCCGACCCGGGGCAGGCCCGTGGCCCGCACCGGCACCGCTCCCCGGGCCCCGAGGGGAGCGCCGGGCCCCGCGTCCGGCTCGATCAACGCCCGGAGCCGCGCCCGCGACCGGTCCCCGTCGGACGGTCCCCGGAGCGCGCCCCCTCCCCGTCCGCCACGCCCGTCCACGGCCCCGACGCTAGGACCGTGGCGTGACCGCCCCCGGAGCCCGCCGTCACGCCCGGGCCGGGACGCGCGGCACCGGGGCTGGGGGCGTCCCGGCGCCGGCCGGAGGCCCGCCGGTCACGGCAACGGCATCGCGCCGCGCGCCCGGCCGCCGACGCCACGGAGCCGGCCGCCCCGAGGGAGGACGACCGGCCCCGTCAGCGGGCGGAGGTCAGGCCGGCACGACGTTGACGAGCTTCGGCGCGCGGACCACCACGGTCCGCACGTCCCGCCCGGCCAGCGCGCGCTGCACGCCGGCGTCGGCCAGGGCGAGGGCGGTGAGCTCCTCGTCGGACGCGGTCGCGGGGACCTCGACGCGGCCGCGCACCTTGCCCTGCACCTGCAGCACGCACGTCACCGTCTCCTCGACGAGGAGCGCGGGGTCGGCGGCCGGGAACGGCTCGTGCGCCAGCGACCGGTCGTGGCCCAGCCGCTGCCACAGCTCCTCCGCCAGGTGAGGGGCGACCGGGGCCAGCATGAGCACGAGCGGCTCGACCGCGGCCCGCGGTGCGCGGTCCAGCGTGGTCAGGTGGTTGTTGAGCACGATGAGCTTCGCGATGGCGGTGTTCACCCGCATCGCGCCCATGTCCTCCGTGACGTCGGCGATGGTCCGGTGCAGCAGCCGGAGCGTGGCGTCGGAGGGCGCGTCCTCGGACACGAGGAGCTCCCCCGTCGTCTCGTCGACGACGTTGCGCCACAGCCGCTGCAGGAAGCGCTGCGACCCGACGACGCTCCGCGTGTCCCACGGGCGCGACTGGTCGAGGGGTCCCATCGACATCTCGTAGACGCGCAGGGTGTCGGCGCCGTACTCCGCGTACATCTCGTCGGGTGTCACGGCGTTCTTCAGCGACTTGCCCATCTTCCCGTACTCGCGGTGGACGGGACGGCCCTTCCAGCTCCACCCCGTCGGCGCACCCGGGTCCTCCACCACCTCGACGGCGGGCACGTAGACGTCGCGCTCGTCCGTGAAGGCCTCCGCCTGGATGTAGCCCTGGTTGAAGAGGCGGTGGTAGGGCTCGGACGAGCTGACGTGGCCCAGGTCGAAGAGCACCTTGTGCCAGAACCGTGCGTACAGCAGGTGCAGCACGGCGTGCTCGACGCCGCCGACGTACAGGTCGACGCCCCCCGTGGAGCCCTCGGCCTGGTGGCCGTGGCCGGGGCCCATCCAGTAGCGCTCCAGCGCGGGGTCGACGACGGCGTCGTCGGAGCGCGGGTCGAGGTAGCGCAGGTGGTACCAGCACGAGCCGGCCCAGTTGGGCATGGTGTTCGTGTCGCGCCGGTAGACCTTCGGGCCGTCGCCGAGGTCGAGGGTGACGTGGACCCAGTCCTCGTTGCGGCCCAGCGGCGGCTCGGGCGAGGAGTCCGCGTCGTCGGGCGCGAAGGTGCGCGGCGAGTAGTCCGGCACCTCGGGCAGGTCGACGGGCAGCAGCGACGCCGGCAGGGCGATCGGCAGGTCGTGCTCGTCGTAGACGATCGGGAAGGGCTCGCCCCAGTACCGCTGGCGGCTGAAGAGCCAGTCGCGCAGGCGGTAGGTCGTCGTGCGCTCGCCCACGCCCTCGCGCTCCAGCCAGGCGGTGACGGCCTCCTTCGCCTCGGCCACGCGCAGGCCGTCGAGCGCGAGGTGCTCGTTGGAGGAGTTGATGACCTCCCCGTCGCCCGTCCGCGGCCCTCCGCCCTCGCCGGCGACGGTGTGCACGACCGGCAGCTCGAAGGCCTCGGCGAAGGCGTGGTCGCGCTCGTCGCCGCCCGGCACGGCCATGATGGCGCCCGTGCCGTAGCCCATGAGGACGTAGTCGGCGGTGAACACCGGCAGCGCCGCGCCGGTGAGCGGGTTCGTCGCGAGGTGCCCCGTGAAGACGCCCGTCTTGCGGCCGGCGTCGGCCTGCCGCTCCACGGCCGTGCGGCCCGCGGCGAAGGCGCGGTAGGCCGAGACGGCCTCCGCCGGCGTGGCGTGGCCGTCGGTCCAGGCGCCGCGGGTGCCGTCGGGCCAGGCCACCGGCACCTCGTCGAGCAGCGGGTGCTCGGGCGAGACGACCATGAAGGTCGCGCCGAAGAGCGTGTCGGGGCGGGTCGTGAAGACCTCGACCTCGGCCCCGCCGACCACGCCGAACCGCACCCGGGCACCGTGGGACCGCCCGATCCAGTTGCGCTGCATGGAGCGCACCTTCTCGGGCCAGTCGATGCGGTCGAGGTCGTCCGTCAGGCGGTCCGCGTAGGCGGTGATGCGCATGTTCCACTGGCGCAGGCTGCGCTGGAACACGGGGAAGTTGCCGCGCTCGGAGCGGCCCTCGGAGGTGACCTCCTCGTTCGCGAGCACCGTGCCCAGGCCGGGGCACCAGTTGACGGGCGTCTCCGAGACGTACGCCAGCCGCCGCGAGTCGACGACGCGCCGCCGGGCGACCGCGTCGAGCTCCGCCCAGGTCGCGCCCGCGGGCACGCCCTCGAGCCCGGTCGGGACGGGCCGCGTCCCGGCCTCGAGCTCCGCGACGAGCTCGTGCACGGGCCGGGCCCGGCCGCGGCCGCCGTCCGCGCGCACGGCGTCCTCGTCGTACCAGGAGTCGAAGACCTGCAGGAAGATCCACTGCGTCCAGCGGACGTAGTCGGGGTCGATGGTCGCGAAGGAGCGGCGCGGGTCGTGCGCCAGGCCCAGGCGGCGCAGCTGGCGCTGCATGATCGCGATGTTCGCCTCGGTGGTGCCGCGCGGGTGCGCGCCGGTCTGCACCGCGAACTGCTCCGCGGGCAGGCCGAAGGCGTCGAAGCCCAGGGCGTGCAGGACGTTGTCACCCTGCATGCGGCGGAACCGCGCCACGACGTCCGTCGCGATGTAGCCCAGCGGGTGCCCCACGTGCAGGCCCGCCCCCGAGGGGTAGGGGAACATGTCCATGACGAAGAACGAGGGCTGCGACGGGTCGGCGTGCCGGCCGTCGCCGTCGGTGAGCGGGCCGGTCGGGTTCGCGGCGTGGAACGTGCCGCGCTCCGCCCAGGCGTCCTGCCACGCGAGCTCGATGCGCTCCGCGAGGGCGGCCGTGTACCGGAACGGCGTCTCGTCGGGGGCGGCGCCGGCGGCGCTCGGGGCGGCGGTCTGTGCACTCACCCCGCGATCCTACCGAGGCGGCCCCGGCCGGCCCGCCGCCGCCCGACGCCCGGCGCGCTCCGGACCCGGCCGTGCCGGCCGTGCCGGCGTGCCCGCCGTGCCGCGCGGTGCACCGGCCGCGTCCGCGCGGT
>NZ_RWJX01000038.1 GCF_004123805.1 Cellulomonas endophytica | reverse complement strand
TCGGCGACCCAGGGCCCGAGGGCGCCCAGCGCCCCGCGCAGGGTGCGCGCGACGACGGTCCGGGCGCGGTCGGGACCCGCGAGCACGGACAGCCACCGCTGGATCGGCGCGACGTAGGCGTCGGGGAGAGGCCCCTCGTGCGGGCCGAGGTCGGGCACGACGAACAGGGGTGAGCCGGCCAGGCCGTGCTCCCGCAGCCGCGCGAGCAGGTCCGCCCGCACGACGGCCACCGAGTCGGGCGCGACGCGGTCCAGCACCACGGCCACGGACGTGCCGCGCGCCGCCGCCGCGTCGAGGACGGACCAGGGCACGGCGTCCCCGTACCGCCGGGCGGTCGTGACGAACAGCCACAGGTCCGCCGCCTCGAGCAGCCGGTGCGCCGAGACCCGGTTGCTCGCGACGACGGAGTCGAGGTCCGGCGCGTCGAGCAGCGCGATGCCGCGCGGGCAGGCGGCGTCCGGCACGACGGTCGCGTGCTCGAGCACCGGGTGCCGGGCCAGCAGCTCCGCGTCGAGCGGGTGGTGCACGAGCACGGGCTCGCGGGTCGTGGGCCGGAGCACCCCGGCCTCGGTCACCTCGCGCCCGATCAGGGTGTTCACGAGGGTGGACTTGCCGGCCCCCGTGGACCCGGACACCACGACGAGCGCGGGCGCGGACAGCTGCGCCAGCCGCGGCAGGAGGTGCTCGGCGAGCTGGTCGACGAGGCGCTCGCGGCTGCGGCGGGCCGCCTCGACGCCCGGCAGGTCGAGCGGGAAACCCGTGCGCTCGGCATCGCGCAGGAGGTCGCGGACGGCGTCGACGAGGGAGTTGGCCGCCAGGGGCCGGGCGAGCATCTGCTCCGGGGCGTCCTCGGCGAGCCAGGGCGTCGAGCCGCCGGACGCGCCGGGCGTCGGACCGGCCCCGACCGCCGACCCGCCCTGTGCGTCCACGCCGTCATCGTGCCTGGTCGCACGGGTGCGGTCCACGCGGCACGCGGGCGCGCGCCCCGCCGTCGGCCGGGCCCGCCACTACGATCGCGGCTGGCCCCCGTAGCTCAACGGATAGAGCAACGGCCTTCTAATCCGTCGGTTGCAGGTTCGAGTCCTGCCGGGGGCGCCAATCCCGACTGTATTGCGCCGCCTGATCCCTGACGTTTCGTGTTCGGCTGAGGTTTGCCGGGGTTTCCGGTGCAGTTGACAACGGTTCGGCTTAACCCTTGACGCTCGCTCATGAGGGAGATGAGTGTGGCGGAGCAGCGGTACACGGCAGCGCTGCCATCCTCTGGTCCTGGCCGCACGATCAGCGAGGTCGCGGCGTCGTGGCGGGTGTCCAAGCAGACGTTACAGACGTGGCTGCGCCGGTACGAGGACGGTGGCCTGGAGGCGCTGGGCAACCGCTCACATCGACCGAGTCCTGCCCGCGCCAGATTGATCTGGACGTCGGGTCGCCGTCCTAGAGGTGCGGCGGTCGCATCTCGGAGGGTTCGGTGTGGATAATGCACGAATTGGGACGTTGCAGCCCGTCCTACCCTGGTCGGGGTCTACACAAGCATTGCGGCGGGCGGATCGGATCGGATCGAGGTCAATGGTCGCCGTCGCCGGGAAGAGCACTGCCGATCCTACGAGCGGAGGGCGCGGTGGCGGCTGAGGGAGATGTACGTCGTGGACGGCACTCTGGCTACTCGGCTAGGTGACAGTGCTAATGCGCGGCCATGTAGCACGCTACGCAATTTTCCGCTCCGGAAGAATACGTACGACCTGGCAGATAGTTTCTGTGGCGTGGGCTTCACGACTGCAGACCGGTACACGAAAAGAGGTCGCAGGACGCCCGAGGTAATTACTCAATCCGACCCAGCGAGAAATTGAAGCGCCAATACGGGGCCAGAACTTTCGCCGCAAGCGAGCTCCGACCCTGCTCCTTCAACGGCGGCGCGTCCGGGCAGCCCGCCCGACCGAGCAGTAGTACGGTCACCCTGTGACCAACGTGCTTACCTCGGTTTCTTGGGACCAACTTGGCCAGCCCGCCTTTGACCGGCTCGTAGAAGCAATTTTAGTACAGAAGCATACCAACGACGCTGGGTGCACCGTCGAAGCCATCGACGGGCGGGGAGGGGACGGAGGAATAGACGTCGACGTTAGGAGAGACCACGACGACCATGTCTTAGTGATCTACCAACTCAAATACTTTCCAGAGGGCTTCTCGTCGCTATTCAGGGTTCGGCGGAAGCAGATCGAAAAGTCGTTCCGGAGGGCGATGGAAAGTGCGCCAGAACGGTGGGTCCTCGTGACGCCAGGAAATCCGACGGTCGAGGAACGCAAGTTTGTGCGCAGTCTGAAGGGAAAATTGCCGGTAGAAGTGGCTCTTATGGGTCGCGCAAAATTGGATGTTGAACTGGCGCGACACCCTTCCATTCTGAGATATGCGACACATGCCGCCACACAGGACGCGCTCCGCGCCGTCGGCCTGATGCATGCCGCACTAAACACAGCAGAGGACCTCGACAACGCAGTCAACACCTTAGCCGAACGGATCAGCGCACGAAGTCTTTACTGGACTAACGATGTATCGATGATCGGCGGTCGAGTCACTCACACGCTTCGTGCGCTCCGCGCCGACGCCCAAGAAAAGGAGCCGATTAATATCGGCGTAGAGGTCGACTTTACGCAGCTACCCGACGTTACGCAGCAACGACTTACCAACTTCCTCGATTTTGGCGGTAGTGAAGAACTGGTACTCCCGCCCGAGGCCGTGACACGATTTGCTGTTGAAGGGCCGAGCTGGGCCGCACGCGAGGAATCGAACGTCTCGCTGCGCATGCGCTCCTACCGTTCTCGCTCACAGCCTATCGAACTACGAGCAGTCACCAATTCTGGATCGCGCGTCGCTACGTTGAATGGCACCGCCGCGGTAACCGGTCGAGGGCAGCAGGGGCGGACGCTCGAGGCCACCCTTCGCGGCGGTTTGAACATGGTGTTGTTGGTTCCGCACGGGGGAGCGGAGGTGCAAACCAATCTTTCTGTTGACATCGTTGGCGTTGAGGCGATTGATGCACGCCGGACGCTACGGTTCCTGGATGCCATGGACCGCGGTAACGCGGTAGAGCTGTATGTAGCAAACAAGAGGCTTCTGGGCGGCACGATCGCTCAAGTCGGTTCATCGACGATTGATAAATACACGCGACAACTCGTAGACGACTTGGCGCGCCTGTCGGAGCATTTCGATATGCCATGGCAGATTCCGGACTCGATGACTTGGGATCAGCGACGGGAGATCCGTGCCGCACGTCTCCTGGCGGACGGCTTGTGCATTGAGGAACCCGCCTATGGCGCAATGCGAATGAATGTTGACAGCCGATCGGAGCTGTACGGCGCGACAGCCGCTCCGGGGGTTGCCATCGAGACTGACTTAACCTTCCTCATTCTTGGTCAGGTGGTCGAGCTTCCAGATGTGCGGATCTTCAACACAGACCTCCTCGTGTCGACCGATTCTGCCCGAGCGACACACGCAGCCGACGGCCGCGACGTCATCATTGCGGCGCGGAACGGGCAACCCTTTCGCGTATATGTGCCTGCACTGGTGACGACCGATCCCGACACAACCCTAATGACACCAGTGCCGTTAGCAATCGAGGGGGCGCCAGATATGAGGTGATGATTGCGCATCTCCCGGTGCATTGGCGCTCTGCTTCGGTCACTCAGACCAGTTGCTCAGCGCCGAGGCCGTGCGAACCACCCGCCACGATGCCCGACAAAGGCCACGCGTCCTCGCAGATATTCTTGCGTAGTCGTCGACCACTCACGCGATTAAAATCAGTTCGCGACCCTTCTCCATCACCTCTTAGGCTCCGCCGAAGACAGCTTGCAGTCGGGCGAACGCGTCCGGATCGAGAACCGCCTCCGCCATTGCCGCTTGCTGACGGGCTCTCGCCAGAGTTAGATCGGCGGCCACGTCGACGGGGGCTGGCCCCGCATTCTGAATAGCCCGCGCGACGAGATCGGTGAGGGGCTCACCCACAGCTCTCTTGAAGTTGAAGCCGAAAAGCTGCAGCACGGTCACCGTTTGTACTGAAATGAGTGCTTCGAGAGCGGGAAGCACCTTGTCAATCTCGCTCTCGCTCGTGCCCGTTGTCTTGGCGACCTCCTTCAGCGTCGGCACCACCGTGTCAGCAACGTACCGGACTTCGTCGTCGGTAATCTTCTGTGCTACCAGTTGCTCCTGGTAGGCTTGTGCGATTCGGGTGATCTCCGCCTTATCTGCCAGTAATTCGCTGATGATTTGTTCGAGTTCGGCTACGGCATCGCGGTCGCGCTTGCTGCTCGTGATGGTTCTGACCTGATCTGCAACCATCGCCGCCGTATTGCGCAACGCCGACGCTGCGAGTTGCCCTGCCAACTGCTGAACTTCTGGATCCATGTCGGCACCTCGAGTTGTTGAGCTTCGAAGAGAATGCGCGGGCGAAAGCGGTGATGCACGTGGTCACGTTCGTCTTCCCCTGTGGAGATCACCCACCCTTGGCCAGGCTACTGGCGGAAGTGCGCGCACGACAAGGTGTACGCAGCCGACGGCGGCGAGCGGAAAGGATCTCTGCTGACTAACGATCCGCTCCTGCGCTCTTGCGTCACGAGGTCGAATGCCCCCACGAGGCACGGTCCTTTAGTTTGCCGAAAACACCGCAGTCTCCATGTTGACCCGGCTGGCCTGCCGGACAGCGCGCCGAGCAAGCGGCCTCTGAGGAGAAAAGGGATGACAACGAACCTGCTGCTCTGGTGAAGTGCTCCCACCGCACCACAGCACACCGCCGGGCCCGACCGGGGCCTGGTCCGTCATGCCCGGAGGGGGCCCACCCATGCATCCCGAGATGCTCCACAGCCTGGCCCGCCAGGACCACGCCGAGCGCGTCGCGCGCGCGGAGACGGCACGCCGGCGCGCCGAGGCCGTCGCCGCCCGCGCCACGGCCGAGGCCGCCACCCGCGTCCCGGCCACGGTGCCGGCCTCGCTCGCCGTCGAGGCCGGTCTCGCCCTCGACGAGGCCGCGCTCCAGCGCTTCCTCGCCGAGCACGCCGAGCCCGTCGGCGAGCGCCGCACCTCGACCGGGTCGGCGTGCTGACGCACCCACGGGGCACCGGCCCCGGGCCCACCGCCCCCGCCGACGCCCGACCCGCCAGCGCGGCCCCGGTCCCCTGAGGGACCGGGGCCGTTCTGCGTCCGCACGCGGTCGGTACGCGGCCGGGACGCCCCGGCGGGCCCGGCGCCTACGCTGTCCCGGTGAGCAGCACGGGCCCAGCGGGGAACCACGCCAACGACCGGATCGTCTGGATCGACTGCGAGATGACGGGGCTCGACCTCGGCGCCGACGCGCTCGTCGAGGTCGCCGCGGTGGTGACGGACTCCGAGCTGCGGGTGCTCGGCGAGGGCGTGGACGTCGTCGTCCGGCCGCCGGACGCCGCCCTCGAGCAGATGGGCGACTTCGTCCGTCAGATGCACACGACGTCCGGCCTGCTCGACGCGCTGGCCGAGGGCACCACGCTCGCCGACGCCGAGGAGCAGGTGCTGGCGTACGTCCGCGAGCACGTCCCCGAGCCGCGCAAGGCCCCGCTCGCGGGCAACTCCGTCGGCACGGACAAGGGCTTCCTCGACCGTGACATGCCCGACCTCGTCGGGCACCTGCACTACCGGATCATCGACGTCTCCTCGGTGAAGGAGCTCGCGCGGCGCTGGTACCCCCGGGTCTACTTCGCCTCCCCCGCCAAGACCGGCGGGCACCGCGCGCTCGCCGACATCCTCGAGAGCATCGACGAGCT
Source organism: Cellulomonas endophytica (assembly GCF_004123805.1). Lineage (GTDB taxonomy): Bacteria > Actinomycetota > Actinomycetes > Actinomycetales > Cellulomonadaceae > Cellulomonas > Cellulomonas endophytica. Next base: position 28,779 of record NZ_RWJX01000038.1, on the reverse strand, counting down.
GCGCTACTACCGCCGGGCGATCCTCGTGCCCGCGCCCGGGCCGTCCTCGGCCGAGGCCCGCGCCATCGCGGGCCAGATCGTGGAGCAGTCCGCGCTGCCGAGCCGCCGCCCGGGCGCGCAGGCCTGAGCGCGCTCGGCGCCGCCGTGGGCGATGTCCGGCGCACGGCGCGCACCCGCTATGATCTGTCCTCGGTCCGGCTCGCCCGGGCCCGGTCGTCCCCGGTGGTGCCCCACCGCTCACGGACGGTCGTGGTGGCTATAGCTCAGTAGGTAGAGCACCTGGTTGTGGTCCAGGGGGTCGCGGGTTCAAGTCCCGTTAGCCACCCCGTCGCGAGAGCCCCGTCCCCCGGGACGGGGCTCTCGTCGTCCCGGGGCCGGGCGGCGCGCACGTCACCCGGGTGAAGCCCGCCCCGACGGACCGGAACGGGCCGGACGACGCCTCTCGCCCGGTCATCCTGGGGGCCGGCCGGCACCCGTCGGCACCCCGGACCCGTCGCGGAGGACCCGTGCCCCGGCTGCTGCCGACCCTGGCCCTGCTCGTCGTCGCCGTCCTCGCCGTGGCCGTCTGCTGGTGGGTCGGCCGCCGCCGGGCCCGGGCCGCGGCCGCGCTGCGGGAGGCCGGGCGCGCCGAGGGGCGCCGGCTCCGGGCCGGAGACGCCGACCCCGAGGTCCACGAGGCCCTCGTCGAGCGCCGTCAGGACCGGCAGCGGGACCGCCACGCCTGGGAGAGGGCCTTTGACGGCGACGACCCGGCGGGCCCCGCCGATCCCGCGCGTCGCCGCCGCGACGGCCGATAGGCCCTGCAGCGCACCTGCACCTGCACCCGCAAGACCGGAGGGAAGCCCCGTGTTCGTCACCGCCATCGTCGTGGCCGTCGTCGGCCTCGCCGTCCTCGGCCTGTCGTTCCTGCTCGCCCCGACGCCGCCGCAGCCCGCCGAGGGCACCGGCCGCGCCGGGAAGGCCGCACGCCCGCAGGGCGACCGGCGCCGCCTGCCGCGGGTCGCCGCCGCGCTCCTGCTGCTGCTGGCGCTCCTGCTGGCGTTCCTCGCCAGCATCTACACGCAGTCCGTGGGGCAGGCGAAGGTCCTCATCAATCCTGGCGGGACGATCGCGGGCGTCGACGAGACGCCGGGCTTCGGCTGGAAGGCGCCGTGGCAGACGACGAGCGACTGGGACCTGTTCTCCCAGGTGCTCACCTACGCGGGCTCGAGCGACGGCGCCGTGCCCGAGTACACCGGTGGCGAGATCAACGGCCTCGAGGTGACCTCGTCGGTCTCCGGCGGCGCGCAGACGAACTTCGACCTGTCGGTCACGTACAACCTGCAGTCCCAGAAGGTCGAGGAGCTCTACCGCCAGTACCGCGACCAGGCGCGGTTCACGAAGCAGGTCATCGAGCCGCAGGTCCTCGCCGTCACCCGCGACGTGCCGACCGCCTACCGCCCCGTCGACTTCCGCGGCGAGAAGCGCGGCGAGGCCACGCAGCGCCTCACGGACGCGCTGACGGAGCGGCTCGGCGGCTACGGCGTGGCCATCTCGACCGTCAGCCTGCAGAACATCCGCTTCACCGACGAGGTCGAGCAGTCCATCAAGGCCGTCGAGGTGGCGCAGCAGAAGGAGGCGGAGGCCGAGGCGAACCTGCGGGCGACGGAGGTCAGCGCGCAGGCCCGCGTCGTGGAGGCGCAGGCCGAGGCGGAGGCGAACCGGCTCCTGTCGGAGTCGCTCACCCCGCAGGTGCTCGAGCAGCGCCGCATCGAGGCGATGAAGGCCGGGACGGTCTTCGTGGTGCCCGAGGGCTCGACGCCGCTCGTCCAGGTCCCCGCACAGCCCTGACGCCCGGGCGCCGTCCGGCCACCGGCCGAGCGGCGCCGGGTGCCGTCAGAGACGCGCGACCAGGGCGTCCGCGAAGGCGTCCGCCGCCTGCGGCCCCTGCTGCAGGTAGAGGGAGGGCTCGGTGACCTCGAGCTCGAGGACCACGGGCCGCCCCTGGTCGTCCGGGAGCAGGTCGACGCGGGTGTACAGCAGCGGGTGCGCCACGCCGGGGACGAGCTGAGGCAGCGCGGCCACGACGCGGCGGGCGAGGTCGAGCTCGGCCTCCGAGGCCGTCTCGGCGTCGCGCACCACGTCCCGGTGCAGGGTGCCCTCGCCGCCCTCGCCCTGGCGGTAGGGGCCGGCGAGGCTGGGCGCCTTGCGCACGGAGTGCGAGACCTCGCCGTCGACGAAGACGACCGCGGTCTCCCCCACCGAGTCGGCGGAGGACAGGTAGCGCTGGAGCATGACGCGGCGGCCGACGCCGAGCAGGTTCTTCGCGTGCGTGATGGCCAGGGAGCGCGACTGCGTCTCACCGGCGGAGTACCGGCCGGTGCCGCGCGAGCCCGCGCTCACCGTGGGCTTGATGACGAAGTCGCCGAAGGCGGGGAACCGCGTGTGGATGGCGCGGGAGTCGAGGTTGCGCTCGGGGTCGAGCCAGATGGTCGGGACGATCGGCAGGCCGGCCCGCTCGAGGTCGCGCAGGTAGGTCTTGTCGATGTTCCAGGTCACGACGTCCGCGGGGTTGAGCAGCCGCGAGGAGTGCTCGACGCGGCGGGCCCACTCGGCGAACTGCGCCGGCCGCTCCGTGTAGTCCCAGGTGGAACGGATGACGACGGCGGCGTAGGCGCCCCAGTCGACCGTCGGGTCGTCCCAGACGACGGCATCGGACGCGATGCCGCGCGCCTCGAGGGCGGCGACGAGGGGCGCGTCGTCCGGGTCGAGACCCGGCAGCTCCGCGCAGGTGGCGAGGGCGATCCGGGCGGTGGGTGCGCTGGGGGTGCTCACGCGGGCAGCGTACCCACGCGCCCGCCCGCCGCGACGTGGTCGACGCCACCGTCGGTGAGGCGGCGCAGGGCCCTGACCAGCGCCGCCGCGTCCGCCGCACCGACCTCCGTGCCGCCCTCGGTGAGCACCACGCGGCCGCGCGCAGCCGGCACGAGGGCGGCGAGCACGCTGCCGAGGTCGGCCGCGAGGTCCACCCGCGGGGCGTCCCGGTCCTCCGGCCCGACGGCCACGAGGTCGCGTCGTCCCAGGTGGCCGACGCCGAGGAGCCGGGCGGCGCGCCCCGTGCCGACGAGGTCCGCCACCGCGGGGGTGGCCGGGCGGGCCACCACCTCGAGCGGCGGCGCGAGCTGCTCGACCTTCGCGCCGCGGCTCAGGACGAGCACGCGGTCGGCCATGCGGATCGCCTCGTCGACGTCGTGGGTGACGAGCATCACGGTGGTGCCGAGCTCGCGGTGCAGCTTGAGGAACTCGTCCTGGAGGCGCCGCCGCCCGACGGGGTCGACGGCGCCGAAGGGCTCGTCCATGAGCAGCACGGGCGGGCGCACGGCGAGGGCGCGGGCCACGCCGACGCGCTGGCGCTCGCCGCCGGAGAGCTGGTGGGGGTAGCGGCGGGCGTAGCGGCCGGGGTCGAGCCCGACGAGCCCGAGCAGCTCGTCTACGCGTTCGGCCGTGCGGGCCCGGTCCCACCGCAGGAGGCGGGGCACGGTGCCGACGTTCTGCCCGACCGTCAGGTGCGGGAAGAGCCCGACCTCCTGGATGACGTAGCCGATGCTCCGCCGCAGCCGGACCGGGTCGGCCGCGAGGACGTCCACGCCGTCGACGAGGATGCGGCCCGACGTCGGCTCGACGAGCCGGTTCGCCATCCGCAGCATCGTGGACTTGCCGCACCCGGAGGGCCCCACGACGACGAGGAGCTCGCCCGGCCGCACCGAGAAGGAGATGTCCTCCACCGCCGCGCGGGGCGCGCCGGCGCCCGCCCCGGCACCGCGCGGGGCGCCGTCGTACGCCTTGTGCACGTGCTCGAAGCGGATCATGGAGCCGTCGCTGGTCTCGGAGGGCACGGCAGGACCGTAGCCGCCGTCGGGCCCGCGGGCGCAGGGACGCCGGCGGCGCGCTCCTCAGGCCCGCGTCGGTGCGGCCCGGTACGGTCGCCGCGTGGACGCCCCGACGGCCCTCGTGCCGGTGCTCGCCGCCGCCGGCGCGCCCCCGGCCAACCCCTGGCTGTCGTGGACCTACGTGGAGCGCAACCGCGAGGACATCCTCGGCGCGCTGTCGCAGCACACCTCCCTCACCGTGCAGGCCGTGCTCGTCGCGACCCTCGTCGCCCTCCCGCTCGCGGCCCTCGCGCACCTGCGGCCGCGGCTGGCCGGTCCCCTGCTCGGGGCCTCCGGCGTCCTGTTCACCGTTCCGTCGCTGGCGCTGTTCGCCGTCCTGGCGCCGTACACGGGCATCGGCCGCACCACCGTGCTCATCGGGCTCGTCGCGTACGCCCTGCTCGTCCTGCTCCGCAACGCGCTGGTGGGGCTGCGGGGCGTCGACCCGGCGGTGACCGACGCCGCGCGGGGCATGGGCTATGGCCGGCTGCGGATGCTCGCGGCGGTGGAGCTGCCGTCGGCGCTGCCCAGCGTCGTCACCGGGCTGCGGCAGGCGACCGTGACCACGGTGGCGCTCGTGACCGTGGGCGTCGTCGTCGGGTACGGCGGCCTCGGGCAGCTCATGTTCCGCGGCTTCCGGAGCAACTACCACGCCGAGGTCCTCACGGCCACGCTCCTGTGCCTGGTGCTCGCGCTGGTCCTCGACCTCGCGCTCGTGCTGGTCGGCCGGGCGCTGACCCCGTGGTCGCGGGCGGGGCAGGCGTCGGCCCGGCCCGCGCGACGGGGGGCGTGACCCGTGGACGTCCTGCGCGAGGCCCTGGTGTGGCTCAACGACCCGCTCAACTGGACGGGTCGCGACGGCGTCGTCGACCTCGTCCGCACCCACCTGCTCGTCACGCTGCTGGCCGTGCTCCTGGGCGCCGCGATCGCGCTGCCGCTCGGGCTGTGGCTGGGTCACCGCGGGCGCGGCGCCACCGTGGGGGTCGTCGTGTCGAACACCACACGGGCGCTGCCGACCCTCGCGCTCCTGACGATCCTCGCCTCGAGCGGCTTCTTCGGGAGCACGGCCACCGTCCTCGCGTGCGCCGTCTTCGCGGTGCCGCCGATCCTCGCGAACACCGTCACGGGGCTCGGCGGCGTCGACCCCGCGGTGCGCGAGGCCGCGGTCGGAACGGGCCTGTCGTCGGCCCAGCGCCTGTGGCAGGTCGAGGTCCCGCTCGCCGTCCCGCTCGTGGCGGCGGGCGTGCGGACCGCGGTCGTGCAGGTCATCGCCACGGTCCCGCTCGCGGCCCTCGTCGGCGGGCAGAGCCTGGGCACCATCGTGGTCGAGGGGTTCGGCGTCCAGCGGTACGGGCAGGTCGTGGCCGGCGGGGTGCTCGTCGCGGGGCTCTGCCTGCTCGTCGAGGGGCTCCTGGCCCTCGCGCAGACCGCCCTGACGCCCCGGGGGCTGCGCGAGCGGGCCGCCGCCGGGCGGACGCGACGACGGGTGCTGCGCCCCGCGGGGTGAGCGCCCCGCCCCGCCCGCGGCGCCCCGGCAGGTCACGGTCCGGTACCGGCTGGCGGGACGGTCGGCCCCAGCGCTTGCCCGTGCCGGGACGCGGGGGTCGAATGTGTGCCGCCGTGCAGAAGGTGCGGCCCTGAACGAGGAGCAGCCTGTGCGCCGTCCCCCCACTCTCGTCGTCGCCCTCGCCGCCGCGACCGGCCTCCTCCTCGCCGGCTGCGGCGACCCGGGGTCCGGCGGCGGCGAGACCGAGGCGCCGGCCGCCACGGGCGCCGCCGGCGAGACGGCCTGCGAGCCCGTCGCGGGCGAGCAGCTCGTCGTCCTCGAGGACGACCAGGAGCTGCAGAACGCCGACAACATCATCCCCGCGTTCAACGCCGCGGCCGTCGCCGCGAACCCGGGCATCGTCGAGCTGCTGGACACCGTGTCCGCCGCGCTCGACACCGAGACGCTCATCGGGCTGAACAAGTCGGTGGACATCGACCGCCAGACGTCCTCGGACGTGGCGGGGCAGTTCGTCGAGGCCGAGGGCCTGGCCGCCGACGGCAGCACGGGCACCGGGAACCTCGTCGTCGGTGCGGCGAACTTCTCCGAGAGCGCCACGCTCGCGGAGATCTACGCCGCCGTCCTGCGGTCCGGCGGGTTCACCGTCGAGGTCCGCACCGTCGGCAACCGCGAGACGTACCTGCCCGCGCTGCAGGACGGCACGCTCACGGTCGTGCCGGAGTACGCGGCGACCCTGGCCGACTTCCTCAACGCGCGCATCAACGGCGCGGAGGCGGAGTCCGTGGCCTCGGGCGACGTCGACGCCACGGTCGCCGCGCTCGCGCCGCTGGCCGAGCAGTCGCAGCTGGCGGTCGGCGCCGCCTCGGCCGCCCAGGACCAGAACGCCTTCGCGGTCACCACCGCCTTCGCCGAGGAGTACGGCGTCACGACGCTGTCCGACCTCGCCGAGGCCTGCGCCGGCGGCCTCACCCTCGCCGGCCCGGCCGAGTGCCCCGAGCGGCCCTTCTGCCAGGTCGGCCTGGAGGAGACCTACGGCCTGACGTTCACGGAGTTCCGCTCCTACGACTTCGGGCTCATCGGCGCGGCCGTCCGCGACGGCGAGGCGGCCCTCGGGCTCGTCCTGTCCAGCGACGGCTCGCTCGCCACGAGCTGATCCCACCCGGTCGACGTGCCGGTCACGACGAGGGGCCCGGGCCAACGCTGCGGCGGCGGCCCGGGCCCCTCGTCGTCACGGGTCGGTGCGGGTCCCTGCCGGGACCGTCAGAAGCCGGCGGACTCCAGGAAGCGGAGCCAGACCTCGCTCACCGTCGGGTAGGACGGCACGGCGTGCCACAGGCGCTCCAGCGGCACCTCGCCCACCACGGCGATCGTCGCCGCGTGGAGCATCTCGCCGGCGTCGGGCCCGACGAACGTCGCCCCGACGACCACGCCGCGGGCGGTGTCGACGAGGAGCTGCCCCGTGCCCTGGTAGCCCCGCGCGTGCACGCTGGCGCCCGCGATGTTCGCGAGGTCGTAGCGCAGCGCCCGGACGGGCACGCCGTCGCGCTCGAGCTCGGCCTGCGTCGGGCCGACCCAGGCGACCTCGGGGTGCGTGAAGACGACCTGCGGCACCGCGCGCAGGTCGGCCGTGGCGCGGTAGCGGCTCCACGCGCCGGCCCCCGCCTCGGCGGCGGCGGTGGGCGGCGGGGCGAGGGGGGCCTCCTCGTCGGCGTTCGCGTCCGTCGCCGCGTCGGCGGAGCTGCCGTCCCCGGCTCCCTCCCCCGAGGGGGCGAAGCGCGCGGCGACGACGTCCCCGACGACGCGGGCGTCGTACTTGCCCTGGTGCGTCGTGGCGGTACGACCCGTCACGTCGCCGCAGGCGAACAGCCAGCCGCCGGCCACGCCGGTGACCTGCAGGGCGTCGTCCACCTCGAGCCCGGCGCCGGGCTCCAGGCCGACGGCCTCGAGCCCCAGGTCGGCGGTCGCGGGCTTCCGGCCCGTCGCGACGAGGACGCGGTCCACGACGAGCGTGCGCACCCCGTCCGCGGTGCGGACCTCCAGCTCCGTGCCCTCGTCGCCGCGGCGGGCCGCCACCGTCTCCGCCCCCAGCAGCACCTCGACGCCGGCCTCCGTGAGCGCGTCCCCCACCTGCTCGCCGGCGAAGGGCTCGGCGTTCGCGAGCAGCCGCTCCCCGCGCACGACGAGCGTGACCGCGCTGCCGAACGAGCGGTAGGCGGTCGCCATCTCCGTGGCGACGACCCCGCCGCCGACGACGGCCAGCCGCCCCGGCACCTCCGAGGACGACGTGGCCTCCCGGCTCGTCCACGGCTCCACGTCGGCGAGCCCGTCGACCGGCGGCAGGACGGGCACGGACCCCGTCGCCAGGATCACCGCGTGGCGTGCCCGGACCGTCGTCGTCCCGTCCGCGCCCGACAGCGACAGCTCGCGCGGCCCGGTGAGGCGGGCGTGCCCGCGCAGCAGCGTGAGGCCCGCGCCCTCCACCCACTCCGCCTGGCCGTCGTCCTGCCAGTGGGACGCCACGTCGTCGCGCCAGGCCAGGACGGCCGGCACGTCGAGCCCGCCGCTCACCGCCGCCCCCGCCCCCGGCACGGCCCGCGCGGCCGCGAGCGCGGCGTTCGGCCGCAGCAGCGCCTTCGACGGCATGCAGGCCCAGTAGGAGCACTCGCCGCCCACGAGCTCGTGCTCGACGAGCGCGACGGACAGGCCGGTCCGGCTCGCCCGGTCGGCGGCGTTCTCCCCGACGGCCCCGGCCCCGACGACGACGACGTCGAACTCCTGCGTGCCGGCCTGCGACCCCTGCTCGGTCATGTGTGGTCCCCTCGGCGCCACGACGGCCCGTCCGCCCCTCACGCCGGGGCCATCCTGGGGCGTGCGCGACGGGCGGCGCTACCGCTCGAAGGTCGCGGCGGGCCCCGCTGCCAGGCCCGCGGCCAGGCGCGCCGTCATCTCGTCGTCCAGCGGGGGCAGGTCCTCGAGGTCGAACCACCCGGCCGCGCTGTTCTCCCCGTCGGCGGGGTGCGGCTCCCCCGACACCCACCGCAGCGCGAACGTGAGGTCGAGGTACTGCGCCCGGTCGCCGTTGTCGTAGGTCATCGGCGGCAGCGTGTGCACGCGCGTGAGCCGCTCCGCCACGGCCACGACGTCGGCCTCCTCGAGCACCTCGCGCTCCGCCGCGGCCGCGGGCTGCTCCCCCGGGTCGATGATGCCGGTGACCGGCGTCCAGCGGCCGTCGTCGGCGCGGCGGACGAGGAGCACCTGGGTGCGCCCCTCGTGCTCGCGCCGCACGACGGCGGTGACGCCGGACAGCCACAGCAGGTCGTGGCCGACGCGGCGGCGCAGGTCGACGATGAAGTCGGGGATCGGCACGCGGCGATCCTAGGAGGCGGGCCGCCCCCCGGCCCGACCTCCGGCCCGACCTCCGGCCCGACCTCCGGCCCGACCTCCGGCCCGACCGCCGGGGTGGCCGCCGGGGTGGCACAGTGGGCGCGCATGGAGCTCAACCTCGCGGACAGGGTCGTCCTCGTCACCGGCGCCGGGCGCGGCATCGGCCGGGCGATCGCCGAGACCTTCCTGGCCGAACGCGCGCACGTCGTCGCGACGGACGTCGACGCGGCGGCCGTGGCGTGGGTCGAGGACCCGGTCGAGGGGGCGACCGGCGCGGCGCGCGGGGAGGCGCTCGCCCTCGCCTGCGACGTGCGGTCGGACGCCTCGGTGGCCGCCGCCGTGGCCGCCGCGCTGGAGCGCTTCGGCCGGGTCGACGTGCTCGTCAACAACGCCGGCATCCTCGGCGAGGGGCTCGTCGAGGAGGTCGACGCGGCGACCTGGACGGCGGTGCTCGACGTCAACGTCACGGGCACGTTCCGCACCTGCCGGGCGGTCATCCCCGCGATGAAGCGCCAGGGCGGCGGCCGCATCCTCAACGCCGCCTCCTTCGCCGCGATCGTCCCCAGCGTCGGCAGCGCCGTCTACGCCGCCTCGAAGGCGGCCGTCGTGCAGCTCACCCGGGTCCTCGCGGGCGAGCTGGGGCCGTGGGGCATCACCGCGAACGCGTACGCCCCGGGGATGATCCCGAGCGAGCTCAACGGGTTCCTCGAGAAGGACCAGGCCACGCAGGACCGGCTGCTGGACACCCTGACCCTGCGCCGCTGGGGCGACGCCCAGGAGGTGTGCGACCTGCTGTGCTTCCTCGCCAGCGACGCCTCGCGCTACATCACGGGCACCCTCGTCGACGTCAGCGGCGGCAAGCTCGCCACCCAGCTCCCGCAGCGGGCCTACGAGCTGGCGGGCCGGCGGTGACGGCCCCGCGCGCGCTGTGGGTCACGGGGGCCGGCAGCGGCATGGGCCGTGCGGCGGCGGTGGCCGCGGCGCCCGGGCGGCGGGTGGCGCTCAGCGGGCGGCGGCCGGACCGGCTCCAGGAGACCGCCGCCCTCGTCAGGCGCGCCGGCGGCGAGGCGCTGGTCCTGCCGCTCGACGCCCGCGACGGCGACGCGCTGGCGGAGGCGCGCGGCGCGATCGCGGCGGCGTGGGGGCGGGTCGACGACCTGGTCCTCTCGGCCGGCCTCAACACGCCGCGCCGCGCCTGGGCGGACCAGTCGATGCGCGAGGTCCAGGCGGTCGTCGACACGAACCTGACGGCGGTGGCGCTGGCGGTCGACGCGGCCCTGCCCGACCTGCGGGCCGCCGGCGGGCAGGTCGTCGTGGTCTCCTCCTACGCCGCGTGGCGGTTCTCCCCCGGCGCCGGCGTCGCGTACAGCGCGAGCAAGACCGCGCTGCGCGCGCTGTGCGCGAGCCTCAACGCCCAGGAGGCCGCGCACGGCGTGCGGGCCTGCCACCTGTGCCCCGGGGACGTGGACACCGAGTTCCTCGCCTTCCGCCCGCAGGTCCCCGGGGACGCGGCCCGCGCCGTGATGCTCCGGCCCGACGACGTGGGGCGCGCCGTGCGCTTCGTGCTCGACTCCCCGCCCTGGGTGCGTGTCGACGAGCTGGTGATCAGCCCCGTCTCGCAGGCCTGAGCGGTCCCCTGCGCGACCGGGTCACCCGGCCCGCGGCACGAGCTGCGTGATCCGCCGGCCGCCCAGCTCCGTGACGTACAGCGAGCCCGAGGGCACGTGCTGGGCCAGGTCGAGCGGGTGGTCGAACCCGGTGAATCCCGCCACCCCGAGTGCGCGCGACACGATCCGGCCGTCGGTGCCCGACGGGTCGAGCACCATGAGGTCCTGGCTCGCCGAGTACCGCGCCACGACGAGGCGCCCGCGCAGGGCCCCGCCGAAGGCGTTCCCCAGGTACTCCACGACCCCGTCGGCGGAGGCGTGCATGCCGGCGTCGTACACCTCGGGCAGCCGGTAGTTGCGGTCGGGCTGGACGCCGACGGGGTAGACGCTCGCCTCGAAGGGGTCGGGGCCCGTCGTCGGGTTGCCGCCGTTGAAGACCCACTCGCAGCGGGCGGGGTTGGGGTGGCCGTAGTAGCCGCCGGCGGACACGCGGAAGACCCAGTCCGTCTCGTCGACGGGGTTGTCGGCGACGCCCGGCGCCCGCGGGCCCGTCCAGGCGCCGTCGATGCGGCGGCTGCACGCGGGGGGCAGCGTCGCGGGGGTCGCCGGGAACGCGCCGCCGAGGCCGGAGCCGTTCGTCGGCACGTACAGGCGGCCGTTGCTGTGCCAGACGAGGTCGTACGCGTTGCGGACCCCCGTGGCGTGCAGGGTGAGCGCGGCGCCGGGCGCGGACGGGTCGTAGGTGCCGCCGCCGTCGGGCGTGCGCACGTCGAGGGGCAGCGTCGCAGGCAGCCGGGCGGGGTCCAGCCGGAGCACCGCGGCGGTGAGGACGCGCTCGGGGCGCAGCTCCCACGCGACGTCCGGCGCCCCCATGGCGGTGTTGCTGCCCTGGGTGAGGTACAGCGCGCCGGCGTGGAAGGCCAGGGAGTTCGTCTCGTGGTCGCGCGCGGAGCGCGGCAGCCCGACGACGACGGCCTGCGCGGTGGCCAGCGCCGGCCCCGACAGGCGAAGGATCCTCCCGGTCCAGTCCGGCACGTCCGCGACCCCGATGTACTGCCGGTTCTCCGTCACCCACAGCACGAGGTGGTCGGCGGTGGCGGCCGGGTCGAAGGCGAGCCCGATGATCGTCCGCGCCCCGCCGGCGTGCGTCCGCACGGTGTCGATCCGCTCCCCGGTCCCGAGGGTTCCGTCGGCCGCCACGGGGTAGCGGAAGAGGTAGCCCTGCAGGGTGCCGGCGTAGAGCTTCCCGTCCGGCCCGAGCACGGTGCTCGTGAAGTCCTGCCCCGTGGCCGGCGTGGCCCGCTTGTCGAAGGCGACGCCCTCGAGCCCGGTGCCGCCGAGCGCGGTGCCCGCGGTGAAGACGCTCGACCAGGGGTGGAAGGCGTTGCCCGCCACGTCGCGGAGCCCTGAGGTGACGTCGAAGCGGTACGTCCGGCCCGCGACGAGCACGACGTCGGGGGTGAGGACGACGACGTCGCCGCCGCCGCTCGTCGTGACGTTGACGGGCACGGTCGCGCCGTCCGGCACGGAGGTGAGGCGGGCGGTCGCCTGCGACAGGGACGCGCGGTCGATCCCCCCGCCGGTGAGGTCGAGCCCCGCGGTGATGCTGCGGTCACGGAGCACGCCGGTCGCGCCGTTGCGCGGGTCCACGGACGCGATCCGCGGCCGGGCCGGCGTCGTGGGCACCGGGTCGACGTCGACGACGACGAGCTTCGTGTTCGTGCCGCCGGCGGGCGAGAGCGTCAGCCGCCCGTCCGAGACGCGCACCGTGCGGGTCGCGGCGAAGAACCGGGTCGTCGACGTGGGCACGGCCCGGGCCACGGCGTTCTGGTCCTCGACGCCCAGCGTGTGGGTGCTGTTGGTGTAGCCCGCCGCGTCGCCGACGGTCGCGCTCACGACGTAGAGGCCGTTCGGCACCGCGACCTCCCACGAGCCCGGCACCGCGGTGCCCGTCGTGCCCATCGAGGCCTGCCAGTCCATGTGCACGACGCCCGTCAGGCGGGGGTCCGTCGTCGGCGTGCCCGTCCGCAGCCGGCCGTTGCGCGTCAGGTCGAGCGGGGTCGTCGTGCCCACCCGCACCCAGCCGTAGACGAGGCCGGAGCCCTGGCCGGTGCCGGTCCGGGCGCCGTAGGCCTGGCCCCAGTCGCGCACGTGACCGGGGGGCGCGGGGGCGGTCGCGTCCGCGAACCGCACGGACACGGAGAATCCAGGCGACGAGGTGGGCGGCACGGTGGCCGTCACCACCGCCGACGCGGGGCCGACGTTGCCCGAGCGGTCCACGGCGACGACGACGTAGTGCAGGGTCGCCCCGGCCGTCACGGCGCGGTCGGTGAAGGTCGTGCCCGTCAGCAGCGCCGTGCCCGAGGCGGGGGTGCCGCTCGTCGGGACCGGGGTCGTCGTCGAGCGGTGGACCCGGTACCCCGCCAGGTCCGTCTCGGTGCGTGCGGCCCACCCGACGGTGACCGCCGGCTCGGCCGAGGCCGTCGCGGTGACGCCCGTCGGGGCCCCCGGGGGCGTGGTGTCCCTGGGCGCGGTGCCCGGCGTGAGGACCTCGTGGACCGTGCTGAAGGAGCGCCCGCCGGTCGTGCCGCCGCCGACCACGTGCAGACGCCCGCCGACGACCGCCGCCGCCGCGCCGTGCCGGGGCGTGCGCATCGCCGTGAGCGTCCGCCACGTGCCGGTGGCCGGGTTCCACGCCTCCGTCTGCGGCCACACGGTGCCGTCCGCCCGGCGCTCGCCGCCGGCGACGACGACCTCCCCGCCCAGCACCCCGACGGCGGCCGACCGGCGCCCCGTCGGCACGGGGGCCGCGCTGCGCCAGGTCGTCGCGCCGGGGGCGAGCAGCTCCGTGCCGGCCAGGTTGCCGGCCACCTCCGTCCCCGAGGCCAGGCGGGTGCGCCCGCCGACGACGAGGATCCCGGCGGTCGTCGCCGCGGCGGCCGCGTTGTCCCGGGCGGTCGCCAGGGCCGGGCCCGCGGTCCAGGTGCCGCCCGTCAGCGTCAGCCGTTCCGTCGTCGCCAGGGAGGCGCCGGAGCCGTCCATGCCCCCGAGGACCCACAGCACCCCGTCCCGCACGACGGCCGCAGCCCCGCCGCGCGCCGTCGCGAGGTCGGCCAGCCGCGTCCAGGTGTTCGCGGCGGGGTCGTAGCGGTGGACGGTGCGCACCGCCCCGGAGAAGGCGGCGGTGGACCCGCCGGCGACGTAGAGGTACCGCCCGTCGGTCGCGACCGCGGGGTTCTCCACGGCCGCGCCCGGCAGGGGCGCCCCGGTCGTCCACCCGCCCGTGGCGGTGTCGAGGACCCGCAGGGTGCTGACGTAGGCCGCGGACGTCTTGCCGCCGACGACGTACAGCGTCGTCCCGATCGCCGCGCCGCCGCCGTCGAGGAGGGCGACGGGCAGGGCGGTCGCGGGGGCCCACGTCCCGGTGCCGGTGGTGCCCGGGACGGCGACGGAGACCGTCGTCGAGGGCGCGCCGGTGTTCCCGGCACGGTCCCGCGCCGTCACGACGTAGTGCACGGTCGTCCCGGCCGGGGGCGCCGCGTCGGTGAAGGACGTGCCCGTCAGGGGGGTCGCGCCGGACAGCGGCGTGCCCGTGGTCGGCACGGGGGTCGAGGTCGCCCGGTGGACCGCGTAGCCCGCCAGGTCGGTCTCCGTCCGGGCGGTCCAGCGCACGACGACCGAGCCGCCGGACAGGGCGGCGGTGACGCCGGTGGGGGCGCCGGGCGGCGTGGTGTCCGTGCCGCCGGCCACGGAACCGACCCAGGTGCGGGGCGAGGTCTCCGTCGCGGTGCGGCCGCCGTTGACGACCACCCGGCCGTCGATGAGGTCCGCCACCGGGCTGCGCAGGGCCTCGGGGAGGTCGGTGCGCGTCGTCCAGGCGTTCGTCGCCGGGTCGTACTCGAAGATCGTGCGCGACGCGGCGGCGCCGAGCACGCTGCCGCCGAGCACGAGGAGCTTGCCGTTCCAGACGAACGTCGACGCGCTGATGTGCCCGCGGGGCACCGGCAGGTCCGCCACGCGCCGCCAGGTGCCCGTCGCGACGTCGTACGCGTCCACCTGCGTCTGGGGCGTGTGCCCCTCCGCCTCGCCGTGCTGGCCGCCGACGAGGTAGACCGTCCCGCCCAGCAGCGCCGTGCCGACGTGGTTGCGGGGGTTGGGCACGGGCGCCGCGGGCTGCCACGTCGTCCCGCCGTCGACCGCGAGGGTCCAGTGCTCGGGGTGGTCGGTCGTCGGGCCGCCCGTGGAGTCCCGGCGCACCGCGCCCGTGAAGTAGTGCAGCGTGCGCCCGACGAGGACCGCGCCACCGCCGCCGCGGGGAGCGGGCAGGGACGGCCCCGCGCTGTAGGTGTCGGTCACCGTGTCGTACTTCCACACCCGCGGCGAGGAGTCCTTGCGGTCGAGCCCGACGTAGCCGCCGAGGATCCACAGGGTGGTGCCGTCGGCGACGACGGGCGCGTGCGTGAGGAGCTCGGGCAGGTCGCGGAGGCGTGTCCACGCGTCGGTGGCCGGGTCGTAGCGGTCCGACCGCAGCGTCTGGGTGTTGCCCGTGTACTGGCCGCCGAACACGTAGAGCCGCCCGCCCAGGGCCGCCCCGCTGGCCTCGCGCCGGCCGATGGCGGCGGAGGCGCGCTGGGCCCAGGTGAGGGTCGCACCGGTGGGCACCGGCGGCGCCGCCGGCCGCACGCTGACCATCGGCGAGGGGGCGCTGCGGGCCCCGGCCGCGTCCACGGCGACGACCGCGTAGTGGTACACGGTGCCGTTCGTGCGGCCCGTGTCGAGGAACGTGCGCGCCGTCTGCGGGGCGGCGGTCAGCGGCGTCCCCGTCGTGGCGACGGGCAGGGTCGTGCTGCGGAACACGTGGTAGCCCGCCACGCCGGTAGACGGGGACGGGTCCCACAGCAGACCGACGCCCCGGTCGCCCCCTGCGCCCTCGAGCCGGGGCGGAGCCGCCGGGACGGCCGCGACGGAGACGTCGGCGGGCGCGTCGGCGGGCTCGTCGGCGGGCGCGCTCGCGGGCGTGTCGGGGATCACGTCGGTCGGCACGCCCGCCGTGGCCGCGGCGGTCGGGGGCGGGCTCGTCGGCCCCGGGTCCGGCGGGGCCGCGGCCGAGGGGGGCGCGAGGAGGAGGAGCGCGAGGGTGGCGACGAGGAGCGCGCGAGGTCGCGTGGACATCCGCAGGGACATGGCAGCACCGTCCGGTCCGCTGGTACCGACGCCGTCGTCGGCCCTGTCTCGGACGCTAGCCGCGGGCGAGCCACCCGGATGGGTGAAATGTCCGAATTCGCGGCGACGACCGGGTGAACTCCCCGGTGCACGCGAGAGGCCGGCGGTCCGTGGACCGCCGGCCTCTCGTCTCGTGCGCCATCAGGGACTCGAACCCCGAACCCGCTGATTAAGAGTCAGCTGCTCTGCCCATTGAGCTAATGGCGCGCGATGAAGGAGACTAGCACCGCGCCGCCGTGGTCGCGAAATCGTCGCCCGCGGCCTCCCTGTCGCGCCCGTCGCCGGCCGCCCCGGCCGCCGGACCGGAACGACGCCACGACCTGCGTCAGAGGTAGAGGCCCGTGCCCTCCCCCGCCACGCGCGGCGCCGCCACGGCGTGCACGTCCTTCTCGCGGAGCAGCAGGTAGGTCGTGCCCTCGAGCTCGACCTCCGCACGCTCCTCCGGGTCGAAGAGCACCCGGTCGTCGACGGCGACCTGCCGCACGTGCTGGCCGACGGCCACCACGCGGGCCCACGCCAGCCGCTTGCCGACGGTGGCCGTCGCCGGGATGACGATGCCGGCCGTGGAGCGGCGCTCGTCGCCGTCGCCGTCGCGGCGCACGAGCACCCGGTCGTGGAGCATCCGGAGGGGCAGGCCGCCACCGCCGGACGGCGTCGGGCCGTGCGCGGTCACCGGGACGGAGGCGTCGAGGGGCACGGCCCGAACGTACCGCCGCCCGCGACCTAGGCTGGTCCCGGCCCGGCCGCCCGGCGCCGGCCGACCCCGTCGAGAGGACCTCCCGTGCCCCGCCTCACCGTCGGCGAGACCGCCCCCGACTTCACGCTCCCGACCGCCGACGGCGGCAGCCTGACCCTGTCGGCGCTGCGCGGGGAGCCGGTGATCGTGTACTTCTACCCGGCCGCCGGGACGCCGGGCTGCACCACCCAGGCCTGCGACTTCCGCGACTCCCTGGCGTCGCTGGCCGGTGCCGGCTACGCCGTGGTGGGCGTCTCCCCCGACCCCGTCGAGAAGCTCGCGCGCTTCGCGGCCGACGAGGGGCTGACCTTCCCGCTGGTGTCCGACGCCGACCACGCCGTCCTCGAGGCGTGGGGCGCCTGGGGCGAGCGGACGCTCTACGGCAAGAAGGTCACGGGCGTCATCCGCTCGACCGTCGTCCTCGACGCGGACGGCGTCGTCACGCTCGCGCAGTACAACGTCAAGGCCACCGGCCACGTCGCGAAGCTGCGGCGGGACCTGGCGGTCGCCTGACGGGTCCCCCCGCCGCGTGCGAGGATCCCGCTCGCGCGCCGACCCCGGGGGCCGGCGCGCGGGCGGTGCCGCGGGAGTGGTGAAACGGCAGCCACGCCAGGTTTAGGTCCTGGTGCCCGAGAGGGCGTGCGGGTTCGACTCCCGTCTCCCGCACGACCCCTCCCGGCACGACCCGTGCCCCGGACGCCTCAGCGCGCCGGGGGCGCCGCCTCGAGGTGGACCGCCTTGAGGACCGTCATGGCGGCGAGCAGGTCCGGGCCGTACCCGGCGCCGGCGCCGCTGTCGCGCCGGGGGTCCGCGGAGCCGCCGGGGGCGCCCCCGAACACGGCGTTGATCTTCACCGTGCCGACCTCGAGGTCCTCCGCCGCCTGCAGGGCGTGGTCCAGGCGCGGGGTGAGGACCGTGGCGGCCAGGCCGTAGCGCCCGGCGTCCGCGAGCCGCAGGGCGGTCGCGAAGTCCGGCACGCGCGTGACGGCCGCGACGGGGCCGAAGGTCTCCTCCGTCATCACCGCCATGTCGGCGGTGCACCCGTCGAGCACGGTCGGCGGGTAGAAGGACCCCGGGCGCCCGTCGCGCGCCCCGCCCGTGAGGCACCGCGCCCCGGCGCCGACGGCCTCCGCGACGTGCGCGGCGACGACCTCGGCCTGCGCCTCGTCGACGAGGGGCCCCAGGCGCGTGGCCGGGTCCGTCGGGTCGCCGACGGGCATCGCCTCCGCGAGCGCGACGAGCTCGGCCAGCACGGCGTCCGCGACGTCCTCGTGCAGGTAGACGCGCTCGACGGACGTGCACAGCTGCCCCGTGTTGGTGAAGGCGCCGATCGCGATCTGCTGCGCGGCCCACGCCGGGTCGACCCCGGTGTCGACGACGAGCGGGTCCTTGCCGCCGTTCTCGAGCAGGACGCGGGCGCCGCGCGCACCGGCGGCCGTCGCGATGGCGCGCCCCGTGGCGCTGCTGCCGACCTGGGCGACGAGGGCCACCCGGGGGTCGGCGACGAGCGCGGCCCCGGTCTCGCCGTCCCCGTTCACCACCTCGAGCACCCCGGCCGGCAGGTGGTCGGCGATGCGCCGCGCCAGCTCCCACCCGGGCCGGGCGCTGCGCTCGGAGGGCTTGTGGACGACCGTGTTCCCCGTCACGAGGGCTGCGGCGAGCAGCCCCGCGGCGGCGGGGTACGGGTCGTTCCACGGTG
This sequence comes from Cellulomonas endophytica, assembly GCF_004123805.1. Taxonomy (GTDB): domain Bacteria; phylum Actinomycetota; class Actinomycetes; order Actinomycetales; family Cellulomonadaceae; genus Cellulomonas; species Cellulomonas endophytica. The sequence continues at coordinate 10,715 of NZ_RWJX01000038.1, read as the reverse complement.
TGATGATCGCCACGACGCCGTGCGGCTCGCGGCGCACCACGTCGACGGCCCCCGCCGCGCCGGCGAGGGTGCGCCCCGTGGGGCCGAGCCCGGTGGTGGCCGCCTCGTCGAGCAGCTCCGCGGCGACGAGCGCCGACTCCACCGACGACCCGAGCAGCCGGCCGGTGGCGGCGGTGAGGGCCGCGCCGAGCTCGTCGGCCGACGCCCGGACGGCGGCGGCCGCCTGCCGCAGCGCCGCCGCCCGCTCCCCCGGTGCGGTCCGCCGCCAGGCGCGGCGCGCCTCGTGCGCCGCGGCGACCGCCGCGGCCACCTCTTGCGCTGTCGCGGGGACGACGACCTCGGTCGGGGTGCCGTCCAGCGGCGAGCGGCGGACCAGCGTGCGGGTCCCGGCCGCGGGCCGGACGGTGCCGCCGACGCGGTGCTCGGCGAGCCGCGGCAGCCCGTCCGTGCGCACGCCGGTCCCGTCGTCGGGGACGTCCGGCGAGGGCGCGGCGTGGGTCGCGGTGCTGTCGGGCGCGAGGGTCATGGGTGCTCCGTTCGTACGGGTCTCCCGCCGTCGGGCGGGCTGAGGCATGGGGCGGACGGCGGGCACTTCGAGGTGCGCCAGCGGGTGAAGTGCTGCCACAGTGACGCCGAGCGGGGCCGCCCTGGCCAGGGCGGGGATCCCGCACGCACTCTGTCCCACGTCGAGGAGGTCGGCCACCGATGCACGCGACCAGGCCCGCGCCCACGTCCGCGCCCACGTCCGCGCCCACGTCCGCCGACCGCCCCTGCGACGCCGGGCAGCGGCACCGGTGACCCGCCCCGTCCCCGGTCCCTCCTCCTGGTCCGCGGTCCTCGTCGTCCGCGCCGACGAGCGCGCCGAGACCGTGCCGCTGCGCCTGCGGGCGGTGGCCGCGGCCCTCGTCGCGGCCCGTCCGGCGCTCCCCCTGCCGCACGCGCTGGTCGTCGTCGACGACCGGCCGGTCGGCGCCGACCCCGCCCCCGTCGACGGGCCGCCGGCGGACCCGCCGCCCCTCGCCCCGGAGGACCTCGTCCTGCCGGGCGCCGCCGCCGACGTCCCGGTCACGACCATCCGCACGGGCGGCCGGGGCGAGGCCGCGGCGCGCAACGCGGGCCTGCGGTCCGCCACCACGACGTGGGTCGTCGAGCTCGGCGACGGCGCCCTGACGACGGGCGCCACCGACGCCCTCGTCACGACCCTCGCGGCGGCCGTCGCCGACCCCGGCGCGGCCGTCGTGCGCCCCGCCGGCTCGGCGCGGGTGGTGCCGCGGGCCGCCGCGCTGGCCGTCGACGGCTACGACGAGCGGCACCCCGACCCCGCGGGACCGCGCGGGGCGGTGCCGCGCACGGTCGACGAGCTGCTCCACGGCCGGCTCGACCCGCTCGCCGCCGACCTCGACGCGCGCCTGGCCACCGGCACCGGCTGGCGCCCCGCCGTGCGGGCCGTGCTCTTCGACCGCGACGGCACCCTCGTGCACGACGTGCCCTACAACGGGGACCCGGACCAGGTGCGGGTCGTCGACGGCGCCCGGGAGGTGCTCGACGCGCTGCGCGACGCGGGGGTGCTCCTCGGGATCGTGTCGAACCAGTCGGGGGTGGCGCGCGGCCTGCTGACGCTCGACCAGGTGCACGCGGTCAACGCCCGGGTCTCGGCCGAGCTGGGGCCCTTCGACACGGTCCAGGTGTGCCCCCACGGGACCGGCGCGGGCTGCGCCTGCCGCAAGCCCGGGCCCGGCCTCGTGCTGCGGGCCGCGGCCGCGCTGGGCGTGGCGCCGTGGGAGTGCGCGGTCGTCGGCGACATCGGGGCCGACGTCGGCGCGGCCGTCGCCGCCGGGGCGCAGGGGGTGCTCGTCCCGACCGTCGTCACGCGGGGCCGCGAGGTCGCCCTCGCGCCGGTGGTCGCCGCGGACCTGCGCGCCGCCGCCGCCCACCTCGTGCCCGAGGCGCTGCCGCCCCTGCGGGCCGCGGGGTGACGCGCGTCCTGGCCGTCCGCCTCGACAGCGACGGCGACGTGCTGCTGACGGGCCCCGCGCTGCGGGCGCTGCGGCACACGGCCGACGGCCTGGACCTGCTGGCCTCGCCGGCGGGGCGGGCCGCCGGCGAGCTCCTGCCCGGCGTGGACCGTGTGCGGGTCTTCGACGCCCCGTGGAGCGGCTACGCGCCGCCGCCCGTGGACGTCCCGGCCGTCCTGGCCCTCGTCGCGGAGCTGGCCGCCGTGGGCTACGACCGTGCGGTCGTCCTCACGTCCTTCCACCAGAGCCCCCTGCCCATGGCGCTGCTGCTGCGCCTGGCCGGCGTGCCGTTCGTCGCCGCCACGAGCGTGGACTACCCCGGCTCGCTGCTCGACGTGCGCCACGCCCGCCCCGAGGGGCTGCACGAGGCCGAGGCGGCGCTCGACCTCGCCCGCGCCGCGGGCGGCCGGCTCCCCGACGGCGACGACGGCCGCCTCGCGGTCCGCGACCCCGGTCCGGTGCCCGAGGACGTCGCCGCGGAGCTGCCCGCCGAGGGCTTCGTGGTCCTCCACCCGGGCGCGTCCGTCCCGGCGCGGGCCCCGTCGCCCGAGCACGCCCGCACCCTGGCCCTCGCCCTCGCCGAGGAGGGCCGCACGGTCGTCGTCACGGGCGGACCCGCCGAGCGCGCGCTCGCGCGGACCGTCGCGGCGGGCGTCCCGGGCGCCGTCGACCTCGCCGGGCGGACCTCGCTGGCCGGGCTCGCCGCCGTCCTGGCCCGCGCGGACGCGGTCGTCGTCGGCAACACCGGGCCGGCGCACCTGGCCGCCGCCGTCGGGACACCCGTCGTCTCCCTCTTCTCGCCCGTCGTCCCGGCCGACCGCTGGGCGCCCTACGGCGTGCCGCACGTCGTCCTCGGGGACGCCGCGGCCGCGTGCGCCGGCACCCGGGCCCGCGACTGCCCCGTCCCGGGCCACCCCTGCCTCACCGGCGTGACCCCCGGTCAGGTCGTGGCCGCCGTCGACGCCCTCTCCCTCGCCGTCCAGCCCCTGGCGGCCCCCCCGGCTCCGCCCTCCGAGGAGGCCACCGCATGAAGGTGCTCGCCTGGCACGTGCACGGGTCCTGGATGACGTCGTTCGTCCAGGGGCCCGACGAGTACCTCGTCCCCCGCGACGAGGGGCGCAGCCGTGACGGCATGGGCCGGGCGACGAGCTGGGACTGGCCGGCCTCCGTCCGCGAGGTGCCGGCGGGCGAGGGCCTGCGCGACGAGGCGTTCGACGTCGTCGTCCTCCAGCGGCCGCACGAGGTCGAGCTGCTGGAGCGCTGGACGGGCCTGCGCGCGGGGGTCGACGTGCCGGCGGTCTACGTGGAGCACAACACCCCGGCCGGGCCGGCCGCCGCCACCCGGCACCACCTCGCCGACCGGTCCGACGTGCCCGTCGTCCACGTGACGGCGTTCAACGCCCTCATGTGGGACAGCGGCGCCGCGCCGGTCCGGGTGGTCGACCACGGCATCGTCGACCCGGGCCCCACGTACACGGGCGAGCGCGAGCGCGTGGCGGTCGTCGTCAACGAGCCCGTGCGGCGCTGGCGCGTGGCCGGGACGGACGTGGTCGTGCGGGTCGCGGAGGAGCTGCCCGTCGAGGTGTACGGCATGGGCATGGACGCGCTCGCCGAGCACCTGCCGCGGCACGAGGACCACCTGCACGAGAACGTGCGGCAGTCGGACATGCACGTCGCGATGGGCGGGGCGCGGGCCTACCTGCACCCCTACCGCTGGACGAGCCTGGGCCTGTCGCTGCTCGAGGCGATGACCGTCGGGATGCCGGTGCTCGCGCTGGCGACGACGGAGGCGCCCGCGGCGGTGCCGCCGGTCGCCGGCGTCGTGAGCGCCGACCCGGGCGCCCTCGTCGCGGCGGGGCGGCGGTGGATGGCCGACCCCGCCGAGGCCCGCGAGCGCGGCCTGGCCGCCCGCGAGCACGCGCTCGCCCGGTACGGCCTCGACCGCTTCCTCGCCGACTGGCAGGACGTGCTGCGGGAGGTCGTCGGATGAGGGTCGACCTGGTCTCGGAGCACGCCAGCCCCCTGGCCGTGCTCGGCGGGGTCGACGCCGGCGGGCAGAACGTCCACGTGGCGTCGCTGGCGGTCGGGCTGGCCCGCGCCGGGCACGCCGTGCGCGTGCACACCCGACGGGACGCGGCGGACCTGCCGGAGCGGGTGCCGCTGGCACCGGGCGTCGAGGTCGTGCACCTGGCCGCCGGCCCCGCCCGGCACGTGCCCAAGGACGACCTGCTCCCGCACGTCGGGGCCCTCGGTGACGCCCTCCTGCGCGACTGGGAGGCGCACGGCGCCCCCGACGTCGTCCACTCCCACTTCTGGATGTCGGGCCTGGCCGCGGCCCGGGCCGCGGACGCCGCGGCCGTCCCTCTCGTCCACACGTACCACGCGCTCGGGAGCGTGAAGCGCCGGCACCAGGGGACCAAGGACACGAGCCCGGAGGGCCGCGTGGCGGCGGAGCTGGCGGTCGGGCGGCGGGCCGACCTCGTCGTGGCGACCTGCTCCGACGAGGTCGACGAGCTCGTGCGCCTCGGCGTCCCGGCCGAGCGGGTCCGCGTCGTGCCCTGCGGCGTCGACGTGGAGCACTTCCGCCCCCTGCCGGCGGCCCGGCTCGGCGCCGTCCCGCCCGGGGTGCCCGTGCGGGAGCGCCGGCACCGGCTGCTCGTCGTCGGGCGGCTCGTGGAGCGCAAGGGGGTGGACACGGTCGTGCGGGCCCTGGCCGCGCGCCCGGGCACGTCGCTCGCCGACACGGAGCTCCTCGTCGCCGGCGGCCCCGTCGCGGCGGCGCTCGGCGCGGACCCGGAGGCCCGGCGCCTGCGCGACCTCGCCGCCTCGCTCGGCGTTGCCGATCGCGTCCACCTCGTCGGCCAGGTCGCCCACGACGACCTCACGGCCGTCATCGGCTCGTCCGACCTCGTCGTGGCGACCCCCTGGTACGAGCCCTTCGGGATCGTGCCCCTGGAGGCGGCCGCGTGCGGGGTGCCGCTCGTCGGCAGCGCCGTGGGCGGGCTGCTCGACTCCGTCGCCCCGGGCGTCACGGGCGCCCTGGTCCCGCCGCGGGACGCGGGGGCGCTGGCGGACGCCCTCGTCGACCTGCTCGACGACGAGCCGCGCCGCCGCGCGATGGGCCGCGCGGCCCGGCGGCGCGCGGTGGCGCGGTACTCCTGGTCCCGCGTCGCGGCGCAGACGGCGTCGCACTACAGGTCCCTCACGGGCGGAGGCCTCGCCCGGCCGGTCCCGGCACGGCTGACGGAGGTGGCGGCGGTATGAGCGCGCAGAGCTGGATCGACACGCACGACGAGGAGCTGCGCGCCGGCCTGCGGTCGCTGCGGCGGGACGCGGGCACCGTGGAGCGGTGGGCGCGCACGCTCACCGACGCGCTGCTGGGCGGCGGGCGGCTGCTCGCCGCGGGCAACGGCGGCAGCGCGGCGGAGGCGCAGCACCTGACCTCCGAGCTCGTCGGGCGCTTCCTCGCCGACCGGCTCCCCCTCTCGGCGGTGTGCCTGTCGTCGGAGACCTCGAGCCTCACCGCGATCGTCAACGACTACGGCGCCGACGAGATGTTCGCCCGGCAGGTCGAGGCGCACGGACGTCCCGGCGACGTCCTGGTGCTGCTGTCCACCTCCGGGACGAGCCCCAACGTCCTCGCCGCGGCCGAGCGGGCGCGGTCCGTCGGGGTGCGGGTGTGGTCGCTCACCGGCGCCGGCCCCAACCCGCTCGCGGCGCTGTCCGACGAGGCGCTGTGCGTGGAGGCGCCGTCGACGGCCGCCGTCCAGGCGGTCCACCTCGTCGCGATCCACGCCCTGTGCGCGGGCGTGGACGAGCACCTGGCGGCCCGGGTGCCGCACGCGGTGCCGGCCGCTCGCCCGCCCGCCGCCGGCGTGGTGCCCGCGGCGCTGGAGGTGCCGGCATGAGCGGCCCCGGTGCCCGGCCGCACGTCGTCGTCGTCGGGGACGTGGTCCTCGACCGGGACGTGGACGGCACGGTCGAGCGGCTGTGCCCCGACGCGCCGGCCCCGGTCCTCGACGTCACGGGCGTCCGCGAGAGCCCCGGGGGTGCCGGCCTGACGGCGCTCCTCGTGGCGGGGTCCGGCGCCCGGGTGACCCTCGTGGCCCCGCTGGCCGACGACGCCGCCGGGGCCGGCCTGCGGGCCGACCTCGGGCGCTCCCTCACGGTGCTGCCCCTGGGGCACGCCGGCGGGACACGGCGGAAGGTGCGCGTGCGCAGCGGCGGGCAGTCCCTCGTGCGGGTCGACGACGGGGGCCCCGGCACGCCGACGGACGTCCCCCTCGACGCCGTCCGGGACGCGCTGGCCGCGGCCGACGTCGTCCTCGTGTCCTGCTACGGCGCGGGCACGACGCACGACCCCGGCCTGCGCGCGCTGCTGGCGGAGCACGCCCGCCGCGGCCGGGTCGTGTGGGACCCGCACCCGCGCGGGGGCACGCCCGTGCCGGGCACGCTGCTGGTGACGCCGAACCTGTCGGAGGCCCGCGCGGGGGTGGCGGCGGCGGGGGCCGGGACGCCGGCCGGCGGTGCGCCGGACCTCGTCGCGGCGGCCCTGCGCGAGGCCTGGGACGTGCGGGCCGTCGCCGTGACGGCCGGCGCGGACGGGGCCTTCGTCGCCGGCGGGGGCGCCGAGGTGCAGTACGTGCCCGCCGTGCGCGTGGCCGGGGGCGACCCCTGCGGCGCGGGCGACCGCTTCGCCGCCTCGGCCGCGGTCGCGCTGGCCACGGGCGCCACGGTGACGGAGGCCGTCGGGCGCGCCGTCGCGGACGCGGGGGCGTGGGTCGCGGCCGGCGGCGCCGAGGCGTACCGGCAGGAGCGCGCGGCGGAGGGGGCGACGGACGGCACGGGCGGCGGACCGGGGGCGGCGGCCCCACCGGACGGCCCGGACACCCCTGCACCGGCGGCCGACGCCCAGGGCACGCCGGCCTCGCCCGCCGCCCTCGAGGCCGTCGCGGCGCGGCTGCGCCGGGGCGACCGGCGCCTCGTCGCGACGGGCGGCTGCTTCGACATCGTCCACGCCGGGCACGTCGCGACGCTGCAGGCGGCCCGCCGGCTCGGGGACGCCCTCGTCGTCCTCATGAACTCCGACGCGAGCGTCAGCCGCCTCAAGGGCCCGACCCGGCCGGTGGTCCCCGCCGCCGACCGGGCCCGTGTCCTCGAGGCGCTGGACTGCGTCGACGCCGTGGTCGTCTTCGACGAGGACGACCCGCGCGCCGCCCTGGAGCGGCTGCGCCCCGACGTGTGGGCCAAGGGCGGCGACTACGGCGGCGCCCCGCTGCCCGAGGCCGGCACCGTCCGGGAGCACGGCGGGCGGGTCGTCCTGCTGCCGTACCTCGACGGCCGGTCCACCACGTCCATCATCGAGCGCTCGGGACGGTCCCGGGCGATGAGCACCCAGGAGGTCGTGTGACCGCACAGGTCGACACCAGCAGCGCCGTCCTCGCCCCGCGCGAGGTCGGCACGGTCTTCATCACGGGCGGGGCCAGCGGCCTCGGCGCGGCGGTCGTCGACGCCGTGCTCGCCGCCGGCGGCACGCCCGCGGTCCTCGACCGCGTCCCGCCGAAGCAGGACGTCGCCTTCGTCGAGGTGGACCTCGCCGAGCCCGCGCCCGTCATCGCCGAGGCCGTCGAGCGCCTCGTCGCGATCGCGGGCGAGCCCTGCGCGATCGTCACCGCGGCCGGCACCGACGCGTGCGGCACCCTCGTCGACATCCACCCGGACGTCTGGGAGCGGGTCGTCCGGGTCAACCTCTTCGGCACGGTGTCCGTGGTCCGCGCGGTGGTGCCGTACCTGGAGAAGGTGCGCGGCACCGTCGTGACGGTCGGCTCCACGCTGTCCCTGCGGGGCATGAGCGACGCGACGGCCTACTCCGCCTCGAAGTTCGGCGTCCGCGGCTTCTCGCACGCCCTGGCCGCGGAGCTGCGCGGGAAGGTCGGCGTCACGCTGCTCATCCCGGGCGGCATGGCGACGGCGTTCTTCGACGGCCGCACGGAGCAGTACAAGCCGGGGCCGGACGCCGACCTCAACGACCCGCGGGCCACGGCCGGTGCCGTCGTGACGGCGCTGCGCCAGCCCGTCGGCTCCGAGATCCGCGAGATGCTCGTCATGGCGTCCGGGGAGAGCTCCTGGCCGTGACCGGCGACGTGCTCGTCCTGCGGGCCCTGGGGCTCGGCGACGCCCTCACCGGCGTCGCCGCGCTCCGGGGCGTGCGGCGGGCCTGGCCGGACCGGCGGGTGTGGCTCGCCGGCCCGGCCGCCACGGGCGCGCTGCTGAGGGACCTCGGGGTCGTCGACGAGGTGCTCGTCGCCGGGGAGCTCGAGCCCCTGGACTGGCGCGGCTCGGGCCACGTGGCGGTGAACCTGCACGGGCGGGGGCCGCAGAGCCACCGGCTGCTGGCGGCGACGCGTCCCGCGCAGCTCGTAGGGTTCGCCTGCGAGGGCTTCGACGAGGGACCCGTCTTCGACGTCGACGAGCACGACGTCGAGCGGTGGTGCCGGCTGCTGCGGTGGGCCGGTGGCCCCTGCGGCCCGGAGGACCTGCGCCTGCCGGTTCGCCCGGCGGCCGAGGTGCCGCCGGGCACGGTCGGCGAGGTCGTGCTGCACCCCGGTGCCGCCCACGGCGCCCGGCGCTGGCCGGCGGAGCGGTTCGCGGCGGTGGCGGCGGCTCTGGTGGCGCGGGGGCTGCGGGTGGCCGTCACGGGCTCGCCCGACGAGGCGCCCCTGTGCGCGGCGGTCGTCGGCGGGGCGCGGGCCGCGCTGGGGCGGAGCCGGGCCGAGGGTGCCGGCGCGGGCGGCCGCCGGTCCGTCGGTGGCACCGGCAGCCCGGCCGACGACGGTGCGGCCGGGCTGGTGGACCTGTGCGGGCGGCTCGACCTCGGTGCGCTCGTCCGGCGCATCGCCGGGGCGCGGCTGCTCGTCTGCGGCGACACCGGCGTGGCGCACGTGGCGACGGCCGTCGGCACGCCGTCGGTGCTCCTGTTCGGGCCGGTGCCGCCAGACCTGTGGCGGCCCCTCGTCGACGTCGAGCGGCACGCGGTGCTCTGGCACGGCGTGCCCGGGCAGGGCGGCGACGGCACGGCCGACACCCTCCACCCCGCTCTCGCCGCGGTCACGGTGGAGGAGGTGCTCGTCGCGGCGGACGACCTGCTCGCCCGGGCTCCGGCGGCGGTGCCGAGCGGTGCCGTGGCCGGCTGAGCGACGGGCGGGGCGCCGCTGCCCGCACGCGGAGGGGCCGTGCCCGGCACGGGATCCGCCCGCCCGACGGCGGCTCCACCGCGACGCGAGGGCTGCGCCCGGCACGACGACGCCCGCGCCCCCAGGGGGACGCGGGCGTCGGTGCTCAGGGGCGGACCCCCGGCGGGTGTGCGTCAGGCGTTGGCGTCGGCGGTCTCGCGACCCTCGATCGTCTTGCGGACCTCGTCCATGTCGAGCGCGCGGACGGCCTCGACGACCTGCTCCAGCGCGGGCTTCGGCAGCGCGCCCGGGCGGTTGTAGACGAGGACGCCCTCGCGGAAGGCCATGAGCGTCGGGATCGACGTGATCTGGAGCTCGGCGGCGAGCTGCTGCTCGGCGTCGGTGTCGACCTTGGCGTGGACGATGTCCGAGTGCTCGTCGGACGACTTCTCGAAGATCGGGCCGAACTGGCGGCACGGACCGCACCAGGCGGCCCAGAAGTCGACGAGGACGATGTCGTTGTCCTTGATCGTGCTCTCGAGGGTCTGACCGGTCAGGTTCACAGTGGCCACAGCGGTTCTCCTCCGTCGTCGGTTGCCGAGCACCTCAGCACCGCCGGCGCCCCGGGTATTCCCCCATGCTGCCCCGCGGCAGCACGGCACGCGCGCGCGGCGGCCCGGACCGACGAGCCCCTGCGGTCCCTCGGGGCCGGGGAACCGCAGCCGGTGGGTGACGGACGCGGCACGGGACACGGCACGGCCGGCTGCCCGGGCACGGCGGTGGGCACGGCAGACTGTCCCGGTGACCGAGACCGCCGACTTCCCCCGTGACCCCGAGCGCCCGGCCGGGTGGCTCAGCCCGCAGCAGATCGCGGAGGCGCGGTCACGCATGCCGATCGTCTACGTCGACGCGGTGCCGGTGCGGGTCGACGACAGCGGGGACGTCGTGGCGGTGGGCCTCCTGCTGCGGGTGACCTCCAACGGGGTCATCTCCCGGGCGCTGGTGTCCGGCCGGGTGATGTACCACGAGCGGGTGCGGGACGCGCTGGTCCGCCACATCGAGAAGGACCTCGGCCCGATGGCGCTGCCGCAGATCCCCGCGGCGCCGCAGCCGTTCACGGTCGCGGAGTACCTGCCGACGCACGGGGTGACGCCGTACCACGACGCCCGGCAGCACGCGGTGTCGCTGGCGTACGTCGTGCCGGTGCTGGGCGACTGCCGTCCGCAGCAGGACGCCATCGACCTCGCGTGGGTGACGCCCGAGGAGGCCTGCGCCGAGGACGTCCAGATGGAGATGCACGGCGGCCAGGGCCTCCTCCTGCGCCAGGCGATGGCGCACGTCGGCCGCATGCCCTGACGACGAGGGGCAGCACGCCGTCGTCCGCTCCGGCGCACCACGGACCCGGCTCGCCGAGCCTCCGCTGACAGCCCTCTTCCCCTCCACGGCCCGTCCCCCGCCGGGGCTTCCCCTGACGGCCCTCTCCCCCACCCAGGGCCCGTCCCGCCGGGCTTCCCCTCGCGACCCTCTG